>JBGCEO010000051.1:0-87274 GCA_045106475.1 Granulosicoccus sp.
TGCACGTCGATGAAAAGCCCATCACGCAAGGGTTGTAGCTGCTTTCAGAAATCACATCCATGCCAACTTCTCGAACCAGTGTGTGCCTGAGCCTCAAAATCTGAAGTGACTCACATTTTCGGGCACGAATTCTGCGAAACAGTTCTTAAGAATTGGGAATTACCGCTCTTTTGAACACCTTGAATCCCTCGAGTTCCTGGTGTTGAAAAGCGTCGTTGTTGTGGAAAGGAGGTGGAACCGTGGGCATACGCGCAAAACTAGTACTTTGTCTGTTGGGGGTGTTGGTGCCGCTGGTGGCAGTGAGTGCGATTGCTATCAATCTGGTAGATCGTCAAATAACCGAACGCACCGAATCGGCGCTACAAAACACGCAGCGACTCGAAACAGCTCGCATTAACGAAATACTGGGCGGTTATGCCCAGGATGCTCGCAGCCTGGCCGCCGGTGCTCACGTCAGACACTTTGTTGAAGCTACCAACGCCTATCGCATGGCAGAAAGGGACAGGCAGGACCTGTCTGAATTTCAACAATTAATAATTGGCGGTTACGACGGCTTTGCCATAATCAATCCTGCTGCACCTTGGCCACTTCAGCAACTTGCTCTTACCCTGCAACGCAAAGCTGGCATCGTCGGCTCAGCAGTGGTGGATTTGCGATTGGTAGATCGTGACGGAGAAACCTTGGGTGAATCATTGGGATTTAGCTGGAAACCTGCCGATCCAACTCTTATTAAACGCTCAATGCGCACCGTGAAGACAATCTTTGGTGATGCCTTCCGGAATGCTGACGACGTTGAAAGGCTCGGCATCGTAACTCCAATCATTGGTGAGTCTGACAATGTGGTCGGAGCTTTGATCATGGAATCCCGCCTTAATCCCATTACCGACTTAGTCGCCAAACACGAAGGTGTGGGCAACAGCAGCGAGGCGCACATCGCACAACCCACTCCTAATGGACATGCTCAAATTATTACGACGCTACGATTTGATCGCAAGGCTGCATTTAACAAGATTGTTCCCAAACATAAAAACCTGCCAATCAACGCCGCTTTAAACGCATACGGTGGTCGAATAGTACAGTCGAAGGATTATCGTGGTGTGGAATCGATTCTGGCTATAGAGACAATTCCCGATACCGGATGGGGACTGGTAGTCAAAATAGACACTGCCGAAGCATACGCGCCCTTAATCAAACTACGGCGAATTCTGTTCCTGGCAACGCTTGCCTCCATTTCATTTGTATTGGCTAGCTATATGTTCTGTTTTGTCCCGATCGCTCGACGGCTTAAACGAACGTCCAGCGCAGCAAAAAAAATCATGAACGGCGATCTGACTGCACGTGTTGCTGATCACAACAACGACGAGATTGGTCACATGGCGCGCATCATTGATACTCTGGCGCGTGATCTGGAAAACGATCAGAAGAAGAGAACTGAAGTTGAAGCCCGCCTGCGCTATCAGGCTTTACATGATGAGCTGACAGGTCTGCTCAACAGAAAACATGCGAACAAAGTGATTGAACAACTCAACGATGATCAACAAGCTGTTCACTCAGTTATGTTTCTCGATCTGAACGGCTTCAAAGATGTTAATGACCTGTATGGCCATGCAGCTGGAGATGAGGTACTCATTACAGTCGCTGAGCGCTTGACGAAAGAAATTGACGAAGGGACGACACTAGCACGTTGGGGTGGCGACGAATTCGTTGTGATACTACCGGGCATGGATGAGAGCGCAGCAACAGAGTTGGCACTTCGTATTCACAATGCTTTTGATGAGCTGATGACCACCAGCCAGGGAACCCACGCTGTTAGTTGCAGTATTGGCTTGGCTACATCTAGCGAAACAAAGCCACTAGAAGATGTTTTGATTGAAGCAGACACTTTAATGTACGAACAGAAAAAACGCCAACACTTCCAAAGATCAAAAGGTGGTATGGCAACGCGCACCGTAGAACGGGCTCTATCCGAAGAGCGCATAGAGGTTTGGTATCAACCTATGGTTAGCATCCAGAAACCAGGTAGCTATAAGCTCGTTGGTGCTGAAGCTTTGGTGCGACTAAGATCACGCGACGGCGGCATTGTTCTACCGGCGGACTTCTTGACAGATATGCGCTCGGGTTCGCTGGGCGGATTAGTAGACAAAAAGGTCCTGTCACTTTCTATACATTCCTTATCGCGCTGGATTGCCACGGGTATCGTCGATCAGGATTTTCAAATTTCGATAAATGTGAGTGAGCAGTCAGTTAACGATCCAGCCTTTCTGGCAATACTGAACAATGAGCTGGAGCTCGCTGGTTTGAAGGGTAGGCAGATAATTCTGGAATTACCAGAGAAAGCACAGTTTCCTGATAGCGAAGTAATGAGCGAACTGCGTGGACAAGGCATAACGATCGCTTTGGATAGTGTCGGAGCAGAGCCGGTTAATCTAAGCAGGTTCTCATCCTTGAAACCGGATTTGGCTAAGATAGATCGTCAATGGTTGAACGATCCCGTCGTGCTACCCCATCTCGTTGCAATATGCACGGAGCTAAATGTAGAGATTGTGGCGGAAGGTATAGAGACCAGAGAGCAGCTTTGCCTTCTGCATGAGCTGGGTATAAAGCAATTTCAGGGTTATCTTTTCGATAAACCATTACGTGCTGTGGACTTTGTTAGTCGCTGGGGACAAACATCAATGGAATCTTTAGGGCAATCAAGCATGCTTACTAACACCCTAAGACTAGCAGGTTAGCTATCAGGCGCTCTACTCATCAAGGAGCACTTCCTCGCTTCCAGATTTCATAGTAGTAACGCTCTCCCCCTGTAGGCAGAAAACCCAACTGATAACGAAATCTGCTTTGCGCTACCGCGGAAGCAGGCACTGCAAACTCGATACGTTTATTGCTACCCTCTCCAGCTACTCGGCCTCGATAAACCCGATCAACGCTGGATACTAGCTGATTACTGACCGCACCTACCCTGATCATGAATCTACTTGGCACTCGAAAATCATCTGTAGAGCCTGAATCACTATCAGCATTGTCAGTAGTAAAAGCGCTCAGCGAGGCTGATATTTTTATTTGATTACTCGCTCTGTCGCGTTCAATAACAACATCAGAAAATACCGGATAATTTCTTTTGTCTACCGCCTCATAAAGGGCAGCCATCTGTTTACGCCAGTTAACGTTGACAGTATCAAGATCACAATCAATTTCCCGCGTAGTGTCTCGCCAGAAGATCTCTGCTGGCAGATTTTCGATTGCACCCTCACGACCGGACGCCCTTAGAAAATCTCCAAGCGCAGCTTCACCACAAGTGTCCACAAACGCTTTTGTCCATAAATCCCCCAAACTATAATGCAACTCCGGATCAAAGCGTTTACTAAAACTGCCTTCATCAATGAGATCACTAAATTCAATAGACTGGCGCCCCCAGGAAACACTTGCGATCTCCCAGTTACTTTTTCTACGAGCGGACTCCGGGACAATTTCAAAAGAGGTGTACTGCGCCATCCCTTCGATGAAAAATTTAACTGCTGAGTAATTTGCAGCTAACGCTCTGTCAGACTCAACAGCCTGCAAGACATGAGCAACTTCATGACTGAGAACTCGTCGCAGAGACACATCATCACTAAACGCATTGAGATCCATCTGTATTTTTTTCCATTTGGCAAGACCCGCTGCATGTTCACTCTGTGCTGAGAGATCCGCACGAACATTCGGCAATTGATCCACACCAAGCAAATCTCCTAACTGCTCAAAATCAGCTTCGGCGTGCTCTAGCATATAATCAAGAGTTGCTTGGCGAGATGCTTTATACACAAAACGAAAGTGATCTGTAGCAACAACAGATAGAACTTCGTTGGGGTTCGAACCAGTTCCCACGACAACTCTATAAGCCAGTACAGCGGCCAAACCAGAGAACCCCAAAAAAGCCAAAAGCCCCTGCACAATACGCGTTCCGCGAGTCGAGCGCGGGGCCCCGGATACGCTGGATTCAGTGCGACTCCACAATCGGTAGGCTATCAAAAGCATCAGCACAGCTATACCACTGTGAATCATCAGCGCTTTGGAATTCACAACAAGATCAGATCCGTTGTACTCGTTAGACAACAAACTGAATATGCTCCATACCCCTGAGGTGCCCAGACTGCTTTCGGCCCACATTATCCCCACCAGGTAGATCGCATAAACAACAAGGCCAACTATGCGAAACCAGGATAACAGCACCCCATGCGACAAAATGATGAATGCAAAAACACAATCGCGCCACAAAAGCGTCGCCCAGACCTGCGGATAAAATCTGCCGTCAATGGATCCTGGATTAGCAGTTAGCAAAGCTGCATCAATGCTGTAACTCAGCAAATTGATCACACAGAGCAGTATCCAGGCTGCCGCGACTTTTGCTAGAAAAATCACTTTGTTTGAAACAGGTAGCGCGCGCAAGAAGTCAATGGTCGCATCATCATACTCACGCGGCAACAAACTGTAGGCGGTCACAAGGGCCAGTAGCGCTGAGAAAATCGCTATGGCTGTATTGCTACTATAGTCGCAATAGCCTTCGCACCAGCCTGCGAACGTCTCTTCATCGATTCGTTCAGTCAGAAAATGAATGATGAAACCCAGCAACAAAACCGACAACCACAATCCGGCGATTGGTAACAGCTGTCTAAACTCCTTGCTTATCAGGCGAATCATCGGATGGTCAGTCGCTCAGCATGCAAACGCAATGGTTGATGAAACACAGAACCTTCGTAATCCAGAGCTATAAACACCCTATCGCCTGTCGCGTAGATACTGCGTATCTCATGGGCCGGACTCTCAGCATCGCAGTTAGCCGAACTCTCATAGTCTTTTGAGACTTCAAACTCTGTGTCAAACGGTCCCAGATAATCATGTTTGATGATGCAGAGCCCATCAAGTGCGCTGATGTCGGTCGCTAACCCACGGCCTTCATCCAAGGGAACATAAGAAGCCAGGATCTGTTGAGTACCAAATTCATCAATTTCACTGACCACAGAGCCTTTTAGTGCAGGTATAAAGGCTAACAATGACTGAATCTGCGGATCATCGCGCTGATTCTGCAGCCAGGCACGCCACTGCCGATGAAATTCGTCTATCGGCATTCCAACAATACGTTCTACCCGCGTCTGCACACCTTCACGTCGATCTTTTAATGTCGCAGACAAGGATGAACCCATGGGTTGAGTTAGAAATTCCGCAGCTAAGGCAATAACCGTCTCTCTTCCCATCTCTTGTTCGATGTAGGTCATGGCAACCCATGCCAACGCTTCGGCCGAGGGGTAGGCAAACCGATCTGCGATCAATTGCCAACGTCTGATAAGGCGATCCGCTTGCGGTTCTCTATCAAGCGCCCATAAGGCTCTGGCCAGTAGCTCGGAACGATGTGTCTCCCTGAGCCTGGAGTTACCCTGCTCTACCCACCATCTTGTAAACCCATCCAATACCCAGTGATAGGGTTCGAACACGGCTCGCCCACCTGTCTGCGCACTGAGCACACCATGCAACAAAACAGTATCCAGGATAGCGTCGTCATAGCTATCATGTTCTAACCAGTTAGCGCTAATAAACACGCCATCTCGAGTGGCGTAGTCAATATCATGTTTTTCTCGACCGGGTGTCAGGGACAATCGAACATCGGGTAATCGGGAAAGGCCTAGCGTTGCTTGAAGCGCCAACAGTGAATCAGTTGTTCGGTTAGCGAGCTCCTGTGCCGACTCTTTGTACTGTGAATCAAGATACAACACTGAAACTGATGGATCACTGAGCCTGATAACCGCACTACTTGAAAAGTCAACGGGCGCTCTTTGATTCTCTTCAACCAACGTGGACCAAACAGCCAGGCCTGCAGAAAAGAGAACACCCAGTGCAACATAATCTCGTCGAGTCATCGGTTTAGCTAAACGCTCCACAACTGAGCCCTCGCCAATTCGGCTCAATACAAAGCCTGCCACAGTAAACGCAAGAGACATCAGTAGAGTTATAGCTATGTCAATCCAGGGTACGATGTCACGCTCATAAACAAACAACTGATCATCCATCAACGCAAATGGTGCAAACCTGGATGAATCGATACCTGGATAAAACGCTATCAAAGCTACGATGGCAGCACTAAGTGCATAAAGGGCAATACGCAGGTAACCGCAAAGACTGAAACAAAACACTATGCTCCAGTATAGAGACACCATCACAAGGGTTTTGCCAACTATTAACATCACGTAGTCCAATGTCACGTCATCGGCGATTCCTGCCTGCTGCGCAGCCAACAAGATCATTGCGGATGAGAGCGATGCAAGATAGAGAAAACCAAGCAGGTACTTTAGCACCAGCGGCAGGTTAGGCCCCATGGGCAGAGCTTCGACAAAAAGACGTGTACCACTTAGGTATTCCCGTACAATCAATCTGTTGCCAATAATTAATGCCACCAATGGTAATAAGCTGATCAGTGAGAAGCGCACTATTTCAAATGCGCTCATGCTGTAGGCAGCCGCCGCATTTTGTGCGAGCAACAGCATGACTACAACGAGACACCCTGCGCTGAGAAAAAATACAGCTGAGCGATGTTCTCGAACATCCTTTCCCAATAACGACAGCGCAGCCATGAGCTAAGCCTTCGCGACAACGGCGATAAACACATCCTCAAGAGACATGGGATCGTGCCGCCACCCGGTATTGAGAATGATTTCACGGGAAGCCAGATCCTCCTGCGAAAATTGCATTGTCATGACCCAGCGTCCCTGCCTCTCACCCTCTTGAAGAACTCTTAATCGCTGTTGAGCAAATTCCCCTGGCAAGCTACCAGGAACATAATCATTCATTGCAACTGACCAGCTGGCAATGCTGTTTCGCAAGGGATCCAGATCACCTTCATAAACCGTTCGACCTGACTCAACAATACCGATGCGATCAGCAACCGCCTCGATCTCATCGATCAAGTGCGTGGAGAAAAAAGTAGTGGCGCCATCGCTCATGGTCTGGTCACGAACAAGATCAAGAAACTCGCGACGCGCTACTGGATCCATACCGGCCGTAGGCTCATCTAAAATGAGTAACTCAGGGCGTGTGGCCAAGGCAAGTGTCAGTGCCAGCTTGGCTTTCATCCCCCCCGAGAACGTACCGATCCTGCGCTTTAGAGGAAGGCTGAAATCATCGACAAGCTGTAGATAGCGTTTCTCATCCCATCGAGGATAAAACCCTCTTACAAAGCGGCCTAAAACTTTGGGAGTCATCCACGGATACATGTTCTGATCTTGTGCTACGTAACCAATACGCTGACGAATTCCGATCACATCCTCCAGCAAGGGTTTGCCGAATATCGAAATATGCCCTCCATCGAGTCGGCTTATACCCATCAGAATTCTGATGGCCGTCGATTTACCGGCACCATTACGCCCCAGAAATCCAAAAACCTCGCCTCGATTTACTGACAGGCTTAGACCATCCAGCACCGTCAATGAACCGAAGGATTTACGAACGTCGCTCAGCTGAAGGATGTTTTCATCAGTTGCACTTTGACCGCGGAGGTTCATGGCATCGTCAGCCAATTGATTCATCTGCTGCGCGCATAATCGTTGGAGAGTTTGATTATATTACCTCAAGCTGAAAGTACAAACGCCAAACAATTGGGGGTAGCTTCTACATAAACTCCCGAATCCCTGTATTGTCGTTGGTTGATACCCATGTTTGTACTGAGAACAATCATGTCTGACACACTTATCGTCACGTGCGACTGCGGGTCTTTTTCGGCCGAGGCAGTTCTACACAAGAAAGAAACAAATACGCACATAGTGTGCTATTGCGATGATTGCCAGAGCTATTCGCGACATTTGGGCAACGCCGAGAAAGTCCTCCTTGCCAACGGTGGTACCGAAATAATCCAGTTGTCGCCGGCACACCTTAAACTGACAAGAGGCAAGGAACATCTGGGAGCACTTCGGCTTTCACCCAACGGACTCCTGCGTTTTTATGCAACGTGTTGCAAAACGCCCATTTGCAACGCACCGGCAAACCCCGGCATGCCCTATCTAGGGCTACTCACACGAAACCTTAAGAAGCTTAAGAAATCTTCCAAAGGGAATTCCAGATCTTCGGTAACACACAGTATCGATGAGCTGATTGGACCAGTAAGCTTTGGAGTCGGCGCAGGCGATCAACATCCCATTGTGGCGGATTGGCCAGTAGCCAAAGGATTCGGGTTCAGAGGTTTATTCAGCACGTTAAGAAACATCGCACGATGGCGAGTAAGAGGAGATCACAAACGTTCTGAATTACTGGACTGCGAAACTGGCGAACCCTTCGTTACAACATATGTCCTATCTGCTCAAGAACGAACGGTCGCAAATCAAACCTGAGTCATAGACTGCCTGTTGTAACAGCGCAGTGAAAACCTAGTTTTTCTGGTCACCGTCATTATGAAGTTCTGGCGAACTGGCAGAACTCAGCTCGGAGTATCGCTGGCCTTTCATAGCGCGCCTGGCCTCCAGCGCATTCGATTTACTAGGAGTGGGATCATTGCCCATTATGCGATCAAAAAAATGTACTACGGCCGCATCATCTTCCTGCACATTTTCCTTGAACGTCCACCAGAAGCGCCTCAGATCAAAGGCCTCGTCATTTAGACGTCTTGTTTTACCGGTTTTTTGTAGCTCTAAATTGTTAATGAACGTTATACAAAAACAAACATAGACAAATCCTTCGGGCCAGAACTCGATGATGTCTGGAATGTCGTCTACATGTTGCAACTTTAAGCCAAACAACCGAACCAGTTTGTCTGGATCTAGCTGATCACCCACGAACTCATCACTTGACAGACTCAGCGGGTTCTTTTGAATCAAGCCGGTTAAACCCAATGCGGCGATATAATCCACACAATCCCAATAGTCATCTTTTGCGTACTGCTTGATTGGATCAGAGTCAAATTGTTCAATCCAATCAAAATACGTCAACCTCAACGCTTCTTCGTCAATTTCAAAACGCCGTCCGATATGAGTCTCCATGGATCTGGAGTAGCTTTCGAACGTATTAACGAACCAGTCAAGATTTCGAATGTTTGAACCCAGGCTGGATAAATCATTGGCATTGTTGGATGCGACCGATTTCATGACACTAGCTCAGCCTTGGTGTCCATGCAGCTATGAATTTTTCGAACTCTCTCACTGAATCCTTATGTTTGAATATTTTTTCAAGCTGATTATATCGTGCAAACATTAAAGAAACGCTTTGACCATAAATGGATTGATCGTCTTTCTTGATATTGTTCAAATCACACACCGTCGCAATCGATGTAACCAAAGCGACGGTCGCGGGAATCAGTATCTTAGTGTCATAAGTGCGTTTGTCCGCCCCGACAAACTTACGAGGAAAAACGACGATCGATTTATCTCGCAGCACTTGAGCATATTCAGCACACAGCGAATATACCCGGGACTGATTAGTATCATCTCTGTCACCCAAAGTAGAGGCATCCAGTTTAGGGCCGAATTCATCCCATACAGCCAAAAACAATCGTTGTTGCAATAAAAAATTTTCGATGCCATAGGCGACTGCTATCCGCTTCGAAGTAAAGTATTGATCTCCTGCAAACTGTAAAGAACGTTCATCGCGCATTAACGATGCCGGCACAATACGAGGTTTTTTATTCGCCGGATTCGGATCTGAATCTACGTACAACAGCAATGAGCAAGAGGTTGCCAAGCCAAAGTGTTTTTTTGCATCAGATGATAAGTAGCTATGAAATTTGTATTCAGCGCTTTTGATAGCACTATCTGACACGTTGGCCAATGCAGAAACCGTGTTGACTAGCGGAATAGCGTTCTTGTCGGAATCATCGTAGCCATCGATAGTATATTTAATATTACGCATTGCAAAACGCAGACTGCGTAGCTTGTCCGAAATATGAACAACTGGCTTGTTTTGGCGAAGAAAATTTCGGTTCATAGCACAATTGACGGTCGTGGTCAGATTGAAGGTGGTGGGCGGTCTCAATGGACACGGATCAGTCTCAAACTAACCTTTATATTCTGTCCCACAGTATATATCATTTGCCTCGCAGCCATGAAAAACAGGTACCGACATTTGTGAACAAGCGCGGATGAATAACTCAGTATCCGGAAATCTAAGATCACGAGTGGCTTGGATGTACTACATTGAAGAACTCACACAAAACCAGATCGCCGAGCAGCTGAGCATTGGCCGTATTAGCGTGCAGCGCATGCTGGTAGAGGCAAAAAAGCGCAACGAAATCAGCATTACTGTGAGATCTGAAGTGACAGACACAATCGCACTGGAGCGACGTGTTGAAAGTGAATTCAATCTGCAGAGAGTTATTGTTGTCCCCCTATCAAAAAAGAGTGCTGACCCAGCGCCAGTGATCGGCGCTGCCCTGGGCAGGTATATTTCGGATTTCGTCGGTGACGGCATGAGCGTTGGCGCTGGCTGGGGGCGCACATTACGAGGATCAATCGACTACACAACCGGTAAAGCTCTGAAGAACTTCAAGGTAATTTCGATGCTTGGCGGCATAATCGAGGCGCGCCGATTCAATCCAGCAGAATTTGCCTGGCAATTGGCCGAGCGTTTTCAGGGAGAAGGTTTCCTGATACCAGCTCCTGCCATTGTCGATAGCACGATCACACGAGATGCGCTGATAGACAACTGCGGGCTAGATTCAATTTTTGACATGGCACGCAACGTGGATATTGCGCTGTTGTCGGTGGGTGGTGCAGATCCCACCTCCACGGCATATCGAGTTGGGTATCTAAATGACAAAGAAAGTAGTTCTTTAACCCAATGCGGTGCGGTTGGGGATTTGTTGTTCCACTTCTACGATATCAATGGTGAACTTGTGGACCATGAGATCAACAACCGCATTGTATCTGTTGATCTGGACGCTTTAAAGAAAATACCAATGAGAATTTTGGCTTCAGGTGGACAAAACAAACTACACGCTATTTACGGTGCCTTGGCACTTCTCAAACCTGAAGTGCTGGTCACTGATGAGTATACAGCCAAAGGTATTATCGCACTGAAACAAAAGATATAAAATGGCTGCTGATTGTTGTTAAAGCCCGAGCGTTTTCGCCCCTCACTCAGAGCACGAAGACTCAGTTGCAGTAAGATCCATGGCTTTTTCTTACCGCCACAACTACCGTGCAAATAGCTGTTGAAGGTCAACTTAGTCGGTCTTAATGCGTCGCTGTACTAAGCGTAAACTCCAACGTCTTCTTAAAATCCACCACGCCTGCCTGACTACCCAAGCCGGTTGCATTTAAGGCAGAACAGGCTTGAGCAAATCGTACGGCCAGTTCGGGTTCCATCTCTTTGTTCAGGGCTGTTGCAAAACCGGCATTAAACGCATCCCCGCAACCACAAGTGCAAACGACGTCGATATTGTAGGCAGGTGAGTAGAAACGCGTACCATTTCTATGATGGTAGTAAGCACCCAATTCACCCAGGGTGATAACACAACACTCAACCCCCATACTTATGAAACAGTCAGCGATGTCGTCAGGTTCCTGCTTACCGGTCAAGGCCTGTGCTTCCTCTATCGACGGCATAAAGTAATCGGTATTAGGCAATAGCCCCTCTACCAGTAACAAATCCTCACTGGTCGCCGCAAATACATCCAATGTAGTGATACATCCCCTTTTCTTAGCTTCTCGAAAAAGCTCAAAACTCTTTGGACCATCAACTGTGTCCATCAAACCGACGCCACCTATGTGCACGATAGAAGAATCCAGAATGTCGTCGACCATGTCTTGCGTAATATCAAAAGCGCCAGTCGCACCCTTCATGTGTAAGGCAGGCCTTTGTCCATCAGGACGAGTCGTGACAATGGAGGACGAAGTTCCAATTCCTTCGCATCGCTGCATCATTGCTATATCGATGTTAAAAGAAGCCAACTTCGCTAACACCCAATCCCCCATATCATCATAACCAACGCCACCTACCGCTTGAACCGATAATCCATTTTTTGCGGCCACCACTGCTGCTGCACCAGCGGCACCCGAGACAGCCATCGTTAACTCTTCTATTAGATAGGTATCGCCGTTTGGTGGTATATGGGTAACAGGGCGCCCGAGGCAATCGAACGTGTAGAAACCTATGGATGTGTAGTCATATTTCAAAATAGCCACCTCACTGATAACATCAGTTTTAGGAGTAAATCCTCTCAGACGTTACACCATCAAAATACATCACATCTTGAGGATCAACGAAACACCTCACGGGTGTATCAAGTTCCTGTCTGAAATCTTTTCCTTCTTTAACTTCCACCAGCTGTTCACCACATTTCACACTCAGGATCGTCTGATCACCGGTAGGTTCCAATCCATACAACGTGCCTTGAAATGAAAGCTTGCGCTTGGTTTCAAGCTTGTCTTCAGCACTAATATTTTCGGGTCTGATACCGATTGTAATGGCATTTTTGTCTGAATGCTCAACACCATCGACAAAGAAACCATCAACTTCGAGTCTGCCATTGCTCAGGTTTCCGGTTAAAAGATTCATCGGTGGTGAACCTATAAAACCGGCCACAAAGGTGTTTTTAGGATCATTATAGATTTCATCCGGTGTACCAATCTGCTGGATACGTGCGTTGTTCATAATAACTACTCTGTCTGCCAGGGTCATCGCCTCAATCTGATCATGAGTCACATAGACAGTTGTCACTTTAAGACTTTTTTGCAGATGTTTGAGCTGCACTCGCATCGATGATCGTAACTTTGCATCAAGGTTAGATAACGGTTCATCCATCAAAAATGCCCGTGGCTGCCTAACCAGTGCTCTGGCAAGCGCTGCCCTCTGTCGCTGCCCCCCGGATAGAGCCGACGGTTTTCTATCGAGTAGATTTTCCAACTGTACTTTTCTCGCAGCCTCTCTAATCATGGGATCTTGCTGTTTCTTGGGAACCTTTCTCATGCGCAAAGGGAAACGAATGTTCTCATAGATGGTCATATTGGGATAAAGCGCATACCCCTGAAAAACCATTGCGACATCTCTATCCCGCGCATCTACGTCATTGACGTTTTGCCCATCGATGTATATCTCACCAGCCGATAAATCGGTTAAACCGGCAATCATCCGCATAGTTGTTGTTTTGCCACAACCTGAAGGACCAAGCAGCACGATAAATTCCTCATCCTTGATATGAAGATCGATATTGTCTACACCTTTTACCAGGCCCCACTGCTTGGTCAAAGATCTGATTTCTATTTCAGCCATATAACTTAACCTTTGACAGCCCCCATGGTAAGACCTCTAGACAAGTGACCTTGAATCAATATGGTCAGAATGAACATGGGTAAAAAAGCCAAGATGGATACCAGCGCTATGGCATTGTAAATAACGCCATCAGAGCCACCAGTAAAATTTGCCAACGCGACGGACAAGGTATATGCATTACTTGTCGACGCAATCAACAAGGTAAACAGGAACTCGTTTATTGCGAAAATACCGGCAATAACCGACGCCGTGATTATTCCTGGTGCACACATGGGCACTATGATCGAGTACAGGATACGTAGGTCTGACGCCCCATCAGTTTTTGCTGCCTCTTCTATTTCAGCAGGAATATCGAGCATGTAGGAGCGGATGATCCAGGTGACAAGTGATAGGTTTACAGCTGCATAGATCAACATCAGCGCCCAAACAGTATCTAATAGGCCCATATTCTTGAATAGAAAGAATATGGGAACCGCTACGATTGCAGGTGCCATCATGCGCGTAGAGAGAATATAAAAACCGATGTCGTCCCGACCCTTGTAACGATAGCGGGACAATGAATACGCTGCAGGAATAGCCAGCACCAGATCAATCAGAACAGAACCGATAATCGCCAATACCGAATTACGCAAGTAATTGAACATAGGCCAATCATTCCAGATCATATGCCAGGCGTCTAAAGATAAGGCTGGCAGATAGATAGGTTCGGGAGTAATTATTTCAGTTCTAGCCCTTAAACCAATAGACAAGAACCACAGAATTGGGCATAGGCAAACCAGAAGCCAACTACCTAATATCATGTAGCGAATTACTTTGCTCTCTTTACGAGATCGTATCAGTGCAGCCATTGTCTAATCCCTACCCGATCTGAAAGCGCGTTTGACCACGAGTTGTGCGACGACAATGGTAATGATCAACATGATTACCGAGGCCGCCGATGCATAGCCAAAATTGAACGTACGAAAACCAAGGCGGTAGATAAAATAGCTGATGGTCTCAGTTGCGCCCCCGGGTGTACCCTGCGTCATTATATAAACACTGGCAAACATGGTAGTGATATCAATACCCCTTAAAATCACAGCGACAGCGATGACAGGACGCATTAGCGGTAGAGATATGTTCCAAAAAATGGCTGGCCAACTCGCCCCATCCAAGCGAGCAGCCTCTTCTAATTCTTCATCCTGACCTTGGAGAGCTGCAACAAAAATTATAAAAAGAAAGGGGGTCCATTGCCACACGTCGGCTACGATCAACATAAAGCGCGCCAGTGAAACACTTGATACAAAACTGATGTTGTCCTGAATCAAGCCCAGACTCATCAACAAATCGGAGATAACTCGAGCATCAGTAAAAGCCAGTTTCCATAGATAAGCAACCGCCGAAGGCATAAATAGCATAGGCATTAAAAAGATAATGCGCCAACCCCGGATAAAGCTGTCTCGATATGCAAAGTAGGCCAAAGTCAGTGCTAAAACGCACTCTACTATCAATGCAATACCGCCGATGACCAAGGTGTTCCATAGGGCAGACCAGAACTCACTATCAGAAAACAGATCAGTGTAGTTATCGAATCCTATCGCGGTCCAACCTGTAAAAGTAACCGCAAAAAAACTCTGATAGATAGCATATAGACCAGGGTACAAAGTAATCATCAGGAGGTAGCACACGGCCGGTGCAACCAGAAAGTACGGAAATGCCTTGCGTACAAACTTGTTTCTGGTTTTAAAATTCGGCCGCGGCTGCATCGATTGTCCCAATGACATATCTGCAGGGTCGTGAACTTTTGAATTGGACGGAGTTGACTGCATTACGTTCTGATCAATTCATAGTCTTCAGAAAGCTAAGATTCTAAGCCTTGGCAGATGTACATACCCGGATAAAGACTGTGCCTATCCCGCTTGATACAGCGGGGTAGGCACAGCTAGTTGCGTAAGCTGCTAATTTGCAACTGTACTTAGAAAGGCAGATCCTTGCCTTCGCCCACCCACATACCGGATTCCACCGCCGCATAATCCACTGGCGGGTTGGAACCATAGAATCCTTGCTTTTTCATGATCTTTTGCACAGCCTTTGCACCGGCATCAAGCGCCTCTTTAGCACTCGCCTGCCCCACAATTGCCTTGTTGATCTCATTACCCAAAGCCTGTTCCATCTCGAACATGCCAGGAAGACGAGGCGCACACCATGCATAGTCAAGACTGGTAGCCCACACTTCCGCAGGCTGTGATACTGAACGCAGCTTTTCATTGTTCAGAACAGAGCGATAGCCTGGAGCCACGCCATTGGCGTTCGCCTCGTTCATGGCCATGATGGAAGAGGTGGTTAGGAAACCAAGCATAAGAAAAGCACCTTCAGGGTTTTGACTCGACGCTGCGACTACAGACGTCGAGCCGGCGATATTCGGCGGAGCAAACCGACCACCAGCTACCCTTGGCTCATAGATAGATACAAAATCCCCCACAATCTGGGATTGATCGGGCCGCGTAGCCTGAGTACCGCTATCCTGCCACGAAATATTGGTGGCCAATTGTCCGCCCAGCCAAGCGGCTCGGTTTTCAGGCCAACCTGCAGCAGCTGTTCCTTCTGAAGCATTCTTTGCCAATTCAAGAATAATCTCCAAACCCTTAACACCCGCATCACCATTAAAGACAGGGTTCCATGCGCTATCAAAAAGCTCCATACCACATTGAGCAGCGATATGTTCCCAGGTATAGGTAGACCAGAATCCACGTGCGCCCATCATGCCCACGCCAGCTACACCCGGTTCAACTTTGTTTAGCTCTCCCGATACACGAATCAACTCATCGTAAGAAGGTATTGAATTCCACTTATCAACCTCACCCCCCAAGATGTTCTCTAGATACTTCTTACGGACATGTACCATTTGGATGTCACAATCAAAAGGAATTCCGTAAAGCGAATTATTGAAGTAACCATAGTTACGGCTGTAGGTATCATAGAAGTCATCCAACGGTAGATTCCACTTAGCAGCAAAATCGTCCAGATTCATTAGAAACCCAGGCGCGGCAAAATCCCCTAGCCATGGCGAGAAAAACTGCAATGCATCAAAACTGGCGTTGCCTGATATAAACTCCGCAACGGCTTTGTCATATAGGCTATCGTCCGGTATGGGGACGAGATCAACGGTAATGCCGGAAAGTTCTTCGAATGGCTTCAATCCATCAGCAGCAGACTCCCGGTCGGCAGCTCCAATAGCAAATCGTACCGTTTTACCAGACTGCTCTTTTCGTACCTGCTCCCAATCAACAGTTCGAATCCAATCCTTGGATGGATCCCACAACAGATCATCATCAGCTAGGTTGTACTGCTCGCGATAGTCTGCCTTTACATAATTGCCAACATTTATTTTAGCCAGAATTTCTGACGGATCAGTTGCACTTAATGCATTTGCCTTCTTAATGTTAAACAAGGGTAGTGCAGTTGATCCGGCAGCCACTCCCAGACCTGTTGCTCCACTCGCTTTTAGAAAACTTCGTCGTGAATTATCAGACATTACACATTCTCCTCAAAGGTAAAAAAACACCATCATTCCCGACAGTGTTTAGCCAACAGCCAAAGGCTGCAAATTCTATAAGCCACTTCTACTTCTTGCTTATCCTGCCTTTGGTGAGAAGGCAAGAGTATTGATTCCGTCTTTGTAGAAAGCCGGATTCTATATAATCATCGCAACTCCATTTTCGATATAGTTTTTAAAAGTAGCAGCAAGCTTGGCGCCCTCTGCTCCATCGATAAGCCGATGATCAAACGTAAACGAAACTGTGCAAACCGGTGCAATACTCAGAGCCCCATCTATTACGACGGGGCTATCCTGAACCCTACCTATTGACAAAATCGATGCTTGTGGTGGATTTATTATTGATGTGAATCTGTCGGTACCGAACATACCAAGGTTAGATATGGTGGACGTGCCACCCTGATAGTCCGCTTTATCCAAAGTGCCCTGCCCGGCACGCAAAATCAGGGCTTTCGTTATCTGTGCTATTTCAACAATCGATTGGTTAGCGGCATCACGCACGATTGGCGTTATCAAGCCATCATCCAATGCCACGGCAATACCAATATCCACTGAAGAATGAACAACACGGGCATCATCAGTCCACGAACTATTAGCCATCGGATGATCGCGCAGCGCTAAGCCTAATGCCTTGATGAAGTAATCATTGAGCGTTGCCGCGGCAAACGCATTATCGGCGCTCATTGTTGAGGTGTTTTTGAACGCTCTAAGCTCTTGCAGTTCACGTTTGATTCTTAACAGTGATGCACAGTTGCAATCGACGAAAATTTGATAGCTTGGAATAGATGTACTGGATTTCGTCAATCGTGAAGCAATTGTTCTACGCATATTGCTATGCGGCACGAGCTTTTGGTCATTAGTGGCAGCGGTATGGCTAACAACGCCTGTTTGTCCGGCGGCAGTACCTATGCTGTCACTCTGTGTTCGCAACGGCGATGCACCCTTGGCAAGGTGTGCCAGCACATCGGATTTGGTAATCCTACCTCTGTATGAACTGCCGGCAATATCCTGCAAAACCAGACCTTTCTCCCTTGCCAGCTTCCGTGCAGCAGGACTTGCCCTGAATCCCGATACCGAGTGATCAACAAGAGAGGGATCAGCAGCATTGACACTAGGATGTGCCGTATTAAGATCTGTCTGTCGATCTTTGGCATCGCTCGTACCCGATCCTGCGATCGACGTATTCGCTTGGCTCGGGCAAGACAACTCTGCCCGGATAGGATCAATGCTTTCCCCATCTGTATAGATATGCGCAAGTATGTGACCCACAGCGACCTGCTGACCCGATAAATCTTCGCCTATCACGAGTGTACCGGAGGACGAAGCCTCAACCTCCATACCTGATTTATCAGTCTCTATGACGAACAGCGGCTCTCCTTCGCGCACGAGGTCTCCGGACTTGCATAGCCATTGCGACAATTGGCCAGACTCCATATCCATGTCAACCTTGGGAAATATAACTTCAACAGGCATTTATATATTCCCACTCACAAGCTTTGTTGCCAGATCAACAATGTCTTGCGTTTGAGGCACTGCATGCTTTTCCAAAACAGGATTGTACGGAATCGGACACTCGGCACCACCTAGACGTTGAATAGGCGCATCAAGAAAGTCAAAGGCTTCACTCTCTGCAATCATCGCACTCACCTCAGCACCCACCCCAAGAGTTTTGACACCTTCATATACACATATCAAACGTCCGGTTTTTTTGACACTATCGATAATAGTCTGCGTGTCCATCGGTCTGACAGTGCGCAAATCAATAACTTCCACATCAATTCCGGATTTGGACAGAATGTCAGATGCATCCAATGCTCTGTGTACCATGATTGAACTGGCGACAATCGTCACGTGCTGACCGGTTTTTGCTACGTTTGCCTTGCCAATAGGCACCGTATAAGAACCCGTTGGCACCTGCCCTTTTGACTTGTACAGAAGCTTGTGCTCAAACACCATCACTGGATCAGAGTCTTGCACGGCCTCCAGCAACATCCCTTTGACATCGTGAGGAGTCGACGGCTGAATGACTTTTAAACCAGGCACATGACCCAACCAGGCCTCGATACTCTGGCTATGCTGTGCAGCTGCCCCTGTGCCGGAGCCGGAGGGAAACCGCATAACCACAGGAACGGACACCGCGCCGCCAAGCATGAACCTTATTTTTGCAGCCTGGTTAACGATCTGCTCTAGTGCAAGAGCTGCAAAGTCAGAGAACTGAAACTCCAGGATCGGCCGCATACCATTTAACGCGGCACCCACAGCGACACCGGCACTAGCTAATTCGGAAATAGGTGTATCAATGACACGATCTTCACCAAATGTATGTACAAGATCACCGGTGACCTGGAACGCACCACCGTAAACGCCAATGTCCTCACCCATCAGAAAAACACGTTCATCGTCAGTCATAGCAATTCGAAGCGCATCGCGAATGGCTTCTGCGTAACTCATTTCGACAGAGTCAGTCATGTTTAGACTCTAGTGGGTTTACTGTTGTGTAAACATCCCTTGCAACAAATGCCGGATCGGGATCGGTGCCTGACTTGGCATATTCGATGGCCTGTTTCACGCTATCTCTGGCATCCGCCGAAATGGAAGTAATTTCGGCATCGCTCATAATCTGGTATTCACGTAGTTTTTGCTCAAATCGCGAAATAGGATCCTTTTTCTTCCATTGATCGATTTCCTCGCTCGTTCGGTATCGATTTCGATCACTCTTGGAATGCCCCCTCCACCGGTAGGTTTTACACTCCAGCAGTGATGGGCCTTGTCCTGCTTTTGCCCGTTGCACAAATCCATCGGTGGCTTCAGCTACTTCTGAGAGATCATTTCCATCAACAATACACCCTGGCATTGAATAGGCGTCAGCGCGATCGGCTACATGCTCAACCGCCATTGATTTCGCAGTTGATGTAGACATGCCGTAGCCATTGTTCTCACAGACAAACACAATGGGCAAGTTCCAAACGGAGGCGATATTAAGCGCTTCATGAAACGCGCCTTCGTTGCTGGCACCGTCTCCGAAAAAACAGACAACGACCTTGTTATTACCCAATTTCTTATTCGCCAGAGCGGCTCCAACGGCAATGGGTATCCCTCCTGCAACAATTCCATTTGCGCCCAGATTCCCACTGCTAACATCCGCAATATGCATAGATCCACCGCGACCTCTGCAATAGCCTTCCTCTTTTCCAAAGAACTCAGCAAACATGCGACTAAGATCTGCTCCTTTGGCAACGCAGTGTCCATGACCTCGATGCGTGGACGTAATCTGATCTTGTTCTTCAAGCATCATGCAAACACCTACGGCACTTGCCTCTTGCCCGATGGACAGATGCATGGTTCCATGGATAAGCCCTCGGGCATAGCTGTCTTCTGCACCTTCCTCAAAAAGTCTTATTTGATGCATCTTTGATAGAGCATCAGCGAGCGCTTGTTTATCTTTGGTTCTAAAAATAAAAGGTAGGTGATCAGTATTTACATTTGGGGTTTGCATGACGCTCATGCCTTCCACATAGCATCTTGCTTAACGCGCAAATCGTAGATAGCGGTTGAGCTATCAACGTCAATGTTGTTGCCGGTGAGAAGATCACCTTTTTTAATGGCTGACTTGACCACGCCTTTGTACAAGAGACCACAAGGCACTGCCGATGCAGCCCTGGCATCATCATATTTCATCGCCCAGGCGCGATAGCAGTACTCACCGATCGAATCGAGTACCTCTCCAGCTTGCATATCTTTTTTGGCAACAGCGCAAACGTCAGCAACGGGACGATTAATAGGCTGCATATCAGCCACGTTGTGCAGTACCGCTCTCGCACAAGACAGTGGAACTTCAAGAGACGTCAAATGAAAAGGTCGGTGAAAGGTGTAATAAGGCCCGTCTCCCATCTTTAAGTCTTTCATGCGTTCACGGATTCTGGCATGACTCATATCGGCCACCACAAAAACGCCCGGTGACACACCTTTGCCAATCGAATAATCAACACAACCGATGGAGTCAAGAACGCCACCATCTGCTTTTGGTACCAGCGTACTGGATAACTCAGCTACACTTGCCTTTGGCCCGTGCATGCCGGGTATATCGGGGGTCAAACCGGTTGCGTTTGCAATGGCGACCATCTCCACCATTGTTTTTGAACCATCTATGAACTCTACAAGCATACGAGGGTTCATATTCCGTCGTGAAGCTTCCTCAATGTAGTCATCCGGTATCGCCGAAAAGTCCAGAGGATTATTTTTTCCCTTACCAGCACAGACAATAGGGTGACCCATGGCAGAGACAAAGTTGATGAGCTCCATGCAAGACGATGGCTCGTCGCCCGCACCCAATGTATAGATAACACCCTGCTTCTCAGCTTGATTTTTCAGGTAGTGACCGATGGTCACATCTGCCTCAACATTCATCATCACGAGATGCTTGCCATGCGTTATGGCGCGCATGCCTACATCAGCACCAACGGTTGGCACACCGGTGGCGTCAATAACAACATCTATCTGATCGTTTTCAACTACAAACTCAGAATTGTCTGTAATGGCTATTTTGTTGTTTTCGATGGCAGTAGAAACAGCAGCGTTCGTCTCAACGATCTGATGTCTGTCATTCGAGCCGTAAGCCATGCGAATGGATTCAAGCGCATTGTCAGGTCGAAGTTCAGCTATTGCACTGACCTCGATGCCATCCATGTGGGCTACGCGAGAAATAATGTCCGTGCCCATCTCACCGCAGCCAACCAATCCGATACGAATTGGCGAGCCTGTGCTCTCACGAGCAGCCAGATCTTTTGCCAACCCAACCAGCTCGACATTGCTCGACATCTAGGCATTCCCAAAAGTTAGATTTAGACCATTCAATGTACATTCATATCATTGAACATGCAAATGTACACTTTCAGAATTCTTCAAACTGCCCCAGTTAACTGGGGAATGCACAGCAAGCTTGCTTCTAAGCCTTTAATATCAATCACTTAGATAAGCTCTCAGTTGTCAATTAGAGCCATCCCCAGCCTACTGGGGCAGTTTAAGAGCGCTACAGGCACTGATCACACTATGGGGCTATGCCGCCTTCAGATTGCACTCAGACCGGCCACAGGCTGACAATTTACTGATGGTCACTCATGTGGAGAGAATCGCTGGCGAGTTCACTGACTAACCTTGCGAATGATGTAGCCGCCAGATCGATCATCTAACTCAAGTGCAAGGTAACCACGCGCCTGTGCTTCTTCCAGCATCTTGCCAAATGAATCAAAGCCGTAATAGCTTTCATTGAAACCCGGCCTGCGACGCTTCAGTGTCTGCTTGATCATGGAGCCCCAAAGTTTGTCATCTCCATCGCGTTCTGAGCTCAAATCCACCGCAGTTGCCAGCACTAGATCCAGACCCTCCTGGATCAACTCCTCATTTTCATCATCAGCGACAGCTTCAGAGGCAGATTCTTGTGTAGAGCTTCTGGGATTCTCGCTGGCTGCCTTATCGGTTAGGTCACTGTCTTGCAAAGTGTCAGCCGCAGAGAGCTTTTCAGTGGAGTCCAAGTCTTCCGAGTCGAGTGTAGTTTGTTCCGACTGCTTCCCTGTACTTCGACTGGTGTTCTCATCACCGCGATGGTTAGCTGGTTTAGAACTGCGAGTAGCTCTTTTCTTTCCGCGCTTGCGAGAAGGCTTCTTTCTTTCAAGCTCGCGCACCAGGTCATCGTAGTAAATGAACTCATCACAATTCTTGATTAACAAATCAGAGGTGGAATTTTTTACACCCACACCGATGACAGTTTTCGCATTCTCACGTAATTTGCTTACCAACGGAGAAAAATCTGAGTCGCCACTGATGATAACGAAGGTATCTACATGAGACTTGGTGTAACACATATCCAAGGCATCTACGACCATACGGATATCAGCCGAGTTTTTACCTGACTGACGTACATGAGGAATATCGATTAACTCAAAAGCCGCTTCATGCATAGCTGCTTTAAAATCCTTATATCTTTCCCAGTCGCAATAGGCCTTTTTAACCACAATACTGCCTTTTACCAGCAGCTTTTCCAGAATATGATTGATATCGAATTTCTGGTACTTGGCATCGCGGACACCTAATGCGATGTTTTCAAAATCACAGTAGAGCGCAAGATTTTTGTCGTCAGATGACCCTGCCATGAAAAACCAACGGTTGCTGTCAGATAGCCTGACTCGACCCATGGTACAGCAGGGTATCTCTAATAGGGTACTTGACGCGTAAGTGACCAGCCAGCCGAATCAATCTTCAACGACAGTGTTGCCGGGTGGACGCCACCCTTTCTCGGAATGATCGTGGTTTACCGCGGATTTTCCTGACATCAACTCATGCAGGCGCGCATTGATGGCCAGCGCAAGTTTTACGTACTCTTCATTCTGCGACGGCGGGATACCGGGTTTGTAGACTTGCGCCAATTCGCGAATGCCTTTGACATCCTGCTCTGCATAAAGCACTGCCGCCTTTTCAGCATCATAAGGGTGCATACCCAAAGCCTGCAAAGCATAGCGGCCGGAACGCAAGGCACTATCAAAAGTTTCGCGCACAATATCATCAGTACCGGATTGATATAGCTCGTAGACGTGCATTCGATCATAGGCACGGGCAATGATATGAATATCAGGGCGTTCGCGACGCGCATGCTCTATGAGTTTGAGTGCCTCCTCCTTGTCATCAATGGCAACAACCAACAGTTTGGCGTCATGCAATCCAGCTGCATGCAGCATGTCGGGTCGCGTAGCATCTCCATAAAAGCTCTTTATCTCGAAGGCGCGCATGCTATCCACAAGATCTGCATGACGATCGAGTACAACAGTCTTGTACCCGTTTGACAACAACATGCGGTTAACCACCTGCC
This sequence comes from Granulosicoccus sp., assembly GCA_045106475.1. GTDB lineage: Bacteria > Pseudomonadota > Gammaproteobacteria > Granulosicoccales > Granulosicoccaceae > Granulosicoccus. Next base: position 23,619 of record JBGCEO010000051.1, read on the forward strand.
CAAATCGACCGATACCGGCGATTATTGCAGTTCCTGCTTCAGTGATTTCATCATTGTCGCGGGTTTGGTTCTTAAGCATTCTTGGCTGTATAACTTTTTCAAAAAATATAAATAGCAAAGGTGTAAGCAACATCGATAATGCGACAACCAGTAACAGAATTTTGGATAGCTCAACCGGTAGAGCATAAGATTGCAAACAAAATGAAATCAGTACAAAACCAAACTCTCCAGCCTGCGCCAGACTTAGAAACAGTAGCCACCTGTCAGCACCCTTCAGCTTGAATAGAAGTGCCAGTAAAAACAAAACGGCTGCCTTTGTGCACATCAGAGCGAGTGTCAAAGCCAGAACCATGGCAAGGTTGCTGGACAGAACCGCAAAGTCAACACCTGCACCCACAGTGATGAAAAACAACCCCAACAGCAACCCTTTGAACGGTTCAATATCACTTTCCAGTTCGTGTCGATACTCACTGGTAGCCAATACAACCCCCGCCAGAAAAGTACCCAGTGCAGGTGAGAGACCAACAAACATCATTAACAAGGCAATTCCAATTACCAGCGTCAAGGCCGTTGCAGTAAACATTTCACGCAAGTTACTTTGCGCGATGTAACGAAATACCGGACGAGACAGATAGTGCCCGCCAATAATCACGAAGCCGACCGCTGCAATAGTTACCAAGGTTGCCTGCCATCCAGTTAAACCGGCCATCACTTCCATGCCGCCGCCATGACTACCTTCTTCGCTGTGTGAAACCGCATGTTCAGCTACCGAGAGAAGTTCGGGCACAGCCAACAGAGGAATGATCGCAAGCATTGGAATGACGGCTATATCCTGAAACAAAAGCACAGAAAAACTTGATTGACCACCCTCGGTTTTCATAAGGCCTTTCTCGTTGAGCGTCTGCAAAACAATCGCAGTGGACGACAACGAAAAGACCATGCCCACCGCGAGTGCTGTGCGCCACTCAAGACCTAAAGCCATAGCACCTGCCATGACAATTAGAACCGTTAACAGGACTTGTAAGCCACCCAAACCCAGTAGCTTGCCACGCATGGCCCACAACGCCTTTGGCTCTAATTCTAGACCCACGATAAACAACATCATGACCACACCAAATTCTGCAAAATGCTGTAACTCAGCGGTCTCACTGCCCACCCATCCGGCAATTGGCCCGATGACAACACCCGCTATCAAATACCCCAACACTGATCCAAGACCCAAGCGTTTCGCAACGGGTACAGCGATCACGGCTGCTATCAGATAGAGAAATGCTTGAAAAAGAATGCTGTCCATGTATCAGCGCTCGGCACCGGTAGGCGGTACAAGTAGAGGGATGGCAGGCTCATCAATGAACTCCAGGTTCTGCGCCGCGCTCAGATCCAGGCGGTTATCCCGCAAAGCCTCTAGCACCTGCTTGTACCGCCCAATATGCGCTGGAAGTCGTTCATCGTTACTGGCAGATAGCGCAGAAAACAGAACCAGCGGAGCAAGGAAGTGCATCTGGCACAGGCGAGCTGTTTGCTCCAGGGGTGTTAACAGAGTACGAATAGGAAATCGATTGCTGCCTTCGGCTGTATAGGCATCTGTAGCGCCACCAGCCGTTGTTGTGATGAGTAACGTCTTATCCGCAAGCAGATTTCCATCCTGACCATACGCAAAACCATACTCCAGCACAGTGTCTTGCCAGACTTTCAGCATGGGCGGTGTGGAGTACCAGTAAAACGGAAACTGGAAAACAATAACATCATGCTCCAGCAGCCGTCGCTGCTCTGCCTCGACATCAATTTGGTAACGAGGATACAAAGCATACAAGTCAATAAAACTAATTCCATCCAGTGCCTTAGCCATTGTAGCCATAGGTTTGTGAACCCTGGATTGACTCTGGTTAGGATGCGCGAACAATACCAGCACTCGACTCATTGACTTACCGTATCACGTAATATTGTCTGAACAAACTTACCTTGGCGCGAACGGTTGCTATCAAACCTGTTCATTCTGCTCTTTCAAGACAATAACAACATCCTTAGCAAGTGCGTAAGCCCAATCAGGCCAAACGCCACAACGAGCCCCCCTGCAAACAGGCGTACATAACGATTACGAGTGGCACGTGCCAGCCATTGACCAGAAATTCCTAGAACCATCAAATTAGGTAAGGTTCCCAGTCCAAACACGAACATCAACAAGGCACCTTTCGAGGCAGCGCCGGAGACCAGCGCTGCACTCAAGACCGCATACACCATACCGCAGGGCACAAGCCCCCAGAGCGACCCTGCCAACAGTGAGTTAGTCGCACCGCTACCACCCAGACGCGCATTTGCCAAGGGCTTTATATGGATCCAAAGCCGCTTTCCCAATGATTCGACAAGGACACCAATACGCTTAAAACCCAGCACATATAATCCCATCAGGATAAGCAAAACATTGCTGGTAAAGAACGCAATTTGCTGTACAGGTAATAACGACTGCATTAACCAAGCTACCGAACCCACTCCTCCGGCTATCGCACCCAGAATAGTGTACGTACCAATGCGACCTAGGTTGTACAGGCAAACAGCGGAAAAAATGCCCGGTAAAGCAGGTGTGGAAACCGCGGGGGCCCCTGTACTCAAATGAACAACTGACACGGGGACCTCTAGCGGCGCAGCATGAACCTTCTGCCGCATCATGCCTAATGCGCTAACAATACCGCCGCACATCCCGGCACAATGAACACCGCCCAGTAGCCCGGTGAGAAAAACCGCTAACAGCGAAAGCTCTGGAAGATTCATGTATCAATACGTCTCAAGACTCCACCCCACAGCCTGCTAGCTATGGGATGGGCCAATACCAATGTGCTCGATTAATTGATGTTATTTCAACTCAGATGGTGCACGTTGGCAAGCTTATACACAGGCGTGCTCACTCCTTCCATCCGCGCCTTGATCTGCAACGACAGAAATTGAGAGTAATGACGAGACTGGTGCAAATTACCACCGTGAAACCACAGATTGGCTTGTTGGGTAGGCTTCCACATATTACGCAGTTCGCCCTCCCATGGGCCTGGGTCTTTTGCAGTATCGGATCCAAGGCCCCAACATTTACCTACCTTGTCAGCAACTTCCTGACTGATTAGTTCCGCAGCCCAACCATTCATTGATTGATAACCAGTGGCCAGAACAAGCAGGTCCGCTTCAAGCTCTGAGCCATCATCAAAAACCACTGTGTTGTCTTTAAAGTCTGCCACGGCCACACCCGATTTGAGTTTGATCTGACCATTTGCAACAAGCTCTGAGGCTCCCACATCAATGTAATATCCTGATCCACGGCGAAGGTACTTTACAAAAAGGCCTGAGCCGTCTTCACCAAAATCAAGCATGAAGCCAGCTTTCTCTAATCGATCATAGAGGTCCTTATCCTGCCGCTCCATCTCTTGGTAGACCGGTATCTGAAAAGCCGGCAGGATTTTATAGGGCACCGATGCAAAAATCAGATCCGCCTTGTGATGATCCACGCCGTTGGCGCGTGCTCTTTCCGAATACAAATCACCCAGCGCCAGCTCCATCAAGGTGTCCGACTTGCAGATATGTGTGCTACTGCGCTGCACCATAGTGACATCTGCATCGTTCTCCCAAAGCGCTGCGCAAATATCATGGGAAGAATTGTTAGATCCAATAACAACGACTTTCTTGCCTTTGTACTGATCAGGCCCGGGGTGTTGACTGGAGTGCTGTATTTCACCCTTGAATTTTTCTTGACCTGGCAAAGTTGGGATATTAGCTCGCCCGGACATGCCGGTCGCTAGCACCAGCTGCTTAGGCTTCAGCACCACATCCTTACCATCACGTTTGACAACAACAGTCCATGTTTGCGTCGCCTCATCGAACTCTGCGCTTTGACATTCAGTCGAGCCCCAATAGTTCAACTCCATAACCTTGGTATACATCTCAAGCCAGTCGCCCAGTTTGTCTTTAGGGGCGAAAACAGGCCAGTGTTCCGGGAAAGGAAGATACGGTAAATGGTCATACCAAACCGGGTCATGCAGACACAGGCTCTTGTAACGCTTGCGCCAGCTATCGCCCGGTCGTTCATTCTTTTCAACGATAATGGTTGGCACGCCAAGCATACGCATACGAGCTCCAAGAGCAATGCCACCTTGGCCACCGCCCACAATGACACAGTAAGGCTGATCATCGTAGCCGAGCTGATCCTGTTCTGATTGTCGCGCTTCAGCCCAGGTTTGACGACTTTTGTCAGCACCATGGAATACACCGTGAGGGCGCTCTGTGCCTTGCTTTTCCTCAAAGCCTTTCAACTCCACCATGGTCGTGAGCAGCGTGAATGCCTTGCCATCGCGCAACCGCAAATGCCCGCGCCCCCTGCTCACATCAGTGTCAAACGTTATCCACGCATCGGTGATACCGTCAGCCTCAACTGGTTCTTCTTCAATCTGCCAATTGCATGCTTTAACGCGGGACGCGCATTCGTCCACCATCGCCTGAATGGCTTCTCGTCCCTCCATGGTTGTGATGTTCCAGGTGAAACTGACCATATCCCGCCAGAACCCCTCCTCCTCGAACAACTCGCCAACAGCCTGGCCGTCATTTTGAGTCAGGGCCTGATTCAGCTGCTCAAGCCATTTTTCTACGTTCAAACGATCAGTACTGGGTGCAATTTCTGCTGTACTGGTATTCATTGTGGTGACTTCTCCCTCTGTTATTTTAATAAGGTATCGCGCTTCAATCCGGGGCCATGCGATCAGATACTTCACACTGGCAATGGCCTCGTACGACAGCGCTCTCTACGGAGCACTTGCCAGTAAACCCAAGGCCGGTGAATCTGCTCAATCGTGGGACCCTCATCACAGATACCGTCTCAGCACATTACTGTCAACTAATTGGGCAGATATACCCTTCTGGACAGGTAGGCACAGGAAATGCGCTGAAAATTCCTGTCCACGCGACTTATACTGATGAAATGAAAGGATATGCACGAATAGCAGGCGCCGTTCCCGCTGCAGCTGTTGCCGATATGGACAACAATCTGGAGCGTACCTTAAGCCTTTGGCGGGAAGCAGACATTGCAGGCGTCAATGTCATGGTATTCCCCGAATTAGGACTAAGCGGGTACAGCATTCGCGACCTTTGTCTGAACACGACTCTTCTGGATGCGTGTGAGGCCTCCCTCGCCACCCTGATAAGCTCTGGCAGTGCGCTGGAGCCAGTAGCCATTGTCGGATTGCCGCTTCGCTATAAGCAGGGCTTGTACAATTGTGCCGCAGTAATACATCAGGGCCGGCTACTTGGGGTCGTTCCAAAAGCCTACTTGCCTAACTATCGTGAATTCGAAGAAGCAAGATGGTTCCGCAGCGGTTTCGATCTGCTGCCCGACGCCTTTATCAAGATCGGTAAACACGAAGCTCCTTTTGGTCTTGATCTGTTATTCAACAGCTCGATAAACGATTTTTTGGTAGGCGTAGAGATCTGTGAAGACATGTGGGTGCAAGCACCGCCCAGCAGCTCTCAAGTATCAGCAGGCGCAACACTGGTCTGCAATCTGTCTGCTTCTAACTTCACAATCGGCAAAGCCGAGCTGCGTCGACTGCTTGCCCGATCTGCCTCCGATCGCGGTAAGTGTGCCTACGTCTATGTTGCCGCAGGGCCCGGCGAATCCTCCACCGATGTGAGCTTTGATGCAGATGCATTCATTTGCGAAAACGGCAGCATCCTGGTTGAGTCTCAACGATTTTTGCGAGGTGGTCAGTTAGTCGTTCAGGATATAGATCTTGAGCTTCTAGCGTTCGAACGCCGCTCCACCACAACATTTGGAGATTGCGCCCGTGAGCACCAGAAAGAAATGCGCATCATCGATTTTCAATCCACCCCTGCAGAAGGATTTGTTCGGCAGGTTTCACGTACACCTTTTCTACCTAAAGACCCGGCAACCCTGGCTAACCGTTGCTGGGAAATGTTCGAAATACAAAGTAACGCATTGGCCACTCGCATGGCTGCTATAGGCAAACCCAAATTGGTTTTAGGGGTATCAGGTGGCCTGGATTCGACGCACGCAGCACTAATTGCCGCCGCAGCACTCGATTTACAGGGACAACCAAGAAGCGATTTAATCTGTGTAACCCTGCCTGGATTCGGTACCAGCGATGGCACGCGTAACAATGCCGAGAGTCTTTCACACTCACTGGGAGCAAGCTTCAGTGAAGTAGGCATCTCGGAAGCCAGTCAAAGTGTGTTATCAGCTATCAATCACCCGGCTATCGATAACGTTACAAGCGTTGAGCAGCTTATAGAGCAACTGCGAACGCACCCTGAACTGGGCGATGTAACCCTGGAGAACGTTCAGGCAAGACTGCGCACGCTACTGCTGATGACCATGGCGAATCAACAAGGCGGCCTGGTGGTGGGCACCGGGGATCTGTCAGAAAAAGCGCTTGGCTGGTCAACCTATGCCGGGGACCATATTGCGATGTATGACGTTAACTCAGGTGTACCCAAAACACTGATTCAGTTTGTCATCCGGTGGGTAGCCAATGAACGCGCCAGCACTTGGAGTGACAGCGAGAAATTGCGTGAAACACTTTTCGCGATTCTTGATACGCCAATATCCCCTGAACTACTGCCGGCAAATATTGAAGGCGAAATTGCACAACTGACCGAAGAGAAAATTGGTCCTTACGAACTGCACGATTTTTTCTTGTACCATTTCGTGCGACATGGCGCACGACCGACTCGCATTCTGGATCTCGCCCGTATCGCCTTTGACGAAACAGACTATGACGATCAAACCTTGAAAAACTGGTTAGGCGTATTCATTCGTCGATTTTTCATGCATCAATTCAAGCGCTCGTGTACAGCCGACGGACCCAAAGTCGGCAATGTCGCTTTGTCTCCCAGAGGGGATTGGCGCATGCCATCAGATGCCAAGCCTGACACCTGGCTTGCCGACATAGCACAGTGGCGCGCCACCGACGTAGTGGCCAAAGATGCAAGTACAAAAGACTACTACTGAAGATGATCTAACCTGCCCCGGTTGCATGGTGAGAGCGCGGACTATATAGATCGAACTATCGCGGCATCATCCAACCGTTGCAGTCTTTTTCATCGGCAGCGACAGTAGCTTCAATCGATCACAATAGTGCCCAATGCTTGTGTAGCATTGGACTACACGATCAGGGCTTGATTGCCCTACATGCCCATACCACCCATGCCGGGAGGCATCTGCCCCTTCATGGAGCGCATCATCTTTGCCATGCCACCCTTGCTCATTTTCTTCATGACGCGCGACATTTGTTGATGCTGTTTGAGTAAGCGATTCAAATCCTGAACCTGCAAACCGGCTCCTGCCGCAATACGTTTCTTACGCGAACCCTTAAGAATTGCCGGGTATTTTCGCTCTTGTGGGGTCATCGAATTGACCAGTGCGATCATGCGTTTGAATTCCTTGTCATCAACCTTGCTTTTCACTGAGTCAGGCAAATTACCCGCCCCGGGCATTTTATCCATCAGCGATGCCATACCGCCCATATTGGCCATTTGCTCAAGCTGATCCTTCAGATCATTCAGATCAAAATTCTTACCCTTCTTCATCTTGTTGGCGAATTTCTCCGCCTTGACATGATCAACCTTAGCGGTGACCTCTTCAACAAGACTAACTACATCACCCATGCCCAGAATGCGCGATGCTATCCGGTCAGGATGGAACGTTTCAAGGGCATCGGTTTTTTCTCCCGAGCCAATGAACTTGATGGGCTTACCCGTAACAACACGCACGGACAAGGCTGCACCACCACGCGCATCACCATCGGTTTTGGTGAGCACTACACCGGTCAAAGGCAAGGCTTCTCCAAAGGCTGCAGCCGTGTTAGCAGCATCCTGCCCCGTCATACTGTCAACGACAAACAGAGTTTCTATAGGCTTAACCGCTGCATGCAGCTGCTTGATTTCCGCCATCATCTCCTCATCGATGGCCAGGCGTCCTGCGGTATCGACCAGCAGCACATCAACCAGCTGTTTACGCGCCTCGGCTAGAGCTGCGTTGGCAATATCAACCGGTGACTGATCATTCTCGCTGGCAAAGAAGATCGCCTCGACGCTACCAGCCAGAGTCTCCAGCTGTTTGATGGCGGCCGGACGATACACATCGCAACTCACCACCATGACCTTTTTCTTGTCCCGCTCCTTGAGCAAGCGGGCCAATTTACCCACCGTGGTGGTTTTACCCGCACCTTGTAATCCTGCCATCAGAATCACAGCTGGCGGTTGAGTAGCCAGATTGAGCGGCTCGGCATTGTCTCCCATCACGGCGATGAGCTCGTCGCTCACAACCTTGATAAATGCCTGACCGGGTGAAAGGCTGCCGATGACTTCCTGCCCCATGGCCTTTTCACGAACCGAATCAATCAGTTGCTTCACTACCGGTAGGGCAACATCGGCCTCGAGCAAGGCCATACGCACATCTCGCAGCGTATCTTTGACGTTGTCTTCGCTCAGTCGGCCCTGTCCGCGAAGATTTTTGATCGTGCGGCCTAACCGCTCACTTAGATTGTCGAACATGCGATGCCTTTTTGTTGGAGCCTGACGCTTCTAAAGTTCACAAGTATACGGGCACATCGCGGCCCTTTCACCCCGTATCCTCTGCGCCGGTCATTTGGAAGTAGAATCCAGCCCCACCCCGGAACCTTAGAAACAGGCTGCCAACCCACGCCCATACTGCTGCTTAACTGGATGGAATACGAAAATTAAAGCGGATTTGGCGCAATCAGCCGGCCCCCTGAGCCGTTAATCTGGTAACCGGCAGGTGATACGGCCCCAACTTTTGGCAACGGCAAGATGATATTACTCAGCAAGAAGCAGCAAGAAGCTCTGATACAGGCTGGGTACCGATATGCATGTGCGCTCAGCAGCGATCCGGACTCCTCACGTGATCTGGTTCACGATGCGTGGATCTCGATCACAAAACGTTATGGTTCACGCCCCGACAAAGCGCTTTTGTTCCGTGTAATTCGTAACCGTTACATCGATCACTATAGACGCGCAGCGCGCTTCAGTCATGTTGACTTTGACGATCAGGATATGACGACACACGATGCAGCGGGTGGTATGTCCGGTTTGATTGATCCCGATGGAGAGCAGTTATCGCGCAGCTTGGAAACCTTGCGCTCCGAAGAGCGAGAAGCCTTGTTCCTATCGGTAGTCGAGGGATATACGGCCGCTGAAATTGCAGAACTGAGCAATCGCTCCAGAGGAACAGTCCTGAGCCAGATACATCGCGCTAAAGCAAAATTAAAGCTTTTGCTGATGGAGGGCAGTTCCGAACCGGGATCATCAGCTTCAACACCGGAGACGACCTCTAAAGCCGCACAGATAATATCAATAAAAGCAGGCCGGACACGCTAATGGATACGCTCGATAAACACCTACGTGCACACTACGAAGCCACTGCTCTTGAAAAGAATCAGTTGCACAGGATCATGAAATCACGCTCAACAGAGCGCCGCGTGTTTCGTGTGCTAAGCGGAGCTATAGCCGCGGGCGTCATGTTGCTGGCAAGCCTTGCAGTTCATCACCAGACCAGTATTGGTGAACGTGTAGATCGCACACTGCGTGAAGCCGCACTGAATCATAGCACCCGACTTGATCTGGAATTCATGTCCGATAAGATCAATACACTGAATCAGCAGATGGCCTTGCTGCCTTTCACAATAAGCCTGCCTGCATCGCTTGATAGTAATTATAAAATCGTGGGAACCCGATACTGCACCATGAATGGCAAGTTGGCTGCTCATGTGAAATTGCTGGATACCTCATCGCACAATACAGTCAGCATATTCATGACCAGTGTGGACGAAGACCTTGAGCATCTGGACAACAAACAGCGCATGATTGACGGGCTTGACGTCAAGCTCTGGCGCGAACGCGGTTTGTTCTATGCAATGGCTCAGACCACATCGTAAAAACCCACCCCTTCTCTTTCGACGTACTTGAGGTTTGTAAGCCCATGCAGACACTGCAAAAGCTGATAGCGTGCTCGCTACTGACCAGCTCACTATACTCATGCTTGACACTGGCACAATCGTCGAATCAGACTGGTACAGAGACAAACGATCATCAGCCTATTGTTGCCCTGAACACAGACCCGGCGTTGTCTACACAACTGGTTAAGATCTATGAATCTCTAGGCAAAGACTATCAGCCCCGCACAGAACATCTTTTCGATGATGGCACTCCGGTGTATATCAATCGACTCATTGATGAAGATTCACCCTACTTGCGCCAACATGCGCATAACCCGGTCAACTGGTACCCATGGGGTGATGAAGCTTTTGCGGTTGCCGAACGGGAAAACAAACCAATTTTCCTGTCTATTGGCTACGCAACCTGCCATTGGTGCCATGTAATGGAACGCGAGAGTTTTGAGAACATCGTGATTGCCAACAGGATGAACGAGCAGTACATCTCTATTAAAGTGGATAGAGAGCAATTGCCTGACGTTGATGCCTTGTTTATGAGTGCAGTCATGATGATTAACGGCAGTGGCGGCTGGCCCATGTCCAGTTTCCTGGATACTGATGGTCGGCCCTTCTATGGTGCTACCTATTTCCGGCCTGATGATTTCAATCGATTGCTTGGAAGGATTGCTGAGCTATGGCACACCGAGCATGACACTCTATTGGCGCAGGCTGCTCAAGTTTCAAATGCCATCGATCAGATCAATGACACCAGTGCGAAGGCACAGGAAGTGGGTGCTCAAGAGATCGAACGCGCACTAGTCGAAGCAATAGCAGGTTTTGATGAAAGAAACGGTGGCTTTGGCGGCGCGCCTAAATTTCCTCGAGAGCCAACATTGTATTTTTTACTGGATCAAGCCCAACGTAACCACAACAGTGAAGCGTTGAAGGTGGCCGACGAAACACTAAAGCACATGGCAGACGGTGGTATTCATGATCAAGTGGGCGGTGGTTTCCATCGCTATGCAGTGGACTCGGTCTGGCTAGTACCTCACTTTGAGAAAATGCTATACAACCAGGCAGCGTTGGCGCGCAACTATGCACAAGCCTATCAATTGACTGGCGATTCCGCACACAAGCGCACAGCCACTCGCATTCTTGATTATGTGCTGCGTGACATGACTGCACCCAATGGCACATTCTATTCGGCCACAGATGCAGACTCAGAGGGTGAGGAGGGCAGCTTCTTTATTTGGACACCAGAACAACTTGATGCAGTACTGGGCGAAGAAGATGCTCAGATGGCAAAACTTGTATGGAACGTCACGGGCGAGGGTAATTTCGAAGGCACGTCCATTTTGCATATGAGCGACTCGATTGCGCAACTAGCCAGCCAGTTGGAATTAAGCGAACCCGAACTACTGGCAAAACTGGATCAGTGGACTGAGTTACTAAGACTAGCGCGTGAACAACGCGAACACCCTCTGCGCGATGAAAAAATTCTGAGTAGCTGGAACGGCATGATGATAAGCGCTCTGGTAGAAGGCGCAGATCGATTAAAGAATGAACGTTACCTGAAGGCTGCAGAAAAAGCTGCCAACTCGCTCTGGCGCGATATGCATAATGGCAAAGGTGAGCTCTACCGAAGCTACTTCAACGATCGCGCCAGCATCGACGGTACACAGGCCGACTATGCCTACCTGGCCGAAGCATTCCTCGCGCTCTATGACGCAACAGCAACAGAAAAATGGCTTAATCGTGCCATGCAACTCAGTGAAACAATGAACGAAAAATTCTGGGATCTGGAACATGGTGCCTACTACATGGGAGGCAGCAGCGTCAGCGGAGCAAGCTTGAGTTCCCGACCCAAGGATCTAAACGATAACGCCATAGCTTCAGGCAACTCTGTTGCATTGCGTGTTCTGGCTCGTTTGTACAAACGAACCGGCGAACCCGGCTATGAAGCTCTGGCTAATCAATTGATCAATGCACTCTCCAGCCGAATCGCTCAGCAGCCTGCAGGTTACTACTATCTATTAACCGGTGTGAGTGAACATTTAGCCGGCGAACGGGGCAACGTCCAATATGGGGGCAGAGGCGTGGTCAAATCAAAGGCAGAGATCAAAAACAACAGGCTTAGCGTCACCATTACGCTGGCCGATGGCTGGCACATCAATTCAGACAAGCCCCTCCAGGACTATCTGATACCCACTCGCCTGAGTTCGAAAGATGGCCAGCTCTTGGAAAACGTCACCTACCCTGCCCCTCACCTACGTACGCTCGGATTTCAGACATCGGAGTTGTCGCTATTTGAAAACCAATTTGAGCTGACTGCCGATCTGCCCTCTGGTGCAGAATCAGAAACAAACCAACAAGCTCAGCAATTCACCGAATTCGACCTTCAATTACAGGCCTGCAACGACAAAACCTGCCTTGCGCCAGAAACACTTTCGCTTTTAGTGTTTGAATAAGACCTGTAACCTGCATAGTATTCCCAAATCCACATCCAACCGGACTTTTTTATGCCGCTGCTCACAAGACGTTCTCTGTTTTCACTCGTATTTTTATCTTGCCTTTCCATAACTGCCACAACGGCCATAGCGCAAAGTAACCCTGATGGCTACGAAACGCTGACCACGCCTGTCGCCGTCAATCCAGCAACCGCTGAAAGCGGAAACGTAGAAGTTGTAGAGTTTTTCTGGTTTGGATGCCCTCACTGCTTTAATTTCGAACCCAGCATCAATGAATGGAATGAAAGCAAGCCGGACTATGTTGATTTCGTCAGAGAAGCGCCACCTTTTAATCCATCATGGTTGCCCCATTCACAAGCATTCTATGCAGCGAAGGTACTGGGTGTAACCGATGTAATGTTTGAGCCTTTTTTCAATGCCATTCATATAGAAAGGCAACCGTTACGGGATGCAGAGTCAATTTCTGATTTTGTGGCTACGCTGGGAATCGATTCTGAACAGTTCCTTAGCGCCATGAAATCACGTGAAGTACAAGTGCTAATCGAACAGTCTTTGGAACTGGCTATCGAGGTCGGTGTACGAGGTGTGCCATCCGTTCTCATTAATGGCAAATACATGACCAGCAATTCTATCGCCGGTGGTCATGATCAGATTATCCAGGCAATCAACACCCTAACGGAACAAGAAAAAAAGTAATAACGGTGCAGTGCCCGTCATTCTTTTAGACGCGAGTTTTTGCAGCTCATTGCATTCATGACATTCATGGGCGTCTCATACAGACGCCCATGAATCAGAACTCACGTTTCATTTCGACATTATTGCTAACCGATTTTTGTGACGCCCCGCCAAGCTGCTTATCGAGCGACACACGTGCACCGTCTGCAGCCCCTGCGCTGTGAGCTGCTCCGCTGCGATAGCGCACTCGCCTCTTCCGCCCAGAGCCCAGGTCACCTCTACACGCCTCGCGTACGATTTCAAGCTTACGAACAATCAAGCCATATCCTGCAGCCACAGCGGGTTCTGCGGAATCATCTTCATCAGTTGTAGTGGCAGTCCGAACAGCTGCCTTGCGCAATCGTGATTCTTCTTGTTTGCGTTCCTGATCGATACGGCGAGCGCGCTCAAGTACAGCCAGCGCATAGCCAAGCCGATACTCAAAACTTGCCGACCGTCCAGGCTGGACAGAACCATCGTTTTTGCGCATTTTCAGGGACCGCTCCATAACCTGATGCAGATAGCCGTAGGTTAGCGACGCCACCTCAGCATCAATACTAAAGCCTCTAAATTCAATGGTGCCGGTATCAACACAGATGCAATCATGTAGCAGAGCAACAGCAGAACTCATAACCATCACATGACTTGGCACTGATCGAAATGCCTTGCCAATGCTGCTGGCGCCGAATTCCGACGTCTCCAGATCTGCCTCCCTGATGCCAAAGCGCGTCATCAAAGACTGACAGCGGCGCAGAGCAATCTCTGCCTCATGCGGGCTGGATTCGCTCTCCCGACTCATTGCATAAAGTTTGCGAATTCGCTTCAGCAGCTTTTCTCTGTTTTCTGACTCCATTAACAGGATCACGGGGCTTTTCGGCCACTGAGCATACTCGCAGATGCCCGCAAGTGGAACAATTTCCCTCGACTTGCCGTGCTATTCTTTATTTCTCAAGTGTGCGACGGATCCAATGAGCTGCATTCGATCGTGCCAATCCTTGACAGGTCTTTTCTGCACATCGAATTATTGTGAATCTAATTCTGTCTCTATTTGCAGCCCTTTTGTATGGAAGCACCACTGCGCTGCTGCTGCGTTCACTAACCAGTGTCAACAAAGCTGGCGCAAGTGCAGCAAACACGATGGGGGACGTGACAGTTCCCGAAGCAAATACCTACTCTGCAAATGATTCCACAGCCACTAACCCTGCGCAGAATGCGGTTCAAGCAGGCGGCAATGAGGAAAAGCGCCTCGGGTTTTATCTGGCCTCTCTGGCTGTCGTCATCCACCTGTGGGTGGTTATCAATCAGACTGGCTTTCCCCACAGCCTTTCACTTCCTCTTTTTACATCGCTGGCAGCTACGACTCTCACCATAGCGTTGCTGCACTTGGTGCTTTGCCTGAAACAACCAGCAGATTATCTGGGCATAGCAGTCTATCCGCTGGCGGCGGCTTCCCTGATAGCGGCCCTGGCCTCAGGAGGCGGTGAGCAAATTGTCGGGGATGCCGTTCAGATACATGTGTTTCTGTCTTTATTATCCTATGCAGTACTTGCCCTGGCAGCAGCACAAGCCATTTTGGTGGCAATTCAAAGACGATTTCTATCCCGTCACAAACCGGGAGGATTTATCCGCTCGCTGCCTGCTCTGGATCGCACAGAGCAGCTTCTGTTCACCTTGCTGCGAGCTGGCTTCTGGCTCCTGTCACTGTCTCTGGCTACAGGATTCTTTTATCTGGAAAACATGTTTATCCAGCACCTTGTCCACAAGACAGTACTATCTTGCGTAGCCTGGTGTATTTTCGGGGTGTTACTGTTCGGTCGCTGGAAGTTCGGCTGGAGAGGTAAAATAGCCGTGCGTTGGACACTAGTGGGCTTCGGCATGCTTATTCTGGCCTACTTCGGTTCCAAGCTCGTGCTGGAAATTCTGCTCTCATAACGCACATTAACGGTCAAATTAGCCTTTTGTACGGGGTTACATCGCATCTTTAGGCGGTATTGGACATTCAAAAAGGCTAACTCGTTGCTATAGTGCGCGTACTGATCGCAGAATAGGAGGCCAGTAGTTCTTGAACACCATCCCGATCAGCGTACTGGTATCCATACTGGTAACGCTGGTACTCATCTCAGGTTTCTTTTCCGGATCTGAGACAGCGCTCATGTCGCTGAACCGATACCGCTTGCGGCATCAGGCCAACAACGGCAACAAGGCCGCCCTGAGAACTGCAAAGCTGCTGGAACAACCCGAACGACTTATCAGCCTTATCCTGCTGGGCAATAACTTCGTCAATATATTGGCCTCCGCAATTGCCACTATCATTGCCCTGCGACTCATGGGGGAGGCGGGAATCGCTGTCGCCACGGGTCTGCTTACCATCATAATTCTGGTTTTTGCCGAGGTTACTCCCAAAACCTTCGCCACCCGCCGTGCTGAAAAATTCGCGTTCATAGCCTCAGCGGTCTATGGACCACTTATGATCATCACCTACCCGCTGGTCGCTGCGACCAACTGGACCAGCTCGCGCATTCTAAAGTTACTCAAAACCGATGCCATAACCAAAGAGGACGAGCACTTATCCAGTGAAGAACTGCGCACGGTGCTCAATGAAACAGCGGGCATGATCCCTCAACGCCACAGAGATATGCTGCTCAACATTCTTGATCTTGGCACCGTATCGGTTAATGACATCATGGTGCCTCGTAACGAGATCATTGGCATCGATCTGGATGACCCTTGGGATGATGTACTGCAAGAGATCAGTAACAGCCCCCACAGTCGCCTACTGGTATATCGGGATAATGTGGATGATGTTGTCGGCTTTATCTATCTGCGCAAGATGCTGGATGCTCTGCGCTCGGGAGAAATAACCCGAGAGTATCTCGAATCGGTAGTTCGGGACCCCTATTTCATACCCGAAGGCACCACTCTGACTGTGCAACTACTGAATTTTCAAAGAGAAAAACGGCGAGTCGGTCTGGTTGTTGACGAATACGGGGATATCCAGGGCATGCTGACGCTGGAGGATATTCTTGAAGAAATTGTTGGCGAGTTCGACAACGACCCGCGCATTGCACCGGCCGAAATCCGAGCGCAGTCCGATGGCAGTTACATCGTCGATGGCACAGCGCAAGTTAGAAACCTGAACAAATCGCTCAACTGGGCCTTGCCCTCGGATGGGCCCAAAACACTCAATGGAATCGTGGTGGAGCATTTTGAAAATTTTCCACCCAAAGGGGCGGTTTTTACCTTCAATGGTCACCCCATGACTATCCTGGCGGTAGAAGATAACAAGGTTCAACAGGTTCGCATCGATCCTGCCATTGAGCCAGACGAATCAGACGAAAATCGACCCTACTTGGCCGCCGACGGATAAACCGAAACACTTAAGGTAACAGGCGTTTTTCGTACTAGCCGCTAGCCGAAGTACCGACGCCTGATCCAGACAAGCAATGTAAGTCCGCCTAAAACCACTGCTGCCCATTTAAGTGGAGACCATTCCTTGGCTTCCATCGCCGCTGCAATGGCCGGCACACGATCTTCCTCATCCAGCAGATTTATCTGTGCGGCCCCTTGCGTGGTGCCATGCTGGGTGAGCCTGTCGAGCTCGATGTCTTTCGCGTTTTGTTCTGCAAGAACCTGATCAACAATATCGGCAAGCTTAACCCTTATGGTCTCACAGTCCGATTCAGCCGATACTTGAGCAAACTGACTGTTTATGGCTGCATAAGCGGCCTCACCGTGAGCGCCATGTTGCTGCTCATGTTTGAGCAGATTCTTGTTCCAGCTCTTCCACCTCGATTGCAAAGCCAGATCTGCAAACGCCTCGTTCTTCCACTTCGGCATGAGGTAATCGATATTCAGGTTCACCTTGGTACCGACCAGTCGACAGTTTCCGCCGCGTTTACTGGTCGTGAATTCGTAAGAGATCCGCCAATCTGTATGGGCAGCAAAACCATTTGAACCCTGACGAGCAATCTGCCTGAGCAACTCAGGGCCATCGCTGGCATAGAGGTCGTAGTACTGGTAGTTAACCGTCGAGTTGGCTTGCGCCAGTCCACCTCCCAGGAAGAAAACCAGCACAAAAACACACCATTTCATCCGTTTAGGTTCTCTGTGCATACTGCACCCGTCTCGACATCCGCTATCTAATTGATTTGTTTACATATCGGCCAGTAATCATCGAGCATTAGCCGACCCATCAACAGATCAACATATAAACGACCCTAACTGCCCCAGTACGCTGGGGATGGTTGTAGTTGACTGCCGACAAACACGAGCGCGGGCAATCGTGACAAACTTCATTAATGTCGAAAACAAAACAGCGCTATCAATGTACGGCCTGCGGCGCCATCACATCCAAGTGGAGTGGTCAGTGTGCCGATTGTGGTGAATGGAATTGCCTGGAAGAGTCCGCGGCCCCGGTTCTCAGCAGTGCTAACACTGCCACAGCGGCTGCGACCAACGCACGTTTCGGAGGCTACGCCGGCGGGAGCGGCATTACCAACGCCTCTGATGTGAAGCTGGTGGCTGAGGCACGAGTGGGCACCGGTTTGTCCGAACTGGACCGGGTGCTCGGTGGCGGGCTCGTTTCAGGGTCCGTTACTTTGTTAGGTGGTGATCCGGGCATCGGTAAATCAACCCTGTTGATCCAAAGCCTGGCCCATTTAAGCCTGGCGCAGCGCGTGCTCTACATAACCGGAGAAGAGTCATTGCAGCAGGTGACCCTGCGCGCTCGACGTCTGGATCTGCCCGAAAAAAATCTGCGATTGCTGGCCGAAACGCAGGTCGAGGCGATTCTCGCCCATGCTGCACAGGAAAAACCTGAAATCATGGTGATCGACTCAATTCAAACCATGTACACAGAATTGCTTTCATCAGCTCCAGGGGCCGTGGCGCAGGTCAGGGAGAGCGCTGCACGATTGGTTAGATACGCCAAACAGACAGGTACCTGTATTTTTCTGGTTGGCCATGTCACCAAGGAAGGAGCCCTGGCAGGCCCACGGGTACTCGAACATATGGTGGATACCGTTCTGTATTTTGAAGGAGATTCGGGAAGTCGCTACCGCGTTATCAGAGCTGTGAAAAATCGCTTTGGAGCCGTTAACGAACTGGGCGTATTTGCCATGGACGAATCCGGTTTAAAGGTGGTCAAGAACCCCTCAGCCATTTTCCTGTCTCGACACCCCGAACCGGTAAACGGCAGCGTTATCATGGTCACTCGAGAAGGCACGCGACCCATGCTCGTAGAAGCGCAAGCACTCGTCGATACCAGCCATTCCGGCAGCCCTCGTCGGGTGTCATTAGGATTGGAACAAAACAGGTTGTCAATGCTACTGGCTGTTATGCATCGACATGCCGGAATCGCCATGTTCGATCAGGATGTTTATGTCAATGTGGTTGGCGGTGTTCGTATTTCCGAGACTGCGGCGGACCTACCCGTACTACTGGCGGCTTTGTCCTCGTTCCGAACGCGTCCCTTACCCAGCGATCTGGTTGTATTTGGCGAGGTTGGCCTGGCCGGTGAGGTTCGTCCGGTAGCAAACGGTGAAGAACGATTGCAGGAATCTGTCAAACACGGATTCAAACGAGCAATCGTGCCACAGGGCAACAAACCGAAAAAAGCGATCAAAGGCTTGCAGGTCGATGGAATTCATCGCTTGCATGAGGCACTGGATTTACTTGATTAAGATCACAGACATGTGCTTTCAGGATCTGATGCAGTGGAAAATAGTTCCGAATAAGCGCCGGGCGACAACTCTTATCCACTGCAGCTGCCCCAACGAGACGACTCATTGCCGTAAACTAGAGCACTGAGTCTGCCATCTAAAATATCAAGCCACAGGATGGGTTACGTCTTTTTTTCCTATCACTGCAGCCCTGTTCATAACAACTGATTGAGCTAAGCCACCGTGTCGCAAAAAACACGAAAAATCCCGAAATCTACCAAGTTTGAAGATGCTCTGAGCGAACTTGAAACGATTGTCGAATCTCTTGAAAGCGGAGAACAGACCCTGGAAGCATCTCTTGAGCAGTTCGAGCGAGGGGTAAGTTTGTCCAGGTTCTGTCAGCAAAGCCTAAGCGAGGCTGAGCAAAAGGTGAAAATACTACTCTCTGATTCTGACGAGAGCGACGATGGACTCACAGAATTTGAAACGGCAGATCCCTCTTGAGTTCGACCATTGATTATTCATCCATCGATGCGTTTGGTGAGACTATGTGCAGCTACCAGCAGCGTGTCGATGCAGCGCTTCTGACATGGTTGCCTTGCACTGAATCAGCGACCACGCAGCTACCCTCAGCCATGCGTTACTCGGTCACCAACGGTGGTAAGCGAGTCCGTCCTATCCTTGCCTATGCAACCGCCAAGGCTCTGGGTCTTGCTCTGGACAGAGTCGACGTAGCCGCCTGCTCAGTAGAAATGTTGCACGCCTATTCATTGGTTCACGATGATCTGCCAGCAATGGATGATGATGACCTGCGACGGGGTAAACCAACGTGTCATAAGGCGTTTGATGAAGCGACGGCTATTTTGGCAGGTGATGCCTTGCAAGCGTTGGCCTTCACCATCCTGGCTCTTAACAAAGATCCGGCAACCTCTGATGCAGCCAAAATACGCATGGTCGAGATCCTCGGCGAAGCCAGTGGTGCAAACGGCATGGCACAGGGGCAGGCAATAGATCTTGAGTCAGTGGGTACCTCACTAACCTTAAAGCAACTGGAAATAATGCACACGCACAAAACCGGTGCTCTTATCAAAGCCAGCGTTCTCATGCCGGCGATGCTTACAGACTCTTGTGATGCAGGATTATTGAACCGCCTGGAAGGCTACGCAGGTTCAGTAGGCCTATGCTTTCAAATCGTTGACGATATTCTCGACGTGACTAGCGATACGCAGACACTGGGTAAGACCCAAGGCGCAGACATTGCACTGAACAAACCTACTTACCCGGCCCTACTCGGCTTGGACGGTGCGCAAAAGCACGCAATGAATACACACGAAATCGCGATGAATCATCTTGAGGGTCTGGGCTCAGAGTTTGACGAGCTGCGCTACTTGTCTCATTACATCGTTAAGCGCACTCACTGATCTTAGTAAGCCAATGATTTCATCTGAACGGTTTCCTCTTCTGCAGCAAGTTGCGCTACCGGCTGACCTTCGTCAACTGGATGAGTCTCAGCTTCCCGCCCTTTCTGATGAACTGCGTGAATACGTGATTGAATCAGTCTCTCGAACAGGTGGGCATCTAGGAGCCAGTCTGGGCACAATAGAACTCACGGTAGCATTGCACTACACCTACAACACGCCTCACGACAAACTGGTATGGGATGTAGGGCATCAAACCTACGGGCATAAAATTCTCACTGGCAGGCGCGATGCGATGGCCAGTATTCGCAAACAAGGGGGGCTTGCTGGTTTTCCCAATCTTACGGAAAGTGACTATGACACCTTTGGTGTTGGTCACTCCAGCACGTCCATAAGCGCAGCCTTGGGCATGGCATTGGCGGCCAAACATAAGGCAACTCAGGCAGGCCTTGAGCAGCCCAAAGAAAAGATGGTCGCTGTTATTGGTGATGGCGCTTTAACAGCCGGGCTTGCCTATGAGGCGTTGAATCATGCAGGAGGTGTCAAAGCTGACATGCTGGTGATCTTGAATGACAACGATATGTCAATCTCACCCAACGTCGGTGCCATGAACAAATACCTGGCACGCATGCTCACCGGCAAGTTTGTATCAGGAGCTCGTGAAGGCAGTAAGCGCGTGCTGAGCAAAGTTCCCTCAATGCTGGAGCTCGCTCGACGAACCGAAGAACATGTTAAGGGTATGGTGGTGCCTTGTTCATTATTCGAAGAGCTTGGCTTTAACTACTATGGCCCGGTAGATGGTCATGATGTAGAGAGCCTGGTGGCGGTATTGAAAAACTTGCGTAACCTCAGCGGCCCGGTTTTTTTGCATGTCGTTACAAAAAAAGGACACGGCTACAAATTTGCCGAACAGGATCCGCTGGCCTTGCATGCAGTCACGCCTTTCGACCCGCAAACTGGCAAGGCACACAAGACATCCAAATCTAATCGCCCCACCTACACTCAGGTTTTTGGCCAGTGGCTCTGCGATATGGCCGAACAAGATGATCGAGTCGTGGGGATAACACCTGCAATGCGTGAAGGCTCTGGACTTGTTGAGTTTGAACAGCGCTTTCCTGATCGCTACTTCGATGTAGGTATCGCTGAACAACACGCGGTAACGCTGGCAGCAGGTTTAGCTTGTGGCGGACTAAAACCGGTCGTTGCCATCTATTCGACCTTTTTCCAGCGTGCGTACGATCAGCTGGTGCACGATGTCGCATTACAGAACCTGCCTGTTATTTTTGCAATTGATCGTGCGGGATTGGTTGGACCAGACGGACCCACGCATGCCGGTAGTTTTGATTTTTCATTCATGCGTTGTTTGCCTAATATGGTGATCATGGCGCCTGCCGATGAAAACGAATGTCGACAGATGCTCTATACGGGTATGCAACTCGATGGCCCGAGCTCCGTTCGTTACCCACGAGGTAGCGGCTCCGGGGTCGAGGTAGAAAACAAAATGAGTGCGCTACCTGTCGGTCAAGCACAACTGCTTAACAAAGGTAAACGCGTAGCACTGCTTGCGTTCGGAACGCTTGTCGCACCCGCACAGGTACTCGGCGAGAAAATGGGCTTTACCGTTGTCAATATGCGCTTTGTAAAACCATTAGACACCCAGTTGATAAACGAGCTTGCTGTTCAACATGACTTGATTATCACACTGGAGGAAAACGCTATACCTGGCGGTGCCGGTGCAGGTGTTGCAGAACATCTGAGCAGTATCGGTAGCCACACGCCGGTGCGCTTGATCGGATTGCCTGATGAGTTTATCGAACATGGCTCCCGCGAAGAGCTTATGCACTACAGCCGACTCGATCTAGCCGGTCTTACTGAGCAGATAAGTACCTTCGTCGAGGCTGAGCCAAACCTGCAGGAAGCCAGTTGAGAATCTACTGAGCCTTTTCAGCCAAACACACACTTTGTGTAAAGAACGCTACAGGGCTGTGCTATCTATGCACTCTCTGCAGCCATATCAGTCATCACTGATTGGTCTGTTTTGACTTGGCTGCCAGCCAAAACCTTATCGTTGGCAGGCAGCACATCAAACCAGTGACTGCAGCAATGTTGCGCCAGTACGAAGACTCTCTCATGGCCATGATCCAGATGGCTTTGCATGGTCTCAAGTGCTGCCGCGTCCGAATTGTTCTGCTCAGAGAGATGTCCGAGCAGTATGTGTTGTAGTGCGGGGTGATCCAATTCCTTCAGCAGCATACCTGCCTGATCATTGCCAAGATGACCATAATCAGATCGTATGCGCGCTTGTAAACTGGGCGGGTACGGACCATTGCGCAACATATCATTGTCGTAGTTGCACTCAACCACCAAGCCATTAACACCCATCAGCATCTCTTTGACATGAGGCGTACACGCGCCTAGATCAGTCACGTTAGCAAAGCTCGCAGACTGTGCGGTGAATACAAACTGACAAGACTCAGCAGCATCGTGCGGAGTTGGAAAAGGACTAACACCTATCTCATCTATCGTGAAAGGTTCATGGGCATTAAACAGGCGCACAGATGAAAAACGATTGTCTTTTGCACCGTTGTACGTGCCATGGGTGCACCAGACTGGCAAACCAAATTTGCGAGACAGAGGACCCACTCCCTTGACATGGTCACCATGTTCATGACTGACCAGAACGGCTGATAAATCCGAGGGTGCCACGCCCAGATGATGCATGCGGGCGATGGTTTCTTTCATGGTAAAACCGCAATCAAGCAGCAAGGTTGTACCACCTGATCGAACCAACAGTGAATTGCCCGAACTACCGCTACCCAATGCCGCTACTTGTAACATGTAGGACTTAAACCAGTCGGTTTAACAAGGCATTGAGCAACTCTGCTTCCTGTTCGGCAGGCAAGCGTGCACCTGCAGGCTTGGTAACCTCTAGCCTCACCGCACTGATATGCAAAGGCACCATCTCAATAACCAGTGGCTGCTGCTCACTGGTAAACTCGATTCGCCCAACACCCGCATCACTGCTGCTTACCGGGTAATTCAATGCTTTCAAAGCTGACAACACGGCATTAAACGAGGGTTGAAATCCACGGTGCACGAGAAGCTGACTGCCCGCAGCATTTGTTTGAACCTCTGCTTCATCGATAACTGAATTCACCTGTGCAACGCTAATAAGACCACGGGCTTTTTGCTCGTTGACACCCAGAAATACCAGCAGTCGGCTAAGCAACTCGCTGGTAACCTCAGGGTTATGTGAGCTAGCCGGCCACTGCAGGGTATTGGCAGCAGGATCAGTTGCGATGGCTTCCGGTGCGGCTTGAGAGCGAGCAAACAAGCGAGTACCGTTAGCGCTGCGTTCCAATCGAAAAGCTATGCGCGTGTAAGACTCATCGCCACTAATCAGGTTTTTCAGCAGACCTCCTTTCTCAACCTCGCTGGCAGCACGCCATTGGGTCACTATAGTGCCGCTCACAGGTTCGGTTTTGTCTATTCTGTATTTCTCCTTTCGGGCAAATGCTAACAAGGATGGCCAGATGCCCTCTGGCGCTTGATCAAATGCCAGCCAGCTTTGCGCACCATTGCGTTCAAAACGCACCGAGTCAAATTCTGGCAACAGAGTGTTGCGAGATACCAAGCCACCATTGTTGCCAGGTAAAACGAATTGTTCGCTGTTGCTCACATCGGTTAGATCAGGTGGAATCTGCAGCTCGCGAGCTCCTTCCGCATTATCGTCATAGATAATGTCTGGACTGTTTGCCGAGTGCAAACTGCTACAACCGGACAACACCAGGACGATACTAATCGCAGGCCACAACTGTTTTAATTCGCTCACGCTACTGCTCCAGCTTTGCTCAATGCAGCACTCAAAGACGTATGATACTCGGTTGCAAGTGGTGTCAAAGGTAAACGAATGCCACTTCCAATCTTCCCCATCATATGCAGTGCCCATTTCACGGGTATGGGGTTGGATTCATCGAACAACACGCTGTGCAAATCGCTAATTCGTGCTTCGATTGCCTCGGCTGTTTTTCTGTCCCCTGCAATAGCCGCTTTACACATCAGGTGCATGTCCCGGGGTACCACGTTCGCCGTGACGGAGATATCACCGTGGCACCCTGCAAGCATGCTTTCCATGGCAGTTGCATCATCGCCGGTAACAACCATGAATTCGGCGACACACAGATCCAGCAATTGCTTAATACGCTCAACCGTGCCACTAGCCTCTTTAATACCGACAATGTTATCCACACGGGAGAGTCTGGCGGTAGTTTCGGGTTGCATGTCCAGAGCGGTGCGACCGGGAACATTGTACAAAATCTGCGGAATCGCGACGGCCTCGGCTACAGCCTTGTAGTGTTGGTACAGGCCTTCCTGGGTGGGTTTGTTGTAGTAAGGCGTGACCAGCAAACAGGCATCAGCACCGGCATCCTTGGCATGGGTGGTCAGTTCGATGGCTTCCGCGGTCGCATTTGCTCCAGTGCCCGCAATGACGGGCACTCTGCCACCCACCCATTGAACGGTTTTCTTTATCACCTGGGAATGCTCGGACACTGTCAAAGTGGCCGACTCGCCCGTTGTACCCACCGATACAATGGCGTCGGTGCCCGCTTCAATGTGGAATTCGATGAGCTCTGCAAGAGCCTCATTATCTACCGATCCATCATCAAGCATCGGGGTGACCAGTGCCACCATGCTGCCATGAAACATGTATTACTCCTGAGATTATCGCCGCCATGGTACTGACGGAACCAAGCTTTCTCAACTGAAAATGAACCAACGGCCAATTGGCTCGGTAAACTAGAC
Organism: Granulosicoccus sp.; assembly: GCA_045106475.1. Classification (GTDB taxonomy): domain Bacteria; phylum Pseudomonadota; class Gammaproteobacteria; order Granulosicoccales; family Granulosicoccaceae; genus Granulosicoccus. The sequence continues at coordinate 48,623 of JBGCEO010000051.1, forward strand.
ACCACACTACACGTATTATTCGTCCTAACGTATATGAGCACTCCAGAACTCAATAAAGCTGCCCCTGCTTTTGATCTTCCGGCCACAGGCGAGCAACAAATATCCTTAGCAAGCCTAAAAGGTAGCAAGGTTGTGCTGTTTTTCTACCCTCGTGATGCCACCCCCGGCTGCACGACCGAAAGCCAGAATTTTCGCGACTCTTTCAATGCCTTCAGCGCCGCCGGTGCCATTGTACTGGGGATATCGCAAGACTCCCTGGCCAGTCATGAAAAATTCAAGGCTAAGCAGGCAATGCCTTTTGACTTGCTATCAGACGAAGATGGCGCTGTTTGTCGTGCCTATGACGTCATCAAACTAAAGAAAATGTACGGCAAAGAATTCGAAGGAATCGAGCGCAGTACGTTTTTGATAGACGAAAAAGGGATCTTGTTGAAAGCCTGGCTAAAAGTGAAAGTGCCCGGTCATGTTGACGAGGTACTTGCCGCCGTGCAAGCGCTATAGCGATAAGCAAAGCCCACACTCACGGGCTTTGCGGCAAACTCTCTCTTGCTCGCGGCCAGGCATTTAACACGGCCTGCACCAGCGTTGCCAAAGGAATGGCAAAAAACACGCCCCAAAGTCCGAAAAGGCCACCAAAAAACAGTACGGCAGCAATTATCGCCAATGGATGCAAATTGACGACCTCCGAAAACAGCAGTGGCACCAGCACATTGCCATCCAGAATCTGAATAATCTGATAGGCGATAAGCAGATAACCCAGTTTGGGAGTCAATCCCCACTGAAAAAAGCCAATCAGGGCAATCGGCACTGTTACGGCAATAGCCCCTACATACGGGATGATTACGGACAATCCCACCAGGAAGCTAAGCAGCAATGAGTAGTTAAGCCCCATTACTGCAAAAAGAACATAGGTCACAACCCAGACGATAATAACTTCGACAAATTTTCCGCGAATGTAGTTGGCTATTTTCTCATCAACTTCTCGCCAGACCTGAAAGGTCAACTCGCTGCGTTTCGGGACAAATTTGGAGGCAAATGCCAGAAGCTTGTCTTTGTCTTTAAGGGCAAAGAAAACCATGATCGGCACCAGAACCACGTAAACCGCAATCATGACGAGAGTGCCAATACGCGCCAGTGAAAATGACAATACGCTCTGTGTGAAAGAGGTCAATTCGTTGCGCAGGTTGCTAATCAGCTCGTTTACCTGGTCAACGGTGAAACTATCCGGGTATTTTTCCGGCAATCGGAGTAATTGTTCCTGGATATTCTGGATCATCCCCGGCAGCTCTCTGACAATCCCGGTGAGCTGTTGCGACAGCACCGGCACCAGGCCGAACAGCACAATGACGGAGATCGCGATAATCAGCAGGAGCACGAATACCGAAGCCAAGGTGCGGGGAACACGCCAACGCAACATAGTGGCCACAACGCTCTCGAGCAAATAGGCCAGTACCAGCGACACCAGCACAGGTGCCATGATATCGCCCACGAGCCATACCAAACCGAACAGGAAGATAAGCAAGATGGCTAAAATAACCGCCTGGGGATCCGAAAAATTCCGGGTATACCAGTCACGGAAGATGTCATACATCGCCGGGACAACTCCAAATATGCGCGATTGAAAAAATGTCCAGCCGTCCAGAAGGCCGGGGGGTACTAGTATGACACTCCATCACGCACACTGCCTTACAAGATACAAAGGGATCAGCAATAGATGGGTGCCTCACACCAGAAAAAGCAAGAAAGATGCACATCAGAGATAGAAGCTGCTTTTACGGGGTGTTTTGCCAGCTTTTCAGGCCCATGTTTGTTTCAGCCTGCAGACAACAGCTGATTCCTTTCATGCTGCAGCGCCTTATGCTGCTGCGCCTTTGTCTGGCTTTATTCCTTGGTCGATCCTATTCGATCAAAGTACTGACGAGCAAACTCAAACAGCTCATCCATTAAATGAGTCCTGAATTTCTGGCGCTGTCGCACAAAGTAGAACGGTCTCATGAGCGGTGGGCACAAGGGTTTTGCCACCAGTTGGCCCAATGCCAGTTCCTTGCTTAAAGTGGCACGGGATACGATGGTTATGCCCACACCAGCTTGCACAGCGCCTTTAATTGCTTCTGTGCTGCCCAGTTCAAAGGGTCTGTTGAGCGTATTCTCGTCAACGCCGTGCTCGTCAAAATAACGTTCGATCACACTGCGCGTACCTGAGCCGTCCTCTCGGTATATAAACGGGTAAGAGGTGAGCTCAAGCGGCTTCACATGGTCCTGGTTTGCCAGCGGATGATCTGGTGGGATCACGACCTGAAGCTCATCCTGCTGACATCGCTCCATCTTCAGCAACTGGTTGTCAACTTCACCTTCAACCACTCCCAGGTCGATTGCGTTATCAGCTACCATCGCGACAACAGCCTCAGTATTGGCGACTCGCAACCTGATTTGCACATCGGGAAAATGCTGACGAAAATCACCCAGTAGCCCAGGGAGCATGTATTCAGCGATAGTCGTACTAGCTCCAATGGTTACCAGGCCGGTTCTATCTCCGGTAAGTGCCTTGACTGATTCATGCATTTCCCCGTAAAGATCTATTATTCGATCGGCATAATCGAGAACCTGCTCGCCGGCGGCTGTGAGACTGATTCGATTGTTGCTCCGATCAAACAGACGAGCATTGAATTCTTCCTCCAGCTGACGAATCTGATGCGTCACTGCAGGTTGCGTCATGTGCAGCAGCTCAGCTGCGCGCGTAAAACTGAGCACCCCGGCTACGGTATGGAAGACCTGCAATCTGCGATCAGACATGACACACAGCAATAAAAAGAACAAAACGTTGCATCCCGCTATGATAACCGTCTGCAGGCGAGTTAGCGCAAGCGATTTAATTTGGCGACGTGAAGAGCTTCACTAAGCAGCAATATCGGTTCAGTAACAAATACCGACCTCGCTCGCTATATACTGGTCAAGAGCCAACAAGTTACAACTAAGAGATAGCGGGCATGCGCGCCAGTCAGTTCCATATTAAGACCACCAAAGAAACACCAAACGACGCAGAAATTACCAGTCACCAGCTAATGCTCAGGGCCGGTTTTATCAAACGTCTCGGTTCAGGACTGTATACCTGGATGCCTCTGGGTCTTCGTGTGGTGCGCAAGATCGAAGCAATCGTGCGCGATGAAATGGACAAAGCCGGGGCTTTGGAATTACTGATGCCCTCGGTTCAGCCAGCAGAATTGTGGCAAGAATCGTCGCGCTGGGAGAAGTACGGTCCTGAACTATTGCGTTTACAGGACCGGCACCAGCGTGATTATTGCCTGGGCCCGACTCACGAAGAGGTCATCACCGACATAGCACGTCGCGAAATCAAGAGCTATCGGCAATTGCCTCTGAACTTCTATCAGTTCCAGACCAAGTTTCGCGATGAGATAAGACCACGATTCGGCGTCATGCGCTCACGCGAATTCATCATGAAAGATGCCTACTCGTTTAATCTTGGCAAGGCCTCTTTGCAAGAGAGTTTTGATGCTATGCACACCGCCTATTGCAATATATTCGACCGGATCGGTCTGGACTACCGCGCTGTAGAAGCAGACAGCGGGAGTATTGGCGGTGCCAAATCCCGTGAGTTTCACGTTTTGGCAGATAGTGGAGAAGATGCGGTCGTGTACTCAACAGAGGGTAGCTATGCTGCCAATGTTGAGAAGGCGGCGGTCGTATCACAAGGCAGTCGGGCAGATGCATCGATCAGCATGCAACGCATCGATACCCCAGGTGTACATACTATTGAAGAGCTTGCTTCCAACCTGAACGTACCGGCCAACCAATGCATGAAGACACTGCTGGTCAAAGGCAGTGAGACTCCGGTAGTTGCCTTGCTACTGCGCGGTGATCATCAGCTCAATGAAATCAAAGCAGAACATTTACCCGAGGTTGCAGAACCGCTAACGATGGCTGACGCAGACTCGATAAGGGCCGTCGCTCAATGCGATGCTGGCTCAATCGGCCCTGTGGACTTGGCAGTCACCGTTATTGCCGATACCGATGCTGCGAACATGAGCGATTTTATTTGCGGCGCCAATTCGAATGGTCAACATTTAAAAGGAGTTAACTGGTCACGTGATCTGCCAGAACCGCTCATCCGTGATATTCGTAATGTTGTTGAAGGCGATCCAAATCCAGAAGGTAAAGGTAGCTTGAAAATTGTTCGCGGTATTGAGGTGGGGCATATTTTCCAGCTGGGTGATACCTATAGCTCAGCGATGAATGCCACGGTACTGGACGAGGATGGCAAGCCACAAACCATGCTGATGGGTTGTTATGGCATAGGCGTCACACGCGTTGCGGCAGCGGCCATTGAACAAAACAGTGACGATAGAGGCATTATCTGGCCCATGAGTATTGCGCCATTTGAAGCCGTCGTCTGCCCGATAAACATGGTGAAATCAGAGGCTGTCAGGGAGGCAGCAACTGCGCTCTATGAAGAATTGAAGTCAAAGGGCATAGATGTACTGCTCGACGATCGCCCTTTACGACCCGGTGCCATGTTTACAGATATGGAACTTATCGGCATCCCTCATCGCTTCGTTGTAAGCGATAAACTACTTGCAAGCGACGAAATAGAATACCGAGGCCGAAGCGATAGCGAGGCGACACTTATTCGAAGGGCTGACGTAATGGCCCGTTTTACATGAATATTTTCACTCGATGACTCTATTGACAACGAATTGCTTAATGAATACGGTGTAATTTAAGTGATTCAGGTACTTAGCCTCTACCGTTTTAAAAATGTGCGCTATCTGTATTAGGCGGCAGATGTATTGAGAGCTAGCATTGCCTGGGTTTGGGCGGTTGTTGTCTCATATACAAGGGTGACTCGCTGATATGGAACCACACAGATCAATCTTTGTTCTGGATTCGGACGACCAGTTTCGTTACACGCTGAGCAGCTGCTTTGAAAATGCAGGATTCAAGGTACTGGAAAGCAAGTTTCCTAAAGACCTGTTTGAAGTCCTGACTGCCAACAAGATTGACTTGGTAACCATTGGCACACTGAGCGGTGGAGAAAGAAGTCTGGATACACTTCGATCGCTACGTCAAATTTACGACGACGGCATCATTCTGATTAATGAAAGCAGTGATTTGATTGATTTGGTTCTTGCTCTTGAGATGGGCGCCGACGACTGCATGTCAAAACCTTTGAAGTTAAGGGAAATGCTTGCGCGTTCAAAATCGATTATTCGCCGCACAAACCCTCCCATTTCTAAACCAGAACAAAGGTGCCAATACTCTTTCGAGAACTGGACACTGACTCCTACACTGCGTACTTTAAAAAACTCTCGAGGCGAGTTATGCAACTTAACGGAGGCAGAATTCGGCGTACTGGAAGTACTTCTTAGAAAGGCCCGTATCGTTTTATCTCGCGCTCAGATATTGGATGCGTTAACTCAGGAGTCACGGTTTTTCAACGAACGATCTATTGATAATCATGTCGCTCAGCTGCGAAAAAAAGTAACTTGCTCAGAATCTAAATCATTGATCAAAACAGTACGCGGCAAGGGTTATATGCTGGATGTAAGAGTTGACCACGTGGGAGCCTGTCGCCTTTAGAGAGTTGCGCCGATTAATCGACGCAACCTCACCCCATAGTGTTCCTGCCAGATCCGATCTAATGCAGAGCGCTTATTGCTCAGCACGATCAGCTCCACCCGAAGACGGTGAGCGAGCCATAAACCGGTCAAACTCTTCTTGATCCGCGCGGCGTTTTGCATCGGATCTAAACTCACCGAAGCGCTGCGCCCGGGACTTTATCTCTTCCTTTATTTCGCGGATTCGATCGTACTGAGTTTGCTGATAGTCATTGAATACAGAGTTACCAAACTGATCCGCTGAATCAGTGCCTCTTTCAAATATCTTTGACCAAAGATGGCGCACCGCGTCTGGTAGTTCTTGAACATTTCTGCCTGACAGTATCCAGCCCAGCACGACTAAACCGACCGGCCAGAAAAAAATAAATCCAAGAACCATCGCGGCAATGTTGAAGCCTGACCATCTGGCACGATGCTGACCGTTGCGACCAAATGATGATTTTCGGCCACAGCCAGCCCAAGAACTCCAAGGCGCTGAGCTGCCCTGCTCCACTGCACTCCCACTTGTTGATGACATATTTTAATCCTCTAAAAAGGCGAGAAGCGTTTGCCTGACTACAGCTTAGGTCCATTTGAACCGCTTCATTATCAATGGATGTAAACACTGTTCACATATAATAGCGGATAATGATTGTGAATTTCAAGCATTTTTGAAAAAAAGTGAACATTGATCACATAGGGTAAGTAGAATCATGCCATGGAGCAAAAGCGCACAAAAGACAAACGGGCCTATCATCACGGCAATCTGGCCGAATCCCTGCTCAACGCTGTAGACGACATTGCCACTCAGTTTGGTCTTGAGGCTGTGACACTCAGAGCTTGCGCAAAACGCGTGGGGGTCTCGCCCTCGTCAGCCTTTCGGCACTACACGGACAAAAGAGCGCTTCTTACTGCCTTCGCTACCCGGGCATTGCTTCAGCTCTCCTCAAGCTTGCGGGTAGCGAATCGTCAAGCAAAAGAGCAGAACCAGGATGCGTTTCTGGCCGTGGGCCTGGCTTATGTAAGCTTTGCTCTCGACAAACCGGCATTTTTTCGAGCCATGTGGCGTGAAGAGACCATCTACACCAGCAATGAGCAGTATGTGGCTGCAGCTGAGGAATTGAGTTCAAACCTGAAGGGCGGGTTCGCCGACACCATTGCCGACAGCGATCCAACGCAACTCAGTGCAGATGAACTACTAGCCTGGTCGGCAGTGCACGGTTTGGCCAACCTATTTGTAGACGGACCTGTTGGAAATGAGCAATCGCGGGAAGAAAGGCTGAACAGCGCAGAGCAGAGTCTCAAAGTGATGCAGCCCATTTTCAACAGATAGACATCAAACTGCCCCAGTATGCTGGGGATGACTGTAGATCACCAGTTCCGAATCTTCCTAGGTGATTGATCTCTAAGGTTTTACGAAAAATTAGCTGTGCCGTCCCCAGGCAACTGGGGCAGTTTGGCTAGACTTCAAAATGAGATTAACAAGATTCTTTTCTGGCAATCGAGTCCTTGCCAAAGAAGCTGCAAAACAGTGTAACGATAAGTTGCTTGTGCTTCGCAACAACCCGATGTTTGCTACATTCTTACCTTCAAAACTCACGAGGAATTTTGTGCATATTATTCTTAGTTTTTTAGGTGCTGTTGTAACGGTTCTTGTGCTTCTGAGCAAACTTGCAGATGCAGGAATCAGCCTTGGAGGCCTTAATCCCTTCCTTTGGGATCGTCGCAGAAAATGGAAAAATCAGCTGACTGGCAATCCCATCTACAGTATCAATGAACCGATGGATGTGTCTGCGCTTCTTATGACTGCTGCAGCTAAAATAGATGGAGACATGACCGCAAAGGAGAAGAGAATAATTCTTGGTGCGTTTGAAGATGAATTTGGCCTGACAAAAAAGAATGCTGCCGGGCTTCTTATCTCTAGCGTATACCTGATGGGTAATGGAGATAACATCACGAGTAAGCTTGAAAAAATCATCGAGCCCAGCCTCATGAACTTTACTAACGAGCAATCCAAATCGACCATTGCACTTCTGGAATCGCTCTGTGAAAAAGAGCTTGAGCCCAGTGATCTAAGACGCGAGTTTGTTGCCAAAGCCTGCAAAATTCTGAAGGCTCCATTCTTGCCCAAAGACAAATGGGCTTGAGAATTAAAAACTCTAACTCTGCTCTTTATTCTGCTCCTTGTTTTTTTGATCTGCTTCCATCAGCGCTGTTAACAGCCCATTGATCCTACTGTAGTGCCGTGGCCCCATGGTTTTAAGCCAGCTCATCACTTCCACGTTTAGCCGTATCTTTGCATCTACTTTGGGTACATAACCTGAACCATGGCGTGGCCGGCCAATAACAGATGTTGCTACTACATGGTCTGCTCGTTCAAAAAGTGATTTCAGTTCTATGGTAGTGCTACTTTCATCTTCGATGGACATGACATGATTACCTTTAGAAACTATGATTTTGGTTGTGCACCTGTCCCAGGTACATCCAACTATCTAGCGGGTATATAATTGCCATTACAAGGAAGTTAGCGGATAAGCGACTTTAGAAATTCAGTACAAACACTGATAATCAGTACACACATTCAGCGGTTTTTCAGGGCGATCTGTGCTGATGTGTGACTAACCCCGATTAACAACCACTTAGATCTAGCAGCTGTGATGCGCTAGCTGTGATGCGCTAGCTGCGATGCACTAGCTGCGATGCACTAGCTGTGATCAGTTTTCAATGGCCGCTGCATAAAAACTATATCCAACCAGCGACCATGCTTGAAACCAAGCTCTCTGGCGGTACCAATCACACTGAAACCACATGCTGTATGCACCGCTATTGATGCCTCGTTAGCGCTATCTCCAACGATCGCAATCATCTGCCGATAGTTTTGCTCAGTGCAGATCTGGATTAAGCTCTGCAGCAGTGTGCGTCCAACTCCTCGTCCTGTGGCCTTTGGTGCCACATAAATAGAGTCTTCTACAGTGAATCGATATGCTGAACGTGATTTGTACGCGTTCGCGTACGCGAATCCGACAACACGCTGCTCGATTTCAGCTATCAGTGTTGGATAGCCTTGCTCGACTCTCTCCTTCCAGCGTTTTCGCATCTCACACACATCGGGCGGAATCTCTTCAAAGCTCCCTGTACCCTGCAACACATGATGTGCATAAATATCGGTCATTGCACCCAAATCCGATTCGACTGCCGGTCTCAAGCTCAGCTGGCTCACAGAAAACCGCACTCCCTCAACTTTGCAAAGTGCTGACAGTAGCAAATAAAAGGTTTAACAATCCATCCGTGACGAACAAGCACAGACCGGTTAGCAGAGGGTTAGTCCAGAAAAGGCGCAGGAGTCACTTTTAGGATTTCTTCAAAGCTTGTCTTGCCCTGAGCTACTTTTCCCAATCCACTGACACGCATGGGCCTCATACCATCCTTATAAGCTTGCTTGCGCAAGTCTTCCAAATGGACATTGGGGGTGATGAGGTTTTTGACGCCAGGTGTCATTTGCAGTAACTCATAGATACCCGCGCGACCAAGAAAGCCTGTGTTTCGACACTCCAGACAGCCTTCAGGCTTGTTTATAAATTCAGGCGCCGGTGCTTTCCAGGGTGAGATAAGCGAGTCCCACTGTTCCTTGTCAGTTTCGCATTTCGTAACACAAGATGGGCAATAGGTACGAATCAGCCGCTGCGCGACAACTCCAATTAAAGTGGAGCGGATTAGATAGTAGGGTATTCCCAACTCAAGCAATCTTGTAACAGCTGATGCAGCATCATTAGTATGCAAAGTAGACAAGACCAAATGACCGGTCAATGCCGCCTGCACTGCCATTTGAGCAGTTTCCAGATCACGTATCTCACCCACCATAATGATATCCGGATCCTGTCTTAACAGAGTGCGAACACCCGCAGCAAAATCCAGCTCTATGTTGTGCTGCACCTGCATCTGATTGAATGCCGGGACAACAAGCTCAATCGGGTCTTCAATCGTGCAGACATTGACGTCAGGTGTTGCCAGCATTTGCAAGCTGCTATACAAGGTGGTTGTTTTACCCGAACCCGTTGGCCCGGTAACCAGCAGGATACCGTTGGGCTGTTTGATCATAGAGTTCCAGATGCCAGCTTCGCGGGCATCAAATCCTAATTGATGCTGATCCTTGACTAAAACTTCAGGGTCAAAAATTCGCATCACCATTTTCTCACCGAACGCTGTCGGCATGGTTGATATACGAAGCTCTACCTCTTTACCCTCGGCATTACGCGTCTTCAATCGCCCATCCTGAGGGCGGCGTTTTTCAGCAACATCCAGACGGCCTAGTATTTTCAGGCGACTGGTCACTGCAGCCATAACCGGTGCCGGCATATCGTATACCTGCTGCATGACACCGTCGATGCGAAAACGGACCGCTCCCATCTCGCGACGTGGCTCAAGATGGATGTCACTGGCCCGCTGCTCGTAGGCGTACTGCAAAAGCCAATCAACAATACTGATAACATGGCTGTCGTTAGCCTCAAGCTTGCCATCCCGGCCCAGGTCCATAAGCTGCTCAAGATTCTGCACAGCGCTGGATTGATGGCTCTGATCCTTTTTAGCGCCCAATACTGAACGCGACATCGTATACAGCTCTTTAAGGTAACGCCTTATATCAGCAGGGTTACAAATAACCAACCGTATCTCTTTTTGTAAAACCTGCTGCAATTCGTGCTGCCACTCGTCATAGAAGGGTTCAGCGGTGCCAAATACAACGTACTCTTTTGTCGCTTCAATACAGATGACATTGAAACGAGTGGCATAGGCGTGCGAGGTCACCGCGGTTACCGTTGGCACATCGATATTGAGAGGGTCAATGCGCTGCCATTTCAAATCGACTTTTTTAGCAAGCCAGCGTGTTAAAAAATCAAGATCAATTTTTTGGTCGGCATCTCGTGCGTTTTGCCATCCTCCTGCCGCAATACGTTCTAACGGGCCGGAAACCTGTCGACCTTTCTCAGGTTTAGCAATGGAGCGTAACAGGCTACTATTGGATTCTTCTATCAGCCCATCGATCAGCAGGCCATCAAGGACGGCTTCCAACTCAAGCTTCCCGGTAACAGGATCTGCGAATCGTTTTGCGTTTTCTATGAGCACAAGAGTACAGCGGTTGCAACGGTAGGAATTGTATCGGCGCTCACAGGCCAGCCGTGAAACAAATGCCTGCAAGGTATAGCCCACGTCACGAAGTGGCCGCTAGATGTGACACACTCGATGAACCTATGAGACTCGTATCGAGTACCAGTGCTCAGGAAGTTACAACATGCTCTTTAACGTGTGCAAAAATAAGTCGTGAAAAACGAGACATCAAACAAGAATCCCTGTCGAATACTTATCATTTACGATAGCAACGGCGGTAACACCTACCGGATGGCGCAGTTGATTGGTCGCGGCGTCGATTCACAGAGCCACTGTGCATCCATGATAAGAGCCGTCCCAAAAATCGGCGAGCGAACATCTGCTCGTCTGCCAGAAATACCCGACACAGGAGCGCCCTACGTCGAAACGGCAGATCTGCGTGGTTGTGATGGCCTGATCATCGGAAGCCCTACGCATTTTGGCAACATGTCTGCTTCCTTGAAACACTTTTTTGACCAAACCACTGAACAGTGGTTTGCCGGCCTGCTCAGTGGCAAGCCCGCCGCAGCCTTTACCTCTACTGGCAGTATGCATGGAGGTCAGGAGAGCACACTGATAACCATGATGATGCCGCTACTGCATCATGGCATGCTAATTTGTGGATTGCCCTATTCCAACCCTGCACTGATGCAGACCACAAGAGGGGGTACGCCTTACGGCGCCAGTCATGTATCCGGAGAAGACGGACAGTCCCCGCTTGATGAACAGGAGGCTGCACTCTGCAAAGCCTTGGGTGCAAGGGTTGCTTCAGTGGCAGCCAAATTGAAGCAACGATAGACGATTCACCTACCTTCACCACCATTCACCCACCTGACTGGCATATGACAAAGACCAAAAAAGTCCGAAAACCACGCTTTGAATCACCCAGGCATGCCGCTATAGGCAGGGTGTTGACCCTGATAGGTTATTTTGGTCTGCTCGCGCTGATCGTTAACTGGTTTACCTGGATTGCTCCACCAGAACGAGTTCCACGCGCTTTGGTGCTTGCAGCGTTGGCAATTCCGCTGTTGTTTCCACTGCGGGGCATTATCCATGCTCGTCGATACACACATCAGTGGATCGGATTTCTCAGCATGTTGTACTTCATCATTGGCGTGGATGTCTGGTACAACCATCAGGATACTGAGAAGCTACTCGGCATGATGATGGTTGCTTTCAGCATGCTATTGATGATTGGTAGCAGTATGTATGCTCGCTACACTCCCACGCCACCCGAACAGAAAAAACCCGCAGAAGAAACACCCTGATCCAGAGTGCTGTAAACCCTGCTGCACTGCGCTGTAAACCTTGCTGCACAGTGCAGTCAGAGTCAGAACTAACCACTCAATCAACGCATACGTTCTGATAAAGCTGCGCGTTCAGCTTCACCAAAAACACTTTTTATAAAAGGAATAGTGATGCGTCGCTGCTCACTCAAAGACACTTCATCAAGTGTGTCCACTACCTGCTTCAAAGAGGCCATCCGACGTGGAAACCTTCGCAATACATATCCCAACACCTCATCACTAGCCTCCAATGAACGAGCCTGGATCTCTTTTCTGAAGGCATTGCGCAAGGCATCATCACTCAACGGCTGAAGCTGGAAAACGAGACCCCAGGCTAGCCTGGTTTGTAGATCTTTAAGCTTGAGTCCGAGCTCATCAGGTGAACGATCAGCAGCGAAGATTATTCGCGTGCCCGTTTCACGGCAACGATTAATACAATGAAAGAGCCCAACTTCAGAGGCATAGTCCAATCGCTGCAAATCATCTATACACAGCAGATCACAATACTCCATGCTCTCCAGCGCACCGGCTTGATTAACAATTTCACCGGGCAGGTAGGCGATCCGGTACCCTTTATCACTAAACCTCTGGCAAGCTGCACTCAACATATGCGATTTACCGGTTCCAGTCTCACCCCATAAATAAATCTGCACGGTATCCAGTCCGCCCTCTGCAAAAGCACGCAGGCTATCCAGCACCAATGCATTGGAATCATCGACATGGAAACTGTCGAATGATGTGGCTGGAGCGGTGTCCAGCGATAGAGTCAACTGCGGATGCATACTGCTTGGCTTAACGAGCGTATTCCAGGGCAAGGTCGGCGTTACGACCCAGGGAGCCCGATACAGTGGTTGTCGGGGGAGCACTGCGTCTGAGCCAAGGCAGATTAAACAAGGCTGCTTCGATATCTGCCAAAGCACTGCGGGGTAGTACTGCAAATACCATGGCCGTGTCGCTAATCTCTTTAGGATATACCGTGCTTACACTGGCCTGAGACTCCAGGAAATTCATGACATCGGCATAGTCAGCTGTGGAATCGATGGAACCAACCCACAACAAAGCTTCGGTATCGGATAGAGCATTACCTCCGTATTGGTAGCTGTCATCACCGCCAGATAGAGAATTCAAGAGTGATAAACCTTCCTGCAACGCGGCATCGAGGCTAGGTGTTTCAATGTCATACTGCTGTTGCTCATTCCCCAGCAAGCGTTGCCACTGACCGCTCCAGCCGCTCGCCCCGTTTCGTGTCAAGGTGCCGACCAGGATGACGTCCCGATCATAACGCAACGAAGCCAACCGAATGCGCTCGATATCCTGTTGCAAAAGAACATCAACCGGCACCGCCTGAAGATCCTCTTCATCGCCGGTAGGAAAAACCAGCGACAAGCCCGATGCTCCAGCAATCTCGCGCGCCCGGTTTTGAACATTTACGGCAGCTGGATCACTAATCAGAATATCGCGTGTGTCATCCTGAATCAGTAGCCAAACCAGAGCCGAGTCCTTACGAAAAGCCACTACCGAATCTGTTTGCTCCGCTTTATTGGCGGCACTCTTGGATGAGGTGCTATCGATCAGATCGCGAACCAGCTGACGATCAAAACTGACCATCATCAATTGGGTGGCCTGTCCGGTGTCACGAACCAGATCTGTAATCGGCGTGTCACTGGAAATAATGGTGCCTGGAGGCGGAGTGCGGTAGGAGAAACTCTTGACGAAATTTTCTGCCTGCTTTAGCCCTGATCGAACATTATCCCGGTTAAGCAGTGTTTTATCGCCACTATTCTCCAGCAACACCCGACGCAATGCAGCCATGTATGCGGCTTGCTGCTCGGGTGCACTGCGATCAGCAACTGCCACTTCCGCGCTGTAGGCATCAGTCTGTGCGTGACTGATACTGGTATAAGCCACCAGAAACAGTACGCTTGCGAATATCAACTTCAGTTTGTTTGTTGTCATGTAGTTAGCCAGGCATTGCTCGTACAAACACTGCTAAGGCATTAAGCGTATCATTAACAGACCCGACACTTCGCATTCTGCGTGCTTTTCACCTTGCCCGACCATGACTGAAAAAACACAAGACCCACTGTCAAATTCAACCGGTGGACTCACCTATGCGGATGCCGGCGTGGACATCGCAGCAGGTAATGAACTGGTCGATCAGATCAAGCCCCTGGTTGCCCGAACCCTTCGCCCCGGTGTACTTGGCGGTATCGGTGGCTTTGGTGGTCTCTTTGAGATCCCGATTGAACGCTACAAACACCCTGTCATGGTCTCGGGCGCAGATGGCGTAGGAACTAAATTGCGATTGGCCATCGACCTAGGCATACACGACACCATAGGAATCGATCTGGTTGCGATGTGTGTCAACGACATTATTGTCTGCGGTGCAGAGCCCCTATGGTTTCTCGACTACTACGCCACTGGCAAGCTTGACGTGGCACAGGGCCGCGACATCATAAGCGGTATTGCAGAGGGTTGTGTGCAAGCCGGGGCTGCTCTGCTAGGCGGCGAAACGGCTGAAATGCCCGGAATGTACGCAAAAGATGACTACGACCTGGCTGGTTTCGCTGTCGGCGTGGTCGAAAAAGAACATATTATTGACGGTACCAAGGTAGCCGCCGGCAACGCAATTCTTGGCATTGCTGCGTCAGGTCCTCATTCCAACGGCTATTCACTCATTCGCAAACTTATCGATGGTCATGACCTGCAAACCCCACTGGGCGATACAAGCCTTGGCAAGGCTTTGCTGACACCCACACGAATATATGCCAAGCCACTTGCTCAGGTTTTCGACAACCACGATGTGCATGCAGTGGCCCATATTACCGGCGGTGGCCTGACCGAGAACATTCCCCGTGTGTTGCCGAACAATACGCTTGCTCGCATAGATCGCAAATCCTGGGCTCCACCAGCTGTATTCCAGTGGTTGCAGCGCGCCGGCAACATAGAAGATGCTGAAATGCTCAAAACCTTCAATTGCGGGATCGGCATGGCGTTGGTCGTTGAGGCCAGCGATGCAGAGGCAGTTATCGCCACACTGGCCTCAGCAGGAGAGCACGCTCAACAAATAGGCACAATTGAGCACACGCAAGGCAGCTCTTGCGTCGTATACGACGCTGTATAGCCACTACACTCACCCACGCCGCTGTTTGCTATCGAAATCCCGGAACTAAAACGTTCATGTCGCGATGTCCAAGCCACATAGCCCAGTAAGCAAATCTCCCTCGACCCTCGTGGTGCTGATTTCAGGCCGCGGATCCAATATGCTTTCCATCGCAAAAGCGTGTCAGCGTGGTGAGATTGACGCACGCATTGAACTGGTGGTGAGTAACCGCCCAGATGCCAAAGGACTCAACGCCGCCAAAGCACTCGGCTTGAATACGGCCATTGTTGATCACAAACAGTTTGAATCCCGTCAATCATTCGAATCCGAGCTGGCACGACTGATCCACGCGTGCTCACCCCACTGGATTGTTCTTGCAGGCTTCATGAGGATTCTAGGCGAAGAATTTGTCAATCAATGGCCTGGCAAGATGCTGAATATTCATCCCTCTTTACTACCCGCTTACCCCGGGCTCAATACTCACGCCAGAGCTATAGCAGCAGGCGACGCTGAAGCGGGTGCCAGTGTTCACATTGTGACTCCGGAACTCGACGCGGGCCCGGTGGTCGCACAGGTAAGAGTTCCAATAAATCCCGATGACACGGCGGATACGCTGGCGCAGCGGGTATTACTGCAGGAACACGCACTATTTATCAAAGCGTTACAACATTGCGTGAACAAGGACAATTAAACTCACGCAGCTACAATGCTACTGTGAAACGAATCAAGTCCCGAGATTGAGTTCCAGCGACTCAACCTCCTACAGGAATTGTGTAATGACCATGTTGCAACCTGCACTCCATTGCTTGCCCGCACTATTGCGGACAGCGCTGACTTGCGCTGTCCTTTGGACGCTCTCTCTTTCTACAGCGCAGGCTCAATCGATCAAAGTCGGCGACATCGCCCCCTTCGAAGTGGTTTATGACGTAGGTAACAATCTGATAACGGCAGGTACCGCGCGTCTAACGCTGTCTAAAACTGATGACCTGTGGAACTACAGCCTTAATACCAAACCGCGCGGTGTATTCAAACTCACAGGCAAAGGGCGAATTACCGAATACAGCACTTTTAAGCTGGTAGGAAACGATGAAGCCATAGAGCTACAACCGCAGGTTTACCAATTCAGACAGGATGATGAAAAGAGAAGGGCTGTAGATGCATCCTACAACTGGGATGAGAAAGCTATTAGCTATAGCTATCGTGGTGTTGATACAACAGAAAATTTCTCCGAACCCATACTGGATCGTTTGTCAGTGACGCTGGTTATCATGAATGCTCTGCGTAATGGCTTTGAAAAAGCCGAAATGCAGGTTTTTGATAACGGCAAGGTCAAACCGGTTGCGTTTATTAATGATGGAACAGAGGTATTGAAAACTCCGCTGGGCAACATTGATACCATTCGTGTAATCAACCGCAATGCCAAGGGCGGAAGTAGAGAAACGACGACCTGGTTCGCACCGGCTTTTGATTATGTACCTATCAAGATCGAGCATCGCAAACGCGGCGATCTTGTCGCCAGACTCAGCCTCATCAAGCTGGACAATCGCTTAAAGAATTTTGAGCTGGAAAGCGCGGTTCCCAAAGAGCAAGCTTCAGACTGATAGTGCCTCCCTCGCCAGGGCTTAAGGGCTTATTTGAATTGCTTCTCGAAAACGGCGCGTAGGCGATAATCGGGAGCTTCCTCGCTATCGACTGTTTCTATCTCTACAGGCAATTGCATCTGTGCCGAGAAGGTAAAGCCTGGCTGCTGCCAGAAGAGGCTTGGATTAAGAAACCAGGCGCGAGTAGTTTCCAAATCTGAGCTGTTTTCTACATCGTGCACGTCGAAGTTACCTTGTACTGATAGTAGCCACAAAGGTGATTCTGCCGTTAGACCGGTAAATCCGAGCCTGCGTCCAGTGGTCACATCCAGCGATAACACATCCGGATAGTCTTCTCCATATAGATCGTTGGCAAATTGCTCAAGATTGACATCGATGCCTCCGTACCAGAGTCGACCGAGCCTGCCATACGACAAGCCGAGCAAACTGGAACTGACATAGGCCGTGCCGTCGATGTCAGCATCCTCGTGCTCTACTCTGATACCAGCAGAGTATTCAAAGCCTTCACTTAGCAGCGTAACTGATCCGGACAAACCTGATGAGTCGATCATGCGGCTTTGCACATCAAGATGCGGCTGCTTAAAAATATCCAGCCCGTAGGCACCTTTGCGAGAGAAGTCGGGTCTTTTGGGTTTTAGTTTGAACGAAAACTCTGTTTGCCTGGTTGCCCAGGAGTACCCGGGAGAGTCAGGCAAGCCAATGTCTTTATTGAATTCCGGGGTTCGGGTATCGTTACCCTCGGTGCGCGAAAAGCGGATAGGGTCCAGTTTGGCAGGATCGAAACCAAATGGATTTAGGGTGCCACCAACATCGCCAGCCCAAACTTGGGTACCAGCAACCAATAAAGGCGCTATGATCACCAATTGTGGAAACGAACGTGCCATCCTGCGCATCCTGCCCTGCAACGGGCCAGCCCTCTGATTGTCTAGTGCTAATTAGACCGTGTCTGTAGCAAAAAAACAACGAATATTCCGTGTTAGACACACAATCTTAAGACTAGTCGACGGAAAAACACTTTGGACGAATTACGCCCTAATTAGATGATAGACGAAGATTTGAATAGTTCCAGCGCTGATATTGACAACGCAATTGATGAAGCTGATGAAATTAGTAAAAGTCAGCGAAAACGCGATGCGGACTCTGTTCGTGACCTGGGTTCAAGGCTTGCGCAACTGGGTCCGCGCGAACTGGCCACCATTCCTCTAACCGATGACATCGTCTCCGCCATCAACGAATTAAATCGAATCCGTGCTCATGGAGCTAGAAAGCGCCAACTAGGTTACCTCGCCAAACGAATGCGTCAAATTGATGTCGAACCCGTCGAAGCTGCTCTGGAAAAACTCAGACTGGCTGCCAGGGCAAACACCAAAAGTTTGCACACCATCGAAAATTGGCGAGACAGGATGTTGGGAGACATCAGCGACGAATCGCCAAAAGAGGCGCTGACCGCTTTTCTAGATCAATACCTGGATGCCGATCGACAGCAATTCAGACATCTGCAGAGGCAAGCATTGGCAGAGCGCAAAGCAGATCGCCCGCCAGCTGCTGCGCGTCAACTGTTCAAGGCTATTCGGGATGCTGTTATACCCTCCGCATCAGATTAATCCCGCATACCGATCGATTCGCCTATGTTTCATCGCGACACCTATCTTAAGAAGCTCTTTTTGGTTCTACTCACGTTGGGTTCAGTGGCCTGTGCAACTGATCAAGCGACTCGACAGCCGTCGGTGATGTTGCCGCAACCCAACCAGGACACGACGATAAACCAAGAAACGATCGAAAAAGATCACACGCTGGCCGAAGATTCATCGCAAAGCGATCAACCTGGCAACGATACAAACAAGCAAAGCGATCAACTTGGCAGCGATACAAACAATCAAAGCGATCAACCTGGCAGCAATACCAACAATGAGAGCAGCAGTATCGCTCAATACTCGATTGGCCCTATAGCCCACGTCACGAGAACCGGGGAGTTGCAAAATTCATCGCTCACCGAGGTAAGTGGCATCAGTACGTCATTACAGACCCCAGGCGTTTTGTTTGCCCTAAACGACAGTGGCAACTCGGCAGAAATCTATGCTTTCTCGGAACGGGGAACCCACCTGGGAAAATGGCCGATCAAAGCAAGCAATCGAGATTGGGAAGATATGGCTTCCATCTGGTTAGACAATCAAGCGTATCTAATCATTGGCGAAACAGGTGACAATCTTAAACGACATCGCCGTAGCGCTTTCTACTTAGTAGAGGAACCCATACCCGGACAGACTAAGGAGACAACGCTTTCCCCCTATAAAAAGTTAAGCTTTGTTTATGAAGACGGCCCGCGCAACGTTGAAGCATTTTCGGTGGATGGCAATTCCATATTCTTGATCAGTAAAGAGCCTGTCACCCAAAGTGGACCTGCGGCCAGTCAAGTATACGAACTAGAGATTCCCAGGATATTCGACGACAAACAACTTATTGCAAAAAAAGTGGCCAGCCTTCCCAAAGCCCCCACTAACTTTGAAGCGAAGCTGGCAGCGGCCATGGCCGGGGTAGATCTAAACCATATTACCGCGCTCGATTTTGATTCAACCGGCAACACGGCTTATCTATTAACGTACAGACATGTCATTCGCATCAATCGCCAACAGAATCAAAGCTGGGCTGACGCATTTACACAGCGTGGAGAACGTATTTACGCACACAACCTTGAGCAGGCTGAAGCATTGTCAGTAGCGGATAATCGCGCCATTTGGATTACATCAGAAAAACGCCCTGCCCCTCTTTGGGCAATTCCGATCACACCACCACTATAAAACGCGCTACCTAAACCCGATACATTTCTACCTTGGATTTGTTCCAAGACATACCACTGCCAGGCTCATCGTCCGACAAAACCGTATTGCCATTCTCTACCACAAGCGGCTCTGTCAATATCTCTGCCCACCAGTCAACATACTCGAGTCTATGGCTTGTACTGCCTGAGGCTAACAGTTGCGCACTGAGTTCAGGCCAAAGATGACTCGACACCTGCTTACCCGCTGCCTCCGCAAGACTAATTGCCTTTAACCAGCCTGTTACACCGCCGATCTTCATAACATCCGGCATAACATAGTCAGATGCGTCCATACTCAGAGCAGCGGCCATATCCGCCGGCCCCCACCAGTTTTCCCCACTTTGTACAGGCGTTTTAATCGCATCCTTTACCCGGGCTGAATTCTTAAAGTCATGCGCTAGCACTGGTTCTTCGATCCAGGCCAAGCCTTCATCATCAATCGCCCGCAACCGTTCTATTGCATCGATGGGTTGCAATGATTGATTGTAATCAACCATGAGTTCGACATCGGGGCCAACTGCCTCACGCATAGCGCGGATAACTCTTAAGTCTTCCGCCACTGTCGGGTATCCAATCTTCGCTTTAACACCGGAAAAACCCTGTTTAGCCCATGTCTCGGCCTGTCTTGCAGTTTCAAGCTCGCCGTCATAACCCGTTCCCCCGTAAGCCTGCACGGATACTGACTCAGCGCCCAACAACCGATGTAAAGGCAATGACTGATGCCTGGCCAGCGCGTCCCACAGTGCCATGTCGATGCCAGCCATGGCCATACCCATCAAACCTTGAGGACCAATCAGCCTTGCTCGCGCCTGCAATTGATCGTAGACACCACGTGGGGCGAGCGATTGACCAAGGAAAAGAGGTTGCATACCGAGTATCAGCTCTGCTACCGGTTTTAACGCAAACGGCGTATAGGTAAACACAATGGCATGTCCAATTAATCCACCACTGCAATGCACATCGATCAGCACCAAGGGAGATTTTTCCACCACACCACTGGCAGTCCGGTGCGGTGGATTGATAGGAACCAGCACGGTTTGAATCGATACTGATTCAATAATAGGCAGCGACATGGTGTTCTCGAATGACGAAAAAACGATTCTAGGGCACTATACCTAAATCATACATCCCTTTAAAACGACCGGATACGATGATTTCAACTCAGCGCCGACCACTGATCAGGGCATTGATGGCTATCGCGCTATAGTCGTAGTATGACTGCATTCCGTGAAATCCGTCAGAGGCAACCATATCGCTCAGGCTATGTGCATCTTTAAACTGATTTTGTAGTACTAAATCACACGGGTTTAGATACGCGATATCAAGATCCAGAGCAATTTTTCGCATATGGTTGCAATACTGATGGAAGTTTCTATCGCGTATGGTCATCGCAGTATCCTTTCCTGCTATGAATGCATAGAAGTTCGGATCTTCAACCAACCAGACCTTTCCATATTTTGTAAGTCCGCGCAGGATGTTGATCTGTTCTCCGAAATGTTGGTCAAAGTATTCCGCAATGTCTTTTTCAGTTAGCACTGGTGTAGAAAAGTAATTGCTGATTCGATTAATTGTTCTATGTGTCTGAAAACCGATGTTGGTGATTATACGGCAGGCGTCATTCTGGGATTTCAATTTGTCGAATATTGTTGACCAGATCTCTTGTGATTCGGAATTTTCCATGGGCAGAAATATCTTCGAATCCGATAGTTCAAATTTTCCATCTGAAAAACTGCCGCCGTTCATCACCATGCCGCCAAAGACTTCAATCTTTGCCGCCTCAAAACCACTCGCCAGTTTACCCATATGGGAATCACCAATAAGCAGAATGTCAGTGTCGAGCAGTCCCTGACTGTTCAGTCTTGAATAACTATCAAGTAACTCCTCCTCGCAAATAGCCTCTTGTCCATCATCAGAGTCAGGCAGTGCGTTGGCGTTTTCTTCGCCTGGATCAGAAATCCTTGTTGCCTCAGCGAAAGCATGTCCCATGACATACCGCACACCGGAATTGCTGATGGATCGAAGATTATTATCGAATCGCCAATCTGTTTCAGTGTGGTGGTTTATTAACTCATAGGAAGGAAAGTAGGATGCACGAGTCGAGGCTGCACAGTACTGACCCAGCGCTGCGCGGATAACCGATTTTGAATACGTTGTGGCCAACAGTACATGGTTATCAGTTGCTGTGGCGGTTAATGGCACTGGTGACACTGTATAAATCACAGTGATTTCAGGATTGATTTCCTCTAAAAGGTTTTCAACAGCCAATAAATCAGAGTGAATCTCATCAAAGGTACAATTGTGAAAGATATGATTTGACTCATCGAATTCCCCGACGATGGTTCCGGGGCAACTTGGGTATATGTCACCCTTTATATTTCTCCACGTCTCTGTTAAACCAATGGTAAAAATAAAGACACTTGAATTTGTTAAATGATTTAGTAGTTCATCCCTCACAGCAACACGATGTTCATTTAAACGCGCTCTGGATGGCATGGCACTCCGATGTGGCAAAAGTAAGTCGAACCATTGATCATTGTCCTGATAGGCGCTGCTAGCATCCCAAGTTCGCAGTCCTAATGAATAATCCAACCATTGCTTCAATTGCGCGATAGAGTAAATGTTGCCAAGACCAAAACTCTCGATACGATCACCCGCTAATCCAGACTTAAGATAATTGTAGTTTCTTGAGCTCAACTCCTTGCCAATATACTGTGCAAAACAAGACCCGCCAGAAACAACGGAATCATTCGCCGACAGTAAGGTCAGCAACGGATCTACAGCGAGTAGATTCTGAGTCTTGACTGGAGACTTAACACCGCTTGACCAAAAACGGGTGTCTGGCAAATTCTGATATGGATTTAGACTCATCTATCGACTACCGGTTGTGCTATAAATCAGTGCATTCGCAACTGTTTAAACGCCCCGCATTTACCCAGAGCAGTGGTGACAGAAGCAGCCTGCATTTCACGAAGGTGTAAACGAGTCAGCGGCATTTATCATGCCTTGGCAGCTATGCGTAATGGTAAAACAGGTTATTCAAACATAACCTACCCAAGCTCCGATCCACAGCTGTCCCTCATAAAGATTCAGTTAGCCACCCTGTTTCCAATGCGCTTGCCCGGTCTAGTCGCTTTGCGTTTTTTACCAGTGTCACCATTTCTTGAGTATCGTACCGAACCGCTCTCAGGTTAACTTGCCAATCACCCTCGATTCTCTCAAGTAGGGCGTAGCGCGCATCGGGTGTACCAGTTTGCATCACCCTCTCCATCCAATAGCTGGTGTCGCTATACGGTGTGCCATGGCAAAGGAATATATCTTGCAAAGTAGAAGTGCTAAAACGAGTTTCCAACACAACTCAAAGCGTGAAACTACTGGGTGTGTTTTCCCGGGTAGTGGTCCACGGGCTCGAAGCGTTAATCGATCACGTTTATGAGGCTGCTGCAAGCAGCCTATTGGTCGATGCTAATTCCGCAGCATACCGCATCAAAATGAGCACTTGCTACATCCAAACCTATCAATTAAATATCTTCTAACCAAGCAAACAAGTAAAGATCCTATGTTTACTTTAATCTTAATAGCACAGACCTATTCAGGTGCAATGGCCTACGAATTCGGGCCATATCCAGACAACAACACATGCGAGAAGTTTGCGATCAATCAAATCCAGAGAATCGAGTTGTCCAGAGATATCTTAAAAATTGTTAGTGATTGCAGAGAACTACACCCTGAACTGAGGGAGTCCAATCTGCAAGTATCGAATTGATTTTTGTCCACCTACAGACATTAGCTCGCCTTAGAAACAACGATATGCACCGGTTAAGTAGTCGAATCTCTCTTCTCTAATTTCTCTTCACTCGGCGCTCTACCAAACTTTTTTCTGTAGTCACGGCTGAACTGGTTTGGACTACTGTATCCAACCTTAAATGCCACGTCCGATACTGCAATAGAATCGTACGCAAGTATAGACTGCGCCTCTACCAAGCGAAGATCTTTTTGAAACTGTAAAGGCGTTGTTCCTGTCACAACCTTGAAGTGTGTGTGAAATGAAGAGACGCTCATGCCAGCCAACCCTGCAAGATCCGTCACTGAAAGTTTGGATCGGTACGTAACTCTCAGATTTTCAATTGCCCGCCCAATCTTGCTCGCATGGCTATTGACTACGAGCAGATGGCGTAACATGGAGCCGATTGGTGAGAGGATGAGTCGATAGTGTATCTGTCTGCTTATAGATTCCCCTAGCACCTTTGCATCTAAAGGATTTTTATAAAGCTCCATATATTCAAGTAGCGGTACCAGCCACGTAATATCAGCGGGACCAACCGCTAATGACTGCGCATCGACATCTATGCCAGGCGCGTCGCCAATCAGATCATAAAGGCTGCGAACAAGTCGGATATCAAGCGAAAATAGTATAGCGAGATAAGGCGCATCTGCACTGGCTTCGACGATCCGAGACACGACGGGCAAATGGTGACTTACCAACAATGCGTCACCTTGATTGATTTTTACATGCTGGTCCCCTATAGAAGTTTCTTTGCTACCTTGGAGAATCAGACATACAACCGGTTCGTACACAGCACCTGATTTCGATCCTCTATAATTGCGGCTGAAGACCGCCAGATTTGGCAGCATACTGGTGGCGTTATCGTCCCAGAATTCAGATAGTTCGGTGAGCCGAGCCAATATCTCTCGTTCGCGTATCAATTTGTGCTTCAGCATAGTTCAAGCATAGCGAAACACAGACTATCAAGCATTATATTATCTTGCGCTTTGGAGAATCAGGCATGCATTTAGTAGGAATCAACACGCTTTTCACCGCAATCTTAGGTATCTTTCTTGTGGTAGATATTGTCAAACCAAGGAAAGCCCATGTTGCCAAACCAAACCCTCAATCTAAGCACACACAGCGTCACATACGATGCAATCGATCCAAAGTCCGCACTAAAAAACAGCGCAGCAGATAAAGTACTTTTTATCACCGGTGCATCCAAGGGTATAGGCCGATCGACTGCAGTTGCGTTTGCAGAGGCTGGTGCAAAGGCTGTTTATATCACCGCTCGTAATGAGGATGGACTTAGAGAAACCCAGGAACTTGTGATTCAAGCCAATCATCAAACGGCCTGCCTATACTCCGTTTGTGATGTCACCGATGCCAGGGCTGTTCAGGCCGCTGTTGAGGACTGTGCTAAGCAATTTGGCGCAATTGACATCGCAGATGCAAATGCGGGCTACCTCGGTTCCTGGGTAAAGATCGCTGAATCAGATCCTGATAGCTGGTGGAGAAACTGGGAAGTAAATATGAGAGGCGCTTACCACGTTATCCGTTACACCCTTCCCCACCTAGTAACTTCCGCACAACAACGTGGTGGCGGTCATTTGATACTGGTTTCTTCAGTTGGCGCTCAATTACTCATGCCGGGAGCTTCTGACTATCAGACTTCAAAGCATGCTATTAATCGACTTTGCGAGTTCGTTCAAGCAGATCACGGCGAGGATGGAATAAAGTGCTTTGCTATCCATCCGGGTGGCGTAGCCACTGACATCGGAAAGCAAATGCCAGAATTTTTGCAAGAATTCCTCACGGAAGAGCCAGAGCTTGCAGCAAACTTCGCCGTTTGGCTCTGTTCGGGAAAAGCAGATTGGGCCAGAGGTCGTTATCTAAGTGCGACTTGGGATGTCGATCAACTTCTGTCTTTAAAGGATGAGATTCTGCGGGATGACTTATTAGTCAATCGACTACGGGGCAATGGCTAGAGGACGTTTCTACCTCATAAGTAATTGACTACTTATAAGCTAAACATGCCCGCTACAGAACGACAACGGCTCTACGTGTCTAATTATATAATTTCCAAGTACCGCTTGATCTGTTACTCCCATAACACAGCCTTACATAAAATCACTTCTATAAAAAGAAACTGTAGAGATAGGATCTAAACCTTGCCCGAATCCAGCTTTCGCCAAACTGACAACTCAGCCACCGAGTGCTGGTATTTTCGTCGAGTTTCACGAATAACAAATGGAACATCCTGCGGGCTACCTTCCGCCACAAACTCTGGAGCGAGTGCGTCACGCAAGCCCTCCAGCGTGGTGTAGTTTTCACCAGTGCCGGCTTTGAATCCGCCCAGCCACTTATCCTTTTCGGTGAACTCTTCCAACCAGGTGTAAGGTGACGTAAGAACCAGTAAGCCCCCCGGTCGAATCCGATCTTTAATGGTAGTTAAGAAAAGCAATGGATCATAAAGACGGTCAATCAAGTTACCGGCAAACACAAGATCGTAATCGGTGAATTTGTCAGGCAAATTACAAGCATCGCCTTGCATAAATGAAACTTTCTGCGCAACGTCTGCATACCCTAGATCTTGTATGTTGATCTCTTTAAAAGACACAATATCGCCTTCATCCTGGATGGCATAACGCTGGATACCGCTGGATTGCAGCGCGCTTGGGGCCTGTATAAGCCTTGCTGAAAAATCCAGTGCATCAACGTGCGAAAAATGTCTGGCCAGCTCGAAACTTGATCGGCCGGTAGCGCAGCCCAAGTCCAGTGCACGCGCTGATCCAGTGTGCTTCAGATATTGTTCGATGGCACCAATGCAAGCCACCGGAAAGTTGGGAACCCCAAAGTAAGTCTCGCCATAATGAAACTCGATGTACTGAGCCACCATGTCATCCTTTTCATAAACATTCATGGTTATCTCTGGCAATGGTCCAGCCTCCACATAACGGAGTCCAGAATGTTGATAGAAGTGCGTTCGAAATGCATAACGAGCGTCTTTAATTGCATAGTTGCCAGTAGACGACCAGCAACCACCCTTGAAAACATAATGCTTGCCATCAAAGGTTGGCGTTGAAAAATCATCATAAGCAGCGTGAACCCTGTACCCTTCAAATGCATCTACTGGCGTCTCAGTCCATTGCCACACATTACCAATGATGTCATAAAAACCGCCAGGGAATTTATGCCGGTTTACAGGGCAGGATGACGCGTAGTATTCAAGATTAATGTTGCCCGGTGCTTTTTTCCAAAAGGGCTGATCGGTATCAACAATACTACGCAATGCATTCCATTCAGCCTCTGTAGGCATACGAATAGTTTTGCCTGTCTGTTCTGATTTCCAGTTGCAAAATGCCTTAGCCTCTAGCCAGGTGATGTCAACTGGCCAATCCCAAGGCATATCAATAACCTCAAGCATCGTGCGATACTGGTAGCTATCATTTTCTTTTAGCCAGAATACTGGCATAGACGCCTGCCGGTATTGCGCCCACCGCCAACCCTCGTCGCTCCAGTATGATTGCGTCTGATAACCGCCAGCATCAATGAACTCTAAAAACTCCGCGTTCGATACAATATATTGACTGGCCTTGAAATCCTCAACGATTGCTGTGCGGGCACCATACTCAACATCCCATCCGTAAAGAGAGTCGTCATGCGACTTACCTAGCTGCACAGTATCACCCTTAACCGGTAGCAGCTGGTTCTGGGGCGCATGCCCGGAGGTTCGACAGATTGAACCCCAGACAGGATGCTGCTTAACAAACTTCAGAGGCAATTCTCTGATCAATACGGAAGATGTTTCCAGGTGTATTCTTTCGTGCTCAATACCCATAAGAACAATCCACAACGGATCATCCCAACTGATTGGCAAGGTTACATCACAGCTACGGATGAAGCGATCCACGATATCGCGCATGGATTGCCGGTACCTAGTCACCTCGGCAGGTGTTGGCCATTGATAGTTAACATCATTCAAGTCATCCCACGACATCTCGTCGACGCCGATGGCTAGAGATGATTCTAATTGACTGTCAATCCTTTCATCAATCAACTTAGCTACATTCAACTTGTTGATGTAGAAAACTGCGGTGTGACCGTAATAGAAAATCAGGGGGTGTCGCAATGGGTTGGCGCGCTCGTAATACGCCTGTTCACAGCTTAAACATTCGAACAATGACTCATACAAGTCACAGCTCTTGTGGAAATACTCAAGTACTTCTGATCGCTTAGATTCAGCAGTGCCTTGATCGAGTAATGTTGTTCGGGATTGTATTGATACTGGAAGCAGACTTTCGGTGGCGATTGCTCTGGTTCTCTCTGATTGAATTTACCTCTTTGACGTAATCCGGAACACTTCGGTTCATTGCTTACGAAAATTTATAGTTTATTACGAGTTTGACGGAGACTTTATTTAGATTCACTCGGTGTTAATACGCTGATTCGCCTGCCACTTATCTTCAATAACAGACCGCGATTCCAGGCATTGAGCAGGGTTCTATCGAGCCGCTGAATTGGAATGCCAGCCGATCAAGAAGCGTTCCTACAATTCTATTGGCAACTCGGTTGTCTCTTTTATCTCTTCAAGCACAAAGCTTGCGGATACATCACCCATCGGTACCTCTGCTATGAGGCGCTTGTAAAACGCATCGTAACCTTTTACCGAAGAAACTCGAACTCGCAAAACATAGTCAAGATCACCGCTCATTCTCCACGTCGCTACTACCTCTGGCATGTTGAGTACTGTGGTTCTAAATCTCTCTAACCAGGAGTCCTCATGATTGCTAGTCCGCACCAGCACCAGCGCTACCAGTGGCAAGCCAAGCATTTCAGCATCAAGTAGTGCAACTCGGGCGCGAATAACACCTGTGTCTTCCAGAGCCCGCACTCGCCTCCAACAGGCGTTCCTCGACAAAGAGACCTTCTCAGCTAAGTCCTCAATTCCAATACTCGCGTCACTCTGCAAGTATTTTAGGATTTTGAGGTTCTTTTTGTCCATTGATTCCATCACATTTGGGATAATATCCCATTTTTAAAGCTTTGAATCTAATTTTTCGACTTTTTTCCCACGCCATGTCTGTCAAACTGTAGTCTCTTCAATAAGCCCAAGGAAGTCACGCGCATGTTGTCAAATCAACCATCCCCGGTGAGTAATTGGCGTAAATCACTGAGTGTTTTCTCTGCCCACCCCGCTTCCGTAGGAGAAAGCTACTTTGAGCATCAGCGAAAAGCGCTTGGATTCGCTGGGGCTCTTGCCTATGCGGCTTTAGCCGCAACCGTACATGCTTTCATTCCCGCGCTGTGTGTAAGTACGGCTCGAAACAGAATTGCAGAACTTCACAGCCGTTTGCAGAAGCGCGCCACCACTGAGGCAAACTAGGTGTGCCGGCTAGCAGCGTGGTTAGGTCCAGCGGTGTCCCTGGAAGACGTCATCGTTAAACCCGTCAACTCGCTTATCGATCAGAGCCACCACGCAAGTGAAGCCAAGCTTGCAGTTAACGGCGACGGATTTGGTTTTGCATGGTATAGCGATACCCGCCAGCTAGGTCTTTACAAGGATGTGCTCCCCGCCTGGGCTGATGGCAATCTGCTCAGTCTTGCATCTATGATCAAATCGGAGCTGTTTATCGCTCATGTGCGGGCATCAACCTTTGGTCAAGTATCACGCAGCAATTGTCATCCCTTTACATCAGGCTCTTGGAGCTTCGCGCACAATGGTCAGATTGCCGATTTTGAAAATTGCAGAAGACAGTTGGAAATCAAGCTAACTGATCATCGTTATGTACAGAGAGTCGGCAACACTGACTCCGAATTGATGTTTCTTTTGCTACTCGATCATGGCCTTGATGAAAACGTGCAGAGTGCATGTAAAAGCGTGTTACAACTAGTCAAACACACCTCGGCTGGCAGCAAAAAAGCAACGCGTGTTGCGGCCGTTTTTAGTAATGGCGACACACTGTACGCATTGAGATACTCAACAGACTCAAAGAGCCCTTCTCTCTACTACTGTGAGAGTGAAAACAACGGAACGATGATCGCATCCGAACCCTTGGATGGCGATTCTGATAAATGGCGGACTATCCCGGAACAATCTCTTTTTTCGGTAAACGATTCGGGTATCACATGCCATACCTTTGAGTCTTGAAGCCAAGACCACACAACCGAACTATAACTTGAGAGCTGAAGATTAGAGCATTGCCTGCGAGCGCCCACCGCTTTCATAGGCCCGACTCAGCTACCGGGCCGCTGCCGTATCTGAACGCATTAGCCGGCTCCTTGAATCCAATTGCGTAAACTGCGCCTTGATCATTGCCCCTGCCCATGTCTACCATTAAAACAGGTGGTACGCGGAAACCGTTGTCAGCTGACCATATCCAATGTAAGCAGCAATCTGCGGCTATCTTGTGTACTGGGCGAACGATGCACCAGCCCTTTTCCCTCATTGCCTCGCCAAACATCACCTTTAAGCAGTGCAACGTCACCCTGGTTCAGCTGTTGAATGCGTTGCCCTGAGTTAAAAAGACCGGACTCATGATCCGCTACACCATTACATTGGTGTCCCAGCTTGCTTCTGTCAACGTGCTCGTGCTGTAACCACTCCGTTGCGACCCCACGGTAGGTTGTTATTAACCTGCAGGGGATTCTATCCACATGAAACTTCGGGCACATTGCATTATCAAGAACACTTAGCCTAACGCCTGCCTGTTCAAGTTCAAACAGTGTGCAAAACATATCAACGAGTGTCGCAACATCGTCACAAAACTCACGGGAGGTCAAATGGCCAAACAAGTCGAAGAGCCTTGTCTGCGCATCCTGCGGTGCTATTACTACCGAAGTCTTGTGTGTTGGATTGGCGTCGATAAACTCTGCCACGGTGTCGCTGAGTGACTGAGGCAAACTACGTTTCCAAATGGCTATATGTGTATTGTCATCGTAGATATCAGCCAATACGGTTGGCTCAATGCCCTCCGATAGTCTCAGATTCGAATAGTGTTGTGCCACCTCTGCAGGTTGACTACGCTCACGTATTGTTTCCACTTGATTCATTTTTTATCTCTTTAAGACGTCCACTTTTTACATTTGACCTGGCATTTCCCACAGCCAACGTTATTGATGTAAAAAATCGTGTGTATCACTCACCTACAGCTCGTGCTTGCTTGACCAAACCAATTACGTTTTGCAAATGCGACTCACGCTAGAGCTTAACGAGCCTCTGTGAATCCCGGTGCATCATTGATTGAATGTCCATTTTGGAAACGGATCGCTCAGCGTCTCCCAATAGGGTTTTCCTTTTTGCATCTCTGCTTCGGTTAAGAGGCACTGGTCAAGTGATTGAATAAACGCTTCTTTATCGAGTTCTTGCCCGATGAACACCAGCTCTTGTCGCTTATCACCAAAAGGCTCTCTCCATTGTTTCTCAATAGAAGCAAGATACTCCTCGTCTGTCGGCCAATTTTCTTTCGCAACCGCCTTCCAAAACATTCCAGCAAATCCATACTCTGCTATTCCTCCTGCCTGACTCCATTGACCCGCAAAATCAGGCCGAGTCGCCAACCAGAAGTAGCCTTTTGATCGAATCAATTTGCCAAATTTATCTGTGCTATGGAGAAGCTGATAAAACTTCTCTGGATGAAATGGCCGTCGAGCCTCATAGCAAAAACTGCCAATGCCATATTCTTCTGTTTCAGGGACATGCTCTCCTCGCATCTCCTTCAGCCAACCCGGGGCTTGCTGTGCGCGTTCAAAGTCGAACAAACCAGTGTTAAGCACTGAATCGATATTAATCTGACCATTAACTATCGGGACTATACGTGCCTGAGTGTTTAGGGTTTGTAAGATCGCTATCAGTTTTTTCACATCCTCTTTAGCAGCCATATCTGTTTTGCTGACAAGAATGACATCAGCAAATTCAATCTGATCAACAAGAAGATCAGATACACTCCGATTGTCTTCTTCGCCCAAGGACTCGCCAGCCTCTCGAAGTGATTTGGCTTCCTCGTAGTCATCCATAAAGTTGACCGCATCCACCACTGTAACCATGGTGTCCAAATTAGCTACATTCGACAGTGATACGCCGGTCTCGTCTTCAAAGGTGAAGGTCTCTGCTACCGGCAAGGGTTCGGAAATACCCGTTGACTCTATAACCAGATAGTCAAATCGACCATTCCTTGCTAGTTTTCCTACCTCAAGTAAAAGATCTTCCCGAAGTGTGCAACAGATACAACCGTTGCTCATTTCAACCAGTTTCTCCTCACTGCGATTAAGCGATACCGAGCTTTCAACGATGGACGAATCAATGTTTATCTCGCTCATGTCATTCACTATGACAGCGACTTTTTTACCCTCTCGATTATTCAGAATATGACTGAGCACAGTCGTCTTTCCGGCGCCAAGGAATCCTGAAAGCACAGTAACGGGAAGTCTGTTATCAGTTTGGTTCATGGGATTGTATTCACGGGATAGATATTAACGATATGTTATAACATAATTTATATAGCAGATAGATTTTTAGCAAATAAAGTGCCATCAGCCTGACGCGAGCGGTACCAGGGCAATCACCCGTTCACAATGAAACTGCTCCAGCATGCCGGGGATGACTTTCGTGAGAAGTTAGCCCTGACACCACAAAACCAAGAGTTTCACATGGATGTGAACACACGAGGCCCGGGCTGCGATGTGCCTAGATCCTTTATCGTGCGCAATGGCTTCGATGCCCGTGCCGACGATGCCAAATTCATCCAACGCTTGAAGTGCAAACGCTGCGCGAAGAAATTCTCCGCGGCTACATTCAGCGCGACCTAACGGCAGAAGAAACGGTGCTATCTCAAGGCCTTTGTCGAGCAGCACGGGCTGATTTGATTAAACCGGTCCAGATCGACGATCTACTGACCTTCGAGCATACCAATTGCAAGCCAGTGAGTGCAGTGGCAAGCTGAGAAGACTTAGTTCACGTGAGCTGAGGCATATTTTGTCTGTTTGGGAGACACACCAAAACGCGTCTTATATTCCAGAGCGAAGCGACCAAGGTGAGTAAATCCGGCATTGTACGCAACGCTAGTGACTGATGGTGTATCTGAGCGAACCATCAACTGATAGCGTGCATGGTCCAGACGAACGTTTTTCAAATATCGCATCGGCGTTAGTCCATGACGATCTTTAAAACCTTTTTGTAAAGCTCGCACGCACACATTCGCATTTGAAGCGATATCTTTCAATGAGATATTTTCGTGAAAATGAGCGTGAATGTAATCAATCGCCAATTGCAAGCTGAGCGTTGTCGCCTCCACATTCGGTTCAAACATGATATGCGATACGTTGCTCTCCTGGAGCATGAGCAAAGCGCTTGTGAGTTCGAACTCCGCTTCCAAATCCTGAACGCTGTTGGCGTTACCTTGAAATAACTGGCCATGCTCAATTGCATTGACGCGAGACATAATCCGTCGCTTCAACATCGCTCCGTCGTGGCTCGTCAGATTAACGCTCGTTCGAAAACGCACCGGCCCGGGTAAGGGTGTACCCGTGATATCTTGAGCGACTTCGTCCAGGTAGGTTTTGTCAACTTGCAGCAGAAGCATTTGGCAATTACCGCCCCATTTCATTTTAGTGGGTCGATCAGGATTCAATACGGTTGCAGTATTAACACTGGCCTCAACATTTTCGCCCCGATGCTGCACGTGTGACTGGCCCGAGAGGGGTATTTGCAATAAATAGAACGAATCGAGCATGCCTGGATCGATTGATACATCTGCACCGTAGTGGAGGTAATTAACTGATACACGATTACCCGCAGCATGGTTATAAACAAGCGAAAGCGCTTTCCCGCCATGGTTGATATCGAGTTTATGGTCGCAGAACTTTTGCGACACGCAATACCGAGCCTTTTCCAGGTCCTTGGTTTTAAGAACTGAGTGCTGCGTGAGGATATTGGTAACCATGTGTCGCTATCTGCTCCCACGAAATGCTACCAAACCATCCAGATTTATCAACTATCCAGGCTAGATTGTTCGCTTTTCGGATATTAATGCCCATGAAGGCTGATCTATGGTGTTCATTCGACTAATTCGGGACGAAATAATGGAAAAAGGCATCACCAAATCATCAGAAGGCATTGACGGTCTGTCTTGGAACGTGGTTGGTCAAACCTATGTACCAAAACTGCTCAGTACTGACGCATTCGTGTGGGATGCCACACTGCCAGCTGACACTTTTGTACCGCCGCACATCCACCCCACTCAAGATGAGTGGATCATAGTTCTCGAGGGCAATCTTGAAATCGAATTTTTAGGCGATGTGCACAAAGCAGGTCCCGGAGATACGGTTCGTATGCCCAAAGGCGAAGCTCATGGAATTTTTAACCGTTCGGGCGAAACAGCTAAATGTGTTTTTGGCGTAGCGCCAGCCAGAAAATTGTTTGACTTGTTTATAAAGCTCGATGGCGTAACAGATCCGGAAGAACTGGTGCGCCTGTCTGCTATGCATGAGGTCGACTTTTTACCTCCTCCGGCTAATGGCTAATGGCTAATGGCTAATGGCTAATGTAGCCAGTCTTGTAAGGTTCTTCTTCAGGGGCAAACCCACCGATGAAAATTTCGGATGCAACCGGATTTGGTACCTCTCCCCGATTTAATGCTTGAGATCTATCATTTTTGAGAACAACGATGGCTAGTAGAAAGACAGTTGCAGTAATCGGTGGCGGAGTAAGCGGCTTAGCTGCCGCTAAAGCATTTGATGAAAAGGGCCATCGCGTTATTGGCTTCGAGCGCAGCCACGATTTTGGCGGGGTCTGGGAACCGTCACGTTCCTACCCGGATGTGCAGACTCAATCACCCAAAAGTCTGTACTGCTATACAGACCATCCTATGCCGGATGATTACCCTGAATGGCCAAAGGGACCGATGGTGCATGAGTATCTACATTCATATGCTCGCAAACACAAACTTGCTCGCTTGTTCAGGCTCAATACCAACATATTAAGCATGGAGCCGCGTACGGATGGCCAGCCCGGTTGGACACTAACAATAGAGGCGGCCGGAATGGAATGGTCCCAGAACTTTGATTTTGTGTCCGTTTGCACCGGACAGTTTTCCGATAAAAATATCATTACTCACCCAGACCAAGATAAATTTATTGAACGCGGCGGACAAGTGATGCACTCATCAGAGTACACCGACTCATCCATCGTGCAAGGCAAAGATGTGGTTGTGCTGGGTGGCTCTAAGTCCGCCACGGATATAGCCGTCAATGCCGTAAACAATGGCGCTAAATCTGTGCGGCTAGTGTATTTGGAAAACGTATGGCGTGTGCCTTATCACATTGGTGGTATCAACTTCAAAAATCTTCTTTACATGCGTGCACAAGAAGAGCAGTTTAATGGTTGGAATCGATCACCCGTCAGCAAATTTTTATCAACACTTTTCAAACCATTGGTGTGGGCAAACTTTCGTGGCTTGGAAACCATGCTCAAATTGCAATTGGGCTTAAAAAAATACAATATGGTGCCGTCAAGCCCTATCGAAAAGGAAGCGTCGTGCTCACTACCTATCGTGACTCCCGGGCTATTTGATTGTTTGAAAAGGGGTGCGATAAAACCGGTCATTGCAACCTTCGACAGTTACACCACAGATGGTTTAAAACTGAGCACGGGGGATGTTGTGCCTTGCGACACAGCAATTTTAGCGGTGGGCTGGAGATTAGGTGTGCCATACCTGCCTGAAACATACCAGAAAAAACTCATCGAATCCGATGGTCAATACCGTGTTTACCGACTATCAGTAAACCCGGATTTACCGTACATGGGCTTTGTCGGTTTTAACTCCAGTTTTTGCACGGTCCTGTCTGCAGAAATGATAGCCAATTGGCTGGTTCGCTATGCTGATGGTCAATTGGCGAATCAACCCAGCGATACACAGATGAATGAGAACATTGATATGATGCTGGACTGGAAACGCAATGAACGTCCCGCGGCGCAAGTGTATGGTGGACTCTGTTCAGCTCCCTTTCATTTCCGCCATTTTGACGAGTTGTTAGCAGACATGGGGGCCTCTAAAACAAAACGATCCAATCCGTTGGCTGAAAAGTTTGCGCATCCGAATGCGGCCGCCTACGGTGAATTTCTCTCAACCACTCCGGAATATTCTGTTAGCTAGAGTCATACGCCTAAAGCCGCGTCCAACCCAAAGCAATCATAGTCACATGCTATTCTAGTCAAAGGTCCTCTTAACCATTGCTTTGAATTCCTCACTGGCCCACTCACTTAAAACTGTTAGTTCAGGGTTGTCTATTCTCAATTTTTCGAACTTTGCTTCCATGCTTTTTGAAAAAGCATTGCCCTCTATGTATATCCCGGTAAGTTCTTTATTTTTCGATGCAAAATCAATAATTGCCTGACCTGCAATATCAGTGATTCCACATTCAACAAAGGCTAAAACAGCCGTAGTATCAGGAATTTTGCTGAGTACAGCTAGGACGCCCTCATCTTTTAAATCTTGATTGAAGCTCATGCTAAGAGTGTGGAGATTTGGTCCATTATTCTGACTAACCCTATAAATTGCGCTCGCTATTTTCTCTGCATCATCAAGATTTAAGTCAGCCTTTCTAATAACCAAATCATATTTATCAACACCGCTGCCTAATAGCTGTAACTTCCTGGCCACTTCGATACTTTTGGTTTTTTTTGTTTCAACCAGCACATCTATTAGTTCTTGCATAACAAATTCCGCATAGCTGGGGCCGCACCATAAGAGACTCAGGACTACGATTCCTAATAGCTTCTTCATTTGCACCCAGACCTCATTTATATAATTGGCAGAATATTAGAACTTTGCTGCTAACTAGCAAAGTACTGCTTTTGTCAGAAATCACCTTCTCATTGTATCGATTTTCGATCTAGCGAGATATGGCCCCTTATATTGAACATTTACAAAGCAAATTTGTGGAACACTTTTTAGTTAAAGTATTTCTTTTACCGTCAGTTTAGGCATTGGCCTTACCCTTACTCTTACGCTTGGCAAGGAAGGCCTGATGGGATTCGCTTGAACCGTCATGAAAACTGCCCGTCCATCGGTCCCATGGGATTTCAAGTCCACCGTAGTTACACGTAAAGTAACGATGATGCAATTGATGATGGAACGTACCTAGAGGCAAAACCAACTTACCTCCCACTAGTATGCCTTGATACCCTGTGTGTGTAGTGGCTGCCGACAAGGTGAAGTACATCAGATGAAACGCAATTAACAATGGTGTAGACGGTACAACAAAGTGAACGAGAATGGTGCTTAGGTAAATAAGATGCTCCACCGGGTGCATGGACATGCCGGACCAAGGTCCAACATTGGTATTTCTATGATGCAGTGCATGTACTCGTTTATAGAGTTCTGATGTATGTATTAAACGATGAATCAAGAAGAAATGCGTAGTTTCCCATACCGGTAAAAGAAATATCAGCAAAACCAACCACGGCAATTGCTCGGGCATACTCAATGCAGGAGCATAACCATTCGCTAGAGCCCATAACATCAAGGACTCATATGCAGTCCATATAGTTACTCCACTGACTAAGGTCCAGAACATATTGTCACGCACTTGCGAGCCAAACGTAAAAACCTTGCTGGAGACTGCAAATGGACGAGTGTCATAACGTCGCTCATCTCCTTGCTTTTTAGCTATATAAAAAAACCAGTGTAGGCCGCCAGCCACAAAGCACATTAAAAACAGATTGCGGATAAACAGAAGAAGAATCCAACTGAGCTCGAACTCACTGGTATCTGCAAGCTTTGGTTGAAATATCGTTGCAACGGTAACAGCTAGAATCAATATGATCAGGCGCTCCGATAGGGGGAACCATCCACTAAGCATCCATTTGAGAATGGCAACAATATCGGGAGGCCACCGGAAATATGGCGACACGGACATGGGCAATGGTGGTGTGTATTGCCAGGTTTTTCTGGCATTGTCGGATTTGTTCGATGAAGTTGCAGATTCGTTTGAATGTTTCATGACTATCCTGATTTCTCACTTTTCCCCGAAACACTACAAAGTTGCGATTACAACGTGGGGGTTTTACGCAAATTTTTTGAAATTGTATGACAGTGAATCTACTGTCTACAAACCAATTTGTTTTAATTATGGATTAAATAATTTAATCTATAGAGATGTTCCAACACCTGCCGTCCCTAAAAGCTCTTCGCGCCTTTGAGGCCGCTGCCCGACACTCCAGTTTCTCCGCCGCCGCCGAGGAACTGGCCGTATCGCCAGGCGCAATTAGCTATCAGATCAAACAACTAGAAAGTAATTTGGAAACTTTATTGTTCCAGCGACGGATTCGCCAAGTGAAACTCACGGCGGCGGGAGAGCAGTTCTTCAGCACCGTACACCGACAATTTCGAGAACTTGATGCAACGATTGCTCAAATATCACCTGCACAACCGAGTTCCACACTGACAGTTTCTGTCAGCACCTACTTTGTCACACGTTGGCTATCGTCGCGCCTTGGACACTTTTTAAGTGCCCACCCGGATATCACCGTGCGCCTGCAGCACTCGGTTAACGACCCGGATTTCGTTATGGAGAAGACCGATATAGCTATCAAGTGGGGCAATGGTAATTGGCCCAACAGTCAATCAGAGCTACTCATAGAAATGCCGATGATTGCTGTTTGTTCGCCCAAACTCAAGCATGTTGGAGCTGGGTTAAACACAGTCGCAGACTTACAGCGACACCACTTGCTTCGTGACCAGGAAGGTACTGACTACTGGGCCGAGTGGCTGCAGTTGGCGAATGCCGAAAATGTTTTAGCTAGTGGTGCGGTTATCGTCGATCCGAACGTAAGAGTACAGGCAGCCATTGATGCGCAAGGTGTGATTTTAGCAAATCCGCTACTGCGATCAACGATCGAATCAGGCCAACTGTACGAACCGTTTAGCATACGCTTGAACGGCTATGGCTATTATCTTGTTTGTACTCATCAAGCCGGTGAGAACAAGATTTACAACATATTTCGGAATTGGCTGATGGAAGAAGTAAGTCGCATGTAACGTGCTTGATTGTTAGATTATTTTTAAACAATCTATTGTCCAATCTGATTCGGTATCCGTCTGGGTCAGCTACGTAAAACTCCTTCATTCCCCAACCACCTTGAAGTCCAAAAAATTGGTATAGAAAATTAGCGATTCTTTTATATCACTGCACTTTATAAATGGTGCTATGACATGGATACACTCTTTAAAAATTATTCAGTGGCTACGAGTTTATAAGCAAAAAATGTGAATAGACATCCAAGCGTCGCCTCAATCCATCGACGGCTTGCGTCATAGCCACGAC
>JBGCEO010000052.1:0-60525 GCA_045106475.1 Granulosicoccus sp.
GCATTGTTCTGCCCAATGTAGGCGCCCATCAAGGTAAAAAACAGAATAAAGGGAATCAGGTAGTTGCGTGGTACCAACAGTACTTTTGCAATATAGGGTATCAATGGCAAATTCAGAATCAGCAAGACCAGGTTGCCGATGTACATTGATATAATCACTGACCAGAATATCTGTGGCGCATCAATCATCAGTCGCGGACCCGGAGTGACGTTAAGTGCGATGAGCGCCCCGAGCAAAATGGCTGTAGTTCCCGATCCTGGTATGCCTAGCGTCAATAGAGGCACGAAAGAGCCTGTGCATGCTGCATTGTTGGCTGACTCAGGTGCGGCAAGCCCTTTGATCGAGCCCTTGCCAAACTCTTCTTGTTCTTCTTTTGTCGCGATATTGCGCTCGACGGCGTAACCAAGAAAACTCGCGATAGTAGCTCCGGCGCCCGGCAGCACGCCGATGAAAAAACCTTGTAAAGACTGGCGGCCTATAACCGGTGCTATCGATCTTGCTTCTTTGCCTGAGATGCGAAGCTCTTTTATTTCTCCACCCTCTTTGTTGATCTCTTTAGGTTTAAGCACTAGAAAAAGTGCTTCGGGTAATGCAAACATGGCCATGGCGAGCGTGATAAACCCGAAGCCCGATTGCAGATCCATCAGTCCCATTGTGAAACGCGGCATATTAAACAGAGCGCCTTCGCCAACGGTGGCCAGGATCAGGCCCAGAATGGTCATCATCAGTGCTTTGGTTACCTGACCACTGCCAGCAAACGCCGCAATCGCAGAAAGACCAACAACCATTAATGCAAAATACTCTGCCGAGTGAAATAGCAGGGCTACGGATGAGAGCGCCGGGGCGAAAATCATCAGTAGAATCGCGCCAATGGTGCCGCCACAGAAACTGGCGATGGCCGCAACAGTGAGTGCTTTGCCAGCCTTGCCTTGCTTAGACATGGGGTAGCCATCAAAACTGCTGGCAACGGTTCCTGCCACACCCGGTGCATTGAGCAGTATCGATGACGTGGAGCCACCGAATATGGCTCCGTAGTAAACACCCGCTAATAGTATTAGTGCAGCCGAGGGATCGCCGATGGAAATGGCAACGGGGATCATGATGGCGATGATTGACATGGGGCCAAGACCGGGCAGCATGCCGATAAAGGTGCCAATCAGACAACCACCGATGACCATCAACAGGTTCTGGATGGAAAAGGCCGTTTGCAGACCTAGCAGGAGTCCCTCTAACATGTCAGCCTCCCAGAATACCCGGTAATGGACGTAGGTAGATACCCAACACTTCCTGTACGAGATACCACACGATGAGTGTCGCTGCCGCTGCCACCGGAATCATGACGTGCCATTTGCGCTCGCCGAGAATAAAGGATCCGATAATGAGAAAGCCGGCAGTGGAGATCAGAAAGCCTACAGGACGAAGGCAAAGTGCATAAGCCACCATAAGCGCCAGTAGCAGCAAGGCCTGACCCAGGTAGTAGTCACCCAATCGTCGATAGTCGATTTCACCGGCAGCAGACTCGCCTTTTTCGATGCCCAGTAAAATAATAGTGGAGGCCACGATTCCCATGATGGAAAGAACTTTGGGAAACGTACTGGGCCAGATTGGATTGCGCCTCATGAAGGGCGCGAGAGAGTCATCCATGGTGAACCAGGCGGTGTAGCCGTAGATCAAGCAGATACCGAGCAGGATTAACGCTATCCAGCGATCAAGTGCCATTGTGTCTCCGTCGCATATAGTGCAGAGCGGTGTTTAAACCGCTCTGCCAAGCAAGCTTAAAGGAAGCCGAGCTTTTTCATCAGATCGCCGATAGCAGTTTCCTGCTCTTCGAGGAATGCCTGGAAATCATCGCCAGAGTTGTGGATGTTTACCCAACCGTTACGAGCACGGACTTCTTCCCACTCGGCTGTGTCATACATCTTGGCTAATGCGTCCTGGTACTGAGCTAGCTTGTCATCAGGAAGATTAGGCGCTGCAAAGAATCCCCGCCAATTGACAAAAGACGTGTCAATTCCTTGCTCCTTCATGGTTTGCGCGTCGCCAGCGGCGGCAACACGCTCGTCGGCAGTGACGCCAATGATCTTGACTTCGCCAGCATTGGCCAGATCAACCGCTTCGGAAAAACCAGTGGACAGTGCAGCTATCTCGCCTGAGAGCAGGGCGGCCATGGCCTTACCACCTGCATCATAAGGGATGTACTTTACGCCCAATGCATCTTTACCTGCTGCCTCCATCACCATGGCAGCTACCAGGTGATCCATGCCGCCAGGCACAGATCCGCCGCCAATTGCGGTACTTTTTGGATCAGCATCGTAGGCAGCGATCAAATCACTCATAGAGTTGATCGGGCTGTCTTTGCCTACAACCATCGCTGCATAGTCACCGATAGTGCCAGCAACCAGTTTTAGATCGCGAAAATTGTGTGGAAACACACCTGTCAGCGATCGAATAACAATAGGCGTTGAGTTAACCATCAAGGTGCCGTGGTTGCTGTCAGCGTTCTCGATCAGATACCCAATGGCTTTACCGCCACCGCCACCTGACATATTTTCGTAAGACGCCGTGCCAACCAGGCCTGCTTTGGTTAATGCTTCACCGGTTCCGCGCGCGGTGCCATCCCAACCACCACCAGCTCCACCGGGGATCAAAAAGTGCAGACTATCGATCTTTTCGGCAAAACTCGGGCTGGCAAAAGTAAGGGCCGCTACGGCTGACGCTAGAATGGCTCGACGGCCAATATTTTTAATCATTGGTATATATTCCTCCTAAATTAGATAACTGCTCTACAGACGAGTCAGGTGCGACACTTGAACATTAGAACCTGACACAAACCTGTCATGCTCCAAAAAGGTCCAAAATGGGTGTATGAAATTTCTACTGATCGAAGATAATCAGGAGTTGGCTCTCGCTGTATCGGAACGCATGCGACTGGATGGTCATGTGATTGATCACGCCGACAGTCTTACCAGGGCGCTCGCTTTTTCTACCACTGAAGAGTACGACCTGATTCTGCTGGATATCATGTTGCCAGATGGCGATGGCAGGGATTTTTTACAACATCATCGAGCCTGGAAGAAAGACACCCCGATAATCGTTCTGACGGCTCGATCTCAGGTGTCCGATCGAATCAGTCTGCTGGATCTCGGTGCTGATGACTATGTGACCAAGCCGTTCGATCATGCCGAGCTTCAGGCTCGTTGCAGGGCGGTGTTAAGACGGAAAGCAGGCTCCGCCCAAACGATCACGCGCTTAGGCGACCTTGAGTTTGATCCGGTGGCAGGCTATCTATCAATTGACGGCAAGTTGGTTAATCTTCGCAACCGCGAACTGCGGCTACTGGAACTCCTGATCAATTCTCGCGGGCAGATTTTTTCCAAACAGAAGCTGGTTGATCGCCTTTTTTCTTATGACAACGATGTGTCTGAAAATGCGATCGAGGTTTATATAGGTCGCTTAAGAAAACACCTGGAAAACTCCAGCCTGAAAATTACAACGCTTAGAGGCTTGGGATACCGATTGGATGACGACTAATCCCATCAATACATCAGGCTCTTTACGTAACAAGCTAGCGGTCAGGCTGATTGGTGGTGCATTGGTATTAACGGTTCTGCTGTTTTTTGTGGTGCGTAACTATGCGGCACAAATTGCGCAGCAAAGTCAGGATAGTATTCTTCTTGCATCGGTTACATCAATGTTGGATACGGCCAATGTTAGAGACGGTGTCGTGGAAATGGATATTCCGTACGCCTCTTTCTCCATGCTTAATACTTCCACTGACGATCGGATATTTTATGCCATCTACCAGGACGATAAAATCCTTTCCGGTTACGATGAATTATCGGTACCGATGCTGCCGCCTGAGACCACTACTGTTTTTCAATCCAACGAGTTCGGTGATGTCCCTGTCAGGCAGGTAACGGCAACACGATTACTAATCGGTACAAAACTGCGAACCCGGCTCACAGCTTCCGTCGCGCAGACGCAAGATAATTTGTCAGGCACCTTACAACGCATTTCGAAAAATGCCGCTGCGCTGGGGGCAGGATTTTTCACATTAGCGATGTTGCTTTCAATCTGGGCTGCCTCTGCCACTATTGGTCCTTTGCAACGTGTGGCAACTTCGGTGGCCCGTCGAGGCCCGGAGGATCTCAGCCCTGTGGTCAGACCGGTGCCGCTGGAAATGGTGCCGCTGGTTTCATCCTTGAACAGTTTGATGGCCAGGCTGGAACGCTCGCTTAATCAATCAGAGGATTTCATAGCAGAGGCGGCGCATAGGATGCGCACACCCATAGCTACCGTTCGCTCACACGCTGAAGCGACATTGCAACGAGTTGATAAAGAGGAGAACAGGCGCGCCCTGAGATCCATGATTCGAGCAATCGATGAAAGCTCCCGCGCTGCCGGTCAGTTGCTTGATCATGCCATGATCATCTTTCGAAGCAGTCAGTTGGAAGTGGAGAGTATTGATCTTGTAGAACTTGTAAAAGATATAGTGTTGCGGATGACCCCGTTGGCTGAGATGAAAGACGTGGATCTAAGACTTGACTGTGATGCCGAGGCGATCGTCTCAGGAGATGCGATCTTGTTACAAAACGCAATCAGAAATCTGGTGGATAATGCGATGAAGTACTCACCGGTCGAGAGTGAAATATTGCTGATAGTCCGTGCCCAGCCTGTGCCTTGTCTGGAAGTGCGTGATCAAGGGCCGGGGTTTTTAACCGACGAGCTGGAGTTGCTAACCGGGCGTTTTACCAGAGGGCGTAATGCCAGCGGTACGATCGGTTCAGGTCTTGGCCTAACCATCGCCAGGGATGTGGCCGTAGCTCATGGCGGGCAGCTTAAACTAAGCAACCAGAGCACAGGGGGCGCATGCGTAAGCTTTTCTTTTTAGTGGTGTGCTGGTTACCAGTAGTCAGCCTGGCTGTCGACTGGGAAGAACAGACGGTATTCAATGCGCAAGAAGGTGCGCCTTTATTGCGCGTAATATCAAGCACCGATACTGCTTTCTTCGCACCAATCATTGAGAGTTTTGTTGCCGACAATCCAGCTGTAAGCATTGAATACAGTGTCACCGGCTCAGTGGATGTCTATGAACGCTTCAAAGATACCTCGGCTCAGTTTGATGTCGTTATCTCCAGTGCGATGGA
This sequence comes from Granulosicoccus sp., assembly GCA_045106475.1. Lineage (GTDB taxonomy): Bacteria > Pseudomonadota > Gammaproteobacteria > Granulosicoccales > Granulosicoccaceae > Granulosicoccus. Next base: position 5,148 of record JBGCEO010000052.1, read on the forward strand.
TCTGCAAATAAAGCTTGTTAACGATGGTTATGCTTTACAGTTAGAGGATTTCGCTCACCCTGATTGGGCGCACTGGCGACACAGCCTTTTCGGGTTTACATTGGAGCCTGCTGCCATTGTTGTCAATAATGCCGCGTTTTCGACAACTGCGATACCGCAGTCGCGACAGGAGATGATAGAGGTGCTTCGTACTAACCCCAACGAGTTCAGGGGTAAGGTTGGCACCTATGATGTTCGGCGCTCTGGTCTTGGCTATCTATTCGCAACACAGGATGCGCGTACTTCGGAGACCTACTGGCGTTTGATGGAAGTCATGGGCAACCTCAACACGCAGCTGTACTGCTGCTCAGGCGATATGATTGAGGATTTGGCACAAGGCAGAATAGCCATCTCTTACAATGTGCTTGGTAGCTATGCATTGGCTCGCACTGACCTGGCGGACAAGATCACCGTGGTCTTGCCTTCGGATTTTCCAACGACCATGATGCGAACCGCACTTGTCAGCGGAAAAACCAAACAGTCCGCCCTTTCAACCTCGTTTGTACGTCACCTGGCATCATCGAGTTGGCGAGATCAGGCTGTCGATATTTTTCCTGCGCCTTCATCCTTGCAAGCCAGCTCCGGTAGCGCGCAACAATCAACGATAGCGTTGGAGCCGGGATTGATGATTTACCTGGATCGGCTTAAGCGGCAGGCTTTTATTGAAGCCTGGGAAAGCGCCATCATTCAATAGTAAACTGCCCCGGTTGCTTGGCGATGGTGCAAACGAGATCGAGCGTACTGTCTCGCATCATCCAAAAAGTCCGCTCATGCAAGGAGCGGACTTTTTAGTTTACTGACCATCGATCTTATAAGCACCGACAGTCATCTGGCAGATTCACATTAACAATGGCAGCACCTTCTTAATGTGAAACTGCCATAAAGGCGACATTGTCCGACTGGCTGATCGCCTTAACTTACGTTCCGTGGGGTGGAGTTAGCACCGTGTCGATGACGTGGATAATGCCATTGACACCGCGGATGTCGGTGGCTGTAATCAGGCTGTCGTTGATAAAGAGCGAACTACCATCTAGACGCAATTCAAATCTGTCACCATTGCCAGCTTCGATAGAGGTACCGACTAACGACAAGGCGGTGGTGGAATCGACAACGGTGCCGGGTATAACGTGATAGAGCAAAATGTTTCGCAACGTTGCAGGATCGGCTAGTAGGGCGTTGATGGTGTCCTGGCCTAGTTGAGCGAAGGCTGCGTCGGTTGGCGCAAACACAGTGTAGAGATCACCGCTGTGTCCGATGGCACCGTCAAGGCCAGTTGCTTCAAGTGCTGCTACGAGCGTTGTAAAATTGCCAGCAGCTTTTGCTACATCCAGCAGGGTGCCAGATTCGGCAACTGTTTGAGGTGGAGTATCTGTGGGCATGCCCGCCGGCGGTATCAGCACTGTATCGATCGCATGAATAATACCGTTGCTGGCATTCACGTCAGCAATGATAACTTCTGATTGGTTGATCAGCAGTCGGTCACCGTCAAGCGAGATAGCAACGGTATCGCCGTTGGCGGTTGCGACCGATGAGCCCGATAAGCTGATTGCTGTGGTGGAATCCACTGCCTGCCCGCCGATCACGTGATACAGAAGAATGTTGCTCAGCGTTTCCGGATCAGCCAGTAGAGCGTTGATTGTATCTTCGCCTAGTTTTGCGAAGGCATCGTCAGTGGGTGCGAATACCGTAAACGTATCATTGGTGTTGGCAAGCGTGCTGTCCAGACCGGTTACCTGTAGGGCCGTAACCAGGGTATTGAATGAACCTGCAGCAATCGCTGTATCGACAATAGATACCAGTGCTTGCTCTTGCACGTCGGCAGGGGGAGTGAGCACTGCATCAATCACATGAATAATACCGTTGCTAGTGATTATATCTGTGGTAATCACTTGCGACATATTGATAAAAAGATTCCCTTCATTGAGTGAGAGGGCGATCTCATCGCCATTAGCTGTGGTTGCTGTCGAACCTGCCAGGCTAATGGCTGTGCTTGCATCTATCGATGCATCGGCAATAACGTGGTAGAGGAGGATGTCGCGAAGTGTTTCAGGATCTGCTAACAAGTCATTGATGGCTTGTGTACCCAATGCGGCGAAAGCGTCGTCGGTGGGTGCGAACACGGTAAATTCACGTGACTCATCGCCCAGCACTGAGATTAAATCGGTTGCCTCCAGCGCAGTAGCAAGGGTGGTGAAGTTGCCAGCTGCAATTGCCGTATCGACTATGTTGGCCAGCGGTGCATCATTGGCATCTGGCATGTCAGCTGGTGGCGTAAGCACAGCGTCGATTACATGAATAATACCGTTGGTAGCGGCAATGTCAGTAACGATGACTTCCGAACTGTTTATAAAAAGGCGCATGCCGTCCAGAGATAAGGCAACATCGTCACTGTTGGCCATCGTCACAGTCTGCCCGGCAAGCGTGGTGGCTGTGGCTGCGTCAACCGTTGCATCTGCGATGACGTGATAAAGCAGAATGTCGCTGAGCGTATCGGTATCGTTTAGAAGCGCATCGATAGTCTCTTGGCCTAAAGCATCGAATGCACGATCAGTCGGGGCGAATACGGTGAAACTGCGAGCTTCGTCTGCCAGAACTGCATCCAGACCGGTAGCCTGAAGGGCAGCAGCCAGTGTATTGAAAGAACCAGCAGCAACAGCCGTGTCAACGATATTCGCTGAACCATCGCCTGCTTGTGCCAGTATTTGTGTAGCATCGTCTGACGGCAGAACCTCAACTTCACTGTCTGAGCATGCGACCAGCCCAATACATAAACTACCTAACGCCAAAAGTTTTCCAAATTTTTTCATACTGAGTTGTCTCTTGTGATGTGACTCGTGCAATATTTTTTGCACTGAGGAATAACGCAAGGGCAGAGTATTTGAGCGCTGGTGAACCACATGTGATTGCAATTGATCTCACGTTCACCGAATATTCACATCTACAGCTGCGCCGATGTAAGCTGACTAGCAGGAGATCTATTGGATCGCTATGGCAAGAAAAAGACTGGCAATAGAAATAGGCATGGGTACCGACCTTCACGGTCAGGATTACACTAAAGCTGCTGTTCGAGCGCTCAAGGATGCGCTATGGCATAACTCTCTGTCGATCGCACCAGCGCTTGGTTATTCGCGAGATGCCATGGAAGTGGACGTAGAGGTTGGTGTGGCTGAACCCACCAGAGTTGACAAGGCGGCGGTTGCCGCTGTGTTGCCATACGGCAAAGCACAGGTCACGGTTGTAAAGGGAGGCCTTGATATCCTCAATGATGAGGGCACGAATACGACGGTGATGGCCAACGTAGCTGCTGTTGTCTATCTTGATATTGCTGAGGCCTGATTGTTATGTCTCTCAAACGCATTATTCTGGAGATGGGCACTGGCAACGATCTGTACGGTGAGGATTATACAAAAGCGGCTCGGCGGGCTGTTCAGGATGCGCTGCACCACAGCTCGCTCTCCCTGTTTCGCACCTTGGGGCTGGATCGTGATCAGATGCAGGTCGAAGTTACTATTGGCGTACAACAGCCGGATAGTGTGGACATTGATGCAATCGCCGCAGAAGTGCCATTTGGCACAGTTACGGTCAAGGTTGAACCAGGTGGTTTAAATGTCGTTGACGCAGAAGCTGAAACAACCAGCGTCATCGCCGCTGCAGCGGTTGCAGTGCGGCTCGACTTGCCCGAGGGTAAGTTTGTGTTGGGTGGCTAAAACAGGCCAAGGCCGGGAAACCAGATCGGCCCCGGCCTGTACGATGTTGTTTAGGCTGTCTCTTCAGACAATACTGTGCAAATGGCGTCGGCAATGCGATCGATCCCTTCTTCCGGGAGTCCTGCGACATTGATTCGTCCATCGCCTACGATATAAATGGCGTAGTTATCGCGAAGAGCATTCAACTGTTCTGTATTAAGCGGAAGGCGGCTGAACATGCCTTTTTGCCTGGCAACGTAGTCAAAGCGATCGGAATTGGATCGTTTACGCATAGCATCACTAAACGTTTGCCGAAGCTGCACCATTCGCAAGCGCATGGATTCGAGTTCTTCACGCCAATCGCCGTTTAGGCTTGGATCGCTCAAAACCACTTCAGACGTATTAGCGCCATGATCGGGTGGCATAGAATAGTTCGCGCGAATGACGCCGCTCAGTCGACCATGTGCGCGGGTTGCCTCGGCTTCGTTTTGTGCCAATAGCATGGCAGCACCAACGCGTTCACGGTACAAGCCAAGATTTTTGGAACAACTCGCTGCGACTACCATCTCAGGCAATCGGCTTGCCATAAGGCGCACTGCCGCAGCATCTTCTTCCAAGCCGTCGCCAAAACCCTGGTAGGCCAGATCGACCAGTGGGAAGAGATCTCTTGCGATCAGCACATCAATGATACGTGACCAATGGTCGAGCTCAAGATCCGCGCCGGTTGGATTGTGGCAGCAGCCGTGAAGTACAACAATGTCACCTTCGGGCACCTTGCCCAATGCAGCCACTATTGCTTCGATATCTGCTACGCCTGTGCTGGCATCGTAGTAGGGGTAGGTGTGCAGCGTGTAGCCTGCTGAGCTAAGCAGAGGAACGTGGTTAGGCCAGGTTGGGTCGGATACCCACATGTCAGCGTCGGGGCGGCCTTGCTTTAATAGATCTGCCAACACCCGCAAAGCACCGCTGCCGCCGACACTTTGGGCAGCACGAATACGACTGGTATCCGCATCCTTGCCGAATACCTGCTCAATCATTGCTTTACAAAAAGGAGCACTACCGGTTGGTGAGACATACGCCTTGGTATCCTGGGTTTCCAGAATCGTCTGCTCGGCTGATTTAACCGCTCGCATAACGGGTGTCTTACCTGCAGCATCCTTGTAAACGCCAACGCCCAAATCGAGTTTTTCTGTACGTGTGTCGGCCCGGAAGGCCGTCATTAGAGCGAGGATAGCGTCTGCTTTGGGTTCCGGTAGTGCTTCAAACATAATTAGTTACTCAATTGCCACTTGCTAGATAGTTGATCGAAAAAACCACGCTCATTTTTCAGTTTGATCCAGGTGTTCAGATAGTTGATCCAGACCTGATCATCTTGAGGAACAAGCATTGCGATGGGCGTGCGGGCACGGCCTTGCTTAACCGGAACCACCATAAGCTCCGGGTATTTTGCGACCAGCTTAAAGGCCTCGACGTTGGATGTTATGTGTGCGTCAGCTCTACCTGCCAGAACTTCCTGAAAATCGCGTGCAGGTGCTTCAATGATCTTGTGCTGAGCATCCGGGAAAAAATTCTTAACTTGTTGTTCTTGCGTTGTACCAAGCGTTGCTGCCACAGTGACGTCAGCCTTGTTCATGTCATCCCAGTCGGTAAAACGATCGGCGTTTTTCTTCAATGTGAGTGGCACAGTATTCAAGGCAAAGTAGCTATCGGTGTAACCAGCGGCCTTTGCGCGGCTGGGGCTGATGGAGGCACTGCCCGTCATGTGGTATCTGCCAGCGGCTATCCCGTTGACCAGTGTTTTCCAGTCGGTAGGAACAAATTCCAGCTCTACCTCTAGATCTTTCGCAAGCTCAGTCACGACGTCGATGTCGTATCCCTTGTAGGTGTTCGTTGCGGGATCCTTCATCGTCATTGGATCCCAATCTCCGGTGGTGCCGACCTTCAGCGTTCCGCTGGACAGAATATCGGTGAGGATTGAATCTGCAGCCATAGCAGGAGCTGTCATGGCTATTGAGACTGCTAGCACGCCAAGCGTGCGACGTAGGGACTTGATCATCGATGTATCAACCGTTTTTTCGGAGCGTGTCAGTATACCGACTGAGCGTGATCGCGGTAAGCTAAAAGAGCACCTCGATGGAGTAAATGCGCATTCCTGGCAGAACAGTGCGCTACACTTGCGAGCCTGCCTGTAATAGCTGCACCCATGACAAGCTCTGAATCGTCAGCCGACACCGCCTCGCCGATTATAGAAATCCGCAATCTTTCCAAGTTCTTTGGCAGTTTTCAGGCCTTGAATGATGTGTCATTGCGTGTCAACTCTGGAGAGCGCATGGTCATCTGTGGGCCGTCGGGTTCAGGTAAATCGACGTTGATACGCTGTGTCAATCAACTGGAACAACATGATGCGGGTCAAGTTTTGGTTAACGGCATTGAATTGGGCGACAACGCCCGGGATTTGAAAGCGGTACGTACCGATGTCGGCATGGTTTTCCAACAGTTCAATCTGTTTCCGCATTTAACGGTGCTCGAGAATCTGACCCTGGGCCCGATGCGGGCCAGAAAAGTACCTGCTGAGCGTGCGACCGCACTTGCCATGCAGTATTTGGAACGCGTGAGAATCCCCGAGCAAGCTGGCAAATATCCAAGTCAGTTGTCGGGAGGCCAGCAGCAGCGAGTGGCTATTGCACGTAGTTTGTGCATGGAGCCTAAGGTCATGCTGTTTGATGAACCCACCTCTGCACTGGACCCTGAAATGATTTCCGAGGTGCTTGAGGTGATGGTTGAGCTGGCAGAAACAGGTATGACGATGATGGTTGTGACTCATGAGATGGGCTTCGCAAGACAGGTAGCCGATAGCATGGTCTTTATGGATGCCGGAGCAATAGTTGAACAATCCCCACCAGAGGAATTTTTCACGCAGCCCAAAACCGATCGTGGGCAACTGTTTCTGCAACAAATTCTTCAGCACTGAACAGGTTTGCAGTGATGGAATTTTTAAGCGCTGTGCGTAATCGTTATTGGATTTTGATGGCACCGCTGCTGTTATCGGGTTGTGGTGGCCAGTTGCAGTGGTATGTGATCTCACCCATGACCGAATCCGGTCGCGCCAATCTGAAGTTTCTGCTTGGTGGGTTGAAATACACGTTGCTACTGTCGATAACCGCGATTCTGATTTCCATCGTCATTGGTCTGCTGGTAGCTTTGCTGGGTTTGTCTAAAAATCCTATTGCCCGTGGATTCAACCGTGTTTATGTTGCGCTCTTCAGGGCTGTGCCGTTACTGGTGTTAATACTTTGGATCTACTACGGTCTGCCTATTGTTATGGGCTTGGCCGCGAGCGCCTTCTGGGCTGGTGTGATTGCACTGTCTTTGGCGGATAGTGCTTTTGAAGCAGAGATTTTCAGAGCTGGAATCCAATCGATTGATCGTGGACAGTTGGAGGCGTCAGACTCTCTGGGTCTGGGGTATCTGGATCGGATGCGTTATATCGTTCTACCGCAAGCTATTCGTCGTGTCCTGCCACCACTGGGCAATCAGCTTGTTTATATGCTTAAGATGTCGTCGCTGGTTTCTGTCATCGGCATGGAAGAGTTAACACGCCGGGCCAACGAACTGGTAACGTCACAGTACCGTCCGCTTGAGATCTATACGGCACTGATTCTTGAGTACCTTGTATTAATATTGCTTGTCACCGCAGGAGTCAGCTGGATGGAACGGCGTTTTTCACAACGCGATACACACTGAACCGTTTAGACGAGCCGAGTTGTTTCCACGGCCGGCTCTTGTAAGGCACCTACCGGACTTTCCATCAACCGAGACTCTCGCCAGCCAGATGCAGCGTTCCCCGTTTCTTTTACCTGTTCTGTTGGTGTGTTCGAGCCTTACCGTCATGGCGGGCGCAACCATATCGCCGGGGCTGCCGGGCTTGCTGGCTCATTTTGCTGACCATCCAGATGCGGATTACCTGGTCCGCTTTATTGTGACAGTGCCAGGGTTGGCCATTGCCCTAACCGCACCGATTGCAGGCTTTATCGCCGACAAATTAGGGCGACGAATTCTTTTACAAGTGGGCGTCGGCTTATACATCGTAGCGGGAACTGCAGGTTTATGGGTTGACGATTTAGTGTTGCTGCTCGCTAGCAGGTTGCTCTTGGGTGCGGCGGTGGGAATAGTGATGGTGTGTTCAATGGCGCTGCTAACCGATCATTTTCAAGGTTCAGAGCGCGATAGGGCCATGGGAATTCAAGCGTCGGCGATGTCAGCAGGGGGCATTGTGTTTATAGCAGCTGGCTCAATCCTGGCTGATGTGTCCTGGCGCGCGCCTTTTGCTGTGTATCTGATACCTATTATCTTGTTCCCGCTAATCTATTGGTTTGTCGCCAAACCACCAGTCAACATTGAGGAGGCGGCTGCCAGTGTAGAGCAGTTTCCAAAAGTTCATGGCGGCTTGATCTATTGCCTGGGATTCTTGAGCATGGCTTTGTTTTATATCATTCCAACTCAGTTACCTTTTTTCGCGATAGAGCTGGGTGCTGATAGCTTGAAGTACGCAGGTTTTGCTGTTGTGCTTAACCAAATTTTTGCATCTATCGCCTCGGCCTTTTTTCAAAGACTGCGCCGTCACCTGGGTAATCGACAAATTCTATTGTTGAGCTTTGTTCTGTTGAGTATTGGTTTTTGCCTTCTTTCACAGTCCAGGTCCTTGACGATGATGTTTGTGAGCATGCCGTTGATTGGATTAGGCTTAGGTTTGAACTTTCCGAATCTTAGTATCTGGCTAATGTCGCGCGTACCCTCGACCATGCGTGGACGGGCCTCTGGCGGCCTGACTACGTCCATATTTCTTGGGCAGTTTTTGTCCCCGTTAATCAGCCAGCCGATTGTCAATACGTACAATCTGGGCACGGCCTACCTTTTTGCAGCGGCTGCAATGCTTATCATTGTTGTGCTACCAACCCTGGTCACGCTGCTTCTATGGCCTGAGCGAAACGCGTAAAAGCGTGAATTGACGCGATACAAAGCTCAGAAACTGGTGGCTGATGGTCCAAACCAGTCAAGACTAACAGTATCATTTCTACCCTGAACGAAGCCTGGCTCCACGCTTGATTGCCTCCTAACTGCCCCAGTTGTCTGGGGATAGCAAAGTGATCTTATATCTAAGCCTTTGAGATCAATGACCTAGCTAGACTTTGTAGTAGTCGATTACAGCCACCCCCAGCGTACTGGGGCAGTTTAGACGGCGTCAGTAGTGGGGCTGCGCATGATTATTGCCCTGCAGGGTGGGGCGTAAGTCGAAAATGCAACGAAGTTACTAGTCACTATCGCGAAACAGACCGTATGATACAAGTAGATCGAAAGCCGTCGACACCATTCAGGGAAGCATGAGACAGTGAGCCGAATTAGCTATTTATCCGAGCTGTTGAGTTCGGTGTTTGTCAGACAGGAACAAAGCTCTCTAGCCGAGCCAACAGGCTCTTTTGTAGAGCTGTGCGATGCCTTGTTGTCCCAGCGTGGTGAAATGTCGGGTAACCGGCTGGCTGGAGGATTGTTCAGCCGATTTGCTAAAGCAGAACCCGAAGAACAATTGGCATTTTTCAAGATGCTGTTGTCGCGGTTTGACATCAATGCAGAACACGCCGTTAGAGCAGCGCAGCGATATGCTGATGATAAGACTGCTGATGGATTAACCATTTTGATTGATAGCGTGGAACCGCGTCGACAGGAGCTTTTTCGTCGCCTTAACCGTTTGCCCGGCGCGACTAACGAGCTGGTCAAGATGCGAGCTCTGTTGCTGTCCGCCTGTCGTCAAGAGCCGGATTTACGCAGAATAGACGTTGATTTCCAGCATTTGTTTCGCTCCTGGTTTAACCAGGGGTTTCTGGTACTCAGAGAAATCGATTGGCACAGTCCCGCCAATATTCTTGAAAAGATCATCGCTTACGAAGCTGTGCATGAAATCAGTAGCTGGTCAGATTTACGCGGCAGGCTACAGCCCAGTGATCGGCGATGCTTCGCGTTTTTTCATCCCTCGATGCTAGACGAACCCCTGATTTTCGTCGAAGTCGCTCTGACAAACGAGCGTCCGGAAACGATAGCTGGCGTGCTTGAGTCCGATCGCGAGATCATTGCAGAAAATGATGCCACCATGGCTGTGTTTTATTCGATCTCCAACTGCCAGAAAGGCTTGGCGGGCGTATCGTTTGGTAACTTCTTGATAAAACAGGTTGCCAAAGAGTTGTCTGCGCAGCTGCCTAACCTGACAAGCTTTAGAACCCTGTCTCCGGTTCCGGGTTTGAGTCGCTGGATTGACTCTCAATTGGAGGCTCATTCCCCAAGAGATTCCGATCTTGATTCCCCTGCATCCGATGCTCATGCCCTATTAGAGCATTTACGCATTGCCAAGCGCGTCTCCGAGCAATTGAAAGAAAGCACCGATCTTCACGAACTGGAACAGCTACAGTTGTTGGTGGCTCATTTTCTGACTTTGGAGAAACGTGAGGATCTTCAACCTTTGGATCCGGTTGCGCGTTTTCATTTGGGTAATGGCGCCAGTCTTGATGCGGTGCTGCCTGGTGCGGATATGTCCGAGAAGGGCTTACGACAATCATCCAGCGTCATGGTCAGCTATCTCTATGATCTGGAAAAGATTGAAGAGAATCACGAGGCTTATGCTAACGAGCGGGAAGTTATTACTTCCTCGGTCATCAGCGCATTGTTCAATCGGCCTCGTCGGGCAAGAAAACGCGCTTAGGTTCACATAGACGCTTGGATTTACGGAGCCGCTTAGGTTCACATAAGGCTCAGCGATTGATTTTTAGCGATTGGTTTTTAAGGGCGACCCAATCAATAGTGGTGCGTGCAAGGGCAGTGGTGCGTACAAGGGCAATCTTTGGCAAGACTGTTCTGTGAATCCGTTTGCACAATAAAAAATAGTCACCGGCGATGGGCATCTCGGTTTCAGGAGAATTGGAGCCGGGAAAATCCCTGTTCCCGGCTACCCCTAAAATGCTACCGAATCAAGCCGGCAACATGCCAATTCACTTTCCCAGTGATTTGGCCCGTCATTCTTGCCGATGACTTGAAAGGAGTAACGACGCCTGCCTGCAGAGCTGTACTGTTAGCAGTGGTTATTGAGGTGTTATTCCGCTTATGGTTTGGAAAATGCGGTCTGCGTTGAGTTACGGTCAGCTCTAGTCGAGAGCTGACGCACGTCTTGCTTGACTGAGTGCTTTTCCGGGAGAAGATGCTTTGACCCAGGCAACCAGTTCAAAGCCGCGTTGTTCCAGTTTTTCTCCCCGCCAATGGTTCCCATAGCGAAACGGCATGTATAGCAGTCCGATAAATGCCAGCAATGCGAAACCGATCGTACTTATTTTTATTAGAGCGCTGGCTGTCGAGCCTGCATCCATCCAGGCAAGCCCTGAAACGATTAGACCGCCCAGCGTAATCAGGCTAAGAATTGTGTACACAATTGCAGTTCCAAACATGTGCCTATAGATCAGAAAAGGCAGTGTCAAGAATAGCGCTGACCAGGAAAAGCCGGTGCTAACCGCCTGGCTAAGGTAGTCACGTTTGTAGATCGCATATTCTCTGCCGCTTTGGTTCAGAGTAAGGTCAACCGGCAGATTGAACGGCACGGCATCGACCTGTTTACTAATTACTGAAGCCGCGGTTGCTGAATAGGAGTCATCATGTGCTGCAAAAGCGGCCTCTTGAGTCTCCTCAACTGCATCTGGATAGGCCTCCTCAACTAAATCTGTGTGCTCGATAACATCACTGCGCTGACCTGGCAATTCATCAGCCTGACGCTCAAACTCCTGAGCCAGCCGATCGTCCTCTAGATCTATATCGTCGTGCAGTCTTTCATCGATTGAGGCTATCGACTTGGACGGCGGTATATCTTCGTCCAGCCAATCCAGGTTTTGCTCCTCTCGAGCCTGAGTGAGATCATCTAAGCTTGCTTGTTCATCGAAAAGTGCTTCACCATCGATTGAAGATAGAGCGCCCGGTGAAGAGTCATTGATCCTGGCTATTTCTTCTGCGGTGAGATCCAGCTCGGTCGTGCTGTCGAAATCCAGTTGCATTTCATCGTGAGCACTCTCAGGGCGTTGGTGATCCCTGAGCTCTTCTTCGTCGAGTCCCAGTTCGCTTATGAATTCTTCGGCTGACTGCTCTTCTGCCCGGGCAGTATCTTTAATATTTTGTTGATGTTCTGCGTAGCTATCCAGAAAATCTTCTTCGAGGGACTTGTCATCGTTTATGCCGGCTAAGTCCGCGTCTGCGTCGCTGGACGAAAGCTCATTTATGTCTGAGAACTGAGCGTTGCTGGAAGAATGTTCATTTATGTCCGAAAACTCTGTATTGCCGGCAGCATCCGAGTCATGTTGGTCTTGGGTGTCCAGCTGATCGAGTGTCTGCGAGTCACCGCGTTGCTGCTGGTGAAGATCGACCCGTTCGTCAAAACTTGCACCTACCGAGGATATTGCGGCGTGCTCCGAGTCATCATGATCGTCTAGAAGATCCAGCAGGTCATCGGTTTCTGCCGAGCTGTCGATGCCCGAGGGTGCCGAGATCGATTCAGGGATTGTATCGTCAGCATCCAGGGAAAACGAATCCAGGCTGTCTGATAAAAACATCTCGTCTTCGTCTGGCGCGTCGTTGACCACTATTGGCTCAAGGGCAAGCGTTGCGTCATGCTCATCATTTTGGAACTGTTGGTGTGCACTCGACCCACCTGCGTCGCGTTCGGCGATCAGCTCCTCCACCCTCAGATTGGTATACAAATATCTGGCTTCGTCATGGTCATCGCTGGCTAACGCGCAGGCGCGCGCCCAGATATGAGCTCTTCGTTTATCTGAGTTAAGCTCATCGGCTGCTTGCTGGTAGAGCTCTTCGTCAATCATTCTGGTTCTGTACGCTGGCTGTGCTGGATAGTGTCTGCTGACAAGTTTATGTGGTCTTAGTATGGCTGTACAAGTCACTTGTGTCTAAATGCGCATAAACTTTAACGCAATGGTGCTGGAACGGGCATATATTACCTGCACATCAACCCTGTGCGTGGTCGGATTTACCGGCGTGAGCGCTAGTGACCGCGATGCTGTACGCCTGGCACCACTGCCCGATGAAAATGCCAACGTTGCGTCAGAGCTCTGATTGGTAGATCAATTGTTTTTCCGTTTTCTACTCGTTTACACAGCCACAATGCAACGCTAAATGCAACTAAGCCTGCCAGCATATTACCCAAAGCCTGTCCCGCTAGAACGCCCGGTGCGCCGAATAGTCTGCTGCCCGCGAACACCAGCGGGATGCCAAGGCAGAGGTCGCGGCCAATATTGCTGATGGTTGCATAGCCAGGGTGGCGCAGAGAAGTAAACAAAGGGTTGGCAGCGAGCTGCAAACCAAACAGCCAATAAGTAATGACGATCCAGGTGCAATAGAATCTCAGGATGTCGGCGGCGGCCGCGTCCAGCGCGAAAACGCTGATTAGCAGGTTTCTAGACAGGTAGATGATGAGTGCGACGGGGATGACGTAAATCGTTACAAAAAAACCACTCGCCAGTAATGTTTGTCGAACTCGTGACCAATGCTCTGCACCTACATTTTGTGAGGCAACGGGCCCGACCGCGCCCGAGAGCCCATAGAGGCCGGCGAAGGCAACGGGTGTGATTCTGCCAATGAGCGCTGCCGCTGCAACAGAATCGGTGCCAAATTTGGCCATTTGTGTGGTTGCGTAAGCTGCTCCGAATGGTCCCGCCAGGTTGGTTATCAGAGAGGGTAGTGCGATCGTACACAACTGCCTCACGTCACCGACAAATCGAGTCTTGCGAGGCCTGCGGACCAGATTGTACCGGCTTGCGATGAAATAGATCGCCACCCCTGCTACGGTGAAACGGGAAATAACCGAGGCAATGGCCGCTCCTGTCAGATCCAGAGAAAAACCGAAGATCAAGATAGGGTCGAGTATTGCGTTGACTAGCCCGGCGATGATGGTCGACCACATGGAGAGCTTTGCTTCGCCTACAGCTCTGAGTAGCGAGGTACCGGACATGGCTATTCCCAACACAGGCAGCGAAAGTCCGACAATGCGAAAGTAGTTAACCGCCAGATCGAGCGTTTTACCCTCAGCCCCCATCAGACCGATTAGCTCTCTGGCATACACAGTTGTGATTATCGCCAGCGGGACCGTCAGGATCAGGCCAAACAAAAGCCCATGCGTGGCAAGCCTGGCGGTTTCGGGAATTTCTCCATCCGCTTGCCCCGTGTTTGCGGCGGTTTCGTCTGTTTTGTTTTGTTGCTTGTTAGACGCCCCAACAGCCTGCGCGACCACTGTCGAGGTTGCGATTGCCAGACCGATGCAAATCGCTGCACCAAAAAAGAGCGCAGTGCCGGCAAATCCCACCGCAGCCGCCAATTCGGCCTGTCCCAGCAGTGAGATAAAGAACACATCTACCAGATCCACCGAAAACAAAGCCAGCAACCCGATCGCAGACGTGATCGATAAGGTGCTGATATGAGCGAAAATAGATCCTTTTGTGTAGTCGACTCCGTGTTTGGCCATGGCAGGGAAGTGTTATGGAAGTGTTGTGCACAGATACTCTGCGCATGCACCCGTTAGTACCTAATGGGTAAGTATATTGATAGCCTCATAGTTGCCTTTTTTATCCCGAACGAAATCGACTGCAATTCGTGGGTGGCGCAATGGGGTGTGGTTGTCGTCAATCAGCAGGTTCTGTTCAGATACGTAGGCTTCGTACACAGTCTCTTCGTTTTCAGCGTAGAGGTGATAGAAGGGCTGATCTTTTCTTGGGCGCACAGCCGCAGGTATTGCTTCGTACCACTCATTGGTGTTGCCGAACACAGGATCGACATCAAAGATAATCCCTCTAAACGGATACATGCGGTGACGCACTACCTGCCCAATGCTGAATTTGGCTGCTTTCATCATGGGAACAGTTTACCTGTCATTATCAATCTTGGTTCTCACATCCGTTTAAATATCGATAAATACGACAATAAAGGTTTTGCCTGACTATTACAGAATGATCCACGCTAAAATGGCTGGATGAATACACTGCGTTACGCGATCATAGGTACAGGCATGATGGGGCACGAGCATCTGCGCAATCTTGCGCTGGTTCGTGATAAGGATAAGCTGGACCTGCAAGTGAGCGCTTTGATCGATCCTGATCAAACCATGCGAGAGTCTGCTTGTGAACTGGCAAAAAGTCTGGGCAATGGCGCGGTGCAAGCCTTTTCCTCATTAGATGATGCACCTCTGGATGACATAGACGCTTTTGTCATCGTATCGCCTAACTTTACTCACCATGCAGTAATCAATCAGTTGCTACCAAGCGGTAAAGCCATCCTGGCCGAAAAACCGGTGTGCACCACCTTGGCCCAGTGCGATGATTTATTGTCTCAGCTTACTGGCTATGGCGCACCATTCTGGGTTGCGATGGAGTACCGCTACATGCCGCCGACAGCTCGGTTTCTGGAGCGCTTGCGCTCAGGAGAGATTGGTCGCTTGAAAATGCTCTCTATCAAGGAGCATCGATTTCCGTTCCTTGAAAAAGTGGGCGACTGGAATCGTTTTTCTGAAAACACCGGGGGTACATTGGTCGAAAAGTGCTGCCATCATTTTGATTTGATGCGTTTAATGACCGGAGCAGAACCGATCAGGGTGTATGCCAGCGGCGCAATGGATGTTAATCATCTGGATGAGAACTATCACGGCCGCACACCCGATATCATCGATAATGCCATGGTTATAGTTGACTTTGACAACGGTGTGCGAGCAGCACTTGAACTGTGTATGTTCGCTGATGCTGCTGACCCTCAAGAACAACTGACCGCTATCGGCGAGCGTGGCAAACTGGATGCCTATATTCCCGGACCTGATCGATTCTGGCCGGACTCAGAAGATCGTCACGGCAGAGTGATCTTTAGTCCAAGAGATAAAGGCGCAGCGCAGATTGATGTGGTCAAGGTTGATCCTGCTTTAGCGGCGGCCGGTGATCATCATGGCAGCACGTATTATCAGCACCTCAAATTTGCCCAGGCTGTACTGCAAGGCTCTGCAGTTGAGGTAAGTGCCGAAGATGGCGTAAAAGCCGTTCGCATAGGTGCCGCGGCTCAAGAATCCATTCGAATTGGCCAAGCGGTTGAATTGCACTCCTTTAACTCTGTTGCGTCCAAGTTGGCGCGAGAATCTGCACAATGAGCATACCCACACAGACTGTTGGAGCCGATGGCCAAATGCCGGTCATAGGACTAGGCCTTTGGAAAATCGACAAGGCAGAGGTTGCCAACGTGGTAGTCGAGGCGATCAGGGCAGGCTACCGCCATTTGGACAGCGCTTGTGATTATGGCAACGAAAAACAAGTGGGTGAGGGCATAAAAAGAGCCATCGATGAAGGGCTTTGCACACGTGAGGATCTATGGGTCACCTCTAAACTCTGGAATACCTACCATCGTCAAGAGCATGTGGTCATGGCAATGGATCAGACGCTTCATGATCTAGGACTTGATTACCTTGATTTGTACTTGATTCACTTTCCCATCGCTCTCGAATTTGTGCCTTTTGAAACGCGCTACCCGCCCGAATGGGTTCATGATCCCAATGACGATGTGCCGATGATGAAAGCAGATCAAGTACCTCTACAGGAAACCTGGCAGGCAATGGAGGGGCTGGTAGATTCAGGTCTGGCGCGTAATATCGGAGTTTGTAACTATTCGGTGAGCCTGATGCGAGATCTTCTCAACTACGCCAGGATCGCACCTGCGGTTTTGCAGGTAGAGTCGCACCCTTATCTGACACAGCAAAAACTCATGCGCTTTTGCGCAGAACAAGATGTTGCAGTGACAGCCTTTTCACCGTTGGGTGCACTGTCGTATCTTGAGTTGGATATGGCTTCAGACGATGAATCGGTCTTGCAGCAGGATGCAGTTTTGGCAATCGCCAAACGGCTTGGTAAAACCCCGGCGCAAATCATCCTGCGATGGGGCGTGCAGCGCGGTAACGCCATTATTCCTAAAACTTCTAAAGTGGCTCGTTTGAAGGAAAACGCGGCATTGTTTGATTTTGAGTTAAGCGGCGATGACATGAAGCTGATCGATGCACTGAATAAAAACCAGCGCTTTAACGATCCCGGGGTTTTCACAGAGCTGGCTTTTAATACGTTTTTCCCTATTTACGAATAGCGTTGAATAAGCGTAACAGCTAACTGCACAGTTCTATGAAACCTTCAGTGTTGGTGCTCACGGTTATCCTGACTTGTTTGAGTGGGCATACAAACAGTGCGAACAGCTCTAACAGTGCAAACAGCTCTAACACGTCTAACAGTGCGTGGTTGCCACGTGTTGTTTCGATAAACCTATGCGCAGATCAGCTGTTGATGTTATTGGCTGATGATGAGCAGATTGTAGCTTTGTCGACCTTGAGTCGAGATGCGGCCGGATCCTACTTTCACAAGAAGGCCATGCACTTTGCGCAAGTTGATAATAGGGCTGAAGCGATATTGCCACTTGCTCCGGATATGGTGCTCACGGGTTCTTATACATCGCGCTATACATTGGCGCTATTTGATGAGCTTGAACTGGAAACGGCCTCCGTAAGTGTTGCAAATTCATTTGAGCAGATGCTTGCCAATCTTGAAAAGGTGGGAGTTATTGTAAATCAGCAGCAACGGGCTGCCGAGCTTGTTCAATCACTGCGTGCAAGAATGGAAGACATCAAGCAACGAGTTGAACAGCTAGACTCGGCCGCTTTAGCGAACGACAAAGACGTGCTAAAGGCAGCTGTCTACGATCCAAACGGTTACACCGTCGGTGATAACAGTTTGCGCGGAGAAGCAATCAAGATAGCCGGTTGGCATAACGTCGCTCTCGATAAAGGCATACGCGACTATGGTGTTCTGCAGCTAGAGGATTTAATCAAGCTTGCACCCGATGCCCTGGTTGAATCTCCTTATAGCCCGGATACCTACTCGCGAGGTCAGGCGTTGAGTAATCACCCGTCTTTGCGGCAATCAGGCCTGGATCCGTTGATCATCAATCTGCCCAGCAGTCACACTATATGTGCCGGTCCCTGGATCATCGACGTAATTGAACAGCTGATGTTGGCTCGGGATCAGCTCTGAATTCAGGCGACGCTGAGTTCCCTGTGCTCTGGGCTCTTCGATCCGGTACAGTCTCTTCTTCGTAGAATCTGACACGGCGGCGGTTTAATCCGCAGCTCGGTAGTTGTTCGAGACATTGACGGCCAAATTGTGCTAAACATGTACTTAGAGCGTTTGGGGTAATCCCACTTTGCTTCACTCGCTTCTAACGTGTCGATAGTGTTTTATATCCAGTGGGAATTTATCTGACCAAGGAAAAACCTATGAAACGATTGATCGTAGCATCCTTAGGAACCGTGGCGCTGATGGCGGGTTCTGCTTATGCAGGTGGTGGATGTAACTATGGCAACCATGCCTACAGTGGCGCGGAAGAAAGCACGCCAGTGCTCGCTGCAGCCGAAGAGACTGACCCCAAGCTACTTGCACAACTTAAAGAGCTTGAAGAGACAGAGGCACTTGAGAAACTAATTGAAACGCCAGTGATTCATAACTAGGCCCAAGTTCTCCTTTGCTAGATTTGAAGGCGGCCGATTGGTCGCCTTTTTTGATGGGAGATGTTAATGCTGCCATCTGCTGTGGACATTTAACTGCCCCAGTTGCCTGGGGACGGCACAGCGACGTCATTCCTAAGCCTTTAAAATCAATCGCCTAGCAAGGTTCGGCAGTCTTTGATTACCGCCATCCCCAGCATACCGGGGCAGTTTAACTACTTTTTTTAGTGTGGGTGCAAAGAGTCTATGGAGTTGGATCATGTTTTTGTAATCCTTCAAGCGGATCTGGTCCGACAAGCCTATGTCGAGCCTCTGGATAGCCTTCTGGCCACACGTAACGCCGCTAAAGACTGTGCCAATTTGCTGAGTGATCTTGGTTTCAGCGAGGGCTCCAATAATCGACACCCTGGACAGGGAACAGCCAATCATCGATTTTTCTTTAACAACTTTATGCTGGAGTTCCTGTTTGTTGAGGATGTCGAGGGACTAGTCGCTGAACAAGCGCAAAAACTTGCGCTTCAGGATAGGTTTACTGAAACAGCGGTGTCTCCCATAGGCGTTGCATCGCGCCGAAGCAGTGCGTTAAAAAGTGCTGCAGATTATGCTTATGGTGTTTACCAAGCACCCTATCTGCCTGCTGAGCTAGAGATACACGTGGCACTGAACCCTGACAGGCTTGAACCGCTCTGGTTTCACCTGCCTTTTGTCAGTGGCCTGCAAGAGAGCGACAAGCGCCCTGATCAGGAACCGAGGTCGCATGCTAATGGTGCCCGTGAATTAACATCGCTGACCGTGGAAATGCCCTTTGCACCTTCCGCCTGCAGCTTCGATATAGCTGAGAAGCTAGGGGTCAAGCTTAAGCAGGGAGACCGGCATGCAGCGCATCTGGAATTTGATGGCGGGCGACAGGGCCAACGCCTGCCGTTGCCGCCCAGCCTGCCGTTGACTCTGGCGCTATAGGGAATTGGTAGCTCTGCCGGCTGATTAGTGCTCTTGAAAGCCGCAAATCGTAAATAAAATCAAAAAATATCAATAACCTACCGAGGTCGGACCCGCAGGGTCCGACCTCGGTAGGTTTTCATGTCTTTTTGGACATGACTCTTACATGACAAAGATGTGGCACTTATACTTGCCGCTCTTTTGGATTAACAAGGAATTTCAGGTGAAATTAATTCGTTTGGTGGCAGTAACAGCACTTTTGCTGACCGCATCACATGCCCATGCAATGCCTGTCGAGGATGTCAGCGCAGAGGCAGTTGGTAGCAATACAGTCCGCGTCAGCTGGTCAGCAGCTGAAGGGGCTGCATACTATGAACTGTATCTCGATAGTGCTCAAATTCAGACTGGCATCACAACAACTGCCGTCGATGTGTCCTCACTCAATGCGGATACTGCCTATCAGTTCTTCGTAACAGCCTGTATGGCCGACGGCATGTGCTCAGCAGCATCGTCGCAGGCCAATGTGAGCACACCCGCCGCTATGGCTGCTATGGGCGTCTGTGAGCCGGCAACGGACGGTAGTGCGCCCACAGTTGCGATTGAGCCCAATGGTGATGGCACCGCCGTTTTATCCTGGTGTGAGGTTTCAGGTGCAGAAGGCTATAACATCTTCCTAGGGGACCAGTATCAACTGACTCTGGGATCTTCTACCTATCAATTGACTGTTGATTTCAATGAAGGTGACGAGTACCAGGTGGCCTGGTACGCAGGTAGCAATTATCCCGCGAAATCAGCGGTAGCGCAGGCACCTGACAGCGAAACTCCTCCTGCCACCGGCACTGATTTGGATATTCTGGCAGCACTCGAAGCCAACAGCAGTGGCAGCGATGATGACGTAGAGATCTACTTCACACGTCACGCTGAAAAGATGACGCAGCTTATGGAACAGGAGGACGGATCTTTCATCGAAGTCTGTGGTGAAGATAAGTGCGCTGAAGTGCTCAATGCAAAAGGTGAACTGCGTGCCGAATTACTAGCTGACCTATTCAGAAATGCAGGTGTAACCGAGCGTTTGACGCATGCATTTTCCAGTCACAAGATCCGCACTCGCCAGACTATAGAAATGATTACTGCCGATGCAGGACTCTCGGGAGATATGGACAAAAATCCTGATGACGGTATCCAGGAATTTCCAGTTAGCAATCCTGATGGTACTGCTGATGCCACTGAGCTCGACCCGGAGAGCACCTCTCCGTCAGAAGCGCCGGTTATTGAAGCCCTTCTGGCTTTACCGGCCGGCAGTGTTGCACTTGTGGCCGGTCACAGCGGCACCCTGTACGACATCATGGCGGGTATTGGCCTTACCGATGTGTGTTTTGAAGATACAGTAGACACTTGCAATGAGTCCCGCTATCCCATTAGTAGCAGTTTCAAAGTAAAGAACTTTGGCGACATCTGGAAAGTGTCCTTGCAATCGGGCGAAGCAAATTTTATCTACCGCGTCAACTTTCAACCGTTGCAACTGGATATAGATGATCTAGCGCAGTAAAGAATGGCGCTTTATTACGAGGAATTCATGCTGTATTAAAGCGTGCTTTGTACATTAATGTTTATAAGTGTGTCGTACACCAAAGAGTGTGTTCGATACACTGTGAACATCGTTGCATTCGCTGAAGCATAGAGGTGCATTGCACACATAACGCTTCGTTGGTCATCGCTTATTCGGCAGGTATGCCGTTACTGTTTTTACAAGCTTGCACGTTCTAAGTGAGTTTGTATTGGCAACGAAAATATAATAAGAGGCGCAGCAATGACCAAGCGCACAGTAGTCTTATCGTCAGCGACAGGGATGTTGCTGACGATGTTCTCCTCAATAATAGATGCTCAATTACCCATCAGGCTTGCCACGTCGAGCGCTGTCGAGTCGGTCACGTTTGTGCCAGCTTTACGGTCGCAGGGCAATGCGAACACAGATGCAACTGTTTACGACACGCTGCTAGAGCTGAGCGGTTTCGCCGAACAGCTGCAACGTGTCCCTGAGGCTGTGGCGCGCAGCATTGAATCAGCGATAAGTGCTGATGGTTCTATGGAACCCTTCGAACCCAGGGACTATCCATTTTTAAAGCAAGTGGTTCCGGCGGCTTTTGCTGGAGATGTGCTTCACAACGCAGTTGTTGAACAACTGCAATCAAAACTCTCTCTGGATGCGGCAAAAGAGCTAGCTGTTTTCTATACCTCGCCGCTCGGCGAACGATTGCGCACAGCGGAACTGGAAAATTCTGTGCTCGAGAACTTCGAGCGTTTTAACCACTGGCATAAAACCCAAGGGGTTTCATCATTGAGCAATGAGCGCCAAGTGGTACTCGAAGAACTTGAAAAGGCCCTGCTGCTAACAGAAGGTGCAGTGGACGCGATGATCGGCATGCAGGTAGCCATGCAGGTGAGTATGACGCCGATTCTTCCCCCTGAACAACGACGAAATGCCAGTGATCTGATGAGTGACGCCCGGCGGCAGCGTTCGGGCTTGACGAAACACTACCTTGATAATTCACTGGCAACACTGGGTTTTGTGTTTCAGCAGCAATCACTTGATCAGCTAAGGAGTTATACAAAGCTGTTGAACACAGAGGCAGGTCAGCTCTATGTGGTTGCCATCAACGATGGGCTGAGCCGCGGTTTGATCTATGCTGCAGAGAACCTTGGGAATACTTTTCAGAAACTCTTAGAAGGGCGGATAGGCCAGGGAGCGTAAGAAGCACTAATTTTTTTCTCTGGGCGGTAGTCCAGTATGTTGCGATAGTATCTGCCCTTTACGCACTTTTCCGGCAGCGCCTCGGCCGCGTCTTCTTTCTGTTGGTGTGCTGTTCTTGCGTCTTGCGCTCTGGTATCCCTTTTCACTCTTAGGCTGATAGGTGGGAATTAAATGCTGCTTGCCGTTGCCGATGAGATCAGCACGACCCATGGCCTTGAGTGCATCTCGCAGCATGGGCCAGTTTTGAGGATCGTGGTAGCGTAAAAAGGCCTTGTGTAACTTACGCTGATTGCCACTCTTTGCGATGGGTACTTCCTCGCTGTCACGTTTCACACGCTTAAGCGGATTTTTACCCGTGTGGTACATGGTGGTTGCCGTGGCCATTGGCGATGGGTAGAAATTTTGTACCTGGTCTGCTCTGAAACCATTGCGTTTGAGCCACAGGGCGAGATTCATCATGTCAGAATCAGTCGTGCCTGGATGAGCTGCGATGAAGTAGGGAATCAGAAACTGTTGTTTTCCCGCTTTCTTGGTAAATTTTTCGAACAGAGCTTTGAATTCATCATAAGCACCGATACCTGGTTTCATCATTTTGTCCAGCGGGCCACGTTCCGTGTGTTCTGGTGCAATTTTTAGATAGCCACCTACATGGTGTGTAACCAACTCTTCAACATACTCAGGGGATTTGACTGCCAGGTCATATCTCAGGCCGGAAGCAATGAGTACTTTCTTGATACCGGGCAGCTCACGTGCTCGTCGATACAACTGAATCAGCGATGAATGATCGGTATTGAGGTTGGAGCAGATATCCGGATATACACAAGAGGGCAGACGGCAGTTTGATTCGATTTCCCGTGATTTACATGCAATTCGGTACATGTTGGCCGTAGGGCCGCCCAGATCCGATATGACCCCTGTAAAGCCCGGGACCTCATCACGGATCGTTTCGATTTCTTTAATGATGGAGTCTTCAGAGCGATTTTGGATAACGCGTCCTTCATGCTCAGTGATTGAACAAAAGGTACAACCGCCAAAGCAACCACGCATGATGTTGATGGAAAAACGAATCATTTCATAAGCGGGTATTCGAGCGTTACCGTAACTGGGGTGCGGAACACGGGCATAGGGATGATCAAATACATAATCCATCTCCTCCGTGGTCAACGGAATAGGCGGTGGGTTAAGCCAAAGCTTCTGACCTCCCTGGTTCTGTACCAACGCCCGCGCATTGCCCGGGTTGGTTTCCAGATGTAGAACGCGATTTGCATGCGCGTACAACACCTTGTCATTACTCACCATGTCAAAAGACGGTAAGCGCAATACTGTCTTATCGCGTTTTTGGCGTTGAATGGCTTGCCGTTCTTCGCGGCTCATGAACTTGAGGACCTGCTCTGATGCCTCGGCAGGCTTTGTTGGAGTCCAGCTGCCCGATGCTTCGATTGGTAAATCGGCACCGTTGCTAACTGCATTTGTGGATGAACCATCCTGGCATGGGGCTCCCGTATCGCCAGAGCCAGAGCCGTTTTCTGGAACAATATAAGGATTTACAGGCTCTTCAATGCGTCCCGGTTTATCAACCTTGCTCGAGTCAATGACAATCCAGTCTTCTGGCAGCTCATCGATCATGAGGGCAGTGCCACGAATATCAGTAATCTGTTTTATGGGATGACCAGCCGCCAGCCGATGAGCAATATCGACAATCGCTCGTTCTCCATTGCCGTAAACCAACATATCTGCTTTGGCATCAGCCAGAATCGAGTGTCTGACTTTGTCTTGCCAGTAGTCATAGTGGGCGATGCGTCGCAGCGATGCTTCGATCCCGCCAAGCACAATGGGTGCATCACGATAGGCTTCCCGACAACGATGCGAGTAAACGATCGAACTTCTATCGGGTCGTTTTCCACCAATGTCGTCAGGTGAATAGGCATCGTCAGAACGAATCTTGCGATCAGCCGTGTAGCGGTTGATCATCGAATCCATATTACCGGCTGTGATTCCAAAAAATAGATTCGGTGCCCCCAACTCGGTGAAAGCGGAGACATCCTGCCAATCTGGTTGAGCGATGATGCCAACCCGAAAACCTTGAGCTTCGAGCAATCGACCCACGATCGCCATTCCGAAGCTGGGGTGATCTACATAGGCATCGCCGGTAACGACAATAATATCGCAGCTGTCCCAGCCTAATTCGTCCATTTCCGCACGACTCATCGGCAGAAATGGCGCGCGGCCATAGCACTCCGCCCAATAGGACGGATAATCAAACAAAGCGCGCGTAGGCTGTGAGGATGGCCGTGCAGACATGAAACTGATCTCGATGTTATCGCGTATTGTAACTGTTTAAACTGCCCCAGTTGTGTGGGGACGGCACAGCGAACTTATTCCTAAGCCTTTAAAATCAATCGCCTAGCTAGGTACAACAGTCGTCAATGACCGCCATCCCCAGCATAATGGGGCAGTTTATAACTGTTTGGGAGCTTTACGGGCATTTATCGTCTTAAGACGTGCTCTGGCTGCCAAATCAGTTTGAATTTTCGGGGCAATTCGGTGGTCCTACCGGAAAGTTCTACACTAAAAGCCTGAACTGCTCATATTAATCAAACGATAGTCAAAGCTATGTCACGGTTAAGTCCCAAGCGTCTAGCAAGCATAGCGTTGCCGGTTGTTATTGTTGCTGCCGCCTTATTCATCGCGCAAATGATTAAGGCCAACAAACCTCAGCCATTAACGCGGCCAACCCCCGTTTCTGTCACGGCCGTTGATGCGACCCGTTTGCAGGCAGGTCAGTACCCGGTTGTCATACGCAGCCAAGGCAGCATTCAGCCTACTTTGGCCAACACGCTGGTCCCCGAGGTTGCTGGCACTGTGGTCGATTTAAGTGCCTCGTTTGTTGTAGGCGGTGTCTTTAAAAAAGGTGATTTGCTGGTACAGGTGGATCGGCGTGACTATGAAATTGCTCTGACACAGGCCAATGCTAATCTTGCGCAAGCTCAGGCTGAGCTGCAGGAGCAGAGCGCCCTGGCCCAAAGAGCGGTGGCTGAATGGAAGTCTCTCGGGAGGCGTGGAGACCCTTCATCATTAACTCTGCGCGAACCGCAGATGGCTGCGGCCAAAGCTAATCGTGATGCGGCGCAGGCACAAGTTCAACGTGCAGAACTGGACTTAGAGCGCACTCGAATAACTGCGCCCTATGATGGAAGGGTCGGCGAGCGCAATGTTGATGCCGGACAGTTTGTAACGCGAGGCACACCCATTGGCTGGATACATGCCATCAGTTCTGTAGATGTGCTGCTCCCTCTGAGCAATCGACAGTTGACCTACCTGCGGCTGCCATCTTCATCTCAGAGTCACGACACGTTGCCCAATGTTGAACTCAGTGCATCGATCGGTGGACAGGTCAGAGTATGGACCGGTAAGTTGATAAGAGCTGAAGGTGTTGATGCCGCAACCCAGCAACTCAATGTGATAGCGCGCATAGAACAACCCTACAGCGACACTGATTCACCACTGCGTGTCGGTCAGTTTGTGCAAGCAAAAATTGCGGGAGAAGTGCTTGAGTCGGTATTTGTGATTCCCCGTTCTGCACTGCGCGAGGAGCGCGAAGTACTGGTCATTAATAAAGACAACGAGGTTTACCGGAGAGCGGTGAGTATAGCGTGGTCAGATGATGAGGTGACCGCTATTAAAGCCGGTTTGCGAAGTGGCGATGTTCTAGTTACTACGCCATTAAGCACGGTTGCCGATGGGACGCCCGTGCGCGCAACTATTGACGGTGAACCGCCTCCGCCGTTGGAAGGGCGCACGGGCACTCGGCGTGAAAAGTTAGAGGCTAAATCAGAGGAAAGCGTTAACGGCACGCCAGCGAGTGATGCTAGCGATAGGGCATTGAACTGATGCACTCTTTGATTGAGTGGTTCACGCGAAATTCAGTCGCAGCCAATCTATTGATGGTGTTCATCATAGCCTGGGGGCTATCTGCACTGACAACACGCATACCGTTGGAAGTGTTTCCAAGCTTCGAACTTGATAGTGTCAATGTGGTAGTCCCGTTTCGTGGTGCGTCCCCTAGTGAGGTAGAAGAAGGCGTCACTATAAAAATAGAGGAAGCAATTCAGGATATCGAAGGAATAAAGGACATTACATCGGTCGCGAGTGAAGGTAGCGGCAGTATCATTATCCAAATAGCCAATGGCTACGATACAGAAACGCTGCTTAATGAAATTAAACAGCGAGTTGATGGTATATCCACTTTTTCTGAAGAGGTAGGTACACCTCGCGTTTCGATCCCTCAGGCCAATCGTGAAGTTATCAGCGTGGTCGTTGCGGGACCGATGCCCGAAAAGGAGTTACGCCTGATTGCCACGCGGGTCAGAGATGATCTTGAGGCACTGCCCAATGTGTCGTCAGTCTCGGTCTCCGGTGCTAGAAGATACGAGTTGGCCATCGAGATTTCGCAGAACGCGCTGGATCGCTACGATTTGACACTAGGTGCTGTTGCGCAAGTCATTGAAGCCAGTTCTCTTGATTTGGCGGCAGGCGCGATTACCACGGGTAGCGGTGAGGTATTGCTGCGAACGCGAGGTCAGGCTTACGCAACTGACGACTTTGAGTCAATTGTCGTACTGTCCCGTGCGGATGGTACTCGTGTCACGCTGGGTGATATCGCAACGATCAATGATGGGTTTGAAGAAGATCAGGTTGTGCAGCAATTCAACGGCCAGAACAGTATTGAGATCGATGTGTATCGCACTGGATTGCAAAGTGCGATCACGGTTGCAGATGAGGTGAAGGCGTTTCTCGAGGAGGCGCAGGCCACCATGCCTTATGGGGTCACGCTTGGTTATTGGCGTGATTGGTCACGCATCGTGAGAGCGAGACTTGATACTTTGACCAGTAGCGCAATGCAGGGTGGAATCCTGGTGGTGCTGTTGCTCACCTTGTTCTTGCGATTCTGGGTTGCTGCCTGGGTATTCGTCGGTGTGCCCGTATCGATTCTTGGAGGCATTGCCTTGATGCCTACTCTGGGCGTCAGCTTGAACCTGCTCAGCCTGTTCGCTTTCATACTGGTTCTGGGCATCGTGGTCGATGATGCCATTGTTACCGGCGAAAACATCTACACGCATATGCGTCGCAAGCGCGATGGTGTGCAAGCGGCGATAGATGGTGCACAGGAGGTGGCTGTTCCGGTTACCTTCGGCGTGTTGACTACAGTGGCGGCATTTACACCATTGCTGTTAATCGAAGGAGCGCGTGGCCAGGTGTTTGCGCAGATACCGCTCGTAGTCATACCTGTTCTGCTTTTCTCGATAGTCGAATCGAAACTTGTTCTGCCCTCACATATGAGTCATCTGAACTTTCACAAGCCTGAGCGTCCCAATCTGTTTGCCCGATTCCAGCATCGTATCGCCGATGGTTTTGAAGCGTTTGTCGAGAATCGGTATCAACCGATACTGGCACTTGCACTGCGTAATCGTTATCTGGTTCTATCGTTGTTTGCAGGCGGTGCCATAATAGTTTTTAGTCTGGTATCAGCAGGTCATGTTCGTTTCGTTTTTTTTCCACGGGTGCAAAGTGAAATCGCAAGAGCCAGCCTGGAGATGCCCGCTGGCACGCCGTTTGAAGTAACGCAATCACACATTGATCGCATGAACGATGCGGTGAAGACCCTTCAGGCAAGGCATATCGATCCTGAGACCAACGAGAGTGTTATTGAATCGATTCTCTCTAGTGCAGGGAGCTCGGGTGGCGGACGTAAGGGAAGCCACCTGGGAAGGGTCATGTTTGAGATTGTACCGCCAGAAGAACGTACCTTATCCATTAGCAGTCGCGAGCTGGTGGCCGAGTGGCGAGCAGAAATCGGTGAGATACCCGGCGCTAAAAACCTTAGTTATCGCGCTGAGATAGGCCGCGGTGGTAGTCCGGTTGATGTCGAAATATCCGGGTTAGATTTCACTGAAATGACGCAAGTGGCAGCAGAGATAAAGAAGGAGTTAGGACTCTATCCCGGTATCACCGATATTTCTGATACTTTCGAAGGAGGTAAGGAAGAAATACAACTAAGTCTCAAGCCCGCAGCGCGGCAGTTGGGAATAACGCTTGCTGACGTTGCACAACAGGTTAGGGTTGCCTACCTCGGCACGGAGGTACAGAGT
The DNA here is from genome assembly GCA_045106475.1 of Granulosicoccus sp. GTDB lineage: Bacteria > Pseudomonadota > Gammaproteobacteria > Granulosicoccales > Granulosicoccaceae > Granulosicoccus. Next base: position 33,321 of record JBGCEO010000052.1, read on the forward strand.
ATTCAGCGAAATCGCGACGAAGTTAAAGTATACGTACGCTACCCCAAAGAAGAACGGGCATCGCTGTCGCAACTTGAACGATTGAGCATACGTAGCTCAACGGGTGAATCCTTTCCACTGGCGAGCGTTGCACAATTTGATGTGGGTAGAGGTTATGCGCAGATTCGTCGCGTAGATCGAAGGCGTACATTAAACGTTCGTGCCGATGTCAACAAGCAGACTGCCAATATCGAGGGTATAAAAGATGATCTGAGTGTTCTCGCCGAACAACTGGAGCAACAATACCCTGATATCAGGGTGAGTCTTGAAGGAGAGGCGAGAGAACAGCGTGAGTCATTTGCGAGTCTGCGCGTTGGCTTGATTTTCGTTTTGCTCATCATCTATACCTTGTTGGCCATACCGTTCAGAAGCTATATACAACCCTTGATGGTGATGGTTGTTATTCCGTTTGGCGTGGTCGGCGGCGTACTGGGTCATATGATTATGGGTATGTCCCTGAGCATAATGAGTTATATGGGGATGTTGGCTTTATGCGGAGTTGTTGTTAACGATTCGCTCGTGCTGGTTGATTGGGTCAACCGGCAGCGAAAAAAAGGTGTCGCTCTGTTCGATGCGGTCAGATCTGCAGGTGTTGCACGATTCAGAGCGGTGATACTCACCTCACTAACCACGTTCTTTGGCTTGTTGCCGCTGATATTCGAGACAAGTACGCAAGCGCAATTTCTAATTCCTATGGCAGTATCACTAGGCTTTGGCATTCTGTTTGCCACCGCCATCACGTTGATACTGATCCCGGTCAACTATCTTGTGCTTGAGGACATTAGATCGCTGTTTCAATCCGGTAGACTTCGGCAGTTTTTCCGGCGCTCTAAGCTGCTTGAATCAGACTGATTTTGCTTGCTGCGCAGATTAACTTGTGGCGCACATTAAAATCAGTTGTTCACGCCCTTAGCACTTGCTCAACTGACTGCGCAGCTGCCTACCGCGAGTTCTCAGTGACTCCATGGTGGCAACGGCCTGAGGCGCTCGCATGGATTGTTCGTTTTGGGCGATGGTCTCTGAGATTCGTTGACGACAACTTTCTCGCTGATACTCACGGGAACGCTCGGGACTCTGCGCGCTTGCTGCTGAATGTTCCGCTGCCTGATACCGATTGTGCGGTTCAGTGTCAGCCGTTTGAACGGCCTGTGCTGCTCCCAACCCGGGTATATTGCTACCGCCCGCACCGGATGCCAGTTCGCAACCGCCCATTGAATCAATGAACTCGTAAGGGAAACTCTCGCAACGACTGGCTGATTCTCCAAATGAGCCAATCTTGCAACGATCAGTCGCAAGATGCGCTATTCTGCTTGCGCTGGCGGAGGCGTTTCCTGAAAACGTATAGATGTAACTGATTAGTCCGATCGACGTTGGTGACAGGCTACCCAGTCCCCCATAGTAATCGAAGACTTCGTTGGATGATGTGCCTTGTTTAAGCTGAGCTGCAACTGCTTGCGAGAAATTTCGAGCGATGCGGCAATCCTGGCCGCTAATTTGCGCCGCTGTGCTTGAGATTTTCTTGGTAGATTCGTCTGCAGGGCATGGGCTACCGGTATAGGTTGTATTGCCGCTGGCGTCTACGCACTTGTAAATGGTCGCCTTGACTGGCTGCGAAAACCAGAAAAGTGAAAGAAATATACCTATACCCCATAGGAGCGAACTGCGGCGCAGACTTACTAAGGCAGATTCTGTCATCAGGCTATGCCAACTGTTAAATGGTATTTGTCTCTACCCTTATCGGCGAGCACAGGCCTGCTTTCAATGCGCTATGTATGTATAAACGTACGCTATGCTTTAATGCGTGCTACTACGCAGCTTACATGTCCCATTATGACCAACGCGTCTCAAAATCCTCCCGCCTCTACGCCGCAACGGTCTGCCGATCAGCAGAAGCTTCTGCTGGAGCTAGTGACGACGCTATTTGAGCGTAAGATCACGTTTAATGAATTTCTTGGATTCAAGATTGATAGCATAGACAAAGAGCCTGTACGAATCAGTTTCGTCATGCGCCCGGAACTAGTGGGGCATTTCCTGTACGGTCGGCTCCACGGGGGGGTAATTTCTTCAGTGCTAGATGTGGTCGGCGGGTTATCGATCATGATGGGTATCACGCGATTTTATGGCAGCGAAGATGCCGAGCAAGTGATTCAACGATTTGCGCAACTTGCAACGATAGATCTGCGCGTGGACTACTTGCGTCCGGGCATTGGAGAAGTATTTTTTGCTGAGGCTGAGCTGGTGAGATTAGGTAAACGGGTGGGTGTTTGCAGTATGCGCTTGAGCAATGACTCTGATGTTCTATTGGCAACCGGTAATGCAAGCTATATCGTGAGTTAAGCAGGATCTGCAAATTCAGCGTAGCACCAATGCCTCCATGCCATCCGTCTGGTTTGCTTTTTGGGTTGGCCCTGCGTATTGGTTTTAAGTTTGACGAAATGAACCTCCAATGTTGCCAATTGGGTTTCACGCGCACGCTTCTGGCTGTTCCAGCTTCGACACAGATAGTTGCCAAACGCGCTTCTAACATCATTATTTTTATGGCTGTCCACGCGCCCGAGATATTTGCGCCAGCGGTATGATTCGTACAAGGTGTAGAAGCGCCGGGGTGGCTGCCATCCATCCTTGCTGGACGTCAGTGTATAAAGATCAATCTTCTCACCGTTTCGAAGGGTTCCGGGAATCAACACATAAGACGAAGTGGTAAGCGGGTAGGGGGCAAACATATCCCAGCGTTGATCAAGCCGCGCAGCACGTGCAATCTGATCAACATAAACCGGCATCGATTGGCGAACCTGTGGTAAGCCATGAACGTTGAAGGCCGTGACCACATAAAAGAAGCCTAGTGCAATTATTGACCCCGACACACTGGGTTTGAAATTCTGGTTTCTGAACGGTATGAATCGAGTACTTAAGGTGCTCATTAGCTCTCGATTATTCGCAACCCAACGGTAAACGGCATTGCCAATTGAGATGAACGGCTCTCTGGCGGTGATCCAGCCGATGGGTTTAAACGGCCATCGCTGTGACAGCAGAAATGCCATTGCATGCCAATGAATGTAGGTTTTCCCACCGGGATCAACAACCACCCAGGAGTTCTCGCGATCCATGATCTTGTAGATATCCGGATGCTGCTGCGCTGGTAGAATCTGCACGCCTGCAGGTAGGAGGAACATGCGCAAGAGCAGACACATCTTTAAGCAAAAGCCACAATCCTCATCAAAATAGATTTGTATCCCAAGTTGATAATCTCGTTTGCTTGAGAGCCGTTTCGATTGACTTGCACGCACCCAGATAGCACCTGGAATCAAAAGGCTTAGTGCCATAAAATCGATTAGTGGAAACAAACCGATATGCAGCATTAGCAAAAAGGCAACGTGCAGTGAGGCAAGCAGTAGCATGCCCCCTATGCGTATCCATGGCCAGAAAAACGGGCAGAGAACCAGCAAGGGACCAATAAATTCAACCGATAGCACAAACCCTGTGGCTAACTTGAGAAAGGTGGGGAACTGGCTGATCCAGAGACCAATGGGTGTTGCGAAGTGCTGCAAGCTCACCGCGTAATAGGCAGCATCAAAACGCGTTACCCAGGCATCACCGGTTTTTAGTAAGGCGGTGAAGAAATAGAGGTAAAGCACTTGAAATATGATGGCAATGGTTGCCACTGAAAAATACGGTTGAACCTCACCTGACACAAACCGTACGGCATTTGGATCTTTGTTGTAAACAGATTGCAACGCAGCATCAAATGAGTAACGTGCGCCAAGCGGCAGGAATAAACTCCAGAAAGCCATGATCACCAATAGCTGATCACCGCCCTGAAGAACCAGACCGTTGCGGTTAATCAGCGATGCCAGCAGTATGAATGAAACGAAGGCAGCAAGCTTTGTTCGATAGCCCACCAGCAGTGCCAAGGCTGCAACTGCCGCTAGAGCAAAGAGCGTGATCTGCCACCAGAGTTCTCCGCTGGCGGCATGCAAGGACCAATGCCAGCGATGCGTGACTTCCAGCCAGAATCTTCTGGTGAGTACACCATCATCGGTGTAGAAAGTGACCATATCCAGGCTGCGCAAAAACAGATCCGCCAGTAGCAGCAAGGCGAACAGAACGCGAAACAGTGCAATCGATCGATGGTCGATGCTAAAGACGCGTTTTATTAAATGCATGGTGGTGTGGAAGATCTAGTCGTCTACCACTGATTCAAGTCGACCAAATTCGACCCAGTGCGCTTGTTGTTCATCTTCCATATCAAGCAAGGCTCGGCTTTGTATGTAGTCTGCATCGAGTATGACTCCTTGTTTGCCTTTAAAGTTACCGCTTCTAACGCCCACGCGCAAACCAGCCTCTGGTGTGGGTTTGCGAGCCCGTATCGCTCCTTGCTGCCGCGCTTCGTTGATATCAAGCATCGATCTTAGAGCGTCACGCCGCTGCTTTCTTTCCTCATGGCTCAGATCACTGATGTCAGCAGTAAGATCGATAGGTTTGGCTGATTTTGGCACTGGCGAAGCCGGTGCTGCTGCGTCAGGTGTTTTGTGCAGTGTCTGGATTTCATCATCTTTCTTGAGCGCACGCCAGAAATGCTGCTCATCGCGATTTTTGGCAGATGATGCGGTTGGCTTCGATTTAGAAGCCGACGATCGCGCGTTCGAATCAGGTTCTGTCTTGTCGATAGGTTTCGTCATTAGCGCACCAGCTTACTGCATCAGCCATCGTTTGACGCCAGAAATTGCCAGGTTTCTACAATAGTATCTGGATTTAGTGAAGCACTGCTGATGCCTTGTTCCATGAGCCAATGGGCAAGATCCGGGTGATCTGAAGGGCCCTGACCGCAAATCCCTACGTATTTGCCTTGTTTGCGGGCTGCGGTTATTGCCATTTCCAACATTTTTTTGACGGCAGGATCCCGTTCATCGAACAAATGTGCAACTAATCCGGAATCTCTATCCAAGCCAAGAGTCAGCTGTGTCAGATCATTTGAACCAATTGAAAAGCCGTCAAAGCGCTGCAGGAATTCCTCGGCCAGAATGGCATTGCTAGGTACTTCGCACATCATGATGACCTTTAGTCCGTTTTCACCTCGGCGCAGACCATTTTCTGCCATCAACGCTAGTACCTGATCTGCTTCATCAAGAGTTCGCACAAACGGCACCATCAGTTCCAGGTTTGAAAAACCCATCTGGTCTCTGACCTGTTTGAGGGCTCGGCATTCCAGTTCGAAGCACTCTTGAAAAGAAGATGACAGATATCTAGATGCGCCACGAAACCCAAGCATTGGATTCTCTTCATCAGGTTCGAACAACTTACCGCCAATCATATTGGCGTACTCGTTAGATTTAAAATCGGATAATCTGACGATAACAGGATGCGGTGAGAACGCGGCCGCAAGTGTAGCCACACCTTCGGCTATCTTTTCAACATAGAAACTTATCGGGTCGCTATAGCCAGCCGTGCGCTGATTGATTTCTGCCTGTACTTCTTCGGGCATAGCGCTATGAGACAGCAAAGCCTTTGGGTGTATGCCGATCGTATTGCTGATGATGAACTCCAGGCGCGCCAGCCCGACACCACAATGCGGCAACTGACTGAATCCAAATGCACGCTCCGGGTTGCCTACATTCATAGTCAGCTTGAAGGGTAATTCGGGCAAACTGTCCAGTTGGGTTTCGGCAATGTCGAACGCCAGATTGCCATCATAGATAAAACCGGTATCTCCTTCCGCACAACTAACAGTAACTGCCTGCCCTGTGCTTAAGCTAGCTGTAGCGTCGTTGCAACCCACGACAGCAGGGACTCCAAGTTCCCGCGCTATGATGGCTGCATGGCAGGTTCTTCCCCCGCGGTTGGTTACGATCGCAGAGGCGCGTTTCATGACCGGCTCCCAATCGGGGTCCGTCATATCAGTGACCAGAACATCGCCGGTTTGCACACTGGCAATATCCTTGAGGCTGTCGACAACTCGTACCGTGCCTGCACCGATACGTTGACCGATACTGCGGCCACTGATTAAAACAGGCGCTGTATGGGTGGATAATTGATAGCGGGTAATGACGTTTTTGTTGCTTCGTGATTCAACCGTTTCCGGCCGAGCTTGCAAGATATAGAGCTTGTCATCCTGACCATCTTTACCCCATTCGATGTCCATGGGGCGTCCATAGTGGTTCTCGATGGTTATCGCCATCTGGGCAAGCGATTGCACATCATCATCATCGAGTGAGAAGCGCATCTGGTCGCTAAGGTCTACATCTATGGTATCAACGGCTGTGGTTTGGCCGTAGATCATCTTTATGAGCTTACTGCCGCGGTTACGTTTGAGGATGGCAGGACGCCCGGCTTTCAAGGTAGGTTTATGCACATAAAACTCATCTGGATTTACCGATCCCTGTACCACGCACTCTCCCAAACCCCATGATGAGGTTATAAAAACTGCATCGCTATAACCAGATTCTGTGTCAATAGAAAACATGACGCCACTAGCGCCAATATCGCTGCGTACCATGCGTTGTATTCCAGCGGATAACGCAACGTCTGCGTGATCGAAACCTTGATGCACCCGATAAGAGATCGCACGATCGTTATAGAGTGACGCGAACACCTCACGAATCCTGGACAGAACGTCTTCCAGCGAACAGACATTGAGATAGGTTTCCTGCTGACCTGCAAATGACGCCTCTGGCAAATCTTCGGCGGTGGCTGAGGAGCGCACAGCGACCGATAACTTACCACCTGCCTGACTATAGAGTGTTTCCCAGGCATCGCTTACAGCGCTGATAAGGCCTTCTGGTAAATCTGCTTCAACCACCCATTGGCGAATCATTGCGCCTGTTTGGCTAAGCGCTTGCATATCGTTGGTATCTAGAGAATCCAGACACTCGTTGATACGTTGATCGAGTCCGCTTGTCTGTAGATGCTCTCGAAAAGCATCAGCAGTGGTGGCAAATCCATCAGGAACACTGATGCCAACGTTGCTTAGATTCGCAATCATTTCGCCGAGCGAGGCGTTTTTTCCACCCACTACAGGCACATCATTCATGCCGAGTTCTTTAAACCACTGGATATACTGAGTCACATGAATTCCTGATAGCTTGAAATAGCGCAACGCATGGCTGCTAGCGGCCTGATCTCTGCTTGCTTTAAATCTGGACTGGAAAATGCTCGCAAATTCGCTCACAACAGTGATTTTGAATTGTCACATCGCATCAATGGGTCTTATGGCCCCAGTGCTGAGTAGCTGCTCCGAACAATGCCACAAGCGATAAAAAGAACCGCCTTTATTGTGTCTGATCGTACTGGCCTGACTGCAGAGGCGATGGCGCACAGTCTGCTGAGTCAGTTTCCGGACATTAAGTTTCAAACTGAAACATTTACTTTCGTGGACACCATGGATAAAGCATTGAATCTTGTGCAGAGGTGTCTGGAAATACGATCAGAATATGGTGTGGCGCCGATGGTATTTTTAACCATGGTCAATGATGAGCTTAGAGCACAGTTTACTAATGCGGATATTGACGTGTTTGATCTCTTTCAAACGTTTATCGGACCCATGGAGGAGCGACTGGGGGTAAAGTCATCTCATACCATTGGCAAGTCACACGGCGTCTCAGATGAGAAGGCTTATACATCGCGTATTGCTGCTGTGCATTTTGCATTGCAGACCGACGATGGCATGGATACTGAGCACTACCGTAAGTCAGATCTAATTATTGTTGGTGTGTCCAGATGCGGTAAGACACCGGTATCTCTGTACTTATCCTTGCACTACGGACTATATGTGTCGAATTATCCGCTGACAGACCAGGATTTAACCGGCAAAAATCTGCCCGACGCGCTTGAAGCGCATAAACAAAAAGTGTTTGGACTCACTATTGATCCTTACCGTCTGTTGCAGATTCGTGAGCAGCGTTATCAGGGCTCCAGTTATAGTGATGCTTCAACCTGCCAGCGTGAGATTGCGCAAGCTGAAAGCATGTTTCGCAATGAGGCAATCCAGTACCTCAATACCACACGAATGTCAGTTGAGGAGATCGGGGCGATGATTGTGAATCGTACGAAGCAGGGTGCACCCTTATAGAGCCAACTTGGTGCGCCAGCACAGCATGTTGGTGTTTTTTTACCCCATCGATACTCAACCCTACGCTCGTGCAGTTGCACAGCTCAAATTCAGGCATGAGATGTGCAAACTTACGTAAGTCGGGAGTGCACACGGGTGTGAAATCTCTCTGATGGAAAAATAGTACCGCTTAGCCATCGCTAATGCAGTTATGGAATTGCGTTTCTCCCTGTGTCTTTTGCGTGGTGAAACCGGGTGCGACATCGTTGGTTTTTTTGAGATGTGTGGTTTGTACTCAGTTTACAGGTTAACTGCAATTACACCTTACAAGATAACTGCAATTACACCTGTTGCGGTGTGCATCTGTGACGAGCTATTGAGTGTATTTGTCGTGTGTGATGAAGGGTTAGATCGCATTTAGAAAGCGTAAGACGGGCCGATTTTTAAAGTACTGATTGTGATTAACAGAGGTCCTAAAGTGCCGCCACTGCGTGCCGTTCAGCATCAACTAAAATCATTGATAGTATTTTGTGCTGTTTCGCTTTGCATGCCTTCAGCTCAAATTGCTGCAGCTGAAATTACTGCACTCACAGATACCATAGCCAGTAATAAGGGTTTGCAGATCGTGCAGGGTGATGTGCTGGTACAAAAAAACGGCTTTGCTCGCGCCATTACAGTACCTTCTGGCAATGCTCCCTGGGTGAATGGGGTAGTGCCTTTTCGGATAGATTCATCGTTGCCTGTTTCAAGTGTACGAGTTATAAAAAGTGCCGTTGCACTCTGGAACGAATTGAGCAGCATAACTTTGGTCGCTCTTGATGGTGGTGATTCTCACGGCTCGTTGCTAGGAGACACCAACGATGCACTAGTGTTTCAGCCTGGACCGGGCTGCGCATCATGGGTAGGCAGGCGAGGAGGTTTGCAGGAAGTATGGATCGCTCCAAACTGCGCAATCGGCAGTGTGATGCACGAGATTGGACATGCGCTGGGTCTGGAGCACGAGCACACTCGACCAGATCGTGATCAGTTTATATCCATCAACTGGGAAAACATAGATCCGGCAAAACGGCATAACTTCAGCACCGCTCCTGCGGGATCGCAAGCACTGGGAGATTATGACTATGAGTCGATCATGCATTATGGTCCGGAGAATTTTTCGATCAACGGGCAACCTACAATCACACCCCTGTTTGCGTCCAGCGATGTCATCGGGCAACGACGCTTCTTGAGTGAAGGTGATTTGTCTGCCATCGCAAGACTGTATGCCACCGACCTTGGGATTGTTACTCAGGTGTATGGGTATGAGGAGGCATCGGAGGTAGCTCTGCATATTAGCAATGATACGCAGCAAGGTGCGCATGGAATTAGCGTAACGGTATCAATTGGCGATGCACGATTGACTACCTATAACGATGATCGATGGCGCTGTGAGAATCGCACGCAAGGTTTGGTGGATTGCACCTTGCCTTTCTTGAATGGAAGCGCAAACAGCGTGTTGTTGTTGAGTCTTGACAGAACCGTTGCCCCTGAGATGGTTACTTCAAGTGTCAGTTCCAAAACTTTCGACAACTATATGCAGAACAATAGCCACTCTGCTGACGAAGAACCGGTGCAGGCTGCTGCTATGGCTCAGATACAGGATGATCAGTCGGTTGATCAGGTTGTTGGTGGCGCAGTGCTACCTCTGACTTTGGCCCTATTGCTATTGTGGCTGCATCGGCAATCCCGTAGCAGGATCTATAGGCAGTATTGAGGGGTCGTTCAGATTTGGCTGTCGCGCTGCTGGTAGACCTCCGGCATCATTACTGGCTGCCGCTGCTGCATCTCTAACCCTTTGCGCGCGATTGGGATCGCGTAATACGCTTGCATCGGTTTGCAATGGGGCGGTGTTAGCCGTGGAATTCGCAACTTCTTCGGCTGGTGAACCGCTGGGTAAAAACTGACTGCTGGCAGCAGCTGTGCTTGAGGAACCTTCACCCATTAGCAGAACAACTTCCACGATTTCGCTATCGGAATCTTTTCCTGCTCTGACAAGCATATTGTTGGGACTCAGTTTACCCAGCGCAACTTCCAATGGCTCTTCAACAATATCAATATTGACCAGCGCTTCTGTATCTCCTGCCACTACCACGCTAATGTCTAACTGATCATTGAGCGCGTCAGCCAGTTGCTGTGCAGTTGTATTGTTGGCCTTGACCGTTAGAAGTCCTTGTTGGCTGAACACTTCAACAGCCTGTGCGCGCGATGGCTGCGAATGTATACTGATAAGTAATGCAGCCGATAGGCTGACAAAGATGATTGGCCTGAGCATAGTGGCTTTTCGATTAACACCCGGTACACAGTGTAATACTCTTGACAAATCCAAGCATGGCAAGTTGGAAAGCCGCGGTGCCTTCCGGTGCTGCAGTAGTCTTGTGTTCTATCTGAATATCCTCTGCTCTGTCTGAATATATAGTCATGCTCACGTCTAAGCTTAGCGACGAGTGGCGTTTTTCGCTCTTCTATGCCGCCCTTTTTGGCTCGTTCGGGGCCATTGCACCCTTTGCAGCGCTCTGGTTGTCGCATGCCGGTATCCCAGCCAGAGAAATCGGCATAATCGTGGCTGCACCTTCGATAGTGATGTTGTTAACCACGCTTAAGCTCGGTAAATGGGCGGATGGCCTGGCAAATCGCCGTTTGGCTATCGTCATTGGTAACTGGGTTGTATTGCTGATTAATCTGTTGCTGTTTGTTTATACCAACACTTGGGTCGTGTTGGTTGTCTGGATCATTGCCGGTATTAGCATGTACGCGATAGTGCCGATAACTGATGCTGCAGCCTTGAGCTTGACTCAGCGGCGAGGGTCGGACTTCGCGCGGATCCGGGTGTTCGGTTCAATTGGATTTATTGTGGCTATCACCCTGGCTGGGTATATCTATGAGTACGCAGGTATTGGTAGTTTTCTGGTCGTGTTGTTGTTTTTTAATATTGCCCGCTTGTTCTATGCCTACCAGCTACCTTCTATTCAAAGTGTATCGGGTGACAATGCCCGGAAAGATACAGGTAAAGGTGAATCGCTTTATCAGACCGGTATTTTACTCACGCTAGCGGGTTCTGCATTGATCAATGCGTCGCATGCCATGGTCAATACCTTCGGCATCTTGCACTGGACTCAGCAAGGCTTATCAGAATCTATGGCAAGTATGGCCATCGGCATCGGTGTTGTCGCTGAAGTGTTTCTGATGTGGCGTTTCAAGTCACTAACGCGCCGAGTATCAGCTCGGCATTGCCTGCTGTTTGCATCGCTCTGTGCGGTGTTACGTTGGTCGGTGCTTGCCAGTGATCCCACTGTGAGTGTTCTCTTTCTGGTGCAGATACTCCACGGCGTGACGTTTGGGCTTATGTATCTGGCCACCGCTAATTTTATTGCCAGACGTGTGGCCGAATCTGCGGCAGCTCGTGGTCAGTCTTTGTCGGCAATTATCAGCACAGGATGTATGGCGGTTGCCAATTTTATAGCTGGGTGGCTTTTTGATCTCTGGCGCGGGGACGTGTATTGGATTATGGCCGCTAGCTGTGTCGTCGCAGCCGTTGCTCTACTGGCAAGTTATCGATTTGTCTTGAAGGATTAAGTTGATCTCAAACTGCCCCAGTTGCCTGGGGACAGCGCTGCGAATATATTGCTAAGCCTTTAAAATCAATCACCTAGACAGATTCGGTGATGGCCAACTACAGCCATCCCCAGCGTACTGGGGCAGTTAGCACATTAACCAGGGGCAGGTTTTCGCCATCTTCTTGTCCAATAGACCATTAGCGGCACAACTGCCACAGACGGTAGCAACCAGGCAATAAATTCTGGGTCTGTTTGAACATTCACAACAAACACGGCCGTAGTGGTGGCGATGCTGGCACCCCCCATGCGGTTCAAATGCAGAACAATACGCTCCTTACCTTTTGGCCATTGATCGTTCAGTTTGAAGTCCTGCCAGGCAGGTAGCGCTGCAATTACACTAAACACAATCAAAGCAAGGGCCAGATCATGACTTTGTATAAGCATGAAAATACCGTAGCCCATCATCAATACTGAAACAATCAACATCAGTAGTGCCGCATTGCGATCGATTGCATTCCGACTTCCGTCTCTCGCTTTTGCCAAACGCCATCCTGTGTAAACAAAGTAGGCACTAAAAATACCCACCAGCAGCAAAAATATATTGGCCGTAAGCGTAGCCACGATCAGTGCCAGTATCAGAGCGGCGCACATTCCAAATACATAGGCCTTGCCAAACAGGCGATGGTTAGTTTTGCCCTTTGCGCTGAGCCATGCTCCCAGCATGCCAATAACAGCAATAGAGCCCGAGATGACGTGAAGCCAGATCAGTACGTTCGTCATGATATATTTCCCATATATGCCACTTGTTGCATAAGGTAGCATCAAAACAATGTATGTGCAACAATATGCATATGGCGCTAAAATTTGTCTTGCTAACACTGCTCAATCGCAGCTCTCAAACCGGGTATGAAATAGTCAAAACCTTTGATAGTGCGGTTGGATATTTCTGGAATGCCAGTCATCAACAGGTTTACCGCGAACTGGCTACGCTAACGGAATCTGAATTGGTGAGATTTAAGCTGGTTGCACAAAAAGACAAACCAGACAAAAAAATCTACACCATAAGCGCTCGGGGCAAAAAAGCACTGTTGGCCTGGCTTGAAGAACCAGTAAAGACACAAGCCACAAAGGATCTGCTGCTTGTTAAATTGCTCAACACCACGCCCGGCAATGCATCGTTGATGTTGTTGGAGATTAATTATGGTATCGAAGAGAGCAAACAGAGACTCGATATCTATCGCAACATTGAGCAGCAACATTTTACAAGTGCCGACCTGCAGGGGATGGTGCTTGAAAGCAGAATGCTCCATCTTGCTTTGAGAAAGGGAATCCTGAGTATTGAAGCTAATTTAGCCTGGCTTCACGAAGCGCGAGCAACGCTGGAATCCTCTTGAGCACACAGGGTTGCATTCTAGTTGACGGACCCAGCTATTGAAGCTAGCCAAACTGCCCCAGTATGTTGGGGATGGCTGTAGTTGGCCATCGCCGAATCTGTCTAGGTGATTGATCTTAAAGGCTTGACAAAAAATTCGCTGTGCCGTCCCCAGGCAACTGGGGCAGTTTGGCTAGGTCTCCAGTAAAACGCTTTTGGGGCGTCGAAAAGCCCGTGGCGCGCAACCAAATCGCTTATGAAATGCGCGGCTGAAGTGAGCTCCGCTGACAAATCCGCATGCTCCGCTTATTTCACCCACCGATGATTCGCTCTGGATCAGAAGTTCCTTGGCGCGCAATAGCCGCAGCTCCATATAGTGCTTTGCCGGGCTGGTTTTGAGGTGTGTTTGAAACAGCCTCTCCATAGCGCGAGTTGACAGGTTTATACCTTGCGCAAGTAAGGTTCTGTTTAAAGGCTCTTCAAGATTGCCTCGCATAAGTGTTAGAGCATTGCGCAGTTTTACCGGCAACTGGTTTTCGTCATCACGCTTGATAGCGTCGTGAATCTGATCAGAGAGACCCACATCAGCCCGCAGTATCTTGCGGATGGCTTGTACGGTATCAGCACTATCCTGGCGTTGAATCAGCAGGAGCATTAGATCAAATGCGCTATTGGGGCCTGCCGCAGAGAGCCTGTTACGATCAATCACTACAGTGTCAGGCCGTATTTGCAAGTCGGGAAACATACAGGCTATTTGCGACTGATTACCCGGGTGCAGAGCACAGGCATAACCTGACATAAGACCTGCATGTGCTGTTGCTACTACGCCATTCCATAAACCGCCCAGTGCCACACCCATATCAACGCATTCACGCAAAACGTTACTTAAAAGCGGATTCTCGCTCAGGTCGCAACGGTAACCTCCACATACAATAAACGCGTCTGCGTTCAAGGTTTCGCGCTCGCCCGTTGCCTCTCGAGATCCGGTACTTTCTCCCCTGTTCAAAGGTGCTCTTGTGGTAACCGTTGTAAGTACTTTATCTGCCGTTATCTGAATACCCAGATCGCTGATGACTGATGCTGTGCCTTGCCCAACCGTGAGAAACCTAAACCTGCCGTAACCTAGAACAAGATTAGCTGTTGTCAGGGCATCAGCTGCTGCAGTAAAGGCCAGCATCGAGAAGTGCGGCTGAAGCAGGAACGCAACTGTATAGACGCTATCGTCCGGATTCAGTCTGATCGATAAGGAGCTTGTCATTGAGTTTTCTGCAGGTTGCCTGGACTGCGTGGCAATAATTGACGGGTTACCATTTGTCGCAGAATGCTATATTTGACGCTTAAAGGCAAAAAATGTACGTTGATAGTCACCTTTAAATCACATCGTAAGCGCACAATAGCGCCTGCATCACACTAGCTTGGTAGAGATACGATGAAACGCTTTTCTGGTTTTAGTCTGGTTAAACAGGCGTTCAGGCACCAAGAGCACTGGCAGCGGATGTGGCGAAATCCTAAGCCGCGCAAACACTACGATTTCGTGATTGTTGGTGGCGGCGGACATGGCCTGGCAACGGCGTTCTATCTGGCGAAGATACACGACAAGGTTAACGTTGCAGTCATCGAGAAAGGCTGGATTGGCGGCGGTAATACGGGCCGTAACACCACGATTGTGCGCTCTAACTATCTGTGGGATGAGGCAGCACATCTGTATGAGCATGCGATGAAGCTGTGGGAGGGTCTCTCGCAAGAGCTCAATTACAACGTTATGTTCTCGCAACGCGGTGTTATGAACCTTGGGCATAATCTTCAGGATATGCGTGACATTCAGCGCCGGGTCAACGCCAATCGGCTCAATGGCATCGATGGTGAAGTTCTGGACGCCCAGCAGTGCGCAGAAATAGTACCCATCATGGATTGCTCCGGCTCAACCCGTTATCCGATTCTGGGTGCGTCATGGCAGCCGCGCGCAGGCGTAGCGAGGCACGATGCGGTGGCCTGGGGATATGCCCGTGGAGCCGATAGCTTTGGTGTCGATATCATTCAGCAGACGGAGGTGACAGATATCATCGTTGAGGATGGTGCAGCGACAGGTGTTGACACAGAACAATATGGCGTTATCAAAGCTGATCGTATTGGTTGCGTTGCAGCTGGCAATTCTGGCGTGCTTGCAGGCTACGCCGGCTTCGAATTGCCTGTCGAGTCACATCCCTTGCAGGCTTATGTATCAGAACCAATCAAACCTATTCTCGATACGGTTGTTATGTCCAATGCAGTGCATGGCTATATGTCTCAATCTGACAAGGGCGATCTGGTTATTGGTGCAGGTATTGACGGTTATGTCGGGTATGGTCAACGCGGATCCTACCCGGTTATAGAACACACGATGCAGGCGATCATAGAATTATTTCCGATCGTGTCGCGGGTGCACATGAACAGGCAGTGGGGAGGGATCGTGGATACCACGCCGGATGCGTGCCCGATCATTTCAAAGACACCGGTTGAAAATCTGTTTTTTAATTGTGGTTGGGGTACAGGAGGGTTCAAGGCCACTCCCGGCTCGGGCCATGTGTTTGCTGACCTGCTCGCTAAGGGTGAACCCAACGACTTGGCTAAAGCCTTTAACTATTGGCGCTTTGCTGAGGGTTCGCTGATAGATGAACATGGTGCCGCTGGAGTTGCACACTAGCTACATCAGCAATGGCGCTTAACTGAATCGCTAACGAATTTCATCCTTAAACAATCTCTCGTTGAGAACAATTTTGACATGTTCCTGATCTACTGCCCCTATTGTTGCGAACACCGTGAAGAAGAAGAATTTCATGCCGTCGGTCAGGCGCACCTGCCTCGTCCGTTGGACCCGGAATCACTTACTGATCAGGAGTGGGCAGATTTTCTTTATTTTCGTAAAAACCCACGTGGTGAGCATCGCGAACTTTGGGTGCATGCTGCTGGCTGTCGCAAGTACTTCCATGTTGCTCGCAATACGCAAACCTATGAAATTTACGCAACCTATAAAAGTGAGGATGTACTTGAGCTGAGCGAAAACCCGGAGGTGGGGCCAAGCGGTTCTGTGCTGAACAAAAAAGGTGACGATACACCGAGATCATCGTCATGATAAATGAGCATCAGCTACGCGCACAGCAGGATAATCGCCTGCCCACCGGTGGCCGGATTGATCGTAAGCGAGCATTGATATTCAATTTTGATGGCCGCACGATGATGGGCTATCAAGGCGACACCGTTGCTTCTGCCTTGTTGGCCAACGGCGTGGATATAGTGGGTCGTAGTTTTAAATACGGCCGACCTCGTGGGATTATGACCGCAGGTGTCGAAGAGCCCAATGCCATCTTGCAGATTGGCTCAACGGAAGCCACTCAAATCCCCAATATCAAGGCAACGGAACAAAGCCTGTATGAGGGACTGGTTTGCAAACCGGTTAATGGTTGGCCTAACGCCAACAACGACATCATGGGACTGTTCGGTAAGCTGGGAGGCAGCCTCATGTCTCCGGGTTTTTACTACAAGACCTTTATGTGGCCGAAATCCCGGTGGGAAACCTATGAGAAGTTCATTCGTAAAGCGGCAGGTTTAGGACGTAGCCCCACCGTACCCGATCCTGATCGCTACGATCATATGCATCACCACGTCGATGTTTGTGTAGTAGGGGCAGGCCCTGCAGGCTTGGCAGCTGCATTAAGTGCTGCACGCAGTGGTGCTCGGGTGCTGATCTGTGACGAGCAGGCAGAGTCCGGTGGCTCACTGTTGTTCAGCACTGAGATAATCGATGGCAAGCCGGCCATGAGTTGGGTGCAGGAAATTGTGGCTGAGTTAAAAACATACCCGTCAGTTACCCAGCTCTCCCGGGCCACTGCTAATGGTTATCATGATCACAATTTTCTAACCATTAGCGAACGCCGCTCAGATCATTTGGGCGATAAAGCCGGCGCGGGGCAAACCAGACAGCGCCTGCATAAAGTGCGCGCTGCCAGTGTGGTTCTGGCCACAGGTGCACATGAAAGGCCACTGGTATTTGCAAATAATGATTTGCCGGGTTGCATGGTGGCCTCCAGTATTTCCCATTACATCCGGCGTTACGCTGTAATTCCCGGTCAGAAACTAATCGTGATGACCAGTAATGATGGTGGTTATCGTTGTGCAATGGATTGGTTGGAGGCGGGTAGAGAAGTTAGCTGCATTGTGGACACACGTAAAAAACCAGATGGAGCAGTCACTGAAAAGGCAATTGAATTAGGGATAAAAGTGCTCGTTGGATCGGTGGTTATCGAAGCGAAAGGCAGTAGGCGAGTCACGGGTGCTGTAGTAGCGCCCATTAACGAGTCCGGTACGTTTCTGGTTGGTGAAACCGAGCTACTTGAGTGCGACACCATAGCTAGCAGCGGTGGCTGGAGCCCCGCAGTTCACTTGTCCTGTCACACTGGCAGCCGTCCAGTCTGGTCTGAAGATATCCTGGGTTTTGTACCCGGCAGCACCACCGAGCAGCGCTGGTCGGCCGGGGGTATCCAGGGGAGTCGAACCGTAGCAGATTGTTTGACCAGCGGTATGACGGCGGGTTTGGATGCTGCTAGCGCAGCTGGGTA
This sequence comes from Granulosicoccus sp., assembly GCA_045106475.1. Taxonomy (GTDB): domain Bacteria; phylum Pseudomonadota; class Gammaproteobacteria; order Granulosicoccales; family Granulosicoccaceae; genus Granulosicoccus. Next base: position 50,964 of record JBGCEO010000052.1, read on the forward strand.
CCAGCAGGCATCAGATGATATAGACGAGCCGCCAGCTACAACACTGGGCAATGAAGTGTATTGCGAGGCGATGCCGCTATTTTCAGTACCTCACCTCAAACCACCAAGTCGGGCACCTAAACAGTTTGTCGATCTGCAGAACGATGTGACTGCCGCCGGGATCGAAATGACAACGCGTGAAGGATTTGAATCCATCGAGCATGTCAAGCGTTATACAGCATTGGGTTTTGGTACCGATCAGGGCAAGACGGGCAATATTAACGGTATGGCTATTGTTGCCAAGTCGTTGGGCAAAAGCATTGAAGAGACCGGTACAACCGTGTTCCGTCCAAACTACACACCCGTGAGTTTTGGTGTGGTAGCGGGAGCACACACTGATCTTCTGTTTGATCCGCAACGTTTTACGCCGATGCACGAATGGCATCTGAAAAGTGGTGCGGAGTTTGAGAACGTGGGGCAATGGAAGCGGCCCTGGTACTACCCTCAAGGCAATGAAAGCATGGCAGAGGCTATTGAACGCGAGCAGCTTGCAACACGCAACGGTGTGGGAATTCTAGATGCGTCCACCTTGGGCAAGATAGATATTCAGGGTAGGGATGCTCGAGAATTTTTAGGGCGCGTCTATACCAATGCCTGGGCCAAGCTTGCAGTAGGTCGGTGTCGCTACGGTCTGATGTGTGGCGAAGATGGAATGGTTATGGATGATGGTGTTAGTGCTTGTCTGGGCGACAATCATTTTCATATGACCACGACTACCGGTGGCGCTGCTCACGTGTTGTCCTGGTTGGAGATCTATCATCAAACGGAGTGGCCTGAGATGGATGTCTACTTCACTAGTGTGACTGATCACTGGGCTACGATGTCCATCGCGGGTCCGGATAGCCGTACTCTTCTGGCAAAGCTCACGGATATCGACTTGTCAGCAGATGCGTTTGGTTTTATGGACTGGAAGCAGGCTTCGGTCGCCGGCGTACCGGCGCGAATATTCCGTATCTCATTCACTGGCGACTTATCTTATGAGATTAACGTTCCAGCGCATTATGGTTTGAGAGTTTGGGAAGCGCTCTTCGAGGCCGGTGAAGAATTTAACTTGACACCGTACGGCACTGAAACGATGCACGTGCTGCGTGCCGAAAAGGGTTTTATCATTGTTGGTCAGGATACAGACGGTTCGATGACACCCTATGATCTGGATCATGGTTGGGCGGTGTCGAACAGCAAACCGTTTAGCTTTATTGGTAAGCGCGGCATGAACAGGCCCGATTGCCTTCGCCAGGATCGTAAGCAGTTGGTCGGGCTAAAAACCACTGATCCTAAGGTTGATTTGCCCGAGGGTGCGCAGGCTGTACGTGATCCGCTGCAAAACATTCCAATGACCATGGTAGGACACGTGACATCCAGTTACTACAGCGCCTATCTCGAACGTCGTATCGCCATGGCCGTTATAACGGATGGCCTACAACGTATGGGAGAATTGGTCTACTTTCCCCTGAGTAGCGGTGACGTTATCGAAGCTGAGATTTGTTCCCCGGTATTTCTTGACCCGGAAGGCAAGAGGCAAACGCAATGAGTATCAAACCCGTATCTATCGTGCAGATGGATCAATTCGTTGATGTCGATGCCACCACTGCCGGTAACGTCGTGCAAACACCGCTGGCGCATGCAGGACTGCAAGGTGTAGCCAGTGATTCATCGACGAGTTCTCCCGGCACCCTGGCATCTACTTCGGTGAGTTTGCTGGAGCGGCCTGTTGTTGGTTTGTTAACACTGCGTGCCGTTGCCAGTAAAGATGAGCTTAATGATGCGCTGCAGAAACGTTTTTCGATCAACTTGCCTGCAACGCTGAGCTGTCACAGTGAAGGTGATTATTGCGTGCGCTGGATATCGCCCGATGAATGGTTGCTGTCGTGCCCTTTGGATAAGGCATATGCAGTAGAACATGACATACGCGAATTGGTGGGCGGGTCTATAGCGATCGTGAATGTATCCGGCGCTTATAGCATCCTGGAATTGGAGGGTAAGGACGCTATCAATGTACTCAAAAAAAGCACGCCCTATGATGTATCTGAAAAGAACTTTAGTACGGATAAGGTCGTTAACACGACCTTTGCTAAGACACAATTGACCCTTCGAGTGATCCAGCCGGATCGGTATGAGCTCATTGTGCGGCGTAGCTATGCTGACTATCTATGGCTTTGGTTACAGCGCGCAGGTAAGGAATATACATTGCAGGCTCATGCTGCTGATACATGAATGAGGTTAAAGCACTTGAAGGTTTGATGGTTGTAAGCATCGAGCAGGCTGTTGCCGCTCCATTGTGTACCGCAAGACTTTCTGATGCAGGTGCAAGAGTCATCAAGGTGGAACGTTCAGCAGGGGATTTTGGTCGCGGCTACGATACTGCTGCCAAAGGCGATAGCAGCTATTTTGCGTGGATCAACCATGGCAAGGAATCCATCGTTCTGGATTTTAAAAATGAGGGCGATGCCCTATTGCTGCAAAAGCTGATAGCGAAGGCAGACGTATTGGTGCAGAACCTGGCTCCCGGTGCTCTGGCAAGATCAGGCTTTGATAGTGACTTACTCAGGCAGCAACACCCGCGCTTGGTTACCTGTTCTATATCAGGTTACGGTAATGCTCAAGCTATGGCTGGCATGAAGGCTTATGATTTATTGGTACAAGCTGAAACGGGGCTGATTAGTATTTCAGGTGGGCCGGGTGAATATGGGCGTGTCGGTGTTTCCTTATGTGATATCGGAGCTGGCGTAACAGCCTACACGGGAATACTGGAAGCATTGCTGCGTCGGGCGATAACCGGTAAGGGCGGGCATGTGGATGTGTCTTTGTTCGGCGTAACTGCCGAATGGATGACGGTGCCTTTTCTTCATACGGAGAATGGTGCGTCTGCGCCAACGAGATCAGGCTTGAAGCATCCCAGCATTGCGCCTTATGGTGCGTTTGCCGATGCAAGCGGTACTTTGACCCTGATTTCTATTCAGAATGAACGTGAATGGAAACGTCTTTGCGTGGATGCACTTGATTGTCCAGCACTCTATGAAAATCCCCGGTTCTCCAGCAATGATTTACGAGTCGCTAATCGTCCCGAATTGGATCAGGCTATCGAAAACATTACGCGCATGCGCTCTACTCAGGCATTGCGAGAGTCTTTACACACAGCGTCCATCGCATTTGGTGGTCTGAACTGCTTAACGGATTTGCTGGAGCATGCTGCTTTAAATCGAAGAACGATCTGTAATTCCCTGGGAGAGGATGTGTCTATGCCAGCCAATCCCGTCCAGCATCGAAGTTCAGCATCTGCCCTGGCAGAAAGTGAAAGCAATGCGCAAGTTGGCGGTGGCGACGCTGCTATTCCGCAGGTCCCGTATTTAAATCAGCATGGTGATGCTTTGCGTGAGGAATTCGGCGTCGATAGCGCCACTTAGCGTGACGCCACCGAGACTTCCAAATGACAACGCTTACACCGGCGGGGTGCCAAGCGAGCGGTAAACAATCAGGCTTCAGCTGATGTGATGCGTACCATCAAATCTTTGGCATCAATCTGATCGCCTGCCTTGACCAGCATTTCTTCGATCACACCATTAGTTTCGCTATAAATGGCTGTTTCCATCTTCATAGCCTCAATGGAGAGCAGCACATCGCCGGTTTCCACGGTTTGTCCTGTTTTGACATTGACCGTTGAAACGACGCCTGGCATAGGTGCGCCAACATGCTCTGCATTGGCAGGGTCAGCCTTGGGTCTTGCCATAGCATCAGCTGCGCCGTGCAGGCGATCTGGTACAGCGATCGAGCGAGGTTGCCCGTTGAGTTCGAAGAAAACCCGGATCATACCCTGATCGTTGACCTCTCCAAATGCTACGCAACGTATGACGAGTGTTTTTCCTTTTTCGATTTCTACAAAAATCTCATCACCCACGTTGACGCCATAGAAGTAGACGAGTGTTGGTAAGACGCTGGTGGGGCCGTAGAGATCCTGCGCAGCTGCGAAGTCGGTAAACACCTTCGGATACATGTTGAAGGATGCCAGTTCGTTGTCACTGATTGGGCGTTGTACCGTCTCTTCAATACTTGAACGAATCGCTGCGAGATCAGCTGCAGGCATCATGGCTCCTGCACGTTCATTCAGAGGAGCTTCGCCTTTCAGGATTTTGGCCTGTATCGCTTCGGGGAATCCATCAGGCATTTGACTTAATTCGCAACGCATCATTGATACGACAGAATCCGGAAACGCAATGTCCTTGTCAGGATCTTCTACATCCTCAATGGTGAGATCCTGACTGATCATCATCAACGCCATATCACCGACAACTTTTGACGATGGAGTCACCTTAACCACATCACCAAACATCTGATTCACATCGCTATAGGCGCGAGCGACTTCATGCCAGCGTGAATCCAAGCCCATGGAGCGTGCTTGCTCTTTCAAGTTAGTAAATTGTCCGCCGGGCATCTCGTGTAGATACACCTCTGAAGCAGGGCCTTTTAAATCGCTCTCAAATGCGGTGTACTGGTTACGAACCGCTTCCCAGTAAAACGATATCTGTTCGATGGCATTGCGATCCAGTCCAGTATCGCGTTCTGATCCTCTTAGTGCTTCGACGATTGAACCAAGACAGGGCTGTGATGTATTGCCGGAGAGAGCATCCATTGCTGCATCGACTGCATCGACACCGGCATCAACTGCTGCCAACACACTTGCTGCTGAAATTCCCGAAGTATCATGCGTATGAAAGTGCACGGGGATAGACAGCTCTTCTCTTAAGGTTTTGAACAGTACCGAGGCTGAAGCTGGTTTCATTAGTCCCGCCATATCTTTGATGCACAAGATATGAGCGCCTGCCTTTTCAAGCTGATGTGCAAGATCCATATAGTATTTGAGTTGATACTTGGGCCTGCTTGCATCAAGCATGTCACCGGTGTAGCAGATACTGGCTTCACACAGTTTGTCTTCCGCCAGAATCGCATCCATGCTGACGCGCATGTTGTCAATCCAGTTAAAACAATCAAACACCCGGAAGAGGTCTACACCTGTGGCAGCTGCGCGTTTTATGAAGTGCTCAACCACGTTGTCGGGATAGTTTGTGTAGCCAACTCCGTTTGCGCCACGTATCAGTGCTTGCAGCAAGATATTTGGGGCACGCTCTCGAATCAGCTCCAGACGCTCCCAGGGGTCTTCTGTGAGAAAGCGCATACTCACATCAAAGGTTGCGCCGCCCCAGCACTCAAGTGACAAGAGTTCAGGCAAGCCGTTGGCGTAAGCATCAGCGATACCGACGATATCGCTGGTGCGCATGCGTGTTGCCAGCAAGGATTGGTGAGAGTCACGCATGGTGGTATCGGTGATCATCACCTCCGGTTTATCACGCAACCACTGCGCGAATTTTACGGGGCCTTCTTGCTCAAGGCGCTCACGCGTGCCAGGCTGCATAGCCTGCTCAAACCAGGGTACATGCGGGGATAGTGCATCGACTCTGGGTTTGGGGCGATCACGAACCTCGGGGTGGCCGTTAACCGATACATCAGCGATGTATTGCAGTAGTTTTGTTGCCCGATCCTGTCGCTTGACCTGCTCAAACAATGCCGGCGTGGTATCAATAAACTGCGTGGTATAGCTGTTGTCGAGAAAACTGGGGTGACCAATGACGTTTTCAAGAAAGGTCAGGTTGGTCGCAACCCCGCGAATGCGAAATTCTCGAAGGGCACGATCCATTCTTTTGATAACTTCATCGGAGGAGGGTGCCCAGGCTGTGACTTTTTCAAGTAAGGGGTCATAGAATCTGTTTATGACCGCGCCAGAGTAGGCTGTGCCCCCATCGAGTCTGATGCCGAAGCCAGATGCCCCACGGTAAGCCGTGATGCGCCCATAGTCGGGGACAAAATTCTGTTCAGGATCCTCAGTGGTAATACGACACTGCATCGCATGACCATTGAGCTTTATTTCACTTTGTGGTGGTACGCCTGATTCAGGTGTACCGATAACAGCGCCCTCCACGAGATGAATTTGAGCCTTGATAACATCAATGCCTGTGACTTCCTCAGTAACCGTGTGTTCGACCTGAACACGCGGGTTTACCTCAATGAAATAAAAGGCAGCGGTATCCATGTCCATCAGAAACTCGACGGTGCCGGCACCCACGTAGGAGGTGGAATTGGCAATTTTTAGAGCATATTGACTGAGCTCCTGTCGTTGCTCGTCACTCAGGTAGGGGGCTGGTGCCCGCTCCACCACTTTCTGGTTACGCCGTTGAACCGTGCAGTCCCTTTCAAACAGATGTACCGCATTGCCGTGGGTGTCACCTAGAATTTGCGCTTCTACATGACGCGCGCGCTCAACCAGCTTTTCCAGATAGATTTCGTCTTTGCCAAAGGCGGCCCGAGCTTCGCGGCGGGCTTCATTGGCTTCTTTCTCCAAATCTTCTTCGCTGCGGATGGTTCGCATGCCACGTCCGCCTCCACCCCAGGATGCCTTAAGCATGATGGGATACCCGATTTCGGCGGCCATCGCTTTGATGGTAGGTAGATCTTCCGGCAAGGGTTTGGTCGCAGGAACCACCGGCACACCGGCTTCTATGGCCAGATTTCTGGCGGCCACCTTATTGCCCAGACGGCGCATTGTGTCAGCGCGGGGCCCGATGAAGGTAATCCCGGCGGCATCGCAGGCATCAACAAATTCCGGGCTTTCCGAGAGCAGCCCGTAACCCGGGTGAATGGCATCAGCCCCGGAGAGTTTCGCCACCCGTAACACTTCATCAATCGACAGATAGGATTCGATAGGCCCCATCTCTGTTTCCAGATGCGGGCCAGCGCCCACCTGGTAGGCTTCATCGGCTTTAAACCTGTGCAGAGCCAACTTGTCTTCTTGGGCCCAGATCGCGACTGTTTTTATGCCAAGTTCGTTGGCTGCGCGAAATACTCTGATGGCGATTTCCGAGCGATTCGCAACAAGAATTTTCTTGATCGACAAAGCTTGAGCCTCTCTGGATGTAACGGAAGACTCGATTCTACCTTGCTAGCGCACTAACCGTCAGGTTGGGCTATGTCGAACCTGAATTTGACCGTGACGTCGAAACCGACGATGTCCTCATTGCCTTGCGATTCCATGCCAATATTGTATTCGCTGCGATCAATAAGAAACTCGCCGCGGGCTACGCGTTTGCCTTCCTCATCAGCGATTGTCATGGGGAAGGATACTTCTGTGGTCGTTGTTTTTATGGTTAATGAACCAGTGACCAGCAAGCTACCGTCACTTGCAGCCTCAATGGTGGACGATTCGAACAGGGCTTCGGGGTGGTTAGCGACATCAAACCATTCCGGGTCGGGCAATGTGCCTTTGATCTGCTCGTCTTCACTGTCCAGAGAGGCGGTTTGAACCCGGGCAACGATCGAGCTGCTCTCAGGATTTGCTTCATTGATACTTGCCTCCACGGATGTATCAGTAAACAGCCCCGGCGTGGGCTCTCCGCCAAAATCAGCAAAGAAACTAACCTCACTATCTCCTGCTGCCAGCAGCGCTGCCGTGTTGGAGGAGTTGGCCAGGGCGTAAAGCGCTAACACAGACGCTACGATCAATGAGGCAAGGATGCCGGTCTTGCGTTTGAAAGCGCGTGAGGACCAATCGGGAGACATTCGCAACAGAATGGTGTCTTTATCAATAAAGTGATGCTTGAGAGCTGCGCCGATGTGCGCAAACAAGAACAGGATGAGTGCCATGCCTGCCCACTCATGATAGTGGTGAAAGGCTGATGCGATTTCGGCCTTATTCGCCATCTCAGCAAAAGGCGGTAAGTGCGGCCATGGGATAACGTTAAAAAGAACCGTATCCAGATTTAAGGGAGAAGCTGACACCATTATCCAACCGGTGATCGGCAGGACAAACATTAGTGAATAGAGTGCAAGGTGCGCAACACTTGCTGCAAGTCGTTGCCAGCCTGGCAGTGAAGCCGGCTCCGGCGGAGGCCGGTGCGTAAAACGCCAGAACAAACGAAAAACGGCCAACAAGAGGACCAGAATTCCAAAACTCTTGTGCGATTGGGTCAGAACAAACCGCAGAGGATCGTTTTCTTCCAACCCCACCATGTACTTGCCCACACCCAGTAGGCAAAGAATAAGAAGGGCGATCAGCCAGTGGAGTAGTACAGCAACATCGCCATAACGTTGCACAGCTGATCGGCCCATAGTGGTCTCTTTAAATTCTGATGGTTACTGAGCCTTTACAAGCTCTGCTGAGATGTTTAAAGCAATCTCATCACTGACATGGGGCGTGAATTTACCCATTCCGAACTCAGAGCGTAGCAGATTTGAAGATGCATCCAATCCGATCACAGGCTTGCCACTCATAGGGTGGTTCATTGCGGCATTAATAGTCACACTGAGTGCGACCGGTTTTACCTCACCTTTGATGGTCAGATCACCCATGACCTTGTATGCGCCATCGCCTGCAGCTTCTACGCTGGTGGATTGAAATGTTATTTCCGGATGGTTGGCTGTATCAAAGAAGTCACCGCCTGTGATGTGATCTTTCCAGATAGACGAACCGGTAATGATACTGGCAGCATCGATCGTGACACTGACGGTTGACTGGGTAGGGTCTGCATTGTCCAGATTCAGGTCTACGCTGAAATCATCAAAACTCAAGGTTGGGTTCGACAGGCCTAGATGGTTGTATTGGAAATTGATATAGGCGTGAGTGGGATCGACACTGTAAGCGCCGCTAGGCACTGCCGACAAATCGGCCGCCTGGGCAGAACCGAGAAAGCCAACCGATGTGAGTATGGCTGCCGCCGCCACGGTTTTCGATAGATTGCTGATAAAAGTCATAGTTCTGAACGTCTCTTGTTGAAGATGCTTATGGTTGAAGGGTGCTAATCTCATATGCTGCTGGTGCAAGCGCAATATTTTGAAAACAACGAGATTATGTGGTGGTAACCGACTGATTGGAGTTTAGCAGAGCCAATTAATTCCCTGCCTGTCCCGAAATATACAAATAATTAACAGAAGCGCCTGATCGGGACACAGTTCTTTCCAACAACGTATATACTATCGACTCTCGAATGAATGAACGAGACTGCGCGCCCGTAGCTCAGTTGGATAGAGTACCTGGCTTCGAACCAGGTGGTCGGAGGTTCGAATCCTTCCGGGCGCGCCACTAAAGCAAAAACAACTGCACACCAACTTTCTCCTACGAAGCCAAACACTCAGATTCGAACCAAAAGAGGTTTAAACTGCCCCAGTTGGATGGTGATAGCGGGTGCAAGATCGACCGAACTTCCGCGCATCATCCAACCGTTGCAGTCTGTTTCATCGGCAGTGACAGTAGCTTCAATCAATCACACAACACATCGATGTAGATATCGATGTGATCGGCCAATCGTTCGGGCAGCTTGGTCGTGCACCAGGTGCGCCGATTCAATCGATTCACCTTTGCCCGGATGTTGGCAAACGAGTGATTCACACTGAACAGGTAATCAAAGCGGGTTTTCTTCAGCTCCCCCTGACCCACCACACAGCCTCGCTCGCTGATATGAACCGTATGCGTGCTGTTCGG
>JBGCEO010000053.1:0-9372 GCA_045106475.1 Granulosicoccus sp.
CCAGCATCTACCTATGTTGTATTTATTTTGTGGAAAGATGGCCGCGGGTAAGTCGACACTTGCAAAGAAAATTGCACGAGAGTCGAACTCTTTGTTGCTCTGCGAGGATGATTTGCTGGCTCAATTGTTCCCAGGTCAAATCACTGATTTAGCTAGCTATGTAAAACTATCTAGCCGATTGAAATCGTGCTTAGAAGCGATCGTAGTTGATGCACTCAAACAGGGTAATTCAATTGTTCTCGATTTTCCTGCAAACACTGTCAAGCAGCGTGCTTGGTTGGTGGGGTTGGCCGAGCGGGCAAAGGTAGATCATGAATTGCGATACATCCGCCTAAGCGACTCTGCCTGCAAAGCACAGTTGCAACGAAGAGTTGCTGAAAATCCGCAGAGAGCTTCTACTGACACGGTAGATATGTTTGAATCCATGGCTAGGTTCTTTGAGCCACCTGGTTTAAGCGAGGGATTGAACGTGTTAGTCATCGAACCAGCAGATAAAAACCTGCACTAAAATGGGGTTGCCCGGATCAAATCCCGGATAGAGACTACCGTTAATCTATTCCACGACTTTATCTAACCGTAATATAAGAAATGCGATTTTGACACATTAATTTAAGCGAGTGATGTCATCTGCATCGAAAACCATATTTGGACAGAGGCTCTTAACCCACTAGTTATTTGTGGACTAAGGAGAAATATTTTGTAAGTTGGGACAGATCATCAGGGCTTGAAACCTGTTCTGTTAATGCTCAAGAAGCAAATATGCAAGCCTATTGCTTGGTTTCATAGTACTTGTATTTAAACAATAATAGCCTTTGCAAGCTTCGTCTTTCTTTCAATGAGTCTATTGCTTCGTACACGTGGACCGTAAAAAACCTAACGGATCAATGCAGAGTAAGTGGCTGTAATTGTTGCTTTATTATGACGTGTTACATGTTATTAGATTCCTTGAGAAGCTAATTGATGGGTTCCATAGCAGTCGTTTTGCTTTGCATCGCCACATGAAAGCACGGCTTTTGACCGTATTCACTTTTCTTTTGTAAAGCCGAAGGTGCAATGCCGGCACGTTTTACCACTTTTATATTCGCTTAGTCGTTATACATTCGCCTAGTCATTAGATTTAAGCGCAGATTCGTCAAATGCGAATTAAGTAATCTTGAGTGCTAAACCAATTTGGTACCTAACAAATCTTGAGTGCTTGTTTTTAGTATTCGGCTTGTCCAGCACCATCGATCTGTTAAGAGTGTGTTGCAATAGCTGTTAGCCTGACTAACCTAGTAGTCAGGACGCGAGCTATTTCGGGCTTGATCACAAGTGTCATCCTCATGCAAAGAGTTGAAGAGTTAGAAAAAATCGGCTCATCAGTTCTGCTGGGAAGGGAGCTTGATGCCTTATTGACTAGCACTGAAGGAAGTGATCACCACGGTAATCTTGGAATGGAGCGCCTTCAGTTCGAGGCACTGCTGATCAAGGCAGTGGAGTTGTCCAAGGCTGATTATGCATTTATCCTGAGCCCGAGCGGAGTGGGGGCCTATGCTGAACAGTTTGTAAAGCTCAATGCTGCTGTTGAGCGTATAAAAACGGGTGAAATTCAACCGTGCTATGACACCTTAACAAGCCGTCTACCGGATCCGATGATTTTGTCGGTGATGCGTTTGCAACGTGGAATAAAGGGTGCTCCGACCGATATTGGACTACCGCTATGTCTACCAAGCTGTCATCCACCTATCTCGTACTTTTTTATGATCCCCATAAAAACGGGAGTGTCGAGAACATCGGTACTTTTTTTAGCAAATCCTGATTTGGTTCCCTCCAAACTTTCGGATGAAAGTTTAATGGAACAGCTACTTGATTTGGTACAAGTGCTTTCAGCGAAATTGAGCGATCGGGTTGAAGAGACGCCTAACACGCTCAGCTCTTCAAGTTCGGACGATGGCGCAAGACACTATGTTCAGCTCATGAGTGCGTCAATTAATGCTGTTGTTATCCTTGATGTGGAGGGTTTCATAACTGCATTTAATCCGGCAGCTGAGAAACTGTTCGGCCGTGGATGCGCTAGTGCGCTTGGTACAAACTTTGATCGTTTTGTGTCGCAAGATTTTCTAATGCCAATACTTAAACGTGCAAAAACTTTTGACACAGATCAGACTATTAGGGATGTGTTGCCGGTGTATGAGCAAACAGTCGTCGCGAGTACTGAGTGCGGGAACACATTGCATTTGTATGTATCAGGCTACTTTACCCGGCTCGATGATGTCGTTTACTCAACATTTGTATTTAGTCACGAGGTGCAGAGTCTTAGTATCCAGGATAATAGTTCAGTTCATCTACAATTTAAGGCGCTGACCAATGTAGCCCCCGTAGGGATCGTTCAATTAGGCGTTGACTGGACTTGCGAATATGCTAATGAGATGTGGTGTCATCTTAGTGGGCTGAGCATGGATGAGTCGATGCAGGAGGGGTGGGTCGATGCCATCCATGCTGAGGATGTGGTGGATACGCTGGTTCAGTTACGCGAAACGTTAAGCGAGAATCAAATGTTCTCACGAAACCTACGCCTGCAACGACCCACTGGCAAGATCTGTTGGGTTACACTTTCCGCAACAGTTACCATCAACGAGATGGGGCATTTTACTGGCTGTCTATTAGCATTACTGGATGTAACCGAGGCGCATCTTGCCAGTGAAAAGCTCAGGTATGCAGCATCACATGATGCCTTAACTGGTCTTGCCAATCGTTCTTCCTTTCTTGATAAGCTGCAAGCACTACTCAATGAACGGCAAACAAGAATAAAGACGGCCTTGTTGTATCTGGATCTTGATGGCTTTAAAACGATTAACGATACCTTAGGTCACGATTGTGGTGATGAGCTGTTGAGAAAAGTTGCTGAGCGTTTGCAAAGCGCTATATCCTCTCATGATATTTGTGCCAGATTAGGTGGTGACGAATTTACCATCATATTTACAAGCGATAATAAACTGGATGTGGTTTGTAACAAGGCTGAACGAATCGTACGCGATTTTAACGAAACTTTCGATATTTTTGGAAACCAATTGCATCTCTCGACCAGTATTGGTATTGCCATTGGTGATGATGAATCTTTGAGTAGCGATGTGTTTATAAAACAGGCAGACACTGCGTTATACAAGGCAAAGTCTTCTGGTCGTTCACGTTGGGTGGTTTATACGCGAGAGTTTCAACATGAAGATATACGGCGATCAGAATTAGAGGCGAGGGTGCGCAAAGCAACTGAACGACAGGAATTCACCTTGGTCTATCAGCCTCAATTTCGTATAGACAATCAGGATATTGTTAGTTTCGAAGCTCTGTTGCGTTGGTCTCCATCTGATATCGATGTACCGAACACGCAGTTGTTAGTTAACGTCCTGGAAGAAAGCGGACTCATTAATGATGTTGGCCAGTGGGTATTGGAAACTGCTTGTCTACAGTTCAAACAATGGGAGCAACTTGGTTTGATCGCGAAGGAGTGCACCATCTCAGTCAATGTATCACCCGCTCAACTTAGCCTGGCAAATTTTATTCCGCGTTTGGAGCGCATTTTAGAGCGCTGTGAATTGCCTCCACAAAAATTAAATCTAGAGATTACCGAGTCAGCCCTCATTGAAAAAAACAGTAGCTGTATTTGGGTCATTGAACAAATAAAAAAGCTGGGAGTAAAACTTTCTCTGGATGATTTTGGAACAGGCTATGCCTCATTGAGTTATCTGACGCGATTACCCATCGATCATCTCAAAATTGATAAGTCCTTTGTGATGGCAATGGAAAGTAAGGAGTCCAGTCGAACTATTGTGATGTCTGTCTTAGCGATGGCAGAGACCTTGAAGATTGATGTTGTAGCGGAGGGTATTGAAAATTCCAGCACTTTGGCACAGCTCAAGGCTGCGAAGTGCCAGTACGGGCAGGGATACTTGATTTCCAAACCTTTGGCTTCGACCGAAATCGAGGCTTTTTTAGTTAAGAGAAATTTAAACTCCGAAGAAGTCATGGCGATCGGCTAAACATGTTTATAAGATTGCATCAACGTATTTTGATATGTAAGCCATATTGATTTTATCTACAAGAATCTGGTTATGAAAAAAAAACGAAAAACTTTGGACTTTTCTAAATCGGAAGCATTGAAAGAACCAACCCCGATAGCACTTAGGAGACGCAGTTGAACAATGGAAAAAATGATAGTTCTGATGACATTGAGCACGAATCCTTAACTGTCGAAAAAATAGAAAGCGAGATTATATCCGCTGAGGTGTCATCCAATGACACCGTGCCAGCGGTGTCGAGCGGTGCTGATACAGCCGGTTCGAATGCGCTTAAAAATCTAACGAAGCCTGTATTGTATGTCGGTATTGGAGCTTCTGCAGGCGGCCTTGAAGCTCTACGTGATTTCTTTGATCACATGAGCGCTGATAGTGATGCTGTATTTATCGTGGTTCAGCATTTGTCTCCGGATTTCGAAAGTCTTATGGATGAACTATTGGCGCGCAACACCAGTATGGCAGTTGAAAATGTTGCGCATGGGGTTGAGGTATTAGCCAATACGATTTACCTGATTCCTCCCAAGAAAAATATTACATTGGTGGATGGTTGTCTTTATTTGAGTGATCAAGTTCGGAAGGGAGGTGTTAACCTACCCATCGATCATTTTTTTAAGTCATTGGCTAAAGACGCTAAGCATCGAGCTGTAGGCATTGTTCTTTCAGGTACCGGCAGCGATGGTAGTCGTGGAGTTAAGTCGATAAAAGAAGCGGGTGGTTTGATACTTGTTCAAGATAGGCAATCATCCAAGTTCGATGGCATGCCTTACAATGCTGCTCAAACAGGCACCGCTGATTTCGTTCTTCCACCTGAAGAGCTGGCTGTGTATCTTTCTACGTTCCTAAACAATTCAATGGTTAGAGGCGTAAAATCGGTTCTACGCGCTACAGACAATAATGAAGAGAGTGTACTGTCGCTAATATTTAGCTTGCTCAAAACCCAGAGTGGCATTGATTTTGGTCAATATAAGGCTACAACCGTGGCTCGTCGTATCGAGAGACGAATGGGAATCAATCAGGTTCATAGCCAGTTCGATTATCTTAATATTTTGCAAACATCTAAGAAAGAATTGGAAACCCTAGGTCGCGAATTACTCATCAACGTTACCAGTTTCTTTCGTGATGATGCCGCATGGGATTATTTGGAAAAACAAGTCGTTGCTCCGTTGATCAGTCAAGCAGATGACGATGCAGAACTTCGATTTTGGGTCGCTGGATGCTCGACCGGTGAAGAGGCTTATTCACTCGCAATTGTGTTAGACGAGGCGATGCGAAAAGCGGACAAGAACTTGCGCATCAAAATATTTGCAACCGACGCTGATGCGGATGCAATTGCGGTCGCATCCACCGCACGTTTTCGAGAAGAGATGGCGCATGATGTTACCAGTGATCGCTTGGCGCGTTATTTTATAAAGGTGGGTGCGGAGTACGAGATAAGACCTGATATCAGAAAATTGGTGGTGTTTGCCACCCATAATATGATTAATGATCCGCCCTTTTCGAATATCGATCTAATCACCTGCCGTAATGTTTTGATTTATTTTCAGCAGGCAGTACAAAAGCTCGTAATGTCGGCTTTTCACTTTTCACTTAAAGACAATGCCATGGCTTTCTTCGGATCTTCCGAATCCATTGGAGAGCTCAAATCACACTACAAGGTTGCACACGAACGATTCAGAATTTACCAAAAAATAAATAGCACAAGGCTTCCCATGGCAGGTGTGCATGGAGTGGGTTCTGAGAAAAGCAAACTTGGTATGCGCCCGGTTTCTAATTTACTTAGAACCTACCGCGCTCACACTAATGTCAACAATCGATTTGAACATGTAAAGGATCACTTAATAAATGATTTTGTGCCGTCTTGCCTGATTTTGAATTCAGAGCATCAAGCCATGCATATTTATGGTGATGCTAATCGATATCTGATCCGATTTCCTGTTGGTAAAGTGTCTACCAACATTCATGAAATTATTGTTAGCGAATTATCAGTGGCATTGGACACAGCATTATCGCGTTCCAAAACTGAAGCGAAGCCGGTTTCTTATTCCAACATACGAACGACGATAAATGAGTTGCCGGTTCTAGTGGATATGCAAGTTGAGCATTTTCCAGAAAAAAATGGTGATGATGCTTACTTTTCAGTCGTTCTATCGGATTCTGATTCTGAAACTAAGACTGTAATCGAACGTTCTGCTTCCTTTGACTACACTGAAGAGACACAACAGCGCATCAGAGACTTGGAAAATGAGCTGCTGCACAAACAAGAACATTTGCAAGTAGCAAATGAAGAACTCGAAACCACTAACGAAGAATTGCAGGCTGCCAACGAAGAATTAATGTCTTCTAATGAAGAACTGCAAAGTACTAATGAAGAACTCCAATCCGTTAATGAGGAACTCTATACCGTTAACTGCGAGCATCAAGAAAAAATAGAAGAATTGATGACCGTTAACGATGATTTGGATAATATTCTGGTTGCTACATCAGTCGGCATCATATTTTTAGATACTTCGATGCTCATTCGCAAATATACATCGGTTGCCGCCAAGCACTTTAATTTACTGCATAGCGATATAGGGCGTCCTTTACATCATATTTCCAATGAACTGGAATACGGTAAATTGTACGAAGACATTGAAATCGTAAGTCGTACTCATCAGAGTGTTTACCGGGAGGTATTCACTGTAAGCGGTATACCTGTGCAAATTAAGTTATTACCCTATGCCTCATCTTCTGTAGATGATGCTAATAAGAAAATAACAGCTGTGACCATCACTATTACACATCTATCTCCGCGACTTGATGCATATGAAGATCATAGAACTCCATCGGAAATAAATAGCAAGAACTATTTAGATCTTGCTGGAATAGACGGTAGACCCAGAGTAAAAGTACTAATAGTTGATGATAGCGGTAGTGACCGACGGGTTGTCAGCAGGCACCTTAAAAAAATAAAGTCTCTACTTGTAGAGTGTTATGAAGCTGAAAATATTGATGATGCACTGTCCTCATTAAAGATTAACGATATCGATTTGTGCCTGGTGGATTATCGTATTGGTATTGAAACTGCGGAACAAATGGCTAAAGCTATCTGTGAGCACAATGAACGTCTGCCATTAATTTTGATGTCTGGTTTCAGCAAGCGTGAGTTAGCCGAAATAATGCCAGAAAGTTTGTTGTCCTACTACCTCAACAAAGCGGAATTATCTCCGTTGTTGCTTGAGCTGAGTATCAGACATGCTATGAACTCTACTAGTACGCTTGTATCGTCACAATTTCCTGAATCCGAACTGATTCGTGATACTTAGTAAGTCGTCCATTTGTATTGTGTCATGAAGGTCTGGCACTAAATACACAGTCAAAATCAAGTTGCCTGCGACGGTCAGGCTGCTTGATTTTCGTCTACAGTGAATTCAATATCGGAATTTATAAGCATGCCATTAGTGTTTTTTATGCCCGATTCTAACCAGTTCAGGCATGCTGTGGGTAGCTCTACAGCGTGTATGGGGGTGGTGGTTTTGTGTTGTAAGTGAGGCCAAACGGGTTCTTGAAATGCAAGCACCAGTATTTCATCAATATACAGTTCCAGGCGCGTGTAAAAATCATTTCTGTTTTGTACAAATAGTCTTTTGCTGTCGTTTTTTTGCTTGATTGAAATCAGGCGAAATCGCTGGCAATCGGATTGAAAAACACTCGTGCTAACTGGTTCAGACGAAGCGGGTGCAACGTTTATTGCTGTCGACATAAGTTCTAACAAACTCGCAGTGGATAGCTTATGTGCTGATCCGTTCTGCTTCTGGAGCATGAATCTATGTGTTTCGTTTTCGGAGAGTATCCATCGGCCTTTACTTGGTTTTTTACCCTGAAGCGGTGTGAGCCAGGCAAACCTTCTATTAGTATTTTGAACTTGATGTTGCATCGTTCCGAACATGTCTTTAGCGAAGGATGTCGTTAGATATTCGAAATATGTACCAATTCAAATTATTTGCGTGTCAATGTAACTGTTACATGGGGATTGGTTGAGCCGAGTATCCGATATGCCAGGTGCAAGCTGCCCAATCTCAACTCTTAGGCAATCTAATCCGAAATTCACTGCCTGCTCCCTCAGTCGAGGTACAGCTCATTGTGCCACCGTGGCGCCCAACAATTTTCTGGCAGATTGCTAGACCCAGACCAGTACCATCGTATTGGTCTTTACCCCAAAGTCGAGTAAGTGGATTGAAAATAATAGACAGATGTTGTTGAGGAATGCCAATACCATTGTCTTTGACGATAAGTGTAATTTGTCCCTCTCGCTCGCTTTCCGTTTTTATATGTATGAATGGATGTTTGTTCTCGTTGTACTTTATGCCGTTCTGTACGAGATTTTGTATGAGTTGAGTAAGTAGAGATTCATCTCCATTAAGAATAGGCATTTGCTCGATTTTGACGTGCGCCGTGCGACTCGCTATGAAAGTGGAAAGGTTGTCGCAAGCGGCATAAGCAATGTCTGTCAGGTTTACGTGCTCAAAACTTACATCGCCGTCCAACAATACATAGGATTCCAAAGAGCTGATCAACTCAGCTGCTCGTTTGGCCATCAGTCTTTGGGTGATGATTAGTTCATTCATATTGGCCAGGTTACCGCTATCGGCTTCTTCTTGAATGAATTCCCCAATAACATCTATTTTTCTAAGCGGCGCCCGTAAATCATGAACCAGAACGTTAAGAAATCGCCTCTGCTCAAATAGCTGATCAGCTATATTCGATTCTAGTGCTTTGAGGCTGATAGCCTTTTCAATGGATGCACATAGTTTCGCCGCAGTTAGCTTTTCTTTTGTCAGGTAATCTGACGCGCCAAGCTTGATTGACTGCGCTGCGATCGCTTCACTGCCTTGGTCTGTCATCAAGATTACGGGACAAAAAGGTGCCAAGTTTTTGATCTCACACAATATAGCGATACCGTCCTCGTTCCCAAGCCTACAGTCCAGGAGAACACAATCAACATTGCTATCTTTAAGCGCAGCGAGTGCCTCACTACGATTTGTAGCAAATTGAAGTACGATATTGATCTTTGAATTTTCAATCAAATGAGCAACAATTTCTCGATCGTATTGGCTATCTTCAACCAAGAGTACGTGAATGGTATTGGCATCGTGTCCGCTTGGGTTGTCTTTACTCATATTTTTATTATCAGCAGTAGAACCAATAAAAACTAAAAATATCGCTTTCGAGCGATTGCCGTTATTCATCCGTCCAGATCGACAGGTTTCAACACATGATAGTCGACATGCTTGAACAAGGTGCTGCTGATTTTCCTAAAGGGATGGTAAGAGACAAACGT
>JBGCEO010000054.1:0-100665 GCA_045106475.1 Granulosicoccus sp.
GGGGCTGCGTTGTGGGTCAGGGGGAGCTGAAGAAAACCCGCTTTGATTATCTGTTCAGCGTGAATCACTCGTTTGCCAACATCCGGGCAAAGGTGAATCGATTGAACCGGCGAACCTGGTGCACAACCAAACTACCCGAGCGACTGGCCGATCACATCGATATCTACATTGATGTGTTGTGTGATCGATTGAAGCTGCTGTCGCTGCCGATCAAAAGGGCTGCGAGGGTTGGATGATGCGCCATAGTTCGGTCGAACTTGTCTCCGCCATCCCCATCCAACTGGGGCAGTTTAAAAACGCCCTGCTCGCTTTCGGCAAGCCAAGTCGACTACAATGCACCTATACAGGGAGGTCATACCAGTTTCCACCTACACACCAATTCAGCATCAGATCCTATTGTGCAAAGTGCAAACTACACTTAAACAACCAAAACAAGCGCTAAAAACCAGAGATAGGTTATGGAACAATCTACCTTTGTATAAGTCGGCCAAGTCGTGAAATGTACCTTGAAGTAAATTCCTGCTGTTTTGTGCTGGAGCCAGACACTCGTAAAAGCATGATCCAGTGCTTGGCTTTGACTGATCATTGAAATGAGCAACATCCACGAGTTTGTGCTCGATGCTCTTGCCGAGGTCGGTGGTGGACGAGGAGCTTCTGCTAACCACTATACCCCTCATCTGATTGCAGCGATTCTCTGGGCCATATTTGGCGTATACGAATGGGTTTGCAAAAAAACCGACAAATCAACAGGCGACAATCTGATAATCATTAGTTTTGCCTTTGGTTTTTTTTGTGAAGTTACGCTTTTCTCCGTTGAAGCAATCATCGTCAATGGCCCGGTCGACTCGCCTACGCTTCACATGTTTTGGCCTCCTCTAAAACACGTCATTGAACTTCTTAGCTGGGTAGTTTTGGCAGCAGCCTTCATACAGCTGCTTACAGGAGCCAAACGACTATCGCTCAGATTTCTGGCAGTGGGCCTGGTGACGATCATTGCATCACTGGCAGCGGTAATCACACTAAGAGAGGCAGCTATACCTGCACAAGAGTATTCGCTTTTGAGCAATACGGCGGGGGTTTGGATCCTGCACGGGGCTGGTGTCATCTTGAGTTTCGTGACAATAGCCCTTTTAGCCAGCAGCAGCCGGGCCTTAAAGCATCTGGTCATTATTGCTTTCTCCCTGCTTTCCCTGGCAGATATTTTAATGCTGTTCAAGCTCATATCAGCAACTGATTTGGGGCCAATACTCGCGCCTATTGTTGGCAACTTGCACATCTGGGTGATTCCACTTCTGGGCTTTGCGGCCCAACAGTTTCGACGAGTCAGTAAAGAGCAAATGCAGCATGGAATCCAAATATATGAAAGGCTCGAATCGCTAGGCCAGCTCTCTTCGGGCATAGCTCATGATTTCAACAATCATCTACAGATTATCCAAGGCTATGTGGAGGTTGCGCGCATGAGTCATCATGATGAAAAAGCTACAGAATCCTCCTTGAGTAAAATAGAGGAAGCCGCTGAAAGAGCAGGCTCTCTGGTTAATCAACTGCTTACGTTTAGCCGAGACAAGGGTACACATTTTACCCGCCTGGATATGAATGAAATCATTACATCGGTTACACCAATGGTGTCAAGGCTACTGGGGCCCGATATTAATCTGATACATGATTTAGACATGCGAACGAAACCAGTTCTAGCTGACCAACGGATGTTTGAACAGATTATCGTTAATCTCATCGTAAATTCTCGAGATGCGATGTCTGAGGGCGGTACCATTACAGTTAAATCCCGCGCCATATCAAAGAAAGATGAAATGATACGCATCAGTGAACCGGGAACCGAACAGACACAGCTACTAGTCACTGACACTGGCTCTGGCATGGAGAAAGAAACTATTCAAAGAGCATTTGAGCCATTCTTCACCACAAAACCAGTTGGCCATGGTACCGGTTTAGGACTATCCACCGTTTATGGAATTGTCAAAAAGCATAAAGGCCATATAACGATCGAGAGTGTTCCTGGTAAGTTCACTACGGTGTGTATTGAATTACCGATATCAACAACCGCCAGTGCCGATAAGGCCGAGCAGAAACAACATAGGCCAATAGACGGTAAGGAAACGATTCTACTTGCAGAAGATGAAATCGCAATTCGTGACCTTGCTCATCAATTGCTGAGCGCTTCGGGGTATAACGTACTCGTTGCCAATGACGGTCAACATGCGATCAATATAGTTAGTACATACAAAGGGCAAATAGATCTCTGCCTGTTCGATGTGATTATGCCCCGCATCAGCGGTTACCAGACGTACCAGGGCATTGTTGAACTGGACAGAGAGATCCCTGTTCTATTTATGACCGGAAGTTCCAGTCGTGCAGAGGTACTCAAAGGTGACCACTATCATCTTCAAAAACCTTTCACACGCTTGTCACTCTTAAAGGCTGTGCGACAGCAGTTAGATAACACAGAAACAAAACACCCCGCACACTAACTTTTAATACTTAATTTTTAATACTTAATTTTTAATACTTAATTTTTAATACTTAATTTTTAATTTTTAATTTTTAATTTTTAATTTTTAGATTTGGGATTTGGGATTTGGGATTTGGGATTCTAGTTTCTGGTTTCTGGTTTCTGGTTTCTGGTTTCTGGTTTCTGGCTTTTAGCTTTTAGCTTTTAGCTTTTAGCTTTTGGCTTTTGGCTTTTGACTTTTGACTTTTGACTTTTGACTTTTGACTTTTGACTTTTGACTTTTGGTTTCTGACTTCCGGCCATATCATCGCTTCTTGGCCCTTAACACGTTGAATTTTTTGTTTGAGCCCACCAGACGACACTGCCCAAACAATCTTTTCAGAGATTCGGCATGAGGCAAGTGGCGGTTTGCAACTACCCATAGCTCACCACCACGCCTGAGACAGCGTTTACTATCTCTGAACATTTCATTGGCTATTCGCTCACCAATAACATGCTGTTGATGAAAAGGAGGGTTACACAATATAAGATCAGCACATTCGGCACTGTGTCCAGACAAACCATCAGAAACGAAGTATTGCGCATGATCTTCCAGTCCGGGGAAGGCGTTTGAAAAGTTCTCGCGTGTTGATGCTATTGCCATATAGGATTCATCGATGAATTGCACCGATGCTGACTCATGCAAACTCTGATATCTAATGCCAAGTATCCCGTTGCCGCAGGCAAGGTCAATAACATCCCTGGCCGCTGGTAACGCAGAATACTGCGACAATAAAAAACGAGAGCCCTGATCTAATTGTTCTCTAGAAAACACATTAGCGTGATTAGATAAAGTCAATCCCTGGTCGATATATTGTGTTGGGAATGGCGATTTTTTACCTGCTAACGTCTGGTCAACTTCTGCAAAGATCAAACGTGCTTTTTTGACGGCGAGAGAAGTAGTTACAGGTCCAACATATTTTTCAAAGCTTGAAAACGCTGATTTTTGTAGATGCTTGACCATACCTGCAGCCACAACCAGGCTACGTGAATGCAGATGTGACGCCAGCTTCGCCAATTGATCTTCTAATAGCGCAGTTGTTTTAGGTACACGCACTAGCACAAGATCGAATTGTGAATCCAATGCTTCAGTGGAATGTAAAGCACGTAATTCCATGCCTAGTTCGTTTAACACATAATTTTGTCGAGCTGACTCGAGCGATATATAGGAATCAGACCAGCTCAATGGGTTAAATGCATGAAGCGCACAGACTAGAGCACCATGAGTGTCATTGATGATTAATGCCCTGGCGGCAGGATTAGCCAGCAGAAATTTCTGCTCTGCCAGAAAATTCAGCAAGTACTCGTCAGCGGCGTCCCAGGCCCGCAGCGGATCTTTTTTCTGCCGAGGCCAACGCGCCAAATCGAAGCTGCCGCTGAAGGTAACTAATGTATCCATCAGCTACACCACACTGCCAACAATAGTGCTAAGGCAGAAAATCCTCTCTCATAGGTGTGAAGACGTCGATTAGCACACCATCAGTAATCGCCACAGCATCATGCATGAGATCAGGAGCAACCAAAAAGCTGTCGCCACTGACTAACTTTTCACGGCGACCGTCTATGGTCAACCAGAATTCGCCCGACTCTACATAACTACATTGAATGTGTGGGTGGCTGTGTGCAACCCCGATGGCACCAGCTTCAAAGGCTATTTTTGCCATCATTACCTTGCCTTCAAACGTCAATATCTTGCGCTTGATGCCATCTCCGAGATCTTCCCACTCAACATCGGCGTTGTGCGCAAAGGGCTCAGATTGTCGACTCTGGATGCTGGTTTCACTCATAATTTACTTTTTGGATGGGTTTAAGGTCTGAAGACCAAGAGCGCTAATCGAACGACACGGCTAACAAGTATAGTTCATGCCCAGTCGTCCACCATCAACGTATATCGTCTCGCCGGTAATATAACTGGCTTTTTCACTAACAAGAAACGCCACAACTTCGCCAATCTCGCTGGGTTCGCCGATACGTTGCATGGGAGTTCTGGACATGACCATCTTCATGGCCTCCGGGTTGGCATTGACACCCGCAAGCATCTCAGTATTTATCGAACCCGGCCCAACTGCATTTACCCGGATGCCATGAGGTGCAAGCGCTAAAGCGCTTGATTTGGTTAGCTGCATAACCCCACCCTTTGATGCGCAATAAGCTGGGATCGAGGGTATAGCGACCTGGGCATTGATCGATGACATATTGACAATACTACCCTTGATACCCTGTTCCACCATACTCTTTGCAGCGCGTTGCGATGCATAGAAGGTTCCCACAAGATTCACATTGATAACCTCTTGAAACTGCTCCAGAGTGGTTTCAAGAAACGCAGCTGGTTTAGCAATACCGGCGTTATTGACGAGCATGCTGGCAATACCAATTTCACTTTCTAAGCGGTTAAAAAGCTGATCTATGTCTGCAGGATTACCCACATCACAGGCGATGCCGACAACTTCACTGCTCGTTTGACCGCTAAGCTTTTTCGCAGCCGCCTCTACACCTTCGGCATTAACATCTGCAAGTACAATACGCGCTCCCTGATGGGCAATTGCTTCTGCACAGGCATAGCCGATACCTTGTGCTCCACCTGTTATCAATGCAATAGGCTTGTCAGACATACGTTGCTTACTCAGTAACTGGTTCGGAATAGTGACAAATGAAGAACCCTTGAACAGATTCTTAATTATGAAAGATTGAACGCAAAATTTCACTGTGTCAATATTTGTCAATATAGCGCGTTCTAAATAGGCGTTAGAAGTTCTGCTGTTGAAATGTTGATAATGAAATTCTATGCGTAACCCTCGCTACAACGTTCTCTTTGAGCCACTAAGAATTGGTCCTTTGACAACGAGAAATCGCTTTTATCAGGTGCCACACTGCACGGGAATGGGATACAGATACCCTAAATCCGAAGCCAGACTGCGCGGTATCAAAGCCGAGGGAGGATGGGGTGTGGTGTCCACTCAGGAGACCGAAATCCATTCAAGCTCTGATTTAAGTCCTTACAATGAAGCGCGTTTATGGGACGATCGAGACATTCCAGCGCTTCGATTAATGACAGATGCCGTGCATGAGCACGGTAGCCTGGCTGCGATCCAATTGGTACATAACGGGCTGCACACAAGTAACCGGTACAGCCGCCATGTGCCTCTGTCACCCTCACATGCAGTCGTCGATGTGGATGACCCGGTTCACGCCCGCGAAATGTCGCTCAGAGACATTAATCAGTTTAGACAATGGCATAGGGACGCAGCCTCACGCGCCTGTGAAGCAGGCTTCGATATCATCTATGTCTACGCCGGTCATGATATGACTTTACTGCAGCACTTCCTGTCTATTCGCCATAATCACAGAACTGACCACTATGGCGGATCACTGGAAAATAGACTGCGATTGTTTAAGGAAGTCATTATGGATACCCGGGAAATCATTGGCGACACCCGAGCCCTTGCTGTGAGACTGGCTGTTGATGAACTTCTGGGGGACGATGGAATAGAACACGCAGCCGAAGGGCACGATATCATTGAGGCACTTGCGGAGGAACCCGACCTGTGGGATGTAAACTTGTCAGACTGGTCCAATGACAGTCAGTCAGCCCGTTTTTCGGAAGAAGGTTATCAGGAGCCATACACCGCTTTTGTCAAAAAACTAACCAGCAAACCTGTGGTGGGTGTCGGTCGATATACATCGCCAGACGCCATGGTCAGACTCATCAATAACAAACACCTGGACCTGATCGGAGCTGCGCGACCATCCATCGCTGATCCATTTTTACCAAACAAAATCGATCAAGGTAATGAAGAGGATATTCGCGAATGCATTGGCTGCAACCTGTGCATTTCTGGTGATAATACCTGTGTACCCATGCGATGCACACAAAACCCATCCATCGGGGAAGAATGGCGCCGCGGCTGGCACCCGGAATATATCGCGAAGCTCAAATCACCGAAATCCTACCTTATAGTCGGAGGCGGACCAGCAGGACTAGAGGCTGCCAGGGCCCTTGTACAGCGCGGAGCTAACGTCACCCTTGTGGACAGCAAACAATACTGGGGTGGGCGTGTGACACTTGAAAGCAGACTACCCGGGCTCAGTACATGGGCGCGTGTGCGAGACTGGCGACTGCGGCAACTGCAGCAATCAGCGAACGCTCATATGTACCTTGATAATTTACTCAGCGCTGATGACATCATGCAATCTGACATTGAGCAGGTGGTTATCGCTACAGGCTCTAACTGGCGCAATGATGGTGTCGGCAGAGTACATAGACGCCCTCTGCCTTTTTGTACCAAACGATCCGTACTCACGCCTGACGATTTAATAAATTCAGGGACGTCTGTCATTGTCAAAAACGGTCCTGTTGTGGTCTTCGATGATGATCGGTTTTACATGGGTGGTGCGGTGGCTGAAATGATCGCAAAAGCGGGCTTCAAGACAGTGCTGGTAACACCATCGTCGACAGTTTCCTCCTGGACAGATAACACGCTTGAGCAAAGCAGAATTCAATCTCGGCTAATCAAGCTTGGAGTCGGGATTATTGCTTTGCACAAGCTGTACGATTGGCAAGCTGGCGAGCTGACGCTGTCTTGCATCTACACCGATCAGGTTCGATCGGTAACATGCGACACGTTGGTCTGTGTCACATCAAGACTACCCAACGATGCACTATGGAAAACTCTCAACGAACGCAAAACTGATTGGGCCAATGCCGGTATAAAAAACGTTACCCGCATTGGGGACTGTATCTCCCCCGGTCTGATTGCAACTGCCTGTCAGTCCGGCCATGAGTTCGCACAATCAGCAGGTGATGAAATTCAGACACAGGTCGGATCAGCACACCAAGGGTTCAGAAGGGAGGACCGGATTGACATTATTCCAGACAAGTTTTGAGCAGGGCAAAGACCCACAAGTCGCTGCAGGCATGTGATCCATTTGTCGTCGCTGAGCATCATGAGGCCGCTTTTCAAGCAGCAAAATTAACGCCCGCAAATTGTGACACGATTCATTACAAATAGCCCGGATCTAAGATAGCGATGGACTCAAAAGCCGTCTCAGCTGCCGACTAGTGCAAATTTGTGGCTTTGTCGACCCACTCTTCACTTGTACCTGCTTGGCATTACATTCATGACAATGCATACTTGCAGAAGTTGTGCTGCTACGGTCGATATTGTCCTGCGCCGTCGCAGCGTGTAAAAAACACCGATAGATCACTAAGAGTCGGTCTTGCAATACAATCTGGGACCCGAATCCCGTTACCTCGAATTATCTGGAGAATCTACATCTATGAACAAACTGTTAGTTAGCGCAGCAGTAGCTCTTAGCCTTGGAACCACGGCTGGTGCGGCCTCTGCTGAAGAAATCAAGCTGGGCGTGTTTCTGGGTCTGACCGGCCCCATCGAATCACTGGTAGCCAACATGGCTCCCGCGGCTGAGGCAGCCATTGCTGAAGTGTCAGCTTCTGGCAAGTTGCTCGATGGTTCAACCGTCACTGCAGTCAGAGCCGATACAACTTGTGTTGACGCTGCTGCCGCAACGGCTGCGATCGAACGCTTGATAACCGCCGATAAAGTTGCCGGTATCATTGGCGGCGATTGCTCGGGCGTTACAACCGCTGCTCTGACAAACGTTGCCCTGCCAAATGGTATGGTCATGGTGTCTCCTTCTGCTACCTCCCCTGCACTATCTACTGTTGAAGACAACGGTTTGTTTTTCCGCACAGCGCCATCAGATGCTCGCCAGGGCGTTGTTATGACTGACATCATCATGGATCGCGGAATAAAAGAGGTTGCTGTTACTTACACGAACAACGACTATGGCAAAGGCCTATCTGATGCATTCCAGACTGCGTTCGAAGCAGCTGGTGGCAGTGTCACCATTTCAGCCTCGCACGAAGATGGCAAAGCCGACTATGCCGCAGAAGTAGGCGCGCTGGCTGCTGCCGGGGGCGAAGTGTTGGTCGTAGCAGGCTATCTGGATCAAGGTGGTAAAGGCATCATTCAAGGCGCTCTGGATACCGGTGCATTTGATACCTTCGTACTGCCAGACGGTATGGTCGGCGACTCCCTACCCGTTGCGATCGGCGCAGATCTTAACGGTTCATTTGGGCAAGCGCCGGGCACTGACAGTGCAGGCGCAGGTAAACTGGCAGAGATGGCAGAGGGTTACGACGCCACCTCACCATTTGCGCCAGAAAGCTATGATGCTGCCGCCTTAATCATGTTAGCCATGCAATCAGCTGGTTCAACAGATCCGCAAATGTACAAAGAAAAAATAATGGACGTTGCTAACGCACCGGGAGAGCAAATTTTCCCGGGTGAACTAGCTAAGGCACTGGAAATCATCGCAGCCGGCGGTGATGTTGACTACGTCGGTGCTTCAAACGTTGAGTTGATTGGCGCAGGAGAGAGTGCTGGCAACTATCGCGAGATCGAAATCAAGGACCAGGCTTTGTCAACTGTCGGATATCGTTAGTCCGATATACAATCTGAGCTAGCCGGGGCGATCCTTCTCTAGGGGTCGCCTTTTTTTTTACTACAATTCGTCTAAGCCGAATCAGTTGTGAGCATATGATTAAGGTAGACAATCTAACTAAGATGTTCGGTGGTTTTACTGCGGTAAACGATGCATCTCTACATATCAAAAAAGGTTCTATTACGGGCTTGATCGGTCCAAACGGAGCCGGCAAAACCACCCTTTTCAACGTCATTGCCGGAGTGCATCCACCCAGCGGTGGCCGGGTCTATCTCGATGGAGAAGATATAACGGGCCTGCCGCCTCATGAATTATTTCACAAGGGCATGTTAAGAACATTCCAGATTGCCCATGAGTTCTCCTCCCTGTCAGTGAGAGAGAATCTGATGATGGTTCCCGGATCACAGGCTGGAGAGACTCTATGGGATGTATGGTTTAAAGGAGCGAAAGTTCGCCAGGAAGAAGAAGCCATACGCGCCAAAGCAGAAGAGGTAATAGAATTTCTCGAAATAGCACACGTTGCAGATGAACTGGCAGGCAATTTGTCAGGCGGTCAGAAAAAGCTGTTGGAGCTTGGCCGCACCATGATGGTCGATGCCAAAGTCGTTTTTCTGGATGAGGTAGGCGCTGGCGTAAACAGAACGTTGCTGAACACCATTGCTGATGCAATACTGCGTTTAAACAAAGAGCGCAATTACACGTTTTGCGTGATCGAACACGACATGGATTTCATCGGCAAACTCTGCGACCCCGTGATCGTCATGGCAGAAGGTACTGTGCTGGCTGAAGGCACTTTGCAAGAGATAAAGGCCAATGAACAGGTTATCGAAGCATATCTGGGTACTGGTTTGAAAAACAAGGTTGCCTCATGAGTTATCTATCTGGCGAGGGTATGACGGGCGGCTACTCCAGCGTAGATATACTGCACGATTGTACGATTGCGGTTGAAAAAGGCGAAATTGCTGTGATTGTCGGTCCAAACGGAGCTGGAAAATCAACTGCGATGAAGGCTGTCTTTGGCATGTTGAAAATTCACACGGGGCGCGTTGTTCTGGACGGTGAAGATATTACTCAGCTGAGTCCGCAAGATCGAGTGGCCAAGGGTATGGCCTTTGTGCCCCAGACCAATAATGTATTTCCCTCAATGTCGGTCGAGCAAAATCTGGAGATGGGGGCATTTTTAAGAAGGGACGACATAAATACAACCATGGAACAGGTCTATGATCTGTTTCCGATTCTAAAGCAGAAGCGCAAGCAAAACGCCGGTGAACTCTCCGGCGGCCAGCGTCAGCAAGTCGCGGTAGGTCGCGCATTAATGACCAAACCAAAACTATTGATGCTCGATGAGCCAACTGCCGGCGTTTCACCCATCGTTATGGACGAGCTGTTTGATTTAATTATCGACATTGCCCGCACTGGCTTATCGATACTCATGGTCGAACAAAATGCACGCCAGGCACTTAACATCGCCGATAAAGGATATGTACTGGTGCAAGGCAAAAATCGTTACACCGATACCGGGCAAGCATTAATGAATGATCCCGAAGTGCGAAAGAGCTTTTTGGGAGGCTGATTATGCAAGACATTCTTAACGCATTAGCCTTAATGTCCAATTACGTATTTGTACCGGCTATTGCATACGGAAGCCAGTTAGCACTCGGTGCGTTAGGTGTCACGCTTGTATTTGGAATTCTACGCTTCTCTAACTTTGCCCACGGCGACACCATGGCCTTTGGCACGATGGTAACGATACTGTTTACCTGGTGGTTTCAATCCCTGGGTATCAATCTGGGTCCTTTACCGACTGCATTGCTTGCACTACCGTTTGGTATCGCATTCTGTGCCGTATTTGTCTTGATCAGCGACAAGCTCGTTTATAAATTCTATCGACAGAAACGTGCAGACCCGGTCATCTACCTCATCGCATCAGTCGGAGTCATGTTTATCACCAACGGTGTTGTTCGCTTTATTATTGGCCCTGATGATCAACGATTTGCGGATGGTGAGCGGTTTATCATTAGGGCGCGTGATTTTAAAGAAATGACTGGCCTGTCCGAAGGCATTTCGATCAAGGTGAGCCAGGGTTTGACCTTTGTCATCATGCTTATTGTGGTAAGCATACTGTTCTGGTTCTTGAATCGCACACGCTCAGGTAAGTCCATGCGTGCCTATTCGGACAACGAAGATCTAGCCTTGCTGTCAGGGATCAATCCAGATCGTGTGGTAGCCATCACTTGGATTATAGCTGCAGCCTTAGCAACCATTGCTGGCACCCTGTATGGCCTGGATAAATCCTTCAAACCGTTTACCTATTTTCAATTGCTACTGCCCATTTTTGCATCCGCTATCGTCGGAGGGTTGGGAAATCCTCTGGGTGCAATAGCTGGTGGTTTTGTCATAGCGTTTTCCGAAATTATGGTGACCTATGCCTACAAGAGGTTTGCCGCCTACATCGTTCCGGGCGACTGGGTACCCGATGGTTTGCTGCAGCTACTCTCAACAGACTACAAGTTTGCAGTTAGCTTCGTCATTCTCCTGTTGGTGCTACTGGTCAGGCCGCACGGTATCTTCAAGGGCACAGGGGTATGAACATCGCAATGAAGAACATAGGCTATTTTTTAATCATGGCCGCCCTGCTGATTATTGTCGGGCAATTTCAGAGTTGGAACGTTGCGCTATCAATTCTCAACTTGTGTCTGATATCGGCGATCATGGCTCTTGGCGTTAACATCCAGTGGGGCTATGCTGGCTTGTTTAACGTCGGCATCATGGGATTTGCCGCCATGGGTGGGCTGGCTGCCATGATTATCTCGGTATCACCGGTCAGGGAAGCCTGGGCTGCCGGTGGCGGTGGTGTGATCCTGGGATTTTTCATTCTGATCGCTACGATAGCTGCTGCCGTGATTACGTATCGAAAAATGCACGCCAGTTCTTTTCGCATTTTTCTGGTTATCTTGGTAAGCGTGCTGGGTTATGTACTGATGCGTAATGTCTTCGATCCAGCATCGGCAGCGATCGAGAAGATCAATCCAGCAGCAACAGGTTATCTGGGTGGGCTGGGCTTACCCATTCTGCTTGCCTGGCCGATAGGCGGAATCCTCGCTGGCGCTGCCGCCTGGGTGGTTGGCAAGATCACACTGGGCCTGCGTGCAGATTATCTTGCCATTGCGACCTTGGGTATTTCTGAGATCATAGTCGCCATGCTCAAGAATGAAGACTGGATGACGCGCGGCGTCAAGAATGTCGTCGGACTTCCGCGCCCGGTTCCTTATGAGATAAACCTACAGAAAGCAGACTGGTTTATAGCATTGTCAGCGCGTCTGGATACTGATGCAGTAACTTTCTCCAGCATATTTGTAAAGCTATGCTACGCAACACTATTCCTGGCTGTCTTGCTGCTTATCCTGTACCTCTCCGAGAAAGCGTTACGCTCTCCCTGGGGGCGAATGATGAGAGCAATCAGAGACAACGAAACCTCTGCTAATGCCATGGGTAAAAACGTAACGGCCAGACACTTGCAGGTATTTGTACTCGGATCTGTAGTCGTCGGAATAGCCGGAGCGATGCTCACCACTCTAGACGGTCAACTAACTCCAGCCAGCTATCAACCACTGAGATTCACCTTTCTCATCTGGGTAATGGTAATAGTCGGTGGCTCAGGTAATAACTGGGGTGCTGTACTGGGCGGTTTTGTTATCTGGTTTTTCTGGATCGAATCAGAACCTCTAGGTGTTTGGCTCATGAACGTTCTTACATCGCAAATGGATACAGGCAGCGCCCTGCGCGCACATCTACTGGATTCCGCTCAACACATGCGCTTAATGACAATGGGGATCATACTGTTGCTGACGCTTCGATTCAGTCCCCGAGGATTGCTACCTGAACGTGGAGGCCGCTAGCGTGCATCTGCGGCCACTGCGTGGATATCCAATTTCGATCACAGCACTCGTTTAGATCGTAACTAGTTTAGATCGCAGTTAGAGTTTTTGAGCAGGCTGTTTGGAGAGTATGAGTTCTAGATCGGTACCCTCGGTTTACGCGATAATGCTCTTGCACTCAAGCGCTGCAATCTTAAGCACCTCTTTCAATCGACTGGATTGCGCCCGTAGCACTCCCCATGTTGCGGATGCGCTCGATGCTTCCAGCTCTTCAGCGGCATCTGCAACTGGACTGATTTGAAACAAGCGAGAAACACCCTTGACGGCATGAGCTACCTCAAACAACTGATCACGATTCTGATTCCGTAGAGCTTCGTCGATGCACTGAATGTGCGCTGGGACCTCATCGCCGTATGTCTTAAGCGCTCGTTTAACCCATTGCTCATTACCTCTAACTGCTTCTGCACACGCTTTTACATCGATCATCGCTGTATTGAGCAAGCCATTTGCCGAATCCGCACGAGCCCACTGATCGATAACACTGGATACTTGCTGAACTGTAGCCGGTTTAGTCAGAACACTATCAAAGCCGGCTGCCATGGCCCGCTCGCGTGTGGAACTGTAAGCGTCGGCTGTCATCGCGATAACAGGCACCTGTGCATTAGAGCCGCTTCCGTTTCTAATTTTTTCGACAACGTAGAATCCATCATGCACTGGCATATGCAAATCCAATAAAACTAAATCAACAGATTCCGCTTTTAGATGTTCTAGACCTTCGACGCCCGAGGATGCATAGATCCCACGAATATCCAGGAAATCAAAATACTGCATAAGCAAGTCAATATTGATCCGTTGATCATCAACGGCCAACACTGTTAATTGGCGTGTGGTCTTTTGTGGCCTGTTATCTGGCAGGTTTGCCACTCGATGTGTTACAAATGATTGATTATTTATCGCTTGTTGCAAACCTCGTGTCAGCTGAATTATCGAGGGCGTTTTGACCAGGTAATCTGTATAACCGGCGGCCTGCAAACGATCTTTGATGACTGGAGTCATCTGGCTAACCAGCGCAATCTGAATAAGTGAATTTGCAGAGCTGTCAGGGTTTTGTTCTATTTCGTTTGGAGCAATGGCAGCTGAATCCAGTGCTCCAATCCAACTAGCCGCTAAAAACTTGTTCGGTATATTGTGTACAGATATTGATTCATTTTTTCGCAGTCCACTATCATGTATCCCCCTGAATACAGACTGTATAACAACTTCTATCCTGCTCTTCAGCGGTGTATAGCTATCATGATATGTTAATCCCGAAACCGATTCCTGCATCACGGGATTCTGAACCGTAGCCGAGCTGGAAACGCGCATAGGTATCACGACATCGAAACGGCTACCACTGTTCTCTTGACTGCTTAGAGCTATGGTACCGTCTAAAAGATCAACAATGCCTTGACATATAAACAAGCCAAGGCCTGTTCCACCATACCGACGTGTGGTGGACATATCTACCTGAGTAAAGGCTGAAAACAGAACTTCCTGTTTGTCCTCGGGTATACCTATTCCGGTATCTTCAACGCAAAACTGAACTGTACGTAACGCGGGTTCGACATCAATCAGCTTTGTGGTGAGCGTCACATGCCCCGAATGCGTGAACTTTATCGAATTGGATAACAGGTTTAGCAATACTTGTTTGAGTCTTAGCGGGTCGGTGTACACAGAACGCAGTGACGTATCAGGTATAGGCGAGACAAAGAGTTCAATTCCTCTATCGATCGCCAACATTGAAGCCGTCACCGCTACATCGTTCAGAAGAGATTCCAGATCTGTATTAATTGACTCGACCACCAGATTTCCGGACTCAATCTTGGATATGTCCAGAATATCCTCAATCAGATACAACAGCGTGCTTGATGACTTGTTAATGATGTCTATCTGATCCACCTGGGTAATATCCAGACCGGATTTACTCATCACAGACAAAGTACCGATGATGGCATTTAACGGTGTTCGTATCTCGTGACTCATGTTTGCCACAAACTGCGATTTAAAAGCACTAGCCGCTTCAGCAGATTCTCTTGCAGCGTACAATTCAGTATTCTTCTGTTCCAGCAACGACAGTGTTGTTTGCAAATCTACAGTCGCCAGTCGTATTGCTTCACGTTGCTTTGCATGAAAGGTTTCCAATTCAGATGATAGATAGTTGACTCCATGTGCCAGTTCTTCGAGTTCTCCACCAATTGGTTCAACCGGTACCTGGATGTACTCGTTTCGGGCCAATGCACGCACGGAAGTTGTCAAGGTTCGAATCGGTGTAATGACCGATCTCGCCAACCGATAGGCCGCTATTGCTGCTATGGCGAGTACGCCTGTCACAAAGAAGAAAACCCGCCGGATGACATCGCTTTGTTTTTGATAGATCAAGGACAGATCTACACTCAATGTAACACTGCCCAAACGACTTTCTGCATCTGAGTCGAATGTATCGTCGCCCCCTTCTCCGAACAAAGGGTCATCAGACTGTGTTAGATCGGTTCTAAAAACATCTTCACTGATAGTGTTGAGCAGCGGCGCACCCGATATCCAGAGATGCAACTTAGCCGCTGTGGGGCCTATTTGCGGCGAACTATAGGCTCTATCATCAGATTGATGCAATAGCTCGCGTTCAACATTGTAAAACCTGACAGAATGAATAGACGGCACTGCCAGGATAGGCTGGGCAAGATCATCCAATAACTCTGTATTGTTAGTCGTCACACCAAACTCACTGGCGCTGGCCAGTCCTTCTGCCAGAGTGGCCGCTCTCTCGAGTTCGGCAAATTCACTATTGCGCAAACTGTACAGAACGGAGTACAGACCCAATAGCACAGCCACCATTAATGCTGGAAGAAACGCTACCAGTAGCATGCGATTAGTAATGGATAAATTTCTCACGGTTCAAAATCCTTGTCTTCGTAAGAAATATCTGCAGAGAAATCTAACTTTTTGATCAAACCCAACGATTTAGCAACACTGGGGTTATCCACTATTGAAAAATACTTTGGAGATAGAACACGGAACTCTAAATCTCTGCGTAGCATACTATTGGACAGCAATGCGTCTGATAGGCTGGTTGAAAAAAGGTCTGTTAGTTCAGCGATCTGTCTAATTACTTGTGCTGGCGAGGAGTATGCGGTGATCAAGGCTCCTGCTTTTACATACGCACTGCTGTATCCAACAACCGGTTTTCCGTAACCATATGCTGTCAACAACACTGTGCGCAGTGTTGATCTATTGAAAATAGCGGTTTCTGGGGTCGCTAGCAAAGCATCAACCATATAGGTCACATCGCCCAGTTGTGTGGCCAATGCCCTGTCAGGTCGATACTCAGAAAACAGAATATCGCTGTTTTCATCTGCGGGAGGAGATCTGCCAGAGGGTAATAAAACAGCGAATCGGGACAGCGCAGGATAAATAGTTGTGGCGATGGCAACCTGCCTCGATACCGGCTGATCACTAACGATAGCGGTCAGGTTCTGCCGGGTTTGTTCGTTCTGCGCAAAATAGATTTCCGCATACTTTTCTGCCGTTATAAACGCGCACACCACCGGCACATTGATCGGCGCTTGCGCCGCTACCTTGCAACCGGTCACGCCCGTAGCAATAACCTGGTCGGCATCGGGCCAGCTAAACGTTGGATTATGTATATCGACTAACTCAAGATACTCAACATTGCTGGTTAGCACCTCATCCGCAATCGCACTACGCAGCTCCTGATGCAGGGATTCCACAACACCCAGCAACACTAAAAGATTTACTGTAGCCGATGGTTCGCTCGGGGCAGCTTGTGCACTCTTTGCAATATCGATCTCGGTCTCACTGAGATCATCAGCTGCCAGTGTTGACTGGCCGGGCTGCAGCGTGAATAAAAAACCCAGTAAAATCGCTAGGTATACATACGCAGACATGATGTCCTCGTACTAAGGCAGCTGCACGGCAACTCTGGCGAAGTAAAGATCATCGATCTGGTTTCGATCAAGGTAGTCAACTGTGTCACCCAAATCCAATTCTGCTTGAATGGCGGCCGATGCATCAAAGCCTGCAATGCGAAAATTTTTGGCGATTCTGAAATCTAATCGGTTTAATCTGGATTCATCCCTTACGTCATCCCATATCCATTTACTCGTATAGTAATACTCGGTAGAAACGGTGATGGAGCGATTTAGCCGTGCACTGGCAAACAGGGACAGTGTATGCCGTGGCGTCAGATTGCGCTCGTTCAATGAACGATCCAATCCAAAAGCATAGGAGTAACCTGTACGAAAACGAAAACGGCGTTTTATCCTATAGTCTAGTTGTACTTCAAAACTGCTGAACTGGTACTCAAATCGGTTTTCATACGCCCTCGCGACATTGTCAAACATATCGCCTTCAGGGTTATTGATAGTGCGGGTGCCAACCAAATTGCGTATTTCGTGATATGACAATTTCGTATCAATAGTCAAGTTTTGACTTGCGTTACTGAAATAGAAGCCAAGATCAACTACATCAATAATCTCCGGTTTGATTTCATTACGATTGATGATAAATCGATCGACAACCGGTTCACCTGTACTAAGCACATAGTTAAGCGACACATCACCCTCCTCTTCCAGCAAGAGTGGCGTTCGGATTCCCCGGGAATAGCCCAGTCTGAATTGCTGACCCGGCGTTGTACTATGAGAGAGGCTGACTCTGGGAGAGGCGGTGACACCCGAGAGACTATTATTTTCTACCAATATGCCGGAATTGAGTAACCAGTTTTTAAGCGGCGTAAATTCGGAATGTGCGAAGACTCGTTGCGTCGATATTTGCCGGGTTTCATCGTCACTAAAGATAAAGCGCCCTTGTACTGTATCGCGGCGAATGGCAGCGCCATAGACAACTCTATGTCGCTGGTTTAATCGTTTAGTTCTTTGTGCTTCAATCTCATGCCGCGTGGATCGGGAATTTCTGTTGACATCAGCATCAACTGTTAACCCGGCAAAGTCTTCATTGCCAGTAGCAGCTGCAAGATCAAACGTGTAAATATCCGCATCTTTGATGCCAAAAAAATTGTAGTAATACTGAACCCGCGTGCTGTCATCAGCTGAGCGTGCGCGTTCCCATACAAATTGGGTATAGGCATTTCTTGTATCCTCGAATGCTGCGAGATCATTTTCATTTGCAACACTGTCCAGCTCAATATGACCAGCTGCTGTACCTCCTATATCAATTCCAATTCTATCGGTAGCATTCAGCTGCCAGTTACTGCGTATATTGGCGATTGTGCTGCGCTCTTTATCAGGTATGTTTCGAAATCCCTCATCACGCTCGCTCTGTATCGTTACGCGGTAGTTAGCATGACTTCCAGCGCCGTAGTAAGACAAAGTACCAGAGCGAAAGTCGTTTCCTCCCGCCTCGGCATTAACATACCAACCTGATCCAGCCTCTGGAGACCTGGTAGTAATACTGACTACGGCTGCAAAGGAGTTAGGACCGAATGTGGCAGCATTGGGTGCGCGGGTTACCTCAATGCGCTCTATGTCTGTCAGTGCAATGGGCAACTCACTCCAGGGGATGCCGCCATAAAGTGGAACATAGGTTGGTCGTCCATCAACTATCAGTTGCAGTCGAGGGTTATAACGCTCAGACAAACCATGATAAGTCGCGACTGGATTGCCATTGACCAGGCGACCAAGCTGCATGCCCGGCACAAGGTGCAGCAAGTCGACAATGGTTCTTGCGCCGCTTAACTCAATCATCTCTGCGTCAATAATTGTGATAGATGCAGGAGAACTTGAAATGGGTTGTATGAGTCGCGATGCTGACAATACAATGGGCACATCGCTCTCATCAATCTCGGACTGATGATCTGCTCGAGTCTGATTGGTCAGCATCCACAGCAATAACAGCAAAGCTGTACTTAAAAATGGCGAGGCCCTGCGATTCTGGTTCACATCAAACATCCAGTTTTATGCGTCATGGCAACTAATGACCTCGTGTGTGCTATACGCACACATTTTCACAGACAATGACAATCATTCGACAAATCATAAGCTAAGCGCTCTGAATACCCAAGCTTTTAGTCTAGGATGATGATCTGGCTGGCAATGCAACTGTGCATATCGACTCAAACTACGGCTGCATCACTATTGACCAGAATCATGCTTTTACACTTGCTGTTATTTCACCCCGATTACAGGCCAGCACGATGATGACAACCGGTACCTACCTGACGCAATTGCTAGCTGAGTATGGCGTTAAACATGTGTTCGGCATACCCGGCGTGCACACCCTCGAACTCTACCGGGGTTTGAGTGAATCGTCGATTACACATATCACACCGAGGCACGAACAGGGTGCAGGATTCATGGCCGATGGCTATGCCAGAGCAAGTGCCAGGCCTGGAGTTTGTTTTATTATCAGCGGCCCGGGTATGACCAATATAACAACACCCATGGGACAGGCCTACGCAGATTCAATTCCCATGCTGGTCATTTCTACAGTCAACGCGCATGGCCACATGGGCTCCGGTGAAGGCTGGCTACACGAACTACCCAATCAGCAAGCTTTAATCAGCGGCGTCTGCGCCTTCAGCCACACAGTCCATAGCGCTGATGAACTGCCATCTGTGTTGGCTCGTGCGTTCGCCGTTTTTGACAGTGAACGCCCCAGACCGGTACACATTGAACTGCCGATTAACGTGATCCTCGCCACCCATACCCCACCACTTAGAACACCAGTAGCGCCAAGGTTGCGCCCACCCACAGGTAATTCATCTGCTATTCAGGAAGCCGCCAGCAAGATAGTCGCCGCCAAGGGCCCGTTAATCCTCGTCGGTGGCGGTGCAATAGACGCATCAGACGAACTTCAAAAACTGGTGGATGACACACCAATGCCGGTTGTAATGACCGTTAATGCTCGTGGCGTATTGCCCGTGGATCATCCCATGGCCGTTGCGGCATCAGCCAGTCTACCGGCAGTTCGCAAACTGGTCGAACAGGCTGATCTTGTATTAGCAGTCGGTACCGAGCTCGGCTCAACAGACTATGATTTTAACGAAGATGGGTATTTCAATATCCCGGGTGAGTTGGTGCGCATAGACATCGATCCTCAGCAAATCATGCGCTCATACATGCCAGAGCTAGGAATCTCAGGCGATGCAAAAGACACGCTGATGCACCTGATTACTGCGATAAACACCAACCGCCAAAACCTGGCAAACGATCTATCAAGCGACGATAAAGATCACCAGAGGTCTGAGAGGAGTCAGTCTGCTCTTCGCGCGGTTACCCAGACAGTAGACGCCGTGAAACAATCTTTGAGCGAGCGTGATCACTGCTATGTGAACGTTCTCGAAACTATCAGAGATAGCTTGCCTGGTGTAGTCATCATTGGCGACTCAACTCAAATCATCTATGCAGGGAACAGCACGTTCGCTGCCGCACAACCGGCGTCTTATTTCAACTCAGCGACTGGATTTGGCACCTTGGGATACGCTTTACCGGCGGCCATTGGCGGATCGCTGGCCAAAACTCAATGCCCTATAGTGGCTATTGCAGGCGACGGCGGCATACAGTTCAGCTTGGGAGAGCTTGCCACAGCGATTGATGCCAAAACCAACATTACGCTGATTGTTCATGAAAATGGAGGTTATGCTGAAATAAAGAAATACATGCAATCCAGTTCAATAGAACCTGTTGGGGTTGATTTGACAATCCCGGATCTCCTGCCTGTTGCAACAGCCTTTGGATGGTTCGCTCATCGCCTGAGCCATCTTGCAGAGTTGCCAGAGATGCTCCGATCCAGCGCTAAACTGGATACCCCCTCTTTGCTACTGTTACCGGATTCTATATTCAAAGGCTAATGCAGCACAGTGGCGCAATGCTATTCCGGTCCCGTCATCAAGCAGGTTTTTCTTAGTGCTTACCTATTTCTTAGTGCTTACCTAACTGACATCGGCACTGAGTACCCGCAGGCACTGCCAACTGACAGTCATCACACAGGCCAGCACCGGTGGGGACAAGATCACTGTTCACCTCCACCCGGTTATCAAATACAAAACAATCGCCCTGCCAAAAAGCGTCACCACACTGTTGCAGATAATGGATAACACCGCCTTCAACTTGATAGACCTCATTAAATCCGTTTTCCAGTAACCAGGGAGCAGCCTTTTCACAGCGAATGCCACCCGTACAATAAGTGACAAGCGGCTTTTTCGGATCCAGCGAACCATCTTCAACAGCGTTCAATACAGCTGTTTTAAAATTTCGAAAGTGTTTAATCCCCAGCTGCCGGGATCCGGTGAAGGTGCCCGAAACTATTTCATAATCATTTCTGGCATCCAATAGTGTGATTTCACGCTTTTGTTCCAACCAGTCGCGCAAGATTTCAGGGGCGATTGATGGTGCGCTAGGTCGACTTGCCTGCAGACTTTCGGAATCCTGACCATCAAAGGCAATAATCTCCGTTCGGACACGAATTCTCAACCTCGGAAATGGCACTGTGAGTGACATGCTCTCCTTCAACCATATTGCTGAAAATCGCTCATCCCGGTCCAGGTAGGCGCGCAGTTGATCAACCTGCTCTACGGTACCTGCCAATGACAGATTAACGCCCTCGGAAGCCAACATAACAGAGCCTTTTATCCCTATGCCGGCCAGAGCTTCTTTCATGTCAGCTTGTATTGCAGGGAGATCGGCCAAATGAACGAAGCGATATCCGGACAAATTAACAATAGTTGGATTAGACATACCCGAGCAAACGCAAATTGAACAAAAGATATCCGGAATCGCTATTAGCCTATCAAACTGCCCCAGTTGCCTGGGGACGGCACAGCTAAATGTTTGCTAAGCCTTTGAGATCAATCACCTAGGAAGATTCGGAGATGGTGATCTACCGCCATCCCCAGCATACTGGAGCAGTTAAATAGTTTCATGGAAGCGCGATATACAGACCACAAGTTTACAAGCTGGGCGCGCTGAGGTAACGACTAAAGTCAGAACTGTCAGCAGAAAAAAACTGGAAAATAACTCGTCAAGGCAAATCTCTCTGCCATCGCTTGGGCTGTACAGCAATTGATCTGAAAGTTGCCCGAAATTCGCTAGAACGTTGACACCGAAGAGCGCTATTTGGATTACCATAGCGGAAAGGACCCATCCGAGATCTTAATGAATAACGCCATGAGTTTTAACGCACTGCTGGTAGAAAAAAGCGAAGACGGTAGCACCTCAGCATCTGTGCAGACACTGGAAGAATCGCAGCTGCCTGAAGGCAATGTGACTGTGGCGGTTGACTATTCCACGGTTAATTACAAAGACGGTTTATGCATCGGCCCAGGCGGTGGCCTGGTAAGAAACTACCCACATGTGCCGGGTATTGATTTCGCAGGAACCGTAGAGTCAAGTGAAGACCCCCGATACTCTGAAGGTGACAAGGTGGTGCTCACGGGTTGGCGGGTCGGTGAAGCCTGGTGGGGTGGCTATTCGCAAAAAGCGCGCGTAAAGGGCGATTGGCTGGTGCCACTGCCGGAGGGGCTCACAACGCGTCAGGCTATGGCTGTGGGAACTGCAGGCGTTGCAGCTGTGCTGGCTGTTATGGCATTAGAGGATCATGGACTAACGCCAGACTCAGGTCCGGTGCTGGTCACCGGTGCGGCAGGAGGTGTTGGATCAATAGCAACTGCACTGATGGCTAACCTGGGATACTCAGTAACCGGTGTTACGGGGCGCCCCGACACCGAAGACTATCTAAAAAACCTGGGAGCAGCGCAGATTCTTGCCAGGGAAGATATCAACGAAACTGTCAAGCGACCCCTGGAAGCAGAGACCTGGGCAGGCTGTGTTGATGCTGTGGGAGGTGCAATGTTAGCGAGAATTCTCGGGCAATTAAAATACGATGCCTCTGTTGCGGCAGTCGGCCTCGCAGGTGGCGCTAATCTACCTGCCACGGTCATACCTTTTTTACTGCGCGGTGTGAATTTACTGGGTATTGATTCGGTTATGCAACCGTATGACAATCGCGTCAAGGCATGGCAAAAAATTGCTGATGCTCTACCCATGGATAAGCTTGAAGCCATGATTCAACCAGCGGTATTAACCGACCTGCCCGCCTTGGGCGCGCAGATTCTAAAAGGCGGTGTCAAGGGGCGCGTGGTGGTGGACGTGAACGCCTAACTTACTCGCGATAACCAAAAAGGCCTTGTTGCATAATGCGCTGCGCGGTACCTTCGGGTAGACAATCCTCCCAATCACCTTTGCCATTGGGGATTTTCGACAGTACGTCTCGCGAGTAGATTTTGAACAATGTTTTGTCGCTGCAGTTGATACCAAAAACGTATTGGTTTTCCAATAAGTGTTTGTAGAGGTAACGAAACTGCCGGTCAATTTCTATACTGGTGAAGTCTTTTACCTGATCTTGTGAATCCAGCTCAGGGTAGACAAACAAGCGAGTGTTATCAGGAAACAGCTTGCCAAAGCCTTCCAGAATTCCACCCTCGACCCCTACGTATTTTTTCTCATCAAATATCTCTTTGATATTGATCATCCCGA
Organism: Granulosicoccus sp.; assembly: GCA_045106475.1. Classification (GTDB taxonomy): domain Bacteria; phylum Pseudomonadota; class Gammaproteobacteria; order Granulosicoccales; family Granulosicoccaceae; genus Granulosicoccus. The sequence goes on from JBGCEO010000054.1 coordinate 23,397, forward strand.
TCACAATACCAATCTGCATAGCCGTGTACTGTCTAAAATAGGCGCGCAATGAAAAGTAGCGTGTGTAGTCCGACACCATCACGCTGTATCCCAGTTCGTTTAATAGACGTACACGGACAATTAAATCTTCTTCAGGCACCATTAGATCTTTACCGAACAGATCGTTGAGCGATATTTCAGCTAAGACAATAGAGTTATCATCGCTAACGCCGTCAAGTTCCTTGAATGCTTCAAAGCCCTGTTGAATCATGTCTACATTGAGCTTTGTAACGGGCTTAAACGAGCCACGGGTAGTCAGTACATTTTTCTTGTAGAGCATCTCTGCCGGAACCGCCACCTGCCCGTCGGGCATGAACATGATGGCGCGGGTTTTCCAGCTACGGATCAAGTGCAGGTTAATAGCGCGGTTATCGATATCTTCGAAATACGGGCCGGCAAACTCTATTGAATCGATCTCAATCTGGCCTCTGGCCAGCCCATCTGTCAGAGAATCGATGAGAGTTTTGGGTTCCTCGAAATAGTAGAACGCGCCATAAATGAGATTAACCCCAAGAATTCCGAGCGTGTCCTGTTGCTGCTCTGCTGTTTTTTCCAACATACGAACATGAACGATGATGTCCGAAGGCTCAGCACCGGGATACATTTGTACTCTGATACCACACCAGGCATGGCATTCGTTGTTTTGGTTAAAACGCTTGGCAGCAACCGTGGTCGCATAAGAAAAAAAACGTGAGGATTTAGGTTTAGATGTACCAACACGGGACACTACCAACGGGAATTCTTTGTCGAGCATAGCCTTGACGCGTGCTTGACTAACGTAGCGTCCACCCTCCTGAACACCATAGATGGCATCAGAGAACTGCATGTCATAGGCGGATATGGTTTTTGCAATCGTTCCAGCCGCTGCACCTGCCAGAAAAAACTGTCGGGCAACTTCCTGCCCTGCACCAATCTCTGCAATCGTGCCGTACTTTTTTTCATCCAAATTAAGACGTAGAGCCTTATTCGTGGTTGTGCGACTGCTAACGTTTTTATCCATGACATTAGACCTTGGAAATAGTGACTGATAGTTTAATCAGTGTTGGTAGAAGGAGGCTTTCTGTTTTTCAAGAACGCAGCTCAGCAAACCATGCCGGCTACCGCCCCTTCCAGACAGGATTTCGTTTTTCAGAGAATGCCTTGAAACCCTCAAGACTGTCCTCCGAACCATACAGGGTATCGACCGATTTTAACTGACGCTGAGTAACCCGGTTAAGTGCATCTTGAAACTTACTGTCCTCAGAATCCCGGATTATCTCTTTAATAGCCGCAAATACAAGAGGTGGGCCGGCCGCAAGCCGTTCAGCCATTGACCATGCCTCCTTCATTAATAGGTCAGCCGGATGAATATGGTTAACAAAGCCCCAGCGCATTGCCTCGTCGGACTCCAACCAGCGACCGGTAAGTAACATCTCCATGGCTACATGATAAGGAATACGTTTGGGTAGTTTAATCGATGCAGCATCGGCTACGGTACCCGAGTTAATTTCGGGCAGCGCAAACGTTGCATGTTCAGCGGCTAAGATGATGTCGCAAGACAATGCAATCTCCAAACCGCCACCACAACAAATCCCGTTGATAGCTGCGATTACAGGTTTATTCAAGTGTGGCAACTCCTGCAAGCCACCAAAACCGCCGACGCCATAGTCCCCATCCACCGCATCGCCATCGTTAGCTGCTTTCAAGTCCCAACCGGGGCAAAAGAACTTGTCACCAGCGCCACTCAAAATGGCGACTCTTAAATCCGGATTATCTCGAAAATCCCGAAAAATGTTTCCCATCTCCCGGCTGGTTTTCAAGTCCACCGCGTTAGCTTTCGGGCGATCAATAATGACCTCTAGTACGGACCCTTCTACACGGGTTTTAACCGACTTTAACTCACTCACCTAGTACTCCGCATCTAAGCTAAACATAGGATTCGACAGCCCATACTCTCCGCCGGTTTTAAACTCATTGGCAGCAGACATCACAGTGTTATATAGCATGAATTTCCGCCAATAATTCACATGGTTCAATAAGTTGCGAGCATTAGCCAGAAACGCCGGAGCCGGCATACCTTCAACGGAAAGTTAACCCTATGATCAGAAATTCCTATCAAAGAATACAATAAATAGCGACTTGAATTTATACCTATTATCTTGCAGTCTACTGTTCATACCAGACGAGGCTGACTGTGAATTCAAGAATCACCACCAGCGACTACGAGCAATTAAGCGGGCAATCCGCTGAATTGGTGCGTAATGCCATACGAAACGGCCGCTATAGCGGCCACACTGCAGGGTTAGCTCAAGGTTACTTGCAATGTAATCTGGTCATTCTCACAGCAGACGCCGCGTCAGATTTCGAACATTTTTGCTCGCGTAATTCAAAAGCCTGCCCTCTGGTATCCGTATCAAGTGCCGGTCAAACAGGTTTTAACGATCTGGGAGCGCAAATCGACTTGCGAACCGACCTACCTCTGTACAACATCTATCGTTCCGGAAAACTCCACGCTCAAAAACAAGATGTCAGTGATCTATGGCAGGAAGACTTTGTTGCTTTCGCCATCGGCTGCTCGTTTACCTTTGAACGTGCGCTGATTGATGCGGGTATATCAATGCGCCACGTGGATTTAGACCTTACAGTACCCATGTTCAAAACTAATGTACCCACGCTGTCAGCAGGTGTTTTTGGCGGCCAGACAGTGATGAGCATGCGCCCCGTCAAACAAGACCGGATACAACAAGTGTTTGACATCTGCAGTCTCTACCCGCATGCGCATGGCGAACCTATGCATATTGGCAGTCCAGAGGCCATTGGCATAACGGATTTGAATTCACCTGACTGGGGCAACGGCGTGCCCGTCTACGAAGACGAGATTCCAGTTTTCTGGGGCTGCGGGGTAACCAGTCAGGCCGCCGTACTGAATGCAGCGCCCGAACTTTGTATTACACATGCTCCCGGCGCTATGCTGATTACCGATTCGAATGAACTACCCGCTTAAATAGTGATTTGCCTGTCTCTATGACGGATGAATCCAACACTTAAATGAATAAACCAACACTTCAAAACAGTAAGGAGAATACTAATGAACGTTAGACGTAATTGTTTGTTCCTCGGCTTAACGCTGGTAGCGACCAGTGCTTCGGCAGCAGAGTTATCTGTGGTAGGAAGTTGGAGCGGCTTGCCGTTGCATAAGCAGTACGAAGCCCCGTTCTGGAACGAAGTTCTACCAGGTGCCAGCGATGGCAAGATCACCTCCACACTGACGACGCATGATCAGATGGGGATAAAGGGCGGTGATGTATTCCGAATGTTGGGTGAAGGAGTCTTTGATGTAGGCATGACGGTTGCCGACTACGCGGTATCTGATACACCTGCACTGGAAGGACTGGATGTACCCTTGATAGCAACAGACGCAGCCTCTGCGCGAGCCATGGTAGACGCTGCCAGACCACTGGTTGATGACATCTACAAAGATGTGTTTAATGCAAAGGTATTGGGAATAGCTCCTTACCCGCCTCAAGTTGTTTTCTGCAATGCAGAGGTCGGTTCACTTGAGGACCTTAAAGGTAAGAAAATCCGCGCCTCGGGTCGAATGACCGGAAAGTTGCTCGAAGCACTCGGTGCTGAGGCCGTAAGTGTTGGCTTTGGCGAAGTGCCCGGTGCACTGCAAAAAGGTGTCGTAGATTGTGCGGTAACCGGTGCGGGTTCGGGTTACAGCGCAGGTTGGTGGGAAGTGTCAACCCACCTGATGCCGATCCCCCTGGGCGGCTGGGATCCGGTCGTAACGGCGATGAATATGGATACCTGGAACTCCCTTAGTGCCGAAGAGCAGGCGCTGATCGAAGCAAGTGTTAAATCAGATCTGGAAGGGCCTGCATGGGAAACAGCACAGAGCGCTCTGGCGACCGACGTTGCGTGCTTAACCGGCACGGGTGACTGTCCTGGAGACAAACGCGATATGCAACTGGTCGAGGTGACGGAGGCTGACGTTAGTACTGCAAGGGATATTCTGATCTCGCAGGTGCTGCCGGATTGGGCTGAGCGCGCAGGTAAGGATTGGGGAGCTCGCTGGAATGATACTGTTGGAAAAGTAACTGGCGTTCAAATCTCACTCAAGTAATCAAGCACTAACGTCACTGGCACATGAACGCACTAGCTGCTAACTTTCGGCGATTGAACGAATGGCTGGCAGTGGCAGCAGGTCTGCTGCTGCTGCTTAGTGTACTGGTAACACTGTTTGATATTGTTGCTCGTCCGTTTGGCCTTTCACTGGGCGGAACGGATGAGCTCTCCGGTTATGCGATGGCGATATCGACAAGCTGGGGAATCAGTTACGCACTTACCAGCCTGTCACATGTGCGCATAGACCTTTTACGCTCGCGCTGCAGATCCAAAGGTCAAGCCCTGTTTGATACGGTGGCGATATTGGCCTTGTCAGGCTCTGCGCTGGTCATTGCGTATCGAGCGTGGCCTGTACTGGCCAAAACCATCAAAAACGGATCAACTGCTAATACAACTCTGGAAACTCCTCTTTGGATTCCTCAATCGCTATGGTTGGCAGGTTGGTTTTGGTTTGCAATCTCAGCAGTAGTAATTGCCTTATGCGTTTTAACAAACCTTGTTAAAGGCAAGTTTGATGATGTAAACGAGATTGCCGGCTTAAGGAGCGAGTCATGATCCTGTTTACCGCCGCTGGCTTGTTAATACTGCTATCGTTCTCCATTCCAGTAGGAATTGTTTTATTTCTACTGGCATTTGGTATTGATGCCTTTTTCAGCCCGTTTCCCTTGATGCGGGGTCTTGGCCAGGTTGTATGGTCTTCATCCAATAGCGCTACATTGATCGCCATACCATTCTTCGTTCTACTGGGCGAAATACTGGTTAGAAGCGGTGTTGCTCAACGAACCTATTCAGCGCTGGAAGCCTGGGTATCGTGGTTACCGGGTGGGCTAATCCATGCAAACGTTGCTACCTCGACTTTGTTCTCTGCTACGTCCGGCTCCTCAGTGGCAACAGCGGCTACGGTGGCTTCCGTTGCGATGCCGCAAGCCGATAAACTAGGTTACGACCCCAAACTGTTCTCTGGTGCAATTGCAGCCGGAGGTACTCTGGGAATTATGATCCCACCGTCAATCAACTTGATTGTGTACGGTTTTTTAACCGAAACTTCTATACCAAAACTGTTTTTGGCCGGGCTACTACCCGGGCTCTTGCTAGCCCTGCTCTTTATGATCGTGACGATCATCCTGTGTTCGATAAAGCCTTCTCTAGGTGGGCCCTCTATTTCCACCACCTGGAGTCTGCGTTTTTCAGGTTTGGTCGATCTCGTGCCCTTACTGGTGCTTTTCGCCACCATTGTAGGCACCATCTATGCTGGCTGGGCCACACCCACCGAGGCCGCCGCCGTAGGTGTGGCCATGGCGTTCGTGATAGCAGCGATGCAAAAAGCACTGTCGCGACAAATGTTGATGGATAGTCTTAAAGGTACCGTACGCACTACCGCCATGATCATGTTGGTTGTGATTGGTGCCTATGTACTCAATTTTGTGCTGACCGCAGCAGGCGTGAGTGGTGCACTAAGAGACTTTCTGGAGAACCTGGGCTTGGACCCTTTGTCCACTTTGATGGTAATCATTCTGATCTATATCGTTCTGGGCTTCTTTATTGAAACACTATCGCTGATGGTCGCAACCATACCGATAGTAGTGCCGATCATCGTACAACTGGGCTACGATAAACTCTGGTTTGGCATACTGATGATCATACTGGTAGAGATGGCTCTGATTACGCCTCCAGTAGGACTGAATCTTTATGTCGTACAAGGTGCGCGCAAAACGGGTCGGTTTAGCGATGTGATGGTTGGTGTAATCCCTTACGCCATCATGATGTTACTGATGGTCGGTTTGCTGGTGCTGTTCCCTGCTATTGCCTTGTTTCTGCCAGAAAATCTCTAATAACAAACACAGGATTTTCACACTATGAATTTCACCGTTGCTGTCAACGTATTGGACGTTCCCATACAACATGTCTATGTAGCAGGATGGACTGGACGCAATAAAGCTGCAGTTGATCATCACATCGCAGAGCTTGCAGCCATAGGAATTGATCCACCCTCTCAAGTGCCCTTGTACTACAGAGTATCCAACAGTTTACTCAGCCAGGATTCGATTATTGAGGTACTGGGTAATGGTACTTCCGGAGAGGTAGAACCATTAGTGGTTAAACACCAAGGTGAGCTCTATCTGGGCTTAGCCTCAGACCATACCGATAGAGAGCTAGAAGCTCATTCAGTTGCTGCATCCAAACAGGCGTGTTTAAAACCCGCTGCAAAGGAGTTATGGAAACTGGACTCAGTGTTAGACCATCTCGATTCACTGATTCTGCGTTGTCAGATAAAAGAAGATGGACAATGGATTAGCTATCAAGAGGGTGCTCTCTCTTCAATACGACCATTAGCAGAATTGGTCCAGGCATCCGGGCTGGATGAAAACTCCGCTATGCTCTGCGGCACGCTGGGTGCGATTGGCGGGGTTCGTGCGGCGTCAGACTACAAGATGGAGTTAGAAGACCCTGTACTCAATCGTAAGCTGTTGTTGAATTATTCAGTCGTCGTTTTACCGGTGATTAACTAGAATCCAGCGTTCCTTTCAAATGAGCAGTTGCAAATCACTGTCTTCTAATCTAAGCAGCTTCACGTCTACGCAGCTCCACGCGACAGGCTTAGAGCATTTGATTTAAATTCTGAAGCTCTATGGGATTTATTTCTCTTGAGATAATTGCGCTAAAAGTCGCAATAGTTGTTGATAATTTTTTTCCCCAAGCCGGGTTTTGTACTTTTGTACTATTTCATGTGCCGCGGATTGATTCTCATCGATAATACGTTGCCCGGCTGCTGTAATCGATAGAGTTTGGCGTCTTCTATCATTTTGCGCTTGTGCCTGTGTGATCAGACCACGCTCCCGCATATTGGTTGCTATGCGAGTCAGGCTAGGCACTAATAGACACGCCCGTTCAGCCACGGAAGACGCATCCATTGGTCCGTATTCGGACAATACCCTGAGTATTCGCCACTGCTGCTCCGTCACATCTGACTGGAGCAGCATATTACGAATGGGCGCCATAACCACCTCACGCGCCCGGAGCAACACAATTGGCAGGGACTCGTTGGTCGGCGGCAATGGCTCAACAGGCTTCATGGTTCGTTTTGTTCTCATATAAGCACGCCAGTAAAAATTGAGTTTGAACTGCAGGTTTACATCTTACAGCCCGCTATAGTATACTTAACATATTAACTATTAACATATCAATATTTAACATAACAATCATATCGATCAAAAGACAACATGGCCCACTTCCATATTGAATACTCAGGCAATTTAGAGTCGCTAATCAACATCGGCGAATTTTGCGAGTTGATACGTTCAGAAGCAGCCAATATCGAGACGTTTCCAACCCCCGGAGTGCGTGTACGGGCGGTAAGGGTTGATCACTACGCCATCGCTGATGGCAACCCGAAACATGGGTTCATCGATATTTCCATAAGGCTTCGTGGTGGCAGACCAGACTCGGTTAAACAAGAAGCCACAGCCCGAATTTTTGCTGTGGCGAAACAAGCGATTGAACCTGCAATGAAAATGCATCCAATTGCTCTATCCCTGGAAATGCGTGATATCGATCCCGAGTTGTCGCCCAAGACTGGCACGATTAGAGAGCATCTTTAAACGAGATAAGCAAGATGACTGAACTAGAAACCAACTTAAAAAAACTGACGCAGCTCACTGAAAAGTATCGCTCGAGTGGGATTTTAAATCGAATTGCAGGTGTGGATCATGAAGGTTCTGCCGGCACCTTTGAAACCGCCTCACCAGTTGACAAGAGTAAGATTTGCGATGTAGCCAGAGGGTCGGCCGCCGATATTGACAGGGCTGCAACGGCTGCGTCGGCAGCATTTCCCGAGTGGCGCGACTTACCCGCAAAAGAGCGCCGCAAAATACTGCTTAACGTTGCTGATGGTATAGAAAAACGCGCACAAGACATTGCTCTTTGCGAGTGTTGGGATACCGGTCAGACTTGGAAGTTCATGTCCAAAGCGGCACTTCGTGGTGCCGAGAATTTTCGTTACTTTGCAGAGCAGGTCAATGGCTCGAGAGATGGAAAGCATCTGCCGTCCCCTACTCTTACAAACATTACCACTCGTGTGCCAATCGGCCCAGTCGGCGTTATTACACCTTGGAATACGCCGTTCATGTTGTCCACTTGGAAAATAGCGCCTGCTTTGGCTGCCGGCTGTACCGTTGTACATAAGCCGGCAGAGTTATCTCCATTGTCGGCACGGCTTCTGGTCGAAATCGCCGAAGAAGCAGGTCTACCCCCAGGCGTGTTAAACACCGTTAACGGCTTTGGCGAGGAAGCGGGTAAAGCATTATGTGAACATCCTCTGCTTAGGGCCATTGCATTCGTTGGGGAAACCACCACTGGTAGTCTTGTCATGAAGCAAGGTGCAGATACGCTCAAACGTGTACACCTTGAGTTGGGCGGCAAGAATCCAGTCATAGTGTTTGACGATGCAGACCTGGATCGTGCACTCGACGCTGTCATTTTTATGATCTACTCGATCAATGGCGAGCGATGCACTTCTTCTTCGCGTTTAATTATCCATGAATCAATAAAAGAAACGTTTGAGAAAAAACTAATCGAACGCATCAATAACATCAAGGTGGGCCATCCACTCGACCCCCAAACAGAAATAGGTCCTTTAATTGGTGAAGAACATTTCAACAAGGTCAAATCCTATTTTGAAATTGCCGTTGATGAAGGTGCCACCGTTGCTGCCGGGGGTGAAACCATAGACAGTGATGGCTACTTCGTAAAACCCACGCTCTTTACCGGCGCAAACAACAACATGCGTATCGCACAGGAAGAAATTTTTGGTCCCGTGCTTACGTCGATCAGCTTTCAAACTGAAGAGCAAGCGCTTGAAATCGCCAACGACACACCCTACGGCTTAACAGCTTACCTTTGGACAAACGACCTGACACGTTCATTACGTTTCACCAATCAATTGGAGGCTGGCATGATCTGGGTTAACTCTGAAAACGTTCGCCACCTGCCCACGCCGTTCGGAGGCGTAAAATCAAGCGGTGTGGGGCGCGATGGTGGTGATTGGTCTTTTGAGTTTTACATGGAGCAGAAACATATTGGTTTCGCCACAGGACATCATAAAATTACTCAACTAGGAGCCTGATATGCCAATTCCTTCGCCTAACTTGTATCCTGAGTTCAATACTATTCGTTTAAGCCATGTTTGCTTGAACGTAAAAGATCTGGCTGCGTCCAAGAAGTTTTACACTGAAGTCATCGGCATGCAAATTACCGACGAGAGTAGTACGCATGTTTACTTGCGAGCGTTGGAAGAACGTGGCCACCATTGCATCATTCTCCAACAATCCGACATCGCGGGCACAGTTGAAGTACTCGGCTTTAAAACCTTTTCGGAAGACGATCTAGACAAAGCAGAGAGCTACTTTAACTCAAAAGGGCATGCCACAGACTGGGTAGATCGCCCGCACCAAGGCAGAACCTTACTAACAGCTGATCATCAGGGTATACCGTTAGAGTTTTATAACAAGATGGACAGATTGCCGCCCATTCACCAACAATACAGTTTATATCGTGGTGTACGCCCACTGCGTATTGATCACTTTAATGTGTTTTCTACAAACGTGGATGACAGCGTCGCGTTCTACAGTGACATGGGATTTCGCGTAACTGAATACACCGAGGATGAGAAAAGCGGCCACCTTTGGGCTGCATGGATGCACAGAAAAGGTGGAGTACACGACATGGCGTTTACCAATGGTCGTGGGCCACGCATGCACCACGTTGCATTCTGGGTGCCGACTCCGCTAGCGATCATCGATTTACTCGACCTGATGGCGACCACAGGATACGTTGATAATATTGAACGTGGTCCCGGCAGGCACGGCATCTCAAACGCCTTCTTTCTTTATATTCTCGACCCTGATGGGCACAGAATTGAGATCTACTGTTCTGATTACCAAACAGTGGACCCCGATCTTGAGCCGATTAAATGGGATCTAACGGACCCGCAGAGACAAACCCTATGGGGCGCAGCCGCACCCAAAAGCTGGTTCGAACATGGGACTCACTTTGTCGGTCAAGATGTCTCCGATGCTGAGCTAAAAGCCAGCCCGATCATAGCGCCGTAAATCAAAATGAAAATTGCAACCTATACAGCAGACAATCAAAGTTTCTATGGTGCGCTCAGCGATGACGGTATGATCGCGTTGTCTCCAGAGTTTCCCCAATGGCCAACGTTAGTGAGTGCTATTGAAGCCGGAGGATTGGCTGAAATAACTGCCGCGGCAAGCAACAAACCTACCACTCATAAGCAGTACGAATTTCAGATGGTGCTGCCCGATGTAAGACGGCTGCTGTGTGTTGGTGTGAATTTTCCGGATAGAAATGCAGAGTACAAAGACAATAGTGAGCAACCTAAGCACATGTCATTGTTTCCACGTTTTGGCAGTGGATTCACAGCCCATAACAAACCTCTGATCCGCCCACCCGAGAGCGAACAACTTGACTATGAAGGCGAGCTTGTGGTGGTTATTGGTAAAGGTGGTCGACGCATCAAAGCTGAAGATGCATATGATCATATCGTTGCTCTGACTATATGCAACGAAGGAACAATCAGAGACTGGGTACGGCACGCTAAGTTTAATGTAACGCAAGGCAAAAACTGGGACAATTCAGCAGCGCTTGGCCCTTGGTTGGTGCCTTTCATAGACGCCAGCCAGATTGACGATGCACAAATTATCACACGTGTTAACGGCGAAGTACGTCAGGATGATTTTATCAACCGAATGATGTTTCCCATTCGAGAGCAGATAGCCTATATCTCCACATTCATGACGCTCAAGCCCGGCGATGTCATCGTCACAGGGACACCAACTGGTGCAGGCGCTCGCTTTGACCCTCCCCGTTTTCTAAGACCCGGAGATACTATCGAGGTTGAAGTTAGTGGAGTTGGTGTTCTCACCAACAGTGTAGAGGATGAAGCCATATGACACCTGACCAGCATATGCAGGCAGCGACAGAGCTGCTCACAGCTGAAACAAACCGTGAACAGATCGGTTTGTTGTCACTGCAGTATCCAGAGTTGGGGATGAATGATGCTTATGCCATTCAAAACCAAATATTAAAGGCAAAGTTGAAAGCGGGTCGTAGCGTCATTGGTTGGAAAATCGGACTTACGTCCAAGGCTATGCAGTACGCCCTTAATATAGACATTCCAGACAGTGGTATTCTTTTCGACAACATGGCATTTGACAATGGCGCGATCGTGCCAGCTGGACGATTTATTCAACCGCGAATAGAGGCGGAAATCGCTTTTGTTATGAAATCGCCGATCAGTGGTGATACCGTTTCTCGAAACGATGTACTAGAAGCCACAGACTATATTACTCCTGCAATAGAAATTCTGGATACACGCATTGTGCGTAAAGATCTTTCCACTGGTAATACACGAAAGGTGTTCGATACCATTAGTGATAACGCGGCTAACGCAGGAATCGTCACTGGCGCTTCTCGGCACAAACCCGATGCATTTGATATGCGCTGGATTGGAGCAATGGTATTTCGCAATGGTGAAATAGAAGAAACCGGCTTGGGAGCCGGGGTGCTTAACGACCCGGCCGAAAGTGTAGCCTGGCTGGCACGACGCATGTCTTTATACGGCCAAAGAATTGAGGCTGGCCAACTGATTTTGTCCGGTAGTTTTATACGCCCCGTTGAGTGCCCTCCAGGCTCCGAAATAGTTGCGGATTTTGGCAAATTCGGTAACGTCGACATTGCATTTGCTGATCAAACTTAGTGCGATATTAAGTGGATTAATAAGGGTATCGCCTTTACCCCTCAGAGGTCAGATCGGTTAATTGGTGGCAGGTATTTTCCCGGATTCATTACCTGCTGCGGATCGAGCGCGGTTTTGATGGCGCGCATCACCTGGAGCTGTGAAGCTTCTTTGAGTTGGGTCATCACCGCCAACTTGCTTTGACCAATCCCATGTTCTGCACTGAACGATCCGTTTAAACGAACAAGCAATTCAAAAGCTACAGACTTGGCTTGTTCTAAAGGCAGATCAGACCATTGAAGGTCGCCGGCAGCACTTAACGCGTAGTGAAGATTGCCATCGCCCAAATGACCCACGATTAGGGGTTGAAAACCAAGCTCTTCTGCAACGTCGTTCATTTCTTCAACAAAGGTTGCGATGTTGGCCAATGGAAGAGACAAGTCAAAATGGTATGCCGGTCCGTTTTGAGTAATAGCTTCAAGTACCAATTCCCGCATGTGCCAAAGATCAGTGCGCTGTTGTTCAGACTGGGCGATCATCGCATCTAGAATCACACCTTCTTCTACAAGCTCTGCCAGCAAATTCATGATCCCCTCATTCAGGCGGGTTGACCCGTCGTCAGTGAGTACACCATCAGTTGCTCTGCATGAAGCAAGCTCGACCAGAATACCGGTCTCTGCCGACGTATCCAAAGGAGCTTGTATCGTTGAAAATTGCCTGGTTATAAGTTCGACCAGATCGCTTGGCATATACTCATAAGCTTCGACGGCATTACCCGAAAAGTCTTGCAGTCTATTTAAAACACGGACTGCCACATCTAGCGATGACAATGAAAGAAACGCTGTAATGCTGGTAACGGGTTCCGGGAACAATTTAAATACGGCAGCAGTGATTATTCCTAACGTACCCTCAGCACCAATCAGCAGGTTTTTAAGATCATAACCAGTGTTATCTTTGCGAAGCCCGGTCAGTGCATTGATGATTGTGCCATCAGGCATCACCGCTTCAATACCCAGGCATAGCTCACGTGTGTTGCCATACCGGACAACGTTAGAACCGCCAGCGTTGGTAGATAGGTTTCCACCCAGAGTACAGCTGCCCTTAGCACCGAACACAAGCGGAAATATCAGCCCGTGCTCTAGACTTTTTTTATGCAGAACCTCAAGCACGACACCTGCTTCAGCTACGACTGTGCGCCCTGCTAGATCAAACGAACGTACCGCATTCATGCGCGCAAGCGACAGAACGATCGAAGCCTGCCCGGCTATGGGTACACCCCCACCACACAAACCAGTATTACCACCTTGGGGCACGACTGCCCAACCGTTTTTAGCGCATATTTTGACAACACTAGCCACTTCATCGGTGTTTGCAGGTCGAGCCACGGCCAAGGCATCACTATGATATGCGCCTGTCCAATCACTCAAATATCCATCCATCTCTGCAGGTACTGTTAGCAAATGCTCATCGCCAACAATGCTCTTCAGCTCCGCCAAGGCGGTACTGGCTGCAAAATTACACGCTACAGCTTCCACCGCATCCACACTTGTTTGTTCCTTGCACACCAAATGCGCTAACTCCCTAGAACCATGATTTATCTACCATACAATATGTTAGAAATATAATCCACAATAACGCGCAGTAGTGCGATCTCAGAGTTTTTTCGCCTGAGTACCCGAGAATCTTGCTGCCGAGGTTTTAATTCCTAATGGGCGGCAAATTGCAATTGATCCTCACCACCGGAGGCAGCGGCCAACTTATCCCGGAAAGCAGCGGCGAGATGCCTGATATGCTCATCCAGAAGTGATGTCGCCAGATCTGCCTTTTTGGCCCGAGCGGCATCGATCACTGCTATGTGCTGATTCATTGAGCGATCTGTGTTTTCACTCATGATCGTGAAAAGGTGAGTCCGCAATGCCTTAAGAGGCGAGATTGTATGGTTATAGGATTTTGTTAGTACTCGGTTGTCTGCACTTTCTATGATCACCTGGTGTAATTGCTGGTCCCACGAGGTGTATGCGTGGAGATCATTTGCATCCAAAGCTTTATGCATTTCAACGCTTATTCTATTCAATTGCCGCATTAGCTCCTTGTAATTGCGCTCAATTCCCAGACGCAGTGCAGCTGTCTCCAGAATAGAACGTTGCTCACACAGTTCATCAACAATACGCAAATCCGGTGTGAACACAAACGATCCCCGTTTCGGGGAAATGGTGACAAGCCCTTCTGACTGCAATGCAGCCAACGCGTCACGTACCGGAGAGCGACTGACGCCCAGGGTATCTGCCAGTCGTTGTTCTGATAACTTCGAACCCAACGGAAGCTCGCCGGAAACAATGGCTTCACGGATTTTTTCCACCGTCACCTCCATCAGAGACTTCGGTTGATCGACTGGTTGCATACGGGACTGTCCTTCGTTGTCTGGTTGGCTGCCGCTTTGGCAAGGCTTCTAACGTCAATTTAGCATGCCACATTGTTCTTTACTTACACATCTACCATATTGTATGGTAGATTCACAAATGATTATCAGGCTTAGAGGCCCCTCTCTGTTACAAGGGTCTGACAATGTGCAATTTGGCGCTATAGAACTTAAGCTTTTCTGGGAGGAAATGTAATGAGGATTTTGCCAAAGACCATAAAAAATATGTTGTACGGCACCACCTTGGTGGCGTTGATTGCTGGCGGAAATGTATCAGCCGAATCTTTGTTCGACGGCTGCCCGTCCTCCCCCATCATGCAGCGATTTGTCGAATTCGGTAAATCCGGAAAAATGCCTAAAGACTTGGGCAAATGGCTCAACACTCCTGCCGATCAAAAGATCGAACCCTGGCAACCCTTCGACAACGTTCACTTTGTGGGTGTCTGCTGGGTGTCAGCCTGGCTGGTGCATACCGATGACGGCGTGATCATGATCGACGGGCTATATGGACCGTTTAAACAGATGATTGTTGATAATATCCAAAAGACGGGAACGGATCTCTCGGATATCAAATACGTTTTGATGACGCATGGGCATTTTGATCATGTCGGCGGCGCTGCGGCGCTGAAACCCGTTTTGCCCAACGCAAAATTCGTTATGACTCAAAAGGGCTGGGATGAAGCGATTCAATCATCAGCTAAATCGAAAGGTAGTCGCCGGGCCTGGGACATGATCGAACCAGAGATGGTCGTTGCCGACGGAGATGAGATCTCGGTTGGCGATAACACCTTCACGGTAATCGAAACGCCAGGACATACCTGGGGCACGGCATCGTATCTGTACAATGTGAAGGATGGAGACAACACCCACCGCGCAATCACCATCGGTGGCCTTGGACTTAATGCGATCGATGGGCCTGCGCAGGTCGAAGCTTATATCGAAAGCGTCGATCGCGTGCGCGACCTTGTAGAGGCCGAAAGTAATTCTGTTGAAGTGCATCTGACCACACATGGGTTTTCAGCCGGCTTGGATGAAAATCGCCAGGAACACATGACTCGCAAGGCAGGAGAACCCAATGTGTTCGTCGACTCAGAGGCAATTCTCACGCAGGTAGCCGGGCTTCGTTCACGGGCAGTAACGCGCCTGGCTTTTGAAAACTCAAAATAGACTTATAACCATAAATCCAAACGGAGGAATACCATGAAACTCAGAACGAAATTTATTGCTATTGCAGCCACGGCGATGATGGCCTTAGCAGCTCCAGCGACAGCACAAGATTGGGCACCTGATGGCCCCCTGACCATTCAGATCGGCTTTGGCGCTGGTGGATCAACAGACACGATGGGCCGTGTTTTGGCTAAAGTGATGGAAGACAACACCGGTTGGAACATCGTGGTTGAGAATAAACCCGGAGGTGGCGGTGTTGCCATGTTCACGGGTTTGTCGCAAATGCCTGCACGGGGCAACACCATTGGCATGGGAGTCAGCATTCCAGTACTGGTTCAGCTGGTACAACGTGGCGATCAACTGCCGTTCACTCAGGATGACTTCGACTATCTAGGTACAATTGCCAAAGCTGAGTTAGCACTGGTTGCCAGTAAAGATGCCCCGTTTGATGATCTGGAAGGCATGATCGCTTACGCCAAAGAACAAGGTCAGCTGCCCGTTGCAACCATGGCACCACCGCAGGTTCTCGTAATGAAAGCCACCACTAGATCCACTGGTGCTGACTTCAATCTGGTGACCGCAGACGGCGGTGCTGAAGTTATCAAATTGATCCTTGGCGGCCAGGTACTCGCAGGCTTTGCATCCGGTGAGCATTTCCCATACCTGGAATCAGGCGATATGAAGGTTATCGCAGGTGCCAACCAAGAGCGTCTTACCTATGCACCTGATGTAAAAACATTTGTCGATAATGGCATCGGTGTTTTTGTTGATCCAGTGTTCTTCCTCGCCATGACCAAGGGAACTGATCCGGCGGCTGTCAAAGCTATTGCGGCGGCAGTTGACGAAGCAGTCAAGTCCGACGACGTGGCCGAGATTGTTCAGAACGCAGTTAAAGGCGCACCGATTAATCTGGGCCCCGAGGGTACTCAACAGATGATGACGGATGGTTTGGCTGCTGCGAAAATTCTGTTCGTTAAATAAGTAAAGTAACGAGGCTGCCCCTTACCAGACGTATTGGGGCAGCTCCTTCTCAACTCTGTTGGAAGAAAACATGGCTTTGAATGCTGATCGCATTTCCGGAACAGTCTTTCTCCTCTTCGGGCTGGCAATGTACTTCTTTGTTATTCCCAATTACGTGGAAACTGTTGACGAAGGGAATCTTGCACCAGCAACCCTTCCAAACATTATCTCACTCGTGCTCGCAGTCAGTGGAGCACTGCTGATGATAAAACCTACAGACTACAAAGGGCGGGATTCAGTACTGATTGCCAGAACGGCCCTTTACGTCGGCCTGTTGACTGCCGGCATCTATGCGATGTCGTTATTTGGATTCGAATACGTCGCACCGGTGCTGGCGCTTGCCATTATGTGGTTCATCGGCGAACGTCGCCCCCTTTGGTTGGCTCTCGGGGTCATAGTCATGCCTGCGATAATCTGGTTCCTTGTGACTCAGATGCTTGGACGTGCGTTGCCTTAAGGTAGTTAACCATGGTCGAATTTTCCACTATTCTTGCCGGTTTTGGCGACGCGTTTACGCTCTACAACTTAGTCTTTGTATTGTTTGGAGTAGTGCTCGGCCAGTTCGTCGGCGCTGTGCCTGGCATTGGTCCGATCATGGCCATGGCGATAGCAATACCCTTTACCTTCGGTCTTGACCCTCTACCTGCAATTGCATTCCTCGTTGGTGTTAACAAAGGAGGACTTGTAGGCGGAGCTGTACCTGCGGTGCTGATGAACACACCGGGCACACCGGATGCGGCGGCTACCGCTATGGATGGATATCCGCTAGCAAAGCAAGGCAAGCCATTGAAGGCTACAAAGATGGCTCTTTTTTCTTCAATCACTGGCGATACATTCAGTGACATAGTATTGATAACTGTATCAGCGCCACTGGCTGTTATGGCCTTGAGAATGGGCCCCATCGAGATTTTCGCGCTGATGATTTTTGCCTTTTCAGTGCTTGCGGGGCTGATCGGCAACTCTCTTATCAAAGGTATCATTGCCGCCTGTCTAGGCTTATTAGCTGCGTCAATCGGACAGGATCCTGAAAACTTCACACCGCGATTGATCTTTGGTCATTGGGATTTGTTCAATGGTCTGGCGCTGCCGTCGGTTGCTATCGGCATGTTGGCTATCTCCGAAATTTTGCATCGTTTGTCAGAAGCACATGGCAACATGCGACCGACCATTGTTGCCAAAGAGACGGGGAATCCGGATGATCAGCGCGTAACATGGCTTGAGTACTGGTCATGTCGCTACACGATGTTGCGTGGCGCAGCGATTGGCACCGTTCTTGGCGCCCTACCGGGAATCGGTTCAACAGCTGCCGCTTTTATGTCTTATGCAATGACGAAAGCATCCTCGAAAGACCCCAGCAGTTTCGGTAAAGGCAATATCCAGGGAATCGCAGCGTCAGAGTCGGCAAATTCGGCTGTAGTTGGCGCAAACCTTATCCCGCTGCTCACCTTGGGCATACCTGGAAGCGTTGGTGCTGCACTTATTGTCAGCGCGTTCATGATCCATGGTATGCAACCCGGGCCACTGTTATTTGAGAATCAGGGGCGCCTTGTTTACGGCCTCTTCGGCGCGATGGTTATGGCAAATTTCATCAATCTCTGGGTGGGCCAGCTAGGCTTGAGGCTTTGGGTCAAAGTGGTATCAGCGCCCGAATCCATCATATTCTCATCGGCACTTCTGCTTTGCTTTGTAGGCGTTTCAATGGCAACCAGTGGCCTGTTTGGGGTTGCCATCATGCTGATATTTGCTGTGGTTGGGTACTTGTTGTCAAGCTTTGGCTATTCACTGGTTATTTTCATCATCGCTTTTTTCCTGGGCCCACGGTTTGAAAAATCCATCGCTCAGTCATTGGCGCTGACCAATGGCGATCTCACCCAGATCCTGAAAAGTCCTATAGCCGTAGCGTTGCTCGTTCTGTCGGTGGTCTCAGCGGTTTGGTTCTTGAAGAAAAACAAGCAAGAGAAAATGCCGTGAGAAATCACACGCTATCCATATTCATTTTCTTGAGCTCAACTGAAACATAGATGTCAATCAGATCCATACTCAGTGCTTACAGTGGCGATGCCTCTAAAGGCAGCGGCTTGCGACACGCACTAAGACTGGCCAAACATCATGATGCATGGCTCACTGGTGTGTTGCGCCATCATCAGAGCAACCTTGAGCGGACATTGGTTGGTTCAGTGCCAAAAAGCCTGCTGAAGACATTTTTCGAGGCCGAGCAATTGCGGTTCGAAGAGATTTCCGAGAGATTCCGGACGATCACTACAGCCGCAGGTTTTGCAGACAGGTGTGACTTCGTCAACCTCGACACCGAAAAAGGTACCTCGCTTTCAGAATTTGCTCGCTCGTTTGATCTGATTGTCACCGGTGCGCATTCGCAATACCAAAGTGAAGCACATATGTCGGTTAACCCGGATCTCATTGCTCTGCGCAGTGGACGTCCGGTGCTGGTGGTACCGGATGAATACCATGCCGAAGGACTGGCTGAGCATGCTCTGGTAGCCTGGGACGGAAAACGTTCCTCTGCCAGAGCAATCGGCGATGCCATGACCGGCCTGGAGGACAAGGCGAAAGTAACGCTACTAACAGTAGGCGTGAAGCCGGTACGAGGGACCGACTACCTGCTGCGCAACCTTGAGCGTCACGGCATTGATGCCCACATTCTGTTGCAACCCCGGCAAGCTTCTATCGCCGAAACCATTCTCTCTGCCGCGCAAGACGTGTCAGCGAAACTGGTGGTCATGGGCGCCTACGAACATAGTAAGTTCAGGGAGGATGTGTTCGGCGGTGTGACAACGGACGTCATTCGAAAAGCGGAAGTTCCGGTCTTTATATCTCACTAAACAGCAGTCAGTAATTGAGCTTTGAGTAAACAAATCAATGTCAGCTAACAAAGAGTATATGTACCAGTCCATTGCGCAAGCCGTTCGCGATCAGGGCATTGATACCCTGTTTGGACTTGTAGGAGATGCCAATCTGTTCATGGCGAACCACTTTGTCAACGGCTGCGGTGGGAAAATGGTTCCAGCAGTTCACGAAGGTGGTACGGTTTTGATGGCGCAGGCATATACACAATCCAGTGGTAAAGTCGGTGTCGCCACTGTTACTCAAGGGCCGGGGCTAACCAATTGCTTTACAGCCTTACGAGAAGGCGTGGTTGCACGCCGACCCATGATCCTTTTGTGCGGGGATACACCAGTGACTGCTCCGTTTCACCCTCAAAACATAGATCAGCGCGAAGTTGTCAAAGCCACCGGTGCAGGATTTGAACAAGTTCAAGCTCCCGACACAGCCTCACGCGATGTCGCTAATGCGTTTTACCGCGCGCGCAAAGAAGGCAGGCCAATCGTTGTCAACATCCCTTCTGATTTTATGTGGGCAGAGGTCCAACATCAAACGGTTGTCTTTCAGTTTCCAGAATCAGCCACCGTCATTACCGAAGGCCCGGCGCATGAAGAGGCCATCGGTATGATTGCTTCAGCCAAACGTCCTTTGATTCTGGCTGGTGCTGGTGCTGTTTCAGCCAAAGAGAACCTGATCGCCTTAGCCGAACGCATGGAGGCTCCCCTTGCAACAACATTAAAAGGCACCGGCTTGTTTGCAGGACATGCCAACAACATTGGCTATTTTGGAACACTGAGCACAGCAGAGGCCTATGACGTTATTGCCGCTGCTGATTGTATTGTTGTATTTGGCGCCTGGATGCATTTTCTGACAACCGATCGAGGCGAACTTTTAAAAGGCAAACGTGTCATTCAGATCAACAACAATCCATCTGATGTCGGAACGTTCTATCAACCCGACGTAGTGTTGATAGCAGATGCAGCTCAAACTGCTGACAACATTCTCTATTGGTTAGACGAAGCTGAAATTGCACCTTCGGGTTTTGCCAAGGAGTTGCCTTCACACAATATAGCGGCACACCCGAAAGGCGACCCTGACAAGTCCACAGAAGGGTTTATCTCCCTGGAATACGCACTGGATCGTTTAAACGAAACGCTACCCGCTAATCGAATCATGCTTACCGATGGCGGACGCTACATTACCGAGGTGTGGTGCCGTGTCGATGTACCAGACCCAAACAGTTTTCACATGAGTGATAACTTCGCCGCCATTGGTCAGGGAATGCAACAGGCGATCGGCGCCGCGCACGGTGATCCAGGCAGACCAACCGTTCTTTTTATGGGGGACGGAGGTTTTATGATGGGAGGCATGAATGAGTTCAACACCGCCGTGCGAGCGAAGTGCGATTTGATCGTAGTTATCTGCAACGATTCTGCATATGGTGCAGAGCATATTCAGATGCTCGATAGGAATATGGATCCTTCGCTGACTGAATTTAACTGGCCCTCATTCGCAGAAATCGCACGCTCACTTGGTGGAGAAGGTGTGGAGGTGACATCACCAGAAGAACTAGAGCTAGCGATTAGAGCCATCGACGATCGAAATGGCCCAATCATTGTGGAGTTGAAACTTGATCCAAACCAGGTTCCTCGCATGCGGATGTGATCAAAGACCGTTCCGGTTTTCAATACCTACAATGCAGCAGCAACGCGTGTCCCTTGATCAATGGCGCGCTTAGCGTCTAATTCTGCAGCGACATCAGCTCCGCCAATCAGCCTCACGGCTACCCCTAATTGCCGCAAAGGCTCTTCTAACTCACGCAGTGGCTCCTGTCCTGCACACACGACTATATGATCCACGTCTAGCACTTGCTGCACATCTTCTATGCGAATGTGCAAACCTTCATCGTCTATTTTCACGTAGTCACAACCATTCAACATTTTTACGTCTCGCATAGTCAGAGAACGACGATGAATCCAGCCAGTGGATTTGCCCAGGTTTTTACCAACCTTGGTGTCCTTACGCTGCAATAACGTAACCGCTCTCTCAGCAGTGTGCTTCGGGTTGAAATTGTTTACACCGCCTGCCACTTCAAAGGTTGAATCAATTCCCCACTCACTCATGAACGTTTTAGGATTCAGGCTTGAATCATTACCATCATGAGTAAGAAACTCAGCGATATCAAAACCAATACCCCCTGCCCCAATAATCGCCACTCGAGAACCTACATTTGCGCGGCCTTTAAGAACATCAACATAGGACAGTACCTTGCTGTTCTCAATGCCCGGTATTTTCGGTGTTCGAGGCACCACACCGGTTGCCAGTAAGACTTCGTCATAATTTTTAAGCTCGTCTGCGCTTTGAACCCGGTGGTTCAATTTTAGATCAACGCCTGTGAGTTCAATTTGTCTTTGAAAGTAGCGAAGTGTTTCATTGAATTCTTCTTTTCCAGGAACCTGCTTGGCCATGTTAAATTGCCCGCCGATCTCGCTGGCCCCATCTATCAAGGTAACTGAGTGCCCTCTTCGTGCCGCCGTTGTTGCAGCTGCAAGACCGGCCGGACCAGCACCAATCACACAGATGCGCTTTGTCTTAGACGCAGCTTCAATCAGTAATTCAGTTTCGTGACATGCACGTGGATTGACCAAGCAGCTTGCTGTTTTCTTCTGAAACACATGATCAAGGCAAGCCTGATTACAGGCAATGCACACATTGATCTCATCTCTGCGCCCTTGCATTGCCTTTAACGGGAATTCTGCATCGGCAAGAAAAGGCCTTGCCATAGACACCATGTCAGCATCACCACTGGCTATGATCTGCTCAGCTACTTCCACAGTATTGATGCGGTTAGTAGCCACTAGCGGCAGGCTAATGTGTTCTTTTAACTTACCAGTGACCGAGGCAAATGCGCCTCTTGGCACCATGGCAGCTATGGTTGGTATACGCGCTTCGTGCCATCCAATGCCGGTCGTGATTATTGAAGCGCCAGCAGACTCGATGGCTTTCGCCTGCAACACAATATCGTTCCAGTCACTGCCCTGTTCGACAAGTTCCAACATGGACAGCCGGTATATAACTATAAAATCCGGACCTACAGCGTCACGGACTCGACTGACGATAGCCTCTGCCAGTCGCAATCTACGTGCTGCATCACCTCCCCATGAATCATCGCGCGTGTTGACTCTTGCCGATAGAAACTGATTGATTAGATAACCTTCAGAGCCCATTACTTCTACACCATCGTAGCCTGCCTCCCGCGCAAGCGCGGCACAGCGTGCAAACGCTTTAATCTGAGACTCAATGCCTCGGCTGCTTAGCTGCCTGGGTTTGAATGGGGATATCGGTGATTGCTTGTTGCTTGATGACACCACCAGCGGGTGATAACCATAACGCCCTGCGTGTAGAATCTGCATGCATATCTTGCCACCCTCCGCATGTACGGCCGAGGTTACCAAGCGGTGCGGTCCTAACTGCCAACGGCTGTTCATCATGCCTGAAAACGGACCCAGCCAACCCCGGATATTAGGAGAGATACCACCTGTAACCATCAAGCCGGCTCCACCGGCCGCGCGCTCAGCAAAATAGGCAGCCAATTTCGGGTAGTCTCGACGCTTATCCTCCAGACCTGTGTGCATCGAGCCCATCAATATGCGGTTTGGCAAGGTTGTGTGACCAAGCTCTAGAGGCTGAAAGAGCGCTGAGTGACTAGTTTTCATAGATAGGTAGACAGGTGTAGCTGAGACGGTGCAAGTTGGTGCCGATTTTCAATTTGATTGAAGATATACTGCGCGGAACCATGCTGCAATCAATGATTACTCATCCATGACAGCCAACGGCACGTTCAGTGGTTTGCCGTTGGGATGCTCGAAAGTCGGCTGAGCATCGAACTGGATCAGTTTAAACCACCCTTGCTGCTCGAAAAAGGCCTTGATAGGGTTAGCCAAACTAACGGTTTTAGACAATTCTTCCATTTCATAAACTTAAAGGGTAAGCTCTAACCCGGCGCGTCAATCCTTGGTCAGCGCTTATGGAATTAGCCAGTCGGTTCCGAAACAGCCCATGGCCACGGAGTTTTTCACTCTGGCGACGTTGTTTTGAAAAGATACGACCCTGTCACTCATCATGCATCATGGCAATTGACAACTAACTAATAACAAGAAAATTGGCATGACCTTGGACCAATTGAAAACGTTCCTATGGGTATCCCGCCTGGGCGGTGTCCGCCGCGCTGCCCTGGAAATGAACATATCTCAACCGGCCGTATCAGGTCGTATTGCAGCGCTTGAAGAATCACTGGGCACCGTGTTGTTCGACAGAGCTCAACGGGGAGTTTCTCTTACAAAGAAAGGCGTACAGTTGCGAGAATATGCCGAACAAATAGCAGATCTTGTTGAAGGCATAAAATCAAACATAGTGGCTCCCGAAAGCGTAGACAGTTTGCTTCGCATTGGTGTATCAGAGACCATCGTACAGCTCTGGTTACCCAGCTTTCTCAGCGAGCTATATGCCAGCTATCCCAACATTAAGATTGAGATCTCGGTTGATCTAACGGTTAACCTGCGTCAACAACTATTGGAGAGGTCACTGGATTTTGCCATTCTGATGGGTCCGGTATCTGAATTTTCAGTCGACAACATCGATTTACCACCTGTCGACCTTGCCTGGTTCTCAGCAACAGCTAATCCCAATCCAGACCTTCCAAACACGCCCTTTGTATCTTACGCGAGAAATTCAAGACCTTATCGACAACTTCGCCGTCAGCTAGCAGACCGCTATGGGCATGACACCCAGGTATTTACATCAAGCTCGATTTACGCAGGCTTGGAGATGGTTGCCTCGGGGATCGGTATTGGCATGTTCCCAAGACAGTTAGGAACAGAACTTATCAAACAGAAACGTATTGTTGAGTTTGATCCGGGCTGGAAACTTGACGCACTGAAATTTACCGCCTCCTATGTTGGTGAACCCAGAAACGAGCTGTGCTCCAAGGCTGCCGATCTTGCTCGGGTGGTGGCGAAGCAATACTTAAGAGACATGAACTAATGGATCAACAATATCCCTGGTCGGCCAAGACTGTAGCCAAGCGCCTCAGTGATACCAAGAAGCGAATCGCATCGAATGATCCAGAGCTAAAGCACTTATTCACACAAACATTTTTTGATGATACTGACACACAAATAAATCAGCTTCAAAACACGGCTACATCCTATTTATGCGGTGCTATCGTTTCTGTCAAAGATCTATTCGACGTCAAAGGGCAAGTTACCAAGGCGGGTACTACCTACATGGCTGACGACGCGCCAGCCACTGCAGATGCCACACCGATAGCACAACTACGCGATGCAGGTGCTGTTCTCATTGGGCATACAACGATGACAGAACTGGCCTACTCGGGACTTGGAATTAATCCTCATTACGGTACACCAGACAATGCTCTGATGCCGGGGCGCATCCCTGGTGGATCAACCTCTGGTGGTGCAGTATCAGTTGCTAGACATATTGCCGATATTGCACTGGGTACCGACACCGGAGGTTCGCTCAGAATTCCTGCCGCTTATAACGGAATTGTGGGATTCAAGCCCACGCAAAGCACTGTATCGAGGCGCGGATGCAAAACTCTGTCGCATAGTCTGGATAGCGTTGGCCCTATGGCACGCAAAACAAGCAAGTGCGAGCTTGCCTATCGAACTATAAAAAACGGCATTCAGGCCACCAGAAAACTTGATAGGACTTTAGTGGTACCGACAAATTACGGGCTAGACGATATGGATACCATAGTAGCCAGAGAGTTTGAACATGCTATAGCGACGCTCATAAGCGCTGGATTCAATATAGAAAAACGACCTATCCAAACGTTGGAAGAACTCAACTCGCTGGCCGTTTGGCAGATCGCCGCGGTAGAAGCTCGCAGCGTACATGACGACGCGTACAAAACACAGGCCTCTGCCATCGACCCTCGTATTTACAGCAGGTTGTCACGAGCAGATGATGTAGATGCTGTCTCTTATAGGAAAACGTTAAATCTACGCAACGCGCTAACCAAGGCATACCGCAAGGAAATGAAAAACCAGATTCTTCTTTTGCCAACCGTGCCTATCATGCCACCGATGTTGACCGACCTTGAAGCCAGTGATGATGAGTACTACAAAGTAAACATGCAGGTACTCAGAAACCCCAGCATAGCCAACATCTTGGACGGCTGTAGTATCTCACTGCCCTATAGCTCTGCTAACGACACCATCGGCATTATGCTCACTGCAAATGCTCTGCATGACTACGCGTTGCTTGACATTGCCAAGTCTTGTGAATATGCGTTTTCACGGCTTTAACGTTGACCCAAGTTCGTCAGTTTTATTATGCAGCTTGTTCGACGCTCATTTTGCTCGGGCAGATTCACCTCTGCCCACGTTGCATGACTCAGCAGATGCGCCATCAGCGCAATTAGTCGTTATGGGGCGCTTTGCATTAAACACACACAAGAGCGCTACACAGTTCGAAATAAACCTCTTTGGTAGAGAACAAGACGAACAATTAATAAAACTGACCGTTACAGGGCTATCAGACCATCGAAATCAACTGTACGAACTGACTCCAGTACGATCTTCTGTGCAATTGTTTGCTTCTCAAGAGTAATACTCAGCAGACTCCTTTGCGTCATGCTCACAAAGCACTCTCATGCTTCCAATGGCCTCAACAAGGCACGAGAGATAATATGCCGCTGAATCTCTGATGTACCTTCCCATATTCGTTCAATACGTGCATCGCGCCAGATTCGTTCAAGTGGCAAATCTTCCATCAGTCCCATTCCACCGTGTATTTGCAGAGCTTCATCAGCAACCATGGCCAGCATCTCGGTCGACTTGAGTTTCGCCATTGCCATATCTGCATCAGTTGCTGTTCCATTATCGTACTTCCAACCTGCCTCCAGAATCATCAGTTCTGCAGCCTTGATCTCGGTCGCCATGTCGGCTAACTTGAACGATACACCCTGGAATTTACCGATTGCCTGACCGAACTGTTTTCGTTGCGCTGCATACTCCACAGCGTGTGTAAACGCTCGATCAGCACGGCCCAGACAGCTTGCACCCACTTGCAATCGAGTAGCACCCAACCAATCGTTTGCGACCTTAAATCCCTTGTGTAGTTCGCCTAACATCTGCCGCTTGTGAATACGACAATTATCAAATTCTAGAATCGCATTGGTATAGCCGCGATGAGATACATTCCTATAGCCATCACGCACAGTGAAACCAGGAGTACCTTTATCAACAAAGAAAGCGGTTATTAGTTTCTTCTTCCCTCGAGGCGTTTGCTCTTCGCCAGTGGCCATGAAGCAGATAGCGAAATCAGCAATATCGGCGTGTGAAATAAAGTGTTTGCTACCATTAAGAATCCAATCATCGCCATCCTGCCTGGCTGAAGCACTCATACCGCGTAAATCAGAACCAGCCCCCGGTTCTGTCATGGCCAGGCAATCCCATTTTTCACCGGCAATACATGGGTCCAGGTATTGTTCACGCTGCTCATCCGTACCCGCACAGAGTATGTTGGAAGGTCGGGCTACACAGGTCCAATGCAGCGCATAGTTGGCACGACCCAGTTCTTTCTCGTAAAGCAACCACGTGACTGTATCCAAGCCAGCTCCACCGAACTGCTCAGGAATATTGGCAGCATACAAACCGGCCTCAATGGCCTTGTTTTGCAGCTCACGCACCAGATCCATATCCAGTGCACCGTTACGCTCTATTTGCGCCTCGTGTGGATACAGTTCTCTCTCAACAAATGCCCGCGTTGTTTCCACAATTAACGATTGCTCTTGTGTCAAACCAAAGTTCATCAGCTGGATTCCAATTCTGTACGGCCCATCAAATAGTAATACCTAATCTACGCTAGCGTGCCTGACCAACAGCTCGCCCAGCACCCTCCGGTACTGGCAACTTTGCATGTTGCTCCGAAATTTTCATGAGTGTGGCTTGCATAGCATCAGATGGAAAACTTGCCGCACGTGTTTGCAGAGATACATGCACCAGCATGTGTTCACCAGTCGCCAGCAATCTTCCATCAGCGTGATACATGCTATGGAAAAGATGAATCTTCTTACCTTTGGCCTGAATAAGTTGCGTCTTGGTGTTTATCGGTTCATTGACACGAACTTCATCAAGATGACGGATATGAGTCTCTACTGTGAAGAATGAACTACCGGATTCTATATACGCAGCGTCACAACCAACCAGACGCATGAAGGCATCGGTTGCATCACCAAAGCACTGTAGATAACGCGCTTCGTTCATATGATTATTGTAGTCCGTCCAATCAGGTGGGATCCGACGTTCAGTGGTTAAAATGGGTACTGAGTAATCAGTCTCGCTGCCGACACCAGCTTGTCTAGCGCCATCATCAAAGAGCTTTTTTTCGTAAGCAGCCAGCACCTGCCCCGCTCCCCAATCGTTGGCCTTCAACGCCTGTTGAATAGCTATCAGATTATCATCGCGAATGCGTTCAAGCTCTCTTATTTCTAAATGGCCTGATTGCACATCCGACTGGCCGGCAATCAACTCAACCAGTTCATCGTTATATTCAGGCACATCCATTAGCTTGGTCCAGGGCAAGCTTAGGCAAGGTCCAAACTGAGCTAGAAAATGGCGCATGCCCGCTTCGCCGCCTGCAATGCGATAAGTTTCGAACACCCCCATCTGCGCATAGCGCAATCCAAAACCAAAGCGAACAATATCGTCCAGTTCCTCGGTGGTGGTGATACCATCTTTAATAAGCCATAAAGCTTCGCGCCATATGGCTTCCAACAGTCTGTCTGCGACAAACGCTTCGATCTCCTTTTTTACATGGATCGGCTTCATTCCCAGCGACGTGTAAAATTCGATAGCAAAATCAACCTTGTCAGCGGACGTCTGGCTCCCGGCCACGATCTCAACTACCGGAAGCAGATAGACAGGGTTAAACGGATGCGCCACAATTAATCGCTCAGGATTGCTCAGGCCGCGCTGCAAATCAGATGGCATTATGCCCGACGTAGAGGAAGCCAAAATCGCATCCTTAGCTGCATGAAGTTCAACTTCAGCATAGACCGCTTGCTTGATATCCAAGCGCTCGGGCACACTCTCAATTACCCATTGAGCATTCTGAACAGCGGCCTGAATCGACCCCGAGATAGAAAGTGTACCTTTGCATGGTCGTTGTGCCATTGTTAACTTGGCATAAGCATGATCCGCGTTGTCCAGCACAGCTTGTATTTTTTGCTGTGCATTGGGGGCTTGATCGAACACGTTTACATCAATACCGTTTTCGAGCAGCCTTGCTACCCAACCTGCTCCGATAACACCACCGCCAATACACGCCACGGTCTGAATATTCATACAGGACTCCGCTTGGTCAGGCCTAGTTGTTCTCTTACCTTTTCCGGGCCCATTACCTGTGCACCCAGACCCTCAATAATCGTCACAGCCCGCTCTACTAATTGTGCATTGGTTGCCAATTGCCCCTTGGCAAGCATAAGATTGTCCTCTAATCCGACCCGCACGTTACCGCCTGCCAGTACAGAGGCGGCCACAAATGGCATTTGATGACGCCCCAAGGCAAAGGCTGACCAATTCCAGCTATCTGGAATGTTGTTAACCATTGCCAAAAAGGTATTCAGGTCATCAGGGGCACCCCAGGGCACGCCCATACACAGCTGCACAAGTGCATCAGGTTCTAGCACGCCTTCATCTACCAATTGTTTGGCAAACCAGAGATGACCGGTATCAAACGCTTCGATCTCAGGCTTAACACCCATTTGAGTCATCATATCCCCCATGGATCTGAGCATTCCCGGAGTATTGGTCATCACATAATCAGATTCGGCGAAGTTCATGGTTCCGCAATCGAGGGTGCAGATTTCTGGCAAGCAGGCCTTGATATGCGCCACACGTTCGCTTGCACCCGCCATATCAGTACCCGCTACAGTCGGTAGTGGTTGCTCAACACTCCCAAAGACCATGTCTCCTCCCATCCCCGCTGTCAAATTCAAAACCACATCAACATCGGCGTCACGGATTCGTTGAGTGAGCTCTTGATACAGGGACACATCACGTCTTGGTGCTCCCGTGTCCGGGTCTCTTACGTGACAGTGCACGACCGCCGCGCCTGCCTTTGCCGCATCAATAGCGCTGTTAGCTATTTGTTCGGGGGAACGAGGAACATGTGGGCTTTTATCCTGCGTGGCTCCCGAACCGGTAATCGCACAGGTAATGAACACATTACGGTTCATGGACAATGGCATTGAAATACTTCCTCTTTGATCAAGCGGCAATTACTGTTCTATATAAGATTAAGTGGTTGAGCCTATTATAAAAATGGCGGGATTTGGTTAAAATTCTCAGCTATTCTGCTGCATGGATCCACCAGCAAGCTAAACCTACCCTTTACTGCTATACAGAATAGAAGCTCGACACAACACTTGCTTCAGTGTTACAAATTCGGGGTAAGTATCAACCGACAGAGCATTCATTAACCTTATAATGCACGTATGAACACACCCGCTGAACCGGAATTTGCCTCACCTGAATTTCTGCGCGATCACGTACGCTCAATTTTAGATTTCTATGAGCCCATTGTACGCGCCGACGACGGTGGCTTTTACCAGTGCTTTGAAGATGATGGTCGAGTCTACGATCCCGGTATGCGACATCTTGTGAGTTCAACACGCTTTGTCTATAACTACGCCACAGCCTATCGGGTTCACGGCAAGGCTCATCATCTAGACTGGGCAAAGGAAGGGCTTGACTATCTGCAACGCATGCATCTTCAAGCAGAAGGTCACTATGCATGGGTAATCGAAAACGGCGTGGTTACCGATAACAGAGCCATGGCATATGGCCATGCCTTTGTCATGCTGGCCGCAGCCAGTTGTGTGCAGGCAGGTGTGACGAGTGCAAATACAGTTATCGAAAAGGTATGGGATTTTGTCGAAGCCTGTTTTTGGGATGGCGAAGCGGGAGCCTATGCTGACGAACGAGACGGTACCCTCCAACATCTGGATGCCTACCGTGGACAAAATGCAAACATGCATATGTGCGAGGCACTATTGGCTGCCTATCAGGCGACCGGCACTCCGTGTTACCTGGAACGTGCAAAGCAGTTGGCACAAAAGTTTGCTATAGAACTGGCTTCGTTAAACAATGGATTAATCTGGGAACACTACGATACAAGTTGGCAATGCGATATGCACTACAACATCGACAAGCCAGATGACTTATTCAAACCCTGGGGCTTCCAACCCGGGCACCAGCTTGAGTGGTGCAAACTACTATTGATGTTAAACGGCGAATCGCCAGACCCCGTTTGGGTAAGTCGGGCGGCTGAGCTATTTGATGCAGCGATGCAAAAAGGCTGGGATACGGAACATCAGGGTCTGGTATACGGCTTCGCCCCTGATGGAAGCTTTAGCGACGCCCACAAATACTTCTGGGTACACGCTGAAGGGTTTGCAGCAGCCTGGCGTTTATACGTGCAAACGCAAGAATCAAGGTACCTAGACGACTATAACCGTCTGTGGCAATACAGCTGGAAATACCTCGTTGATCATCAATATGGAGCATGGTTCAGAATTAGAAATCAGGACGGTACCGCTTTCGACAATCTCAAATCACCGCCCGGAAAAACGGACTACCATACGATGGGGGCTTGTTGGGACGTTCTTGCAACCCGATGATCCGCCAGGCATGCCTAGCAGACTACCCCAGTGTGAAAGACTGTGCGAAGGCAGCATTTGAACCTTATGTAGAACGCATTGGAAAAGAGCCTGCCCCGATGCAGGCAGACTTTATTTCTCACATTAAAAACGAACAGATATTCGTGTTCGAGCAAGATAATGATGTCCTGGCTTATGCAGTTTTTTACAGACAGGACGATCATGTTTTTCTGGAAAACATAGCCGTACACCCGCTCCATGCTGGAAAGGGCTATGGAACGCAGCTTCTCTTCTTTATAGAACAATGCGCCCTTGATTGGAACCTACCGCGTATCGAACTGTACACCCATGTCAAAATGGTTGAAAGTATCGCGCTCTACCATTCGCTCGGTTATATACAAATTGATCACCGCACTGAGCACGGGTTTGATCGGGTTTATTATCTTAAGACGCTACAAGAATGATGGCATTGCTTAAATTCAGATCAAAATTCAGGGTACACAGTACTAATCCTGTTTCTGGATTGTCTGATTGAATCAGGCGCAGGCTGCGCCTGTTACAAAGAACAGGAATTATACTTTCACACGCTTCCCACTCTTACCTGACTTGTAAATTGCATCAATCACCTTTTGATTAAGAATTGAATCTTCCAGGGTAAAATAGGCCTGCTTTTTTCCTGTCGCTGCACGTGCAAAAGCTTCAATTTCATACCGATACTGGTTTATCCCTGTAAAGCGATAGACACGTGTGTCACTATGATTTGCGTTGTGCACACGCACTTCGTCTCCTTCGTAGAGGTTGGAATTAAAGGGCGCAGATAATTCAATGAACCCTTTGTCACCATGGAACACCATGGTTTGCCGATTGGCCATTTGTGTTGATACATAGAAGCTCATTTCAACACCGGGAAAATCCAGCGTTGCGCTAGCATATCGATCAGTTTTGAACACAGGGTCAAACTCTACGCTGGCGGTTGCGCCAATAGGTTCCAGGCCCGTGGCAAATCTTGCGCAAACGGTGGGGTATACACCAATATCCGGTAAAGCACCACCTCCCAATTCAGGCCGATTACGCATATTCTTTGGATCCTTATTAAAGTAACTAAAGGATGATTCGATTTTACGCAGGCTGCCTATGGTATTTTTAGCAAGCAACTCCTTTACTTTGATCCATTGTGGATGATAGGTGACCATAAAAGCTTCTGACACTATTAGGTTGGCAGTAGCTGCATCCCGCGCCTTAATCAATTTGTTGATTTCAGTAGCTTTGAGCGAAATTGGTTTTTCGCACAAAACATGCTTTCCGGCTTTTATCGCTTTAAGCGTCCATTCTATATGCTGAGAAGTGGGTAACGGTATGTAAACGGCATCGACTTCAGTTGATTCAAGCAAGCTCTCATAACTGTCATAGGCAATGGGTACATTGAAACGCTCTGCCATAGACTTGGCCTTTTTAGCATCGCGTGATGCTACCGCTACCAACTTTGCATTGCCGGCTTGCTGTATAGCGGGTACTAGATGTTCGCAGCCAATTTTGGCACTAGACATCACTCCAAATCTCAACACGACTTTCTCCTCATTTTTAAAAACTATAAAACTCTACCGCAATTGTATATTCAATGAACCATGCAATGGTATCAATGACTATACACCCAGATGCTAGCCGTTCTTATCAGCGGCAGCCCTGAGCTTATCCTTTTTACTCATTCTCTTACCTTTGATTCCACCATTGCCATCGGTCAGGCTCTGTCGCGTGAGTACGTTAACAGGAGAAAATCCATCTACTATTTCTCGTCCCAACGTCATTCCTACACGTTTTTCTATCAAGGAAAAATGGGACTCATCATTTATATCCACAAAGCTGACAGCTAAACCAGACTCGCCGGCCCTACCCGATCTACCCACTCTATGTGTATAAATTTCAGGAGACCGGGGCAAATCGTAGTTGATCACTAACGGAAGTCTGGGAATGTCAATTCCTCGTGCAACCAGATCGGTTGCCAGCAAAACCTCTAGCCTGCCATCACGAAGCTGATTCATCACATTGGTTCGTTGAGCCATCGTAAGCTTACCGTGCAAAGCGCGTGCTTCGAACCCCTGTTTTGATAGTACCTTTGTCAGCTGTTCTACAGTTTGGCGATCGCCGGCAAATACCAAAGCTGGAAAACTGTGCAAGTCTTTCAGCATAAACGCAAGTAACAATTCTCGTTTATCACGATCAACCTGAATGACACGATGAATAAGTTCTGCAACCGTTTCTGACAAATCCAGGACAAGCGGACTAGTAAGTAACCATTTGGCTTTGGCATTGACCTTCTTTGACAAGGTCGCCGACAATAAAAGACGTTGGCAGTTTGGCAGTTGATCCAGTATCTCATTGGTCTCATCCTGAAACCCGGTGTCTAACAATCTGTCAGCCTCATCTAAGACAAGCGTACTCACCTTGCTTAAATCCAGAGCATTCTTGGAAACAACATCCAAAAGCCGCCCGGGTGTTGCAATGACAAAATCAGCACCACCGCGTAAATTCATCAATTGTGGATTTATCGATCCTCCACCAGTCAATTCGACGATCTTTGTGTGCTTGGTTTGCGAAGTCAACAGACGAATCAAACCACCAAGCTGAGCTACCAGCTCCCGAGTGGGTACGACTATCAGTACATAATCACTTGGAGTCTTTAACCGGGCAATACGAGAGTTGACCAGTGGTAGCGCATAAGCAAGTGATTTACCTGAGCCAGTTTTCGCTGTCGCCAGAACATCGCGCCCTTCGGCAATAGTCGGTATCAGCTTGCATTGAATCTTCGTCGGCGAGCTGATGCCTTGCGATTTCAATACAGATATCAAATCCGGGCTCAGTCCAAAATCTGCAAACTTCATAGAGGATTATTTTGAATGTAGACCAGTAGTTTAGCGCGCTCTAAAGCCCAATAAAATACTTTCTGACATTTTCACCGTCATATAGTGATTAGAACCGCTGATTCTTTTATTGATGCGGCGAGCTAGTCATTGACCCAAATCAGCAGGTAACATAACCAACAGTCCGTTAATCAGTTTCTTGGAGGCCAACTTGAACTACACCGCTGAATCAGTCAAGGGCTTTACCTTGCATGTCCTAAAAGGTTTCGGATGCGATGACAATGAAGCCGATATTGTCGCATCACACTTGCTGGATGCTAATTTAGCGGGCCACGACTCACACGGTATCGGCATGCTGCCCTTGTATGGAGAGCAGGTGCGCGACGCTAATCTGGTCCCTAATCAAACGCCACTACTCCATCCAGCCACAGGCGCTATTTCAATCGTTGATGCAAAACGTGGCTTCGGTCATCACATGGCGCTCCTGGGGCTAGACCACGCCATGAAAACAATTCCAGAACACAAAGTTGCAATTCTGGGGCTGCGAAACTCAGGCCACGTATCACGAGTGGGCACATATTCGGAGTACTGCGCTGCTCGCGGCTATGTGTCGATACATATGGTCAATGTAGTTGGCCATGCCCCCTTGGTCGCGCCGTTTGGTGCACGCGAGAGTGGATTTTCGACCAACCCGATCAGTATGGCCATGCCGGTAGACGGAAAGGCGAAGCCTCTGCTTGATATTGCCACCAGTACAGTTGCTTTTGGCAAAGTACGTGTGGCTTCTAATAAGGGAGAGGAGATGAAACCCGGATGCCTGGTAGATGCTCAAGGCCTACCAACCAATGACCCAGGCCCAATGGCCGCAGATCGCATAGGAGCGCTCTGTGCCTTTGGTGAGCACAAGGGCTCAGGTCTAGGTATTTTCGTTGAATTGCTGGCAGGAGCGCTGGTGAGCGACAGTACCGTCGCAACCATGGAACATTTACCTCACGGCGTCATCAATAACATGTTCTCGATCATTATCGACCCAAACGCTTTTGATGATGAGAGCCAGGTTGCCAGGCGAACACTAGACTTCTACGACTACATAAAAAACAAGCCGCCTGCTGCCAATATTGATGAGGTATTGCTGCCCGGTGAACCCGAGATCAATAGTCGAGAGCAACGAAATGAAATGGGCATACCCATCGACGACGAAACCATACGTCAGATCATAGAGATTGCTGCTGCGTTTTCAGTTAGCTCAAGCGTGCTGACATCATCCTTGGTTAGCCGTTGAATCCTGAATCGATCAGCCAAATTTTCGAGCTGCATCAAGCGTCAGTCCTAAACCAACACTGCCAAAGGTGTCGCCCTGCACTTGCCTTGCCTGTGGAAACAGTTCTCGAATCTGGCTCTGAAGACAAGGCACTGAAGATGATCCACCCGTATAGAATACACTGGTAAGTTCTTCTGGCTTGATCTGCGCATCTATTAAACCTTGCTTAATACAACTACTCAACTGCTCCACTGCCGATTCTATCGCGGTCTCGAATTCAGTTCTTTTAATTCGACGCGATGAGAAATCACCCAGCATAGCCAACGTAAACTGTGTGCCGTCTATTTTTGACAACTCGATTTTTGCTTGCTCAACGGTTCTCGCTAATTCATGGCCATAACGCCCCTCTATGGTATCGATCAGTAGCTGCACCTTGTTCTTATCAACAGCATCAAGCTGCATCTGTTTGGCTATATTCAAAACAGTCGTGTTGTACATCAAAGGGATGCGGTGCCAGGTGGCCAGATCAAAATACAAGGATTGCGGTAACAAACGCGTTGAATCCTTAACGGCAGAGCCCATACCTAGTAGTGGCATTACCGACTGTAGACTCAATAATCGATCAAAGTCGGTGCCGCCGATATGGATACCCATGGTAGCCAGGATATCGCTAGATCGATCCGTAGCTTCGTGTTTCCCGGGTGACAAGTCAATGATACTGAAATCAGCAGTTCCACCTCCCACGTCCACAATAAGAACCCTTTCTTCTGTTTTTAGCCTGCTCTCGTAACTTAGCGCTGCGGCGATGGGTTCAAACTGAAATTCAACATGGCGAAACCCGGCATTGTGAGCGATTTCCCGCAATTGCTGTTCTGCAAGTCGATCGTTCTCACTATTATCGTCAACAAAGTGCACTGGCCGGCCAATAACCACCTGATCAATAGATATATCGTCGGGGCGAGACAAATTGGATTTTAGAAAACCGAAAAAATCCTGAATAATATCGGCGAAAGGTACTCGCTTGTTTCTGATAGTCGTTTTCTCACCCATCAAGGATGAGCCCAAAACAGATTTGAGCGAACGCAATAATCGACCCTCAACATCCTCGGTATACAACGAAACCGCACGTTTACCAAATGATACTTCAGGTGATTCGCTGGCATAGAATATTGCACTGGGAATCGACGTGCCGTCGTTACCGAACGATACAAGCCGGGGCACGCCCTCATACACATAACCGACACTTGAGTTGGATGTACCGAAGTCGATACCACCAGCATTACTAGACATGCGACGTTTACAATGATTGAGGTGATGAGATGTAGATTAAACCTGGTGCGTGGCAGCAGTTTCTAACACTTCTGCAGCATCGTCGGCTTGAGTCGATTATAGGACACAACAAGTCAAATCCAAAATAAAACCGGGATTAACCAATCTTGCCTGAACGCACTTAATTCATATCGGATACACTATAAGACCGATGGCAGAGTTAACCTTGTAATGAAGCTGCTCGTTCGTAACCTGGATCGCAAATTCAGTGAGACTGAACTCAAAACCCTGTTCGAGTCACATGGCCTGGTTCAATCCTGCACCATAGTCATGGATCAAAAAACGGGTTTGTCCAAAGGCTTCGGCTTTGTCGAAATGCCCAAATCCGGCCAGGCTAAAGCTGCCATGAAACAACTCAATGGCACAACGGTAGCCGGCCAGGCCATCAGAGTAAAAAAGGCTGTCTAGCGACATAACACAATCTTTGAGAAAAGCGCTATGAGCATTGATACCTGGGTACCCAGTCAACGCTACCCTGATAGTCGAATTCGATCCATTACATCGGCGTTCGATCAATACCGTCTGCCCCTTGCGAAAGTAGAACGCCTAAGTACTGGCTACCGATGGTGTGAGGGGCCAGTCTGGCTAGGTGACAGTCGAGCTTTGATCTGGAGCGATGTACCTGGTGATTGCATGTATCGCTGGGATGAACAATCCGGCGATGTACAGATTTTTCGCAAACCCTCTGGTAATGCAAACGGTAATTTTCGAGATAACACCGGGCGGCTTCTAACCTGCCAGCACTTACAACGATCCATTACGCGCACTGAATATGATGGATCGATTACGACCCTGGCAGCGGAATTTGAAGGTAAGCGACTCAATTCCCCAAATGACATAGTCTGCAAATCAGATGATTCAATCTGGTTTACAGATCCACACTTCGGCATCCTCGGATACTATGAAGGCGTCAAAGCGGAGTCAGAAATACCCACTAATGTGTACCGTCTTGGCCCTGAAGGAACCCTATCCGTTGTGGCTGAAGGTATCAATCAACCCAACGGCTTGGCATTCTCACCGGATGAGTCCATTCTGTACATTGTAGAATCACGCTCATCACCGCGAGCCATTCTCGCTTACGATGTAATCAACGAGCAATATCTGGACAATCCACGAACCTTCATAAAGGCGGAGCCTGATGGCACCCCCGATGGATTTAGAGTTGATGTTGACGGCAATCTGTGGTGCGGCTGGGGCATGGGTTCCGATACATTGGACGGCGTGCACATTTATAACCCATCGGGTGATCTGATAGGCCATATTGATCTACCAGAACGTTGCGCCAATCTTTGCTTTGGTGGTTTACATCGCAATCGACTCTTCATGGCGGCAAGTACATCGATCTACTCACTCTATGTAAACACGCAGGGGCTGTGACAAAACGTCTGTGCCGATAAAAAGCTGCACACAAATTCATAGCAGAACTATGACGAATATGTGGAGCTCTTAGTAAAGCTCGCAGCCAGCACAGCAATCAATTTGTGCATGAGCCAGTCAGCTAGCGATGCAATTCTGCTCCGACGATCTCTTCCATAATCCGGGTTACCACCCAATTGTCACCCTCAGGGTGCCGAGTAATGCCAGCTTGAAACAATTGCGTGGCTGTCGATGCGGTAAACAGAGGTACGCCAGCTTCTCTGGCCATCTCTAACGAGATTGTCAGATCTTTATACATGGTACTGATATGACTACCGGTGCCTTCAAATTCCCTGTCGATTATGTTTGACAGGGCCGTATCAGCCACAACACAACCGGCACTAGAGCTTGAGAGTACATTGAAAAATGCCTCACCACTCACACCCGTTTTGGCTGCTAACACCGATGCTTCAAACACAGAGGAGAAAATTGACCCAATAACTGATTGCAGACAGCCTTTCATGGTTTGCCCCATACCAGGCTCGACGCCCACACGATGGATCACAGCGCTGACAGCCTCCATGGCAGGTTTTGCCTTGGCCATAGCTTCATCGCTACCCGCGGCCATTAAGGTCAATCGACCACTCTGTGCCCCCGGATAACCACCGCTAACCGGGGTATCTATTAAATGCAAACCGCTATTATCCAAAGCAGCAGCCAACTCCCTGGCTTCTCGTGCATGAATCGTTGCCGATAACAAAATAACACTGCCTGGCCGCATGGTCGAAGCCAAACCACCTTTACCGTCTTCACCGAAGACAACGTGTTTTACCTGCTCACCGTTCATGACCATGACAAAAGCGGCATCGGCTCCTTCGCCAGCTTCAGCGGAAGATTCACAGCGAACGCCACCCATGGCCTCAAGCGCTTGCAAACGATCCTCGAGGAGATCAAAACCCGTAACCTTCATACCGGCCGCTAATAGGTTTTTAGCAAGGCCTGACCCCATATTGCCTACGCCAATTACACAAACCTGCTTCATAAACTGCCTCCCCGAGCTAAGGTAGTAGGTCGCTATTTTATTTAACTGCAATACTGTGCAAACTAGGTAGCTTACTTAAAAGTACGCCTAACACAGTATAAACCTTAGCCCGGAGAATCTTCCAGTAACTAGCAAGAGATCGAGATCAATCACGACATACGAATAGAATCCACTATAGACACTCGCGCGAAAGACTCGTTGTCAGTTATAACGCTAAATGACTTCTTCAGGGCTGCGCTGATAGAACCTCCAGCCTGATGAGAACGGCGAGCTACATCGGTGCCGGCTGCCAGCTTATTCGGGTATGCCTGCATGGGTACCGAGACACTCTTCCCTGCTGCTAACTCAAGATCTCCATCCCTAAGCAAGTTAGAGAAATCAAAGTAACCACGTTCGGTGCTTGTAAGAGAAGGCGTCAGCTGAGTAATGCGAGTTGCTTGTTCACTCTTGTTCGTTATCACAATTTCCAGATCATTAGTCAATGAAGATACGCGAGTTTGCAGCTCCAGATCAGCAATCTCAGCGACTAATGACTCGGCTACAGGGTCTTGAATATTATTGGGTGAAGCAAATGTAGGAAGAGAGCTACCAGCAGCTGTTGCGACAAGACCTGCTGTTCCGATTCGTTTTAACGTAACGCGTTTTGCGTGATCAATCATGAGACTACCTCGTTAGACAGAGTTTACAACATTGTGCTATACCGCATAGATATCAATATATTTAGACTTTCATATGACAATTAGTCACAATTAGCAGAGACAAATTAGCACCAAAGCGCTATCGCCAGAATACACAATATGTAGCAGGTAGCTTCAAGCCATAGCAAGAGAGTTGGAAATTCATGAAAACAGCCATAGTAACCGGTGCAGCAAGAGGAATTGGCCTCGGAATAAGCAAACGATTAATCGAAGCAGGCTATCAGGTGGCTATGCTGGACAACAACAGCTCCAACCTGATGAACTCTGTTGCAGATCTTGCCAATACCAACGCAGTGCTGGCCATTAACTGTGATGTATCGAACAGGCTGGCCGTTGATGCAGCCGTTGGTGAAGTAGCAGTACACTTTGGGCAAGTTAATGCACTGATCAATAATGCTGGAATTGCGACCTTCAAACCATTTATGGAAACCACCATTGAAGATTGGAATGAAATTCTAAACACCAACCTCAGCGCAGCATTTCATTGCTCTCAAGCTTGCGTACCTCATCTACTGGCCGCAGGGGGTGGCAGCATTGTTAACATTACGTCGATTTCAGCAGATCGGGCTAGCACCCTTCGCGTAGCCTATGGCACAAGCAAGGCAGCTCTTGCGCAACTATCAAAGCAACTTGCAGTCGAGCTGGGTAATCAAGGTATTCGCGTTAATGCAATTGCCCCGGGACCTATCGACACAGCGATGGCTAAAAAAGTCCACTCACCAGAAATCCGCGCAGACTACCATGACGCCATACCGCTTGAAAGGTATGGCACCGTTGAAGAGATCGCCAACGCGGTTCATTTCTTATGCAGTGACGAAAGTAGCTATATCAATGGCCAGGAGCTGGCCGTGGATGGAGGATTTTGCGCCACCGGTATCGGTTTACCCACACTTCGTAACTAAAGCGAATTCGAGAGCTAGAGACACAGTCGATCCGAAACAGAGGGTAGATCAAGAATACAAACGGTCTGTAGATCGGCGTCTTTTCCTACGATCAGTGCTTTTTTTACATCCTCTCCAATAGCACTGGTTGAACCTACAAACATGATTCTGGGCACTGTAATTAGGTCAGATTCACTAAAGCTCATGATGGAATCTACCGAATCCACCATGAGCCCATGCTTGACACCTTCTTTTTCAAAAACCAATACTTTCGAATCTGTTGAATTACCTGATTCTTCCATTTTGTACAGGC
The DNA here is from genome assembly GCA_045106475.1 of Granulosicoccus sp. Taxonomy (GTDB): domain Bacteria; phylum Pseudomonadota; class Gammaproteobacteria; order Granulosicoccales; family Granulosicoccaceae; genus Granulosicoccus. The sequence goes on from JBGCEO010000054.1 coordinate 64,167, forward strand.
TGCGTGAATCGATGACTTCTATCAGCTCTCCGCGCAAATTGGTCATACCCAGAATATGACTGGACATGTCTAGCGTTTTAATCAAGTCATCGGGGTAATCGATAACTTCACTCACTTCACCAATATCTAACCCGTAACGATTATCAAGAGAAAAGGTAATCAGCGTCTTTTTATTTAGACTGCCTTGTTTTCTTTCGTTAGCTATCTCGCTGTTATCCTGAAACAGATCACTGTGCCCTTGAGTTATGGAGGCGATGTCCTCATTAGCCATCAGTTCATCGTGTTTCAGCACAATCGTATGCTGCGTATCATCATCTGAGGAAATACAACCTGCAAAAAAATCAGGTTCAGCCTCACCCAATAATGGAAAAGCTACAAGATCCTCATCGTAATAGGAGATGATATTCTCTATCGAATCGACCATCAGCCCAAAGAGCGCATTTTTCACATTCATAACGATAACGCGACTATTGTCTTCGTAGCAGACTGAATCCGCTGATTTGCGCCCATAGCCTAGCAGGGCGCTAAAATTCATAATGGGTACGGTGTTGCCGCGTATCTCTATTGCCCCTAAACACACGGAGCTTGCCAGAATTTTGTTCTCGATCTTATCTATATTCACTATTTCCTTTATGGATGAAATATCCAAAGCACAGTGAGATTGCCCCACTGTAAAAGAAATACACTGTTTTCTCTGCCCCTGTCTTGTTTTGATTTTCTTGGACAGCACTGCATTTGCTGTTCGAGGCATTTTCTCTAGTTTTAACATACTATGGACATCGAGTATCTGCACTACCCGGCGACCGTCGTCTAACTTGAACACACCTTGCACTACCATCGATTCGGGTGTTTCACCATCTGCCTCAAACCAACAGGTCTCTACATCATCCGCATTGAAGACCTCGGCAGTGGCGTCAAACAACAAGCCCAGGCACAAATCTCCATGCTCTACGATGGCAATTTTTCTTGGATCAAGATCATTCTCATCGTCTACTGGAGAGTCAAAAATCCTGCGTAAATCTACCACTGGTACGATCACGCCACGCAAGTCAAATAAACCCAGTAAATAGTCCGGTGCCAATGGCACAGAGCTATAGCCCTCAGGCTCGTTAACCACCTCTTGAATAGAGCTTACCGATAGAGCGAATTCTGACTCTGCAAGAGAAAACGAACCATAAATGGTGGATTCACTTGACTCTTTAGCCTGATGTTGTACGTGCATAGTGACGTGTCCTCTTACCCTTCAATTCTTGGTATATTTCTGACGTTGTATTCGCCGGTAGAACAATCGATAGAGAGCTTTCTGCCTTCAGACCCACCAGTATCCTGATGAGCAACGATAATATTTTTCGCCTCCAGCATACTCAATGCAGCTTGCGCGTTCACATAACCAACCATGCCCTTGGATTGTGGTGCATCCGGCCTTGTCATATTGGCACCGCCTGCTACCACAGCACGAATATCACGGTAATTGGTAATGCTCATTAGTTGCGTCAAGGAATAAATAGCCTGATCTACAAATCGGCCACCAATCTCATAATTCTGCCTGGGCGATTCTGGTAAGAGACAATGCGCCAAACCATAGACTCCTCGCTTCTTCCAAAGAAACCCAATACCGATGCAAGAACCCAATATGGTTTGCAGTTCATCATCTCCGGAAGCCGTTTTAACTTCACCGATATGTACGTTGATGCTCTGCTGAATCATGCAGCCTTCCCAATTGGTAGAAGATCCAAAGCGCGATAGATTGTGGGTTCTAAAGGCTCAAAATCAGTATTAAGATTATTAAGTGTTTCGGACTCGCCGATAATGGCTATTCCATTGGTTTTAAGTCTGCTATGAATCTTTTTCATTACGCGTTTCTGATCTTCCTTAGAGAAATAGATCAGTACATTACGCAGCAGAATAAGATCATGTTTGGGCTGCCTTCGACCGTCATCAAACAAGTTAAATATCTCAAATCGTATTTTCTTTTTTATCTCAAGTGTTACGCTGAAACCCGCATCATCATCTCCTACCATATACTTGGAAAAAAGTTCTGGTGTAGCCTCACGAAAGCGTTTTACTGCTCGTCCTTTATAAATTCCCTTATTCGCAACATCAACCACCCTGGGGGCAATATCAGTCCCCAGAATGGAATAGTCGAAATCTCTATTAAGTTCTTTGAAACGTTGCATGACAATTCCCAACGTATGTGCCTCTTCACCAGTAGACGACGCAGCCGACCAGATGCTTAAAGTTTTGCCCTTGCCTGCCTGATGCCATTCCGGTAAGAACTTATCATTGATGTAATTCCACACTTTAGGGGTGCGGTAGAAATACGTTTCGTTTGTCGTAACAGCATTGACAAAAGATCCACGTTCATCTGCCACAGTCTGAACACGATCACGATAACTTTCGAAACTCTCAATATTAAGTTCACGCATCCGGCGTCTTAATCGACCGGATATCATTTCCCGCCGATTAGCTCTCACCGTAATGCCCATCACCTCGTGAATGAGTGAGCGGAATTCCTCAAAACACTCATCACTGATTGCATTAAAAGCTGGAAGAGACACATTAAATCCCTTACTTGGAGAACTTGGAGACTTCAGTCTTTAAAGTATCTGCACCGGCCTGTAGCTGATGGGTGGAACTTGCAATTGAGTCCGACGCTGTGGCTGAGTTTTCAGTTGCTTCTACAATCTGTTGAATTGCGTTGCTAACATCTCTGGCTGCCGTCTGCTGTTCCTGCGCTGCAGTGGATATCTCAGAGATCGAGTGGGTCGTCTTGGCGACACCTTCTACAATTTTGCCAAACGCCTGGGCTGCCTCCTTAGATATTTCACCCCCCTGCACCACACGCTTAACAGACTCATTGATGAGCTTTGTAATTTCTTTCGTCGCCTGTGACGAACGTTCAGCGAGTTTTCTAACTTCATCGGCAACTACTGAGAACCCTAGGCCGTGTTCACCAGCCCGGGCTGCCTCAATGGCAGCATTAAATGCAAGCAAGTTTGTTTGGCTGGCAATCTCGCCTATAACCTTGACAATCTCGCTAATCTCCTCAGAAGACTTATTGATAAGCTCCATGGATTCTATGGATTTATCAATCGCTTTAGAACCCAGATCGGCTTCATGTTGTGTACTCTTGGCGACGTTATCGGCCTCTTTACTGTTCTCAGCAATAGAGTCAATAGACGCACTGAGTTCTTCAACTGACGCATTCATCTCTTCGGTTGTAGCGCCCAGAACCTGTGCCCCATCTGCAACCATGCTAGCCTTATCTGCTATCTCTTTGGTGCTGATTGCAAATTCTTCAGCAATGGTTGTAACAGATTCTTCCACTTCCACTTGCGCGGTGGCATTGGTCGCGTACTTGACTACTTTGTATACCTTGCCATTTAAATCAAAAATGGGGTTGTAACTGGCCTCGATCCATATGACATTTCCATTGTTACCTATTCGCTTAAATCTGCCTGCCTGGTATTCACCAGCGCTCAGTTGCTCCCAGAAACTGGCGTAAGCTGCTGAAGCAGAGTATTCCTTTTCGCAAAACATACGATGGTGCTTGCCTATGATTTCGTCTAACGAGTAGTCTAATGTCGAGGTAAAAGCTTCATTTGCAGTGATGATGCTGCCATCAGGATTGAATTCAATGACTGCCATCGCTTTATCTATGGCCTGCATCTTTCCCTGATTTTCAGCAGCACTTATTTTTTGAGCTGTGACATCAACAGCAAATTTTACGACACGATACGGCTCACCGTTAGCATTGAGTATCGGGTTGTATGATGCGTTTATCCATATTTCATCACCAGCCTTCGTAATGCGCTTGTATTCTCCAGAATCAAATTGACCACTCCTTAGTTTCTTCCAAAATTCTTTGTACTCATCAGATTCGGAATAGTCAGATGCGCAAAACATACGATGATGTTGTCCAACAATCTCATCCTGAGAATATCCTGTAGCTGCAAGGAAGTTGTCATTAGCTTCGATGATCGTCCCATCCAGATTAAACTCGATGACTGCCTGTGCACGCCCTATGGCAGCAACTTTTCCAACGTAAACAGCACTTTTAACTTTCGATTCAGTGATATCTGTAGCGTATTTTACAACTTTGAATGCTCTTCCATCTGGATCAAGAATTGGATTGTAAGAGGCGTTAATCCAGATATCTTCTCCGGCCTTAGTTTTACGTTTGTACTCACCTGAATCAGACTCTCCGCTACGCAGTTTTTTCCAGAAGTCTTTGTACTCCTCGCTCTGCGCATAGTCAGCATCACAGAAAATCGCATGATGCTTACCCTCTATCTCGCTTAGAGAATACCCTACGGCGTTAAGGAAGTTATCATTCGCGGCAATGACATGACCGTCAAGTGTAAACTCGATCTCTGCTTGCGTTTTCCCTATAGCCTGATGCTTTCCTTCCAGGTCTGCTGCACGTATCTTTTCCGCGGTGATGTCAGTGGCAAATTTAATAACCTTTACAGGATTACCACTGATATCAAAAACGGGGTTATAAGAGGCCAGAATCCAGATTTCTTCACCACTTTTAGTGATTCTTTTATACTCTCCGGAATCAAACTCGCCTTCGGAAAAATTCTTCCAGAACTGCTTGTATTCCAGTGATGAATGATAGTCACTCTCGCAGAATATACGATGATGCTGCCCCTTGATCTCGTCCAGAGAGTAACCTACAGCGGTACAAAAATTGTCGTTGGCTGTGATAATCGTCCCATCGAGTTCAAACTCTATAACCGCCTGTACCCGATTTATCGCATCGATGACTCCATCGTTAGCTGACAATTCGTTTTCTACCAGTTTTTCTGCAGCATTCCCCTTACTCATGACACCGTATCCCCGTAAAGAATTTTTATTTGTATGTTGTCTTCGCGGTATCGGGATATCTGCAATCTAACGTTAGGTGGTAGTCGACAATGTGCGCTTCAGCGCCGCTACACTATGTTACATGTGAGCAAAATCACGAGCAGTGTTGAGGCATTTGTCACGTTGTAGGTAAGCTCATGCTTTTACTGTTTGAGTTTTTCATTAGAAAAGTTGAATTTACAGTGCATTCTCTTTCTTACAGCAATTGTTCTAGACCATCAGGGAAGAGTCGCGTCGTACCGCTTTTTAATTGCTCCAGTGGAAACCATCTTGCTTTGCAGCTCGAACCACTGTCTTCAGAAAACACTATCAGGTCACGGTGGTAGATAGACTGATCAAGCAAGCAGATACCGATAGCAAAGATATACTCATGCCCACGCATACCTTCATGGACATACAGGTTTTCAAAAACACGCCAGGAACCTGATAGGGATATATCTGTGTTTAGCTCTTCGTGGTATTCTCTGCGCAAGGCATCTTCACGATTTTCGCCAAATTCAATAACACCACCTAATGGGCGAACTCCTTTAACATTACCCTTGTCATCATAGATTTCCATGGCTAAAAGCCGGGCTTTGTTGATGCAGATACCAATAACCTTGGTTTGAACATGCTGATTGGGACGCCATTTCGTCACCTGCCTACCTCACAAATCTAGAGTTGTAGAGAGTATAGTAATTCTGTGCCGACTACGTTCAGGCAACAAGTCAACTTCGTATAATTATTTGTCTACGCACCTCTATGAATGAGCACACGAGCCAGCAACACAGGGGTATCTCCACCCCAAGCCTGCGTACCCAATCACTACAACCCAGTCAGATCAGGCAGATAGCAGAAGAAGGCCTGCAAATGGACGATGTCATTCCATTGTGGTTCGGAGAGAGCGCCTGGGCATCGCCAACCCTTTGTATCGAGAAAACTGTTGAAGCAATAAGAAACGGCGATTGCTACTATCAAGCAAATAGTGGTAAGCCCGAATTACGTGATGCGATCTGTCGCTATTCGAGTAAGCGTTACAAAAAATCCTTTGATAGCAGACAGATGACGGTAACAGCATCGGGCATGCAAGGCCTGGCTCTTAGTGCACAGGCACTAATCACCCCTGGTGATCGAGTGGTCACATTGGGTCCATCGTGGCCAAATGCTGCTGAAGTTTTTCGAATATCAGGAGCAAGCATTCACGCCGAAAATCTGCAAAGCTCCAACGGTCGGTGGGAGCTTGATCTAGAACGATTTATTTGTGCGCTTACACCTGGCACCAAAGCGGTACTGATCAACTCACCCAACAACCCGACTGGTTGGGCCATGACCGATGAACAACAGCTTTGCGTACTACAACACTGCCGGCAACTCGGTATCTGGATCGTCGCAGATGACGTTTATAACAGGCTATACCACCACGGTGAACAAGCCCCCTCCTTCCTGGATCACAGTGAACAGGAAGATAGAGTTATCAGTGTTAACAGTTTTTCAAAGGCCTGGTCTATGACAGGCTGGCGTTTGGGTTGGTTGCATGCGCCAGCAGAGTTGGAAGCGACACTTGCCATGTTGACCGAGTTCAATATCGCTGGTCCACCAGGCTTCATACAGACCGCGGGAGCATCGATGCTTGATGATGGTGAGAGAGAAATTGCAGTATTGAAACACAGATTAGCTGACTCCTTTACCGTAACCAAACAGAGACTTATAGAAACAGATAGAGTAGAGTTTTTCGAACCCGATGGAGCGTTCTATTGCTTTTTCAGAGTTGATGGGATCAATAACAGCATGGCGCTGGCAAAAAACTTGTTGAGGAAAGCGCGGGTCGGCCTCGCACCAGGAACCGCTTTTGGAGTACAGGGTGAAGGGTATTTACGACTGTGTTATGCCAAGCCTGTACCTATAATGAATGCAGCCCTTGATCGTCTCAATGACGGTCTGAAGCTTTCATTAAAGACACCTTAAGCCTACTGCAGTTTGCCGATAGCGTCGATCAAATCCAACGAACTCTCCTCAAGTGTCCGACCACTGGTATTGACGGTAATATCAGCATTGGCATATAGAGCCTCACGGCTTGTCAGAATCGATTTGAGTTGTTCCATAGCTCTGGGGTTACCAACCATCGGTCGCTGATCACCTTGGTCTTGTACGCGATTCATGTGTTCATCGGGTGACGCTTTTAGCCAGATTGTATGAAAATTGGTTAACAGATATTGATAGGTAGAAGGCTCCGCAACAATCCCCCCTGCCGCCGCCAGAATCAAGTTATCTGTATCCGCCACCACACCCTCAATAGCCTGTTTTTCAATACGTCGGTAGCCTTCCTGACCATAAAAATTTACAAGTTCATGGATTGGTAAGCCACTGAGTCTGGTGATTTCTGAATTGATTTCGAGGAAAGGCATTTTTAAATGCGAACTAACCATCCTACCCAAACTTGATTTTCCAGCGCCTCGTAGTCCGACCAGGCAGAAGCGTTGTTTTTTTTGTAAATCTGTTTGTTTTGGTTTTAGCAGAGCTAGAACATCTTTCTTTTGCTGGTCGTTTGCAGTTCGAAACCACTCAAGTAGTTGCGCTGAATCGGATATCCAGGGGTCTTCATCACTGACAAACCACTCAATGCGATGCCCCAAGGCGATAGCAACTTTTCGCAACAAGGCAATGGATATATTCCCGCCGCCGTTTTCGAGCTGCGCCAAGTATCGAAGAGAAACACCTGACGCTATCGATAAGGCCTTACGCGTGATACCCCGTCGCTCACGTGCTTTGCGCACGCGCTCCCCTACCGAAGCCACGAAGGCCTCTATTTCAAGCTCAGGCAAGTTCTCACTAACCGGCATTCCGTCAGCCACTAGTACGTTTCCACGTGGTAGCGACCTTCTTCTCGAAGCGAGTCACGAAGAACGTCCCACTGCTGACCCTGAGATTCTGCTATCTCATCCAATGCTTTTTCAACACCATCCTCCATCTGCTTAAGCCCGCAAATGTAGACATGAACTAATGGGTGCATTAGCAGCTCACCCATCTTTTGAGCTTGATCTATCAATTCATCCTGCACATAGCGTTTGGGCTGTCCCTCAAGACGGCTGAACACCAGATGTTTTTCAAGCAGTGAATCGGGCAGTTTTTTTAGTGGCCCAAAATACGGTAGTGAATCAGGCGTTCGCGCCCCAAACACTAACGTCATTCCGCCTGTTGAGCTGGACTCTGAACTTGTGCGCTGGCGTTGCATGGTAAACGCTCGAAATGGCGCTGATCCTGTGCCGGTACAAATCATAAGAATGGGCACCTCCTGATCATTTGGCATGAGAAAGGTTGAGCCGAACGGCCCGGTAATCTGTACCGAATCGCCCTTCTCTAGATCACAAAGAAAGTTAGAACACAAACCACCCTCGTCTCGCTTTACAGTCAAAGACAGGTTGTTGTAGTTGGGGCGTTCTCCACTTCGCGGACTGGATATTGAGTAAAGCCTAGGCAAATGAGGACGTCCATCAGACTGCAGGCCCGGTGCGATCACACCGATGCTCTGTCCCTCAAGCACTGGGAAAGCCAATGACCCCAGATCAAGAATGATATGCCTGACATCTCCCTCGGACTCAACGCTGGTTAATCGATAATTGCCCTGCACGGTCACCGTTGCCGGCTTTGCTATGGTGTGCAGGTTAATACTCGGTTTAGACGCAGAGGCAGGTGCCTTTGACCGGCCACCTGCTCCTTCGTGCGCAGCAGAAAGCAACTCTGCCACGCTTGTGTCTAGCGCTTCCAGTAAAGACTCCGAGCCGGTGTCTGTAGCATTAAACTCTTCCTGCTCTGGAAGCTCCATGAACTCGAACTGCTGTTCGAGCGTATACGGTGTCTGCACCACTCGCCATTCATCAATCGAGCCCGTCGGACAAACCGGTATGCAATCCATGCAAAAATTACATTTAGACTGATCAACAACCACGTTATCGTCATTGTGCGTTATCGCCTCTATGGGACAAGTCGCCTCACAGGTATGACAACGTATGCAGATCTCCGGATCGATCAGGTGCTGCTTCATTGTACTGCTCATGTGTCTATCCTGTTCTTGCCACACCGGGTATCAAGATTCGCAATTGCCTTAAGCTATAGGCCTAGGCCATATGCAACTTTACGTATTCGAATTCACCCGGCTTGTTGTCTATACCCATTTTAGGCGGTGCAATCCAGCCGGCATACTGACCCGGCTGGTAACAGGCAACCATCAAGGATTGAATAAATTCGCCATCGGCCAAGGTAGGCAGCCATTCATCTCGATTTTGAGCAAATGCTTCCTCGGTTATCACATCGCCTGACGGGCTTACCGATGTGCCTGCGAAGACGCCAATCTGACGATGAAAACCGGTATGTGGCAACTGAAGTTCAAATTGTATGCCCATTTTGGCCATCATTTTATTCCAACGACCCACGCCTCCAGATGCATCACGTGTGTAGTCATCACGCAGGCGCATATTGATTGCGGTAAGAGCAGGCGCATCCTCCATAATGATCTTACCGTCTTCAAATCGGCTCACCGGGTAGGTAGCGTTATTCAGCTTGTGATCATCATCAATTCGATGTTCCATATACCGGCCTTTAATGCCAGCGTTAAACGCATTTGCCGCATTGGTTGATACTTCCTGGCCAAACAGATCCAACGACAAACTGTAGTGCAGGTTCAACTTTTTCTGAATAGTCGGCAGATCGATTACACCAAGCGCTCTAACCTTTTCAATGTCATGCGGATCCTCAATGCCAGCCTCAATCATTGCTTCACATGTTCGCTGAACCACACGACCAACACCCGTCTCTCCCACAAACATATGATGCGCTTCTTCAGTGATCATGAATCGGCATGTTCTGGATAAGGGATCAAATCCAGATTGCGCCAGACTCTCCAGCTGCATCTTGCCATCTCGGTCGGTGAAGTAGGTGAACATGAAAAACGACAGCCAATCGGGTGTCTCTTCATTAAACGCTCCAAGCATCCGTGGTGCATCTTCAGAACCTGACGAACGCGTTAGCATGCCATCAGCTTCTTCTCGACCATCTGCACCAAAGTACTTGTGCAGCAGGTAGACCATTGCCCAAAGATGACGTCCCTCCTCCACATTAACTTGAAAGAGGTTTCTGAGGTCGTATAGAGATGGTGCGGTATTGCCAAGAAAACGTTGTTGTTCAACGGAAGCAGGTTCCGTATCTCCCTGAATCACTATAAGGCGACGCAACAAAGAACGATACTCCCCTGGCACTTCATGCCAAACGTCTTCCCCTGCACTTTCGCCACACGGTATCTTGCGGTCCTCGACCTGTGGCGCTAGCAGAATACCCCAGCGATACTCAGGCATTTTTACATAATCAAATTTTGCCCAACCCTTTGGATCAACACTGACTGCAGTGCGCAGATACACCTCACTGTTCTGAAAATTCTGTGGTATCAGTTCGTTCCACCAGTTGATGTAGCCAGGATGCCATTTTTCCAGAGCCTTCAATACGCGTTTGTCTGATGACAGTCCTACATTGTTAGGGATCATCGTGTCGTAGCTGATGTTACTCAGTGCCTGCATGACATGGTCTCCAATAAGTTTATAAATCGAACAAGAGTTTTGTAAAATAGGCTTGCAACAAACTATTGCCTAACCTTGCTACTGTTGAGCTGGTAGGCGTCTAGAGCTAGACGCGGCGCATATCATATTGACCGCGAGCACCACTACCATAGCGTTGTAAAGCGCCCTGCTCTCCCACAGCGTTGGGGCGTTGAAAAATCCAATTCTGCCAAGCGGTGAGACGGCCGAATATTCGCGTTTCCATTGTTTCCGGACCTGCGAAGCGCAAGTTAGCTTCCATGCCTGTCATGGCGTCGGGTGAAAAGCTTGTTCTCTCTTCCAGAAACATCCGAATCTCATCGTCCCAATCAATTTCGTCATAGGAATATGTGATCAAACCCAACTCAGCTGCATCGCTTGCAGTTAAGGCTTCTACACATTTGGTTCGTAGCTCATCAATATGTTCAGGCGTACCCAAGAAGCGGGTTTGCAATCGGGAGATATTGTTGGACATAGGCAAGAGCCCAAAGTTGGCTGCACTCAACCAGATAGATGCTTCTGATCGTTGATCATCCTCAAACTCGCCTTCCATCATGTAGCTACGATCTACAGCAAACAAGATTTCGGCCAGGAAACCTGCAAAACAGGACCCGTTCTCTATAAGTGCTATCAAAGAACGTGATGTCAAATCGATACGTTTGAGCACACGTTTCCAATACAGCAGAATCTCTCTGGACAACCAATCTGTTTCGCATGCATCCAAAACGAACTGTTCGTTTGCGATGACATCAGAAGGCTTGCCAACGGATTTGAAGAGAATGACGCCAAGCTCCAGTTCATTGAACCTCAGATGCAGGAGCGCGTCGTCAAGCTCTCTTGCCAGTCGTAACATCCATGATTGATCTCCTTCGGCATGCAGTGCATCGATACTCGATGGTACATCTCTATCAGGACCTTTTAACGTAATGCAAGCCTGACCAAGCTCTCGATTAACATCTACCGAGACCAGTGAATAGGTGAACGAACCATCGTCACCGATCACTCGTTCAAGCGGTGTTAACGCAATACCTTTTGCTGTCGCATTTTGCACGGATGCATCACTTACACTCATGGATCGCTCGTTAATGAAATCATCAAATCTTGAATTGGGAATGACGTCGTCGACCAGACGCCAGTCCTTTGCACGCTTACCTTTTACACCCTCTTCAACTGAACAGAAAACATCTGCCAGATCTCGACGTACTTTACGTTTATCAGTTATTCGTGTAAGACCGCCTGTGCCCGGCAGGACTGCCAACAGGGGAACTTCGGGCAAGGCAACGGTAGTAGAACCATCGTCAACCATGTAAATCTCATCGCATGCAAGCGCTAATTCATAACCGCCCCCGGCACAAGCGCCTCGCACTGCTGCAATGTAGGATTGCCCTGATTCAGCACCGGCAGCTTCAAATGTATTGCGAGTCTCGTTGGTGAACTTGCAAAAATTAACCTTGTGCGCATGAGAGGCTCCGGCAAGCATGCGAATATTTGCACCCGCGCAAAAAACCTTGTCTTTGGCCGATTGCAGGACAACTGCGCCAATGTGGGGATGTTCAAAACGCATGCGCTGGACGATATCTGCTAACTCGATATCAACACCCAGATCGTAGGAATTAAGTTTTAGCTCGTAGCCATCAAACAACCCTGACTGCTCGTCAACATCCATGAAAAGCTTAGCTACCCGGCCCTCATACTCGACTCGCCAGTGTTTATAGCTGGTTGGTTCGGTTCGAAAATCAATAAAGTTGCCCAAAACGCTTCCCCAGTGAAAACCCTCACAATGAGGTGCAGTATAAAGCTCTTAGTGATAAATACAAGGCATAAAGATCATTATAATACTCCTTGCAGGCAAATTCATCGCAAAATACGGGTGGCGAGTCAATTTATAGGTGTTTTTTAATGCACTTTGCAAGAATCGCAGAGAAAGTAAGTCGCTAGCAAGCGTTAAATAGCAAGGGCAGGCTGATATTGCGTTTGTCCGGCGAGGTGTCCGCAGCAAGTGTTGCAGCCAAAAGTAAATCCGACTCCAGCAATCCCATGAGGGAATCACTTTCTTGACTAAAAGACCTGGTGATGCTGTCTTTCGCCATGTTAGATAGCCTCTGCGCAGCTTTTGCTCGCCCCATACGAACTTTCAAGGCACTGTTGGTCACATGAATAACACCTTTCAGCAAATGCCACTCTCGACTGTTAGGCGCTGCTTTTAGCCAGACCGATTCCAACACCTCGTGAGCTTCCCAATAAAATCCGCTGCTGATTAACCTTATCCCATATTGCCAAGCAAGGTTCTCGTGCGCTGATGCGCTGCTCGTTAGAGATAAAGCGCCTGCAGAAATTTGGGCCAAGCCTGTTGTATCAGGACGAGCATTCTGCCCGGGAATGTGAGCATAGGGAGGTAAGTCAAGCTGTTCGGCAGGCGTCATTAAACTGAAGGGATGGTAACGAGCTCGTTTTCTATGCGAGTCAAACGTTGCAGATAGTCCGCGATCGCGTTTAACGTGATATCTGTTTGTTCCAAATGGGGGGAGTGCTGGCAGTTTTCCAGCAGCACAACATCCAACGGAGCGTAGATGCGGTTTTCGATCTCATTGATTTGAGCAATAGAACCGTACTTATCTTGCATACCCTGTAAAACAAGAACGGGCACACGCCAATATTCAATTGAATCGCTAATGTTCCAATCTTGGAAATCAGGATTTAGCCATGCATCATTCCAACCAAAAAATGCCTTGTCGACATCGTCATGATATCGCGCGAGTTTTTCTCGCAGATTTGTCTGTTCGTAAGTGTCCTTAGTCTGCCTGATTGCACTCAGCTGTTGTGGTTCAGTGAAAAAATGGGGTGCTATCAGTATCAGCCCCCTCACCCGTTTGTCTATTACAGTACCCAGATAGATAGATGCGATAGATGCACCATCGCTATGCCCCATTAATACACCCGATTCAAAACCAATAGTATCCAAAACCTTGGGCAATACGTCGACAGCTTCAATCGTCATGTAGTCCACAGGCCTGGGAAGCTCTGCCGGTTCAGACCGCCCATATCCCTGACGGGAATAGACGAATACACCATGGCCCGTGACATCGACCAACTTCTGTGGAATGTCTTTCCATCGATCAATGCAACCCAGCCCCTCATGTAAAAGAACAATGGTTGCAGCCTTATCCGGTGGAGGACCATAACAGCGGGTTTCTAAGCGAACACCGTCGACAGACAACACACTGTTGCTATCTACACTCCAGTCTAAGGTAGGCGCAGCTGGATTCACTAATGACTAGCTCCAAAGAATGACTGACTACATGAAAGCCGTGCGGCCTAAGCTCTAAGTTTAAAACGCTGAATTTTACCGGTTGCCGTTTTTGGCAATTCCGGCACTATTTCGATCCACCGCGGGTATTTCCACTTGCCTACTTGCTGTTTAACGTGTTCCTTCAGCTCCATTATCAGCTCGTCAGCTATGCTTTCATCGCCTGCTGCAATTTGATGGTTTTTTAATACTACATAGGCCTTAGGCTTCTCCAGGGACTGCTCATCAACGGCAGGTACTATTGCAGCTTCCAGAACGTTTTCATGAGAGACGAGTGCCTGTTCAACCTCAAAAGGCGATACCCAGATACCACTGACCTTAAACATGTCATCGGTTCTCCCACAGTATATGAATCTTCCATCATCACGCCTCTCGTACTTATCCCCTGTGCGAGTCCAGGCACCTTCAAACGTTGCCCGCGATTTGTCACGCTTGTTCCAGTAGTCAGAAGCTGCAGAATTGCCGTTAACCAGCAGTTCGCCAATTTCTCCTGCTTCGCACTCCTGCCCCTTGTCGTTGAGGAGTCGCAATGCGTACCCCGGAACAGCCTTGCCAGAGGTTCCATACACCACATCACCGCTCTGATTTGACAAAAATATATGCAACATTTCTGTTGATCCGACGCCATCAAGTATTTCGCAAGTCGTTAACTTCTCCCACGCAGATCCAACATGTTCTGGCAGTGCCTCTCCTGCGGAAATGCATTTACGAAGTGGTGATGTCACTGAGCCTTTACCACTTTCAATATGTGCCACAGTCGCTGCGTAGAGGGTCGGTACAGCGCAAAAAATCGTGGGTGACAATGAATTAACTACCTCCAGTACCGACTCTGGTGTAGGCCTGCTGGAAAGTAATACAGTTGTTGCCCCTACAGACATTGGAAAGCTCAACGCATTGCCGAGTCCATAGGCAAAAAAGCATTTTGCCACTGAGTAGACGATATCATCCTGCTTGATACCCAGGACACCTGATCCGTAGGTATCCGCTGTATGGCGCAGGCTTGCATGCACATGCCTGACTCCTTTGGGCTGCCCAGTTGATCCCGACGAGTACAACCAGAAGGCACATTCATCTTCAGATACGGGAATCAATTCCCTCTCTTCGCAGCTCTCAAGCTCATTTGAAAAACTTAGATAGTCGCCAGCGTTTTCGCCAATGACTATGACCTGTTTCAAGGTCGCGCAATCGGACAGTATTGACTGAACGCTGGGCAGCAGGGTTTCAGACACAAACAGAACCGTAGCGCGGCAATCATTGATTATTTGTTCGTAGACATCAGCACCAAGAAGGGTATTGAGTGGCACTGGCACAACGCCCGACTTTAAGCTGCCCCAAAATATTATGGGAAACTCAAGAGTGTCGAGTACCAGCATCGCGGCCCTGTCTTCGCGAGTAATGCCGTGTCGGTCATACAGTGCTGCCATACAGCCCGTTTTTGCCACCAGATCTGCATAGCTAATCTGGCGTTTTCTGCCATCTGCTTCTATGAAAGCTGCTTTGTCACTGTAGTCGCAACCTAGATGTCTATCGACGAAATAGCTCGCAGCGTTTTCCTCAATTGTATCCATAGTCAGTAAAACGCCCTCAACATG
The DNA here is from genome assembly GCA_045106475.1 of Granulosicoccus sp. GTDB lineage: Bacteria > Pseudomonadota > Gammaproteobacteria > Granulosicoccales > Granulosicoccaceae > Granulosicoccus. The sequence goes on from JBGCEO010000054.1 coordinate 79,499, forward strand.
AACAGAGTGATACCAGGGCATGCAATGCGAACGGTCAACTAGACCGATCACATTGCATCATCTTCTAACCCTCTTTTGAAGCCATGGTTAAACAACCATGTACCGATTTTACTGCGTGTATTTGCCGATCAGCTCTCTGGCTTCGTCAACCAGTGCCTTTCCATCAATGCCTCTCTTATCCATGTCTGCAATCCACTCATCAACTATCGGAGCTGCAACCGCTTCCCACTCTGCAACTTGCTCATCGCTAAGTGTGATTATGTTGTTACCAAGCTCTTCAGCCAAAATTCTGGAAGGACCGTCCGCACCAGCCTGGGTTTTGCCAGCAAACATTGAAAACTCCAGTCCGGAATTGTCATCAATGGCTTTTTTGAGTTCATCAGACAGGCTCTCATACTTAGCCTTGTTCATGGCTAATACAAACGTCAAAGTATAGAGCGCCTTGTTACTGAACTCGGTATGGTTTTGAACCAGCTCTGGTACTTTAAGAGCGGCTGTTACTTCCCAAGGAATAGTTGTGGCTGTTATAACACCCTTGGACAGAGCTTCTGACACGGCAGGCACAGGCATGCCAATAGGTGTTGCGCCCAGTTTTTCCATAAGCTTATTTACCATGCGAGATCCACCGCGCATCTTAACGCCATTGAGATCGTCCATACTCTCAACAGGATCAGCCGAGTGAATCAAGCCAGGCCCATGCACCCAGGTACCCAGAATTTTTAGATCTTGAAATTCGGTATCGCGCATATGGGTTTCAAACATCTCCCAATAGGCCCGCGATGTGGCTTCCGCATTGGTCATCATGAATGGCAACTCGAAGACCTCAGTGCGAGGGAATCGACCCGGTGTGTATCCGACCACCGTCCAAACAATGTCAGCAATGCCATCAACAGCTTGATCCATTAATTCGGGGGGTTTTCCCCCAAGTTGCATGGAGGGGTAGCTATCAACTTTAATTTTACCGCTTGAAGCTTTTTCAACGTTATCAGCCCACACGTCAAGGATTAGCTTCGGGACATTAGCTTGCGATGGTAGGAATTGGTGTAGCTTTAACGTGACCTCCTGCGCCATGGCCGTGGGCGAAAAACCAGCTACCAACAGCCAAACAACCGCCAATCCCGCTAAGGATTTAGCTTTTTGATCTCTTTTCAGAGCTTTTAACATTCCAGTTCTCCAAATACTTGTGTAGTTAATAGATTGTATACTTTGCAGTGCAATACGTCTCTATCTAACCATTTATTCAAACATAGCGACGACGCAGTTCTACCATTTGCGCCAACATGATCACTGTTTAATAAGAAGAGTTCGATACTGATCACATGAACAAGCCTGATCCGCAATCCCTGGCAGAGGCCTGTGCTGAAGCACTTTGGCAAGCCGATACCGCAAGCCAAGCACACGGCATGAAAGTAGAGAAAGTCGGGCCAGGCAATTGTTCGGTGTCAATGGCCATTACTGAATCAATGTGCAATGGCCATGGAACCTGCCATGGCGGTGTTATATTTACCCTGGCAGATTCGGCCTTTGCTTTCGCGTGTAATTCCTACAACCAGAATGCCGTCGCGCAACATTGTAGCGTCACTTATATTGCACCTGCCATGTGCGGCGATACACTAACAGCCAATGCTTGCGAGCTGTCTGTTCAGGGCAGAAACGGAATATATGACGTTGCGATAGTAAATCAGGAAGGCATTCGGATTGCCGAATTTCGAGGCCACTCCCGAACTATCAAGGGCACCCTCATCCCTGAATCATGAAAAATCTATTCAGCACTGATCAACGCAGTGTTAACTAATTTGCCAGGCTACTAACTATGGAAGATCTTTCCCCCAAAAAAGGCGAGTTGGATTCAATCGAAATCGCATCTCGTGATGAGATAGCTGCACTGCAACTAGAAAGAATGCAGTGGTCACTTAGCCACGCTTATGCCAACTCACCGTTCTATCGCCGTCATTTTGATCAAGCAGGTGTTCATCCATCAGAGCTCGAATCTCTCGGTGATATCGCCAATTTTCCATTTACCCTCAAACAGGATCTTCGCGACAATTATCCCTTCAACATGTTCGCCGTTGAGCAGTCTAAATTATCCCGCGTACACGCCTCTTCCGGGACCACAGGCAAACCAACGGTGGTGGGATATACCGCCAAAGACATTGACACCTGGTCAACGGTCGTCGCTCGATCAATACGAGCAGCTGGAGGTCGCTCTGGTGATATATTGCACAACGCCTATGGCTACGGTCTGTTCACAGGTGGCCTGGGTGCACATGGCGGGGCAGAAAAGCTCGGTTGTACCGTCGTGCCTGTCTCGGGAGGAATGACAGAACGTCAGGTGACGCTGATCAACGATTTCAAACCACGCATCATTACCGTTACTCCCTCCTATATGCTATCAATTCTCGATGAATTCAGAGCACAAGGTCTGGATCCCCGCGCCTCTTCATTGGCGGTCGGTATTTTCGGCGCTGAACCCTGGACCAATGCGATGCGACAGGAAATCGAACAGGCTTTCGATATGCATGCCGTAGACATTTACGGTTTGAGCGAAGTGATTGGCCCAGGTGTTGCCAACGAGTGTGTAGAAACGAAAGATGGACTCCATATCTGGGAAGATCACTTCTACCCCGAAATAATTGATCCAGCCACAGGTGCCGTTTTACCAGAGGGTGAATTAGGTGAGCTGGTCTTTACTTCCCTGACCAAAGAGGCCATGCCTGTTATTCGCTATAGAACAAGGGATCTCACACGTTTGCTACCCGGCACAGCTCGTTCAATGCGGCGAATGGAAAAAATTACGGGCCGTTCAGATGACATGATGATAGTGAGAGGCGTTAACGTCTTTCCTACCCAGATTGAAGAGCAGATTTTTAAATGTCATGACCTTGCCCCTCACTTTCAGATTGAGCTAACTCAACACGAAAGACTGGATGTCATGACCGTCAATGTTGAATCCAAGACTGGTATAACTGATGATGCCTTGCTACGGGCAGCTGAAAAACAGCTAACTTCTCATATAAAAGATATCATCGGCGTCAGTGCGAAGGTACAGGTAAGAAAAACCGGAGAAGTCGAACGCTCTGCTGGTAAGGCGCGACGCGTAATCGACCTTCGCACAAAACCCTAATGGGTTTCATGTTTGATGATCTGGCAATTTGCGATACGAGTTTACGTCATGCTTTGATGGCAGTTACCCCCTCTCTTACGCTGATAGCACGATAGCTCTAAGATATATCTGAAAAACATGGCTAGACCCAGAGCAACTGACTACCAAGATAAGCGACGCGCCATACTCGATAGTGCGGCAGCAGTTATTAGTGATATCGGCATAGACAAGGCATCTATGTCTCGAATAGCCAGCGGTGGTCAACTATCCAAGGCTACGCTTTATCACTATTACAGTGGCAAGGACGCGTTGATTTTTGATCTTGTATGCGTTCATCTGACAGAACTGGATACCGAACTCAAACTAACCGACAATCCTGCCCTGGCGCCAGAACTACGCCTGCAAAAACTAGTAGAGCGCACGTTGCGATTCTACAAAGAGACAGAAAACTATCACAAGGTCCAACTGAATATCGCAGGCGTTCTGGCTGAAGAACAGATGAAACAAGTCAGAATAATCGAACGCAGAATAGTGAAGCGCTTCTCAGCGTTGTTGAGCACTATTAATCCCAAGCTAGCACAAGATAATAAACGCTTGAAACCAGTCACCATGTCCTTGTTCGGAATGCTCAATTGGGCTTACACATGGTTTCGAGAAGACGGCGAGCTATCACGAGAGGACTACGCAAAAATGGTGACTAATTTGCTATTGCTTGGTATTCAATCCATAGGCGATTAATTCGCTCAGCAATTACTTTGCATTCACAAACGGCAAAAAACAGCTAGCGTAGACAATCAGTCAACTGGCAGCCCGCTTGGTACAGAATCAGGACGACCCAATGGCGTTTGATTTGCACTCTTGCCGGTTAAAGCCTGTAAGAATGTCACCAGCTTGCCTATCTCATCGTCAGTCAGAGAAACAGTTTCTATATCCAGTTTTAAGTTATAGCGCTGCATTTCCCGCCCATCTTGCTGAATAATAAAATCTGATTTATTCAACCAGCTTATATCCGGCAGATTAGCTTGCTGCGGCGTCCATGCCTTTCTGGACTCAGCTGGATCAAGATGGTGACGAACAATACCTTCCAGTGTTCGGTACGCTCCGTTGTGGCCATACGGTGACGTCAAGGCTACGTTGCGTAAGGATGGAGTGCGAAACCGATAAGCATCTTCACGTCTATCGGTCTCAGCCATGCGCCCCACGTCACGCGGAATCGGGTCATAACGCCTGTTGCGGCCAGGACCAAACGTTGGCAGACCCAAGGCGTGAAAAGACTGATCGGTAAACAAGGGGCCTGAATGACAGGCGCTGCAATTTGCCTTTCCATAAAACAATGATAAACCCTGCAATTGAGCATCAGTCAATGCCGCCTCGTCTCCACCAAGGTAATCATCCATGGGTGAGTCTAACGAGCGCCATTCAAGCGCGATAAACTCAGCCAAGGAGTTGGCAATATCGGCAATAGTTATATCGCCGGCAGAGTTTATATGTTCGAAGACAGAGACAAATTGCTGCACGTAGCCATCGATTTGCTGAATACGTGCGGTAATGATTGGCCAGACATGATCGATACGATCAAAGGCAGCTCGTGCAACAGAATTCTCCTCTGGGTCTCCGGCCATTTCTTTTCTGGATGTCAACGGAAACAAAGCCTGCACGGCCAGTAGACTCTCAAGACCTTCTGGGAGACGTTCCTCTGCCGGGGAATTGAACCCGTTTTCATAGTCGTCTGAACGCGATAAGCGACCATCATGAAAAAGAATCTTTATTTCGTGCGCACCCAAATTCCACAAAGATGGCGCATTGCGTGATATTCGTCTGCGAATCTTGCCTGCCCCGATCCCGCCAACACGTTGCAAGCCGACGCCACTGCCCCCCTCACCAATCCCTAATGACAAGCCATCACTACCGGCATGATCATGATGGTGACAGCTACCGCAGGAAATATTACGATTACCCGATAAAATGTTGTCATAAAAAAGCAATTGTCCCAACTGCGCCTTGTCGAGGTTAGGCTCAGGAAAATCCGACTCACGCAGAGGCTCAGGCAGACTCAAGTTTGCAGTTTGTGCAATGAGTGGGAAAGACAGTAGCGTAAGTGTAATCAAACAGACTAGTTGACTTGCAAGTTTATGAAAAAAACAGTACTGAGCGCAGCAGCCGGGCTGATGTTGTTTACCGTTTCGACGATACAAGCCGACGTTGAAAAAGCCCGAGATTTGATGGAAGCCGGGCAATTCAAACAGGCGATGCAAGCCTTTCTTCCAGCTGCACGCTCGGGCAATGCCGATGCTGAAGAGCTTATCGGCGTTATGTACGCGATGGGCCTCGGTGTAGAACGCGATGATGTTAGAGCCTTTGATTGGTATTTGCGTGCATCGCTTAAAGGTCATGCGGGAGCTCAGTCCGGAATCGCCTGGTACTATGAAGTCGGGAGAGGATTGCCGGCGCCGGATCTCGTTCGAGCCTACACCTGGTATGTTTTGTCGGCAATAGGTGGTGACCCTGATGCGGCTATTAGTCAGGAGGAAGTCATCAAGAAGATGGATAGTGCGCAAATTGCGCAGGCACATAAACTGATTGACGACTACCGTTCGTGGATCTACCCGCTTGATTAGGTTCAGCAAGTAGTGTGTGTAAATTTTAAGTGCAATAGTGATGAGCGAACGCGCCCTATGATCATTGTTAGTAGAAGGTGGGCGCTGATCAAATGCACCCACCTAACACTGTTATCCAGAATCTCTTATTCTATTGCAGATCTTTTGCGTTAGCTTCCATCAACATCTTTTCGGTGTCAGCCACGGCTGATGTTAGTGCATCAAAGATCTGAGGCCCACCATCAACGTTCTCTTTAAACCAAGTGTACACTGGCTCAGCAGCAGACTTAAACGCAGCTTTCTCATCGGGAGTGGGTACGTACAAGTCACCGCCGCCGGCGATGAATTCTTCATACGCTGCGATTGATTTTCGCTTTGGCGATGCGAATGTGGCTTGCTGCAAAGCCGCAAAACCGTCAACCACTACCTGTCGCAACTCCTCAGGCATTGACGTGAATTGTTCGTTGTTCATCCACCACAATGCACCCATATAAGCATGCCCATCCAGCGTTACGTATTTCAAACCGGCATCCGGAAACTTCATACCCATTATATCGGTGATACCGTTCTTGGATCCTTCAACCACACCCGTCTGGAACGAGGTAAATAGTTCAGGCCATGGAATAGGCGTGGGTGAAGCTCCCAAGGATTTGACGAGCTCTTGAGGTAAGTCAGCAACCACAGTTCTGATTTTAAGACCTTTCATATCATCAGGGTTTTGCACACGACGCTTGGTATTAGCGAAGTTTCTCCAACCACCTGTGTTTCCGATTGTCATGAGGCGAATAGTGTCGCCAGAACTCGCTAGTGCCATATCGCGCATGGTACGGGTGAAGTCCCCGGTTAGGACGGATTCTGCGACCCGATCGCTCGCCATCAGATAAGGCAAGTCGAGCACCTGAACATAAGGGAAAATACCGGCGGCACCACCGGAGGTTGAAATATAGATATCGATAGATCCGTCTGCAATACCTTGCAGACATTCAGCGCCTTTGGAACACAGCTGGGTTCCTATGAACAGCTCAACCGAAATCTTGCCGTTGGATGCTGCTTCTACGTAGTTTTTAAATACTACAAGGCCATCATAGTCCTCGTCATTTTCATTGGAGTTTGCGGTAGCACGCAAATTTATATCCGCCGCATTAACGCTGACCGCGGATAGTGCCAGCAGTGATGCTGCCAGAACTCCGATACAGTTAAACTTCTTCATAGAACTCCTCTTTTTTGGGTTAATTTTATTAAGGTAAATAGGCAAAGTGGATGCCGTAGCTATTGAACAAATCCGGTTAACCTCGGAATTGTCATCGAAAGAGCCGGGAAGAATGTAATCAAGAATATGACCACTACCTCTACGGCCAAAAATGGCAGGATGGCCTTGGCGATTGTCTGAACACGCTCTCCAGATACGGAAGATGCAACAAACAGAACCAACCCCATAGGTGGTGTTGCCAATCCTACGGTTAGGTTGACTGACATAATGATAGCGAAGTGCACAGGATGCACTCCCAAGTCAGTAAATATTGGGCCTAGAATGGGCCCCAAAATTATAATGGCGGGGCCTGCATCCAAAAACATACCCACCACAAACAACAAGATATTGATAAGAAAAAGCAGTATCAGCGGGTTATCACTCAAACCCAGTACAAAAGCGGCAAGCGCTTCAGGCGTATGACTCAGGCTGACCACCGTTTTGAATGCCATCGCAGCGCCTACAAGTAACAGCACGACACTCGAGGTTATTGCCGCTTTGGATAGAATCTGCGGCAACTCATGAATCTTTAGCGTTCTAAGGACAAACAACCCAATAAAGAGTGCATAAAAAACAGCAACGGCTGCCGCTTCGGTTGGCGTGAATACGCCTGCCAGGATGCCGCCGAGAATAATCACCGGGGTCATTAGAGGGAAAAAGGCCTTGGAGAAAGATCGCCCCTTCTCTGGCCAGGTAGCTCTCTTGCTGGCTACCGGAAACTGATACCTGTTGGCCATCACTGACACCATGATCATCAAACCGACACCTACCAGTACACCTGGAACAATGCCGGCCAGGAAAAGTGCTGCGACACTCTCTCCCATCACATAGGCGTAAATTATCATGATGCCTGAGGGTGGGATAATCGGACCAATTACCGAACTCGCAGCGGTTATAGCCGCAGCGAAGCGTCGTGAGTAACCCTGCTTTTCCATGGCGGGTATAAGCATCGAGCCAAGTGCAGACGTATCTGCGACTGCCGACCCAGACAAACCTGCAAACATAATGGAGGACAGAATATTTACATGCGCCAGCCCGCCTCTCAGATGCCCCATCATTGATTGGGCGAACTCGACAAGACGCAGTGTTATTCCGCCTTTGTTCATGAGTTCGCCTGCAAGCATGAAAAAAGGTACTGCCATGAGCGGAAAGCTATCCATGCCATTGTAGACATTGCGATAGAGCAGTGCCAGGTCACGCTCCTGACCGTTAATCCACAACATGATACCGGGAGCGGCCAGCATGCCAAAAAAAACCGGAACACCGATGAAAAGAAAAAACAAAAACAGTGGAAGAAACCAGACCAGCATCAATCTGCTCCGGCAAAGGTGGCTTCATTTGGCGGGTTATTAACACCGCTTGCCTCATCACCACCGAATAGTCTGATAATGGTTTGAAGAACCAATTCAACATTAACAGCCGTGAGTAGTATGAGACCAATCCAAAGTGAGGAATACATGTAAACCAATTTGAGCTTGATGCTCTCCATCCCAATCAAACTAAGCGGTATACGTAACGATGAGGAAGAGAAAAGCCACCCACTACTAATGTGCTTGTAGCCCAATTTTATCCCAACAATCAGCACAGCTAACGAAAGTAAAAACATAAACAGGGATAGCAAGGCAGAGGCTCGCCTTCCGAGCATCTCGGGCAGCATATCGATAGCAACAAATCCGCCACTGCGATATGCCACAGGTGCCATCAATCCCGTCATCCATAACATGCAAAATCTTGCAAACTCATCGGGCCAGGGTAGAGCATTATTTATCACATATCGGAAAAAGACCTGAACGAGTATCGAGCAAACCATGACCGCTATTGCAGCCACTGCAAGCATTCGAGCCAATGACAGCACCGCATCATTAATAGTGCTGATTATTTTCAGAGTGGCTCTGAGTGGGGCCATGTTTGAAATCTCCGGTTTATCTTGCGTCCCGTATAACTCCGGAGAGCAGAACAACTATCAGGTCTGCCTGAGAGTCTATCTCATTTCAACCCAGATATGCTCAGTTGGAATAACATCTTTGACGATTAGGGTCCCCACTAGCCTAGCTTGGGTAGCAATGATAAACCGGCACCGGGATGCGGCCAGCCACACAGCCAAATCAGGTTTTGGCAACCATGGTCAAAACATCATATTGAGCAACAACACTACCCTGCTGATTGACGATGGTGCTATCCCATCTAACTTCACCGTAGGCCTCCAGCTCACGGGGATTAATTTGCTTGCAAGTCAAGCTCACCTGTAATGAATCCCCTGCATAAACCGGTGCAAAAAAACGCAAATTATCGACACCATAGTTTGCTAATACAGGACCCGGTGCGGGATCAACAAACATGCCAGCGGCAAAAGATACGATAAGGTATCCGTGGGCGACACGCCCCTCAAAAAACGGATTAGCCCTAGCCTGCTCTTCGTTCATATGGGCATAGAATTTATCTCCCGTAAAGCCTGCAAAGTGCTCGATATCATCAAGTGTTATAACCCTCTCAGCACTGACAAACTGATCGCCCAACTCGAGATTCAACAGTGAATGGCGAAACGGATGCACGTTGGTACGGGTATCCCCGCCCGGCATCCAGCGACCCACCACTTTGCTTAGCAAGGCAGGTGTACCCTGCACCGCCGTTCGTTGCATATAGTGCTTTACGGCCCGCATGCCGCCTAATTCCTCCCCACCTCCAGCTCTACCCGGCCCGCCATGAACAAGAACCGGCAGGGGTGCTCCATGACCTGTGGATGTTTTCTGGCTACGCCGATTACCCAGCATGATTCGACCATGCCAGGGACCCAAACTGGCAACAGCATTTTGTGCTAATTCAGCATCATTCGTGAATAGAGATGCAACCAAACTACCCTGACCGCGTTTTACCAAATCCATTGCATTGTCTACGGAATCATAAGGCATGATGGTACACACCGGACCAAATGCCTCCACGCTATGAATTGATTGCGCCGTTGACGGTTTATCACAGTAAAGTACAGCAGGACTGACGAAGGCACCGCGACCACTGTCTCCAGAAACAAGATCTATGACCTGAGGGTCTCCAGTGAGCAGTTCGGCCTCCTGAGCCAAGCTATTTATACTGTCCGACACGTCAGTTCGCTGTGCAAAGCTTGCTAGCGGCCCCATGGCTACATCAGGGTCGCTGGCTAATCCAATCGTTATGCCACTTAGACGATTCAACAAAGCATCAGAAAAAACCTGAATCTGTTTACGCGGTACCATCACTCGACGGATCGCCGTACATTTCTGACCAGCCTTAGCGGTCATTTCATTAACGACCTCGTTTACAAACAGATCAAATTCGGGAGTGCCCGGTATAGCATCAGAACCTAGAATGGCCGAGTTCAGACTATCCGCCTCCATCGTAAAACGAACCGCATTGTTCACGATTGCCGGAGTGGTCTTTAAACTCTGACCTGTTACTGCAGATCCGGTAAAGGTAACAACGTCTTGTGGTGTCACGTGATCAAGCATGTCACCCACTGAACCGCAAACTACTTGAAGTGCCCCAGGTGGCAAGAGCTGAGTGTCGATCATTCGACGAACCATGCATTCCGTGAGATAGGCTGTCTGGCTAGCAGGTTTTATGATGGCTGGCATTCCTGCCAACAGCGTCGGAGCGAGTTTTTCAAGCATGCCCCAACAGGGAAAATTGAACGCGTTAATATGAATCGCGATGCCCGTTAGTGGATTTAGAACATGTTGGGCAGAAAACGTGTCATCACGAGAGAGTGATTCAGTGGGTCCATCCAGCCATATGCTGGCATTGGGCAACTCGCGCCTGGCACGAGAGGCATAGGTTAATAGTGTTCCGATTCCACCTTCTATATCAACCCAACTATCACTGCGTGTAGCGCCAGTTGCCGTAGACAAAGCGTAGAACTCTTCCTTGGCTTCCATCAACGCAAGACCCAAGGATTTGAGCATGAGTGCTCTTCCATGAAGACTCATCGATCTGAGTGCAGGCCCGCCGACGGATCGACCAAATTCCAGCGCTGACGGTAAATCATGCCCAGTGGCATCAATCAAGGCGACGACTTCGCCGGTGGACGCATCCTTAAGAGGGCTACCTTCTCTATCGCCATAAACCCAATGACCTGAGAGATAGCTTTGCAGTTTAATCTGCTTCATCGGTCATAGCTCAACGTAACCGTGTCCGATATGGGATAACACTGACAGGTCAAAACAAAACCTTTCTCTACCTCATAGTCTTCCAAAGCATGATTACTGAGCATCTCAAGTTCACCCTCAAGCACTTGTGCACGGCAGGTGGAACAGATACCAGCCTTACAGGCATAAGGTGCATCGATATCGGCTGCCAAGGCTGCTTCAAGCACGCTCTGACCTTCCCAGGCAACACTTATAGTACGACTGCCACCATCTATCAACACAGTAGCAGTGCAACTGCCTGATTGATCGTTTGACTTCCGTGATTTAGCCGGTGTCGCAGCTCTGCCGGGTTGCCCACTTGAAAACAACTCGAATTTTATCTGCTCGTCTGGTAAACCATGTGCTTTTAATGAATCAACCAGCATATGCATCATGCTCTCGGGACCACATATAAAGGCTGTGTCTATCGTTGAAATATCGATCCAGCTGGAGAATAACTGAGCGCACTTTTGCGTATCAAGCCGACCGCCGAACAGTTCAATCTGCTGAGACTCGGACTCAAGTACGTGCAACACACTCAATCGGCCCATATAGCAATTTTTCAAATCTTCCAACTCTTCACGAAACATGATGGAGTGTAAAGATCGATTTGCATACACCAGCGTAAATCGTGATTCAGGTTCTCTTTTCAGCATAGTCCGAACAAGGCTCAGCACCGGCGTTATCCCGCTGCCCCCGGCAATGCCCAGATAATTTTTTTGGGCAGAGCCATCTGCAGTTGTGTAGAAATTGCCCATAGGTGGCATTGCCTCCAGGGTGTCTCCGATCTTTAGTTCTTCATTCACCCAGGTTGAAAAGACGCCACCTTCTACCTGCTTGACACCCACTCGAAGTGGCCCATCATCGACGCCTGCGCAAATAGAGTAAGAGCGTCGAAGTTCAATTCCATCAAACACTCGCCTAAAGGTCAGATACTGACCTTGTACAAAATCAAACACCTGCCGATTCGCGTCTAACGGTGCTAAAGACACGGCTAAAGCATCTTTTGTGAGACGCTGCAAGTCGGTTACAGTTAACGAATAAAAACGTGGCATTCCATTAATCTTGATAGGTTGGATCTGCGAACAGGCGTATTGTCGGTGCCGCGGCAAACATCGCCAGAGTGAACAAGGCTATAAGCATTTGAAATAGTCGAAAGGCTCCAGGCATTTATTGCACTGATAACTGGCTTTGCAGGGTGTTGAACCAAATTGGGATACTTTGCGTGTGTCCACAGAATTGCAACGTGGACAGGTCACACTCACGGCAGACGTTCCCGGTCCATTGCCTGACACGCTCAGCTGCGGTGGGGCTATTCCATAGGCACGCAGTTTTTCACGTCCTGAGTCACTTATCCAGTTTGTCGTCCAGGCAGGCGACAACTGCCGAACCAGGCTGAACAGATTGATCCCGTTTTTGCGCAACTGCTGCGCAATATCCTGTTGGATAACTCGATTTGCCGGGCAACCTGTATAGGTCGGAGTGATGGTGACTAATAACAATCCGTTTTTCCATTCGAGATTTCTGATGACACCCAGCTCAACCAAGGATATGACAGGTATCTCAGGGTCGGGAACCTCACTTAACCACAACCAGATTGTTTCAATGGATGCGGCGATATTCGTGCTAGCTTCTGTAGCATGATGCTCTGCCAATGCATCACCAGATTGATCAGCACAATTACCTGAAGCCAAATGAATTCTCTCTTGCTCAACACTGCGTGAAGGCAGGTTGAAGAAACGCTCAACCACATGTTCGTTGTCTGGCTTCACCAGCGGCTACCCGGGTAGCTTCGCTGCAAGTACTGCATTTGCGCAAGAATAAAACCAAGATTTTCAGTGTGCACGCCCCTTTTACCCCCTTGCTGAGCGTGAACAGTTGGAGGGCAAACCAGCGTCGCCTGTTGCAATGTTTGTTCTATCGTGACGCTCCATTGCTTTTTAATGTCTGTCAGTTGAGGCGCGATCAAGCTTTCTGCCATGACGTTATCGATCTCGTCACTGATTAACAGTTCAGTGGCATAAGGCCACAAACGATTCAATGCATTTTGCATTCGTGTATGGCTTTCTTCGTTGCCATCCCCCAGCCGAATCATCAGATCAGTGCTGCGCTCCAGATGATAAGTTATTTCTGGAGTCGCCTTTTCCGCGATATCAGATACTGCTTTTAACGAGGATGCCTTAAGTGCATTCATCATGGGTAGATGCCAGGCATCAAACAGAAACTGCCGAACCAGTGTTTCCGCATAATCGCCGTTGGGCTGCTCAACAAGCAACACATTTCTGAATTCACTAGAATCGCGAAAGAAAGCAAGATCATCAGCACTCTGTCCGCAGCCTTGAGTGACGCCTGCCAGCTCCAACCAGAGTTGTGCCTGCCCGAGACAATCCAATGCCGTATTAGCTAAAGCAATATCCTCTTCTAGTGCAGGAGCATGCCCGCACCACTCTGACAAACGATGAGATAAGACAAGATTGTTGTCCCCCATTCTTAGGAGGAACTGAACCACAGCATCCTTATCGTTATCAAGCATGCCATTCACTACATCGGCCCCACATCATCTGGGATATCAAAAAAAGTGGGATGCCTGTACACCTTGTCGTTAGCCGGATCGAATAGAGGGCCTTTAGCACTCGGTGCGCTAGCGACAATACTATTCGATGGTACAACCCAGATGCTCATTCCTTCATTGCGGCGTGTATAAACATCGCGCGCGTTGTTGATTGCCATTTGAGCATCGGGCGCATGCAGACTTCCCACATGCCGGTGATTCAATCCGTGTTGACCACGAATAAACACTTCCCAAAGAGGCCATTGTTCAGACACTATGCTTCCTCGCGCATCGAATGAATTGATGATTTTTTGGCAAAACTATTCACGCCTTTAAGCAGCTGATGGGCATCGCTCATGTTTGCGGCTGTGTGCCATGAGCCCATCGCGAAACCATTGTCCCTCTTGCCAGGCTTTCTGGCGGGCTTCAAGTCTTTCCCTATTGCAGGGGCCGTTTCCGTCTATAACCCTAAACAACTCTTGCCAATCGGGTTCGCCGAAATCATAGCCTTGCTTTTCATCGTTCCAGCAAAGTTCAGGGTCAGGTATTGAGAGGCCGAGATACTCTGCCTGGGGTACCGTTTGGTCAACCATCTTCTGTCGCAGCGCATCATTGGAATCCTGCTTTACATTCCACGCCATTGATTGTGCCGAGTGTATGGAGTTATCGTCTCTCGGACCAAACATCATCAACGATGGCCACCACCAGCGATTCAGCGCATCCTGGGCCATGTTTTTTTGTTGATCGTTACCCTCGCAGAGTTTCATCATGATATCGAATCCCTGTCGCTGATGAAAACTCTCTTCTTTACAGATTCTTACCATCGCTCTGGCATAGGGCCCATACGAGCAACGCTGCAATGGCACCTGATTGATGATCGCTGCACCATCAACGAGCCAGCCAATAGCACCTATATCAGCCCAACTCAAAGTCGGATAGTTGAATATCGAAGAGTATTTTGATTGACCCGAATGCAATTGCTCGAACATCTCATCACGACTGATGCCAAGCGTTTCTGCAGCACAGTAAAGATACAAACCATGCCCAGCCTCATCCTGTACCTTGGCCAGTAAAATCGCTTTACGTTCAAGAGTAGGTGCACGAGTGAGCCAGTTACCCTCGGGCAGCTGGCCAACTATCTCCGAGTGCGCATGCTGGCTTATTTGGCGAATCAACAGCTTGCGATAACCCTCAGGCATCCACTGCTTCGGCTCGATCTTTTCACCCGCGTTGATTCTCTCCTGAAAGTCCCGCGTTTGTGGGTCCATTTCGGAGAGCGATAGCACCCGCTTAGCGTCTGATTTGACTTCTTGCGCATACATGATGTCGTCAACACCCAAATTAACAAACCGAACGGTCGGTTAATTTATACTCAACCATTAAGCTGTTTGCAAGTGCTAAATTCAATTTTCCCAGGGTGGCTTCCCACTCTTCACCGACTGCACAGCCTCCTGTAAGGTAACGGCTCTGCTCGCATATAGCGTACTTAAACGTGAAATCTCTAGACAAGAAACTTAAGCGCATCCGTAACGGAAAATACAAGCCCTCGGATTTCATCATTGCTGATGCTAAAGACGGCGATATGGCATTTGGCGTCACCTGCCCGGGGCCCGCTGACAAAAATAGCTGGAAGCCACGTGAGGCCTATCTACAGGGTATGCGTGATATGAGTGCCTCAGGACTTGTGGATATCATGCTGATGTCCGTATCTTCTGCTGAGATCCTGCAAAATCAAGGCGCGTTTAACAAGTCATCTGTAACGCCTGCCGTCAGATTAAATGACACGACCGATATCTGGTGCGCAAGGCACTCCAGTTATCGTGAATCGTTCTCTGAACCCTTTGCTTCTGCCGATATAAATACTGTAAAACCCTTTAGTAAGTTGGGTTTATACTCGATGACGTTTTCCAACAATCTGGAAGCGGACAAGGCAAGTCTTGAGGCCTACTGTCGCTTCAGGGTTGCCGCGCGTAACGCAGGCATCAAGCATTTTCTTGAAGTGTTCAATCCGGCATTTGACATCGGCATACCGGAAAAGGAACTGGGACACTATATCAATGACATGATTATCAAGGCACTGGCTGGAGTAACCAAAGGCGATGCACCGCAATTTCTAAAGATTCAATTTAACGGCGCAGGTGCAATGCAGGAACTGTGCAGTTATGACCCTGAAAACCTTGTGGCAGGTATTCTGGGTGGTTCTGCAGGTACCACGCGCGATACTTTCGAGCTTGCGTTTCAAGCTGAGCAAGCCGGCGCTCGGGTAGCCTTGTTTGGTAGAAAAATAAACCTCTCCGAAGCACCATTGACCCTGGTTGAGCTCATGCGCAAAACCATCGAACAAAACCTGACCCCTGTTGAAGCGGTACGCGCATATCACGCGGCGCTAAAGGAAGCTGGTATCAAAGCGCAGCGAAGTTTAAGACAAGATATGGTGATAACGGATCCGATTCTAAAGAGTCGTTAACATAGCGATGGAAAATCGCGGATTTATATGTGCTGGCTGCTGGACCTTGGACAGGATCAAGGTGATTGATATCTGGCCGGCAGAAGAAGAATTGTCACGTATCCAAGCTGTAGATCAGCAAGGCGGCGGATCTGCACACAATGTGGGTATTGATATAAGACTGCTGGACCCGGACATGCCAGTAGCCGCCATGGGTATGCTTGGTGACGATGAAGATGGCAGGTTTCTCCAGCAACAAGCTGATAAACATGGCTTGAATACAGCACAACTGCACGCAACACGAGACAGTGCCACCTCCTATACAGATGTTTTAACGGTAGCCTCAAGCGGCAAGCGTACATTTTTTCATTATCCTGGTGCCAACGACCTGCTGACACCTGCCCATTTTGACTTTTCTGGTCATCGGTCCCGCATTCTTCATCTTGGCTTGCTAGGTGTGCATGAAAAGCTTGATGCAAAAACCGAGGATGGTGAAAACGGTTGGACAAAAATACTCAAAAGCGCCAAAGATCATGGTTTACAAACCAGCATTGAAATGGTGTCAATTGACGATGAGCGTAATCGCGCTATAGCGTTGCCCTGCTTGAAATGGCTTGATTATCTGATCGTTAACGATCATGAAATTGGATCTATTGCAGATGTAAAAACACTTGACGGTTCCACAACCCTGGTCGATCAGTGCCTGATTGCTGCAAAACGTGTTTTGGCAATTGGTAGCATGAAACTGGTTACGGTTCACTACCCATCAGGTGCTTTGTGTGTCACTCGGGACGGGGAGCAAATCCTGTCCCAGTCGCTGCCAATGCCACAATCCCAGGTTGTTAGCTCGGTGGGAGCAGGAGATGCATTTGTGGCAGGTTTTTTATACGGGCTTCATGAAGACTTGGGGCTTAGCGAGTCCCTGGAGTTGGCACATACAGTAGCGGTTGCCAGTTTACGAGCGGTGACCACGACAGGTTCGGTGGAATCGGTGGCCAAGTGCAGGGAATTTGCACAGACGCTACGCGCTGAATCAGTTTGACGCAAATCAAACGGCCGTGTGGAAATTGCCTATTGGGAGTTACAAACACCAGCATTGATACCGGGCTGGAAGTTACGAACACCACTATTGATACTGGACCTTGAAAAAAACAATAACAATCGCAAATTACACTGTTGTTTTCAGTTCCCCTTACCAGCCATTCCGGCAGTTAAGCAACCTCAATATTTGTAGAGACAGCCTACCATGAGTGATGATTCCACCTATACCCCTCCAGCCGTGTGGAAATGGGATGCCGATAGTGGTGGCCAATGGGCCAGCATTAATCGCCCGATCTCAGGCTCTACCCATGAAAAAGAGTTGCCGGTGGGTAAGCACCCATTGCAGCTTTACTCACTTGCAACACCCAATGGCGTGAAGGTCACCGTCATGCTCGAAGAGCTTCTAGCTATGGGTTTTGAGGGAGCCGAATACGACGCCTACTTGATCAAAATTGGAGATGGCGATCAGTTTGGTTCTGGTTTTGTTGATATCAATCCAAATTCAAAGATTCCAGCGCTCATGGATCACAGCACAGAATCTCCCACAAGAGTTTTCGAATCCGGATCTATACTTCTGTACTTGGCTGAGAAATTCGGAGCGTTTCTACCCAGCGACCATGCAGGACGCACTCGGTGTCTAAACTGGCTGTTCTGGCAAATGGGCAGCGCTCCCTATCTTGGTGGTGGATTTGGACATTTTTATAGCTACGCTCCAATTAAGATCGAGTACTGCATCGATCGATTTACCATGGAAACTAAACGTCAGATGGATGTTCTAGACAAGCATCTAGCCGATAATCAGTACATGTGTGGTGATGACTATACAATCGCCGACATGGCTATCTGGCCCTGGTATGGCGGTGTTGCTATGAATACCGTTTATCAGGCGGCAGAATTTTTAGAGGCCAACTCTTATACGCATCTCATGCGCTGGGCCAAACAGATTGAGCAACGCAAAGCTGTTCAGCGAGGTCGTATGGTGAATAGAAGTTTTGGCCCACTGGAAGAACAGCTGCATGAGCGCCACGACGCAGCCGACTTCGACACCCGTACGCAAGATAAACTGGAAGAGAAATCAGCGATATGAAGGAAGCGATCAAGGTAAGCTGTTAAAAGGTAAGTTATTTATTGGTTTTCAAGGTAATACAACTCGCGGTAATAGACTGCCGATTACACTATCATGGCATACTGAAAGTGCCATAGTTGTAATCGGCGGTTCCGACTATTTCACTCATCCGATTCTGCATGTCGCAGCTGCATCCTCTGCTAACAAACAGGACATATCTCTATCTAAGTGTCTGAACCCGAATCAAAACTAACAGCACTATCACGTTGGAAACGTCGATGGTATGGACGGGTTCCCATTACCATTACATTGGCATCGGCCATCGGTTTTCTGGTACTGGTGGCTGTGGGCAGTGTATTCGGTGTTGGGGTCTGGCTTGCCCAAAAGAATACGTTTGACCTAATCAGCGCTAACGCACATCAGGCTATTGCTGCGGACGTAAGCCAGATCGAGCTACATCTACAACCAGCTGAACATCAGGTCCAGTTCATTGCAGAACAAATAGTACGGGGTGAAATTGATCCTTATAACCACGAAAATTTTGGCCCTCTACTCGTCGGTGCACTATCCGCAGCACCTCAGATTGAAGCAATAATTTTTATGGATCCCGACCAACAAGCGTTTGCGGCGGGCCGTAAATCGGGTAGCTCAACAGTTCAACTAAACACAGAAGATTATTCCAAGGACCCCACCATCCGGAAAAACACGCCTGCGGTGAAGGGTGGACCTGTCTGGCTCCCGCCAATATGGCGAGAGCAGTTTGAAAAAACCTATCTGAGTCGTGCTCACCCCATCATCCGTGATGGGGAGTTCCTAGGGGCCATGGTGGCGGTTGTCTCAGTGGAGCGTCTTTCCAATTTCATTAGCATTAAGGGTCTTGAGACCAGCGGTAATCGATTCATTTTGTACGGCCCCGATAAAATTCTTGCTCATTGGCTACTCTCAGATGACTACCCCGGTCTATCCGCAGAGAAGCCACTGCCAGAGCTAAAACAATTCGGTGACCCTATTCTGTCTTCCATGTGGCAAGAGAACGGTAGAAAGAGGTTCTTGCTCAATCTTCCTGACGGAACCGAAGGACACCTACTTAATATCTTCAATGAGAATTATGCTTACGTCTACAGGAAACTCGACGGATATGGTTTAGAACCTCTGTTTGTAGGGGCCTATTTTCAAGAGAGTGATTTTACCAACGAAGTTAGACGCTTAATAGCCGCCCTTTTTACAGGCATCCTTGCGCTGCTACTCTCACTCCTGGCAGCCATTGTTCTGGGTCGCCGAATTGCAAGACCCATTGTAGAGTTTTCTGCTGCAGCCACTCGCATAAAAGATCTGGATGTATCCAAGGTAAGAGAACTCAAAGGCAGTGTGTTTAGGGAACTCAACCAGCAATCCTCAGCGTTCAACGCAATGCTGCGGGCACTGCGCTGGTTCGAGCTGTATGTGCCAAAGAAAGTGGTTGGACAGCTCATCAAACATGGAGAGTTTGAAGACGGTACTTCAAACGCTCATGAAATTACGGTGATGTTTACCGATATAGTTGGTTTTTCCACCTTGTCCGAAGATATGTCTGCACTAGAACTTGCTGCATTTATTAATGAACACCTCTCCATTGTTGTCGGTGGCATCGAAGCCGAGAACGGTACTGTTGACAAATACATGGGCGATGCAGTCATGGCCTTCTGGGCAACGACAGATGATAAGGACTTCGGCGCATCCCAGGCATGTAGGGCAGCTCTTAATATCGCAGCACTTATCAGAGCTGACAATAAGCGCAGAGTCGACCTTGGACTCCTACCGGTAGGAATCAGAATCGGTATCCACACAGGTGTGGCCACCGTAGGCAACATTGGCCCGCCTGGCAGACTTAACTACACCATCATTGGTGATACGGTTAATATCGGCCAACGCCTCGAGCAATTGGGAAAGGACCTTTGCCCAAACAATAGTGATGTATCGATTTTAATAAGCGGTGACACAGCAGAGAAGCTCGATGGTAGCTTCAAGGTGTTAGCCAGCGGCAGTCATACGCTTAAGGGGCGGGTCAACAAAGTAGACGTGTTCATACTGGAAACCAATATCACAAGCTGAATAAACTGCCCCGGTTGGATGGGGATCAGCTCTTTTACTGTCACGTTTGCGTGACACTGCTGCTCACGTAATGAACAATCATTTAATGAAGAAAAACAAAGGTGATGGCTGCATGAACATATAGTTAGCTATACTCATGCGCACACATATCATGCCCTTTAATAGCTTTACTATTCAATCAGTTAAATCTAACTCACCAAAAACTAGCAAACATTACGCTATAAACTACTTAGTTGGATTTACCGGTAGTATCTTGCGACTCAGCAAATCGCTGTTTAGCGCATGCGTCTGGCAAGACGCACTTAACAGCTACCAACAACTGACACGTTTGTGAGGCACCATGAAATCAAGTGTATTCAACTTTTTTGTTTCTTTAGCGGCACTAGTATCAATGCCGTTCATTACTAACGCGGATGAAATGAATCACTCAGTAGTATACGGACGAACTTCTGAGGCAACGTTAACACCGGTAGTCAAAGCTAATACTCACGAAAGAAATGAACCCCGGTCACGATACTATCTCGTCGACGCGTCAGTACCCTATAAGGGTGACAACTTAGTTCTGAGTAACAGAAAGTTCGAAACCACTCGCAAGAACATAAACTACTCGGGTTTCTATTTCTTATTTGGGAATCTACTGATTTTATGGGACAGAGAGAAACCACACTACCAATTTATTAGTATTGAAGCCATAGAAAATGGCGTCTGGAAATCATGTTGGTCCAATACCGCAACTTCAGCAAACACCTGCGATTCCAACTCGGATCTGGTCCATATTTTTGCCGATGAGAATGCAGCGATCGCTTTTAACAATGATTCAGAACAGAGCGACGAACAAGCATTACTACTGGATGGCGAAGAGCAAC
>JBGCEO010000055.1:0-110654 GCA_045106475.1 Granulosicoccus sp.
TGCGCACAGGCAAGAAAACCGATGATGGTGACCTGCTGAATGATAAGCGACAAGTTAAAAGCGGTAAAAAAACGATCGCCAGCTACAAGCCGAAATACGACGACACTGACAATCAGAATGATGACCGGCACCATAGCCGGATTACCGTGCAAGAAGTGTTGAATACGCTGTAGAAACGTTTTTCTATCAGCATCAAACTCGACAACGTTGTCCGCTGTTCGGGCTACCAGACCCGATTCGGCGTCATCGTTCGTCTCTTTGGTATGGGAGGAGCTCATCGGTCTCAGTATTCCACGTGAAGTGATCAGACAAAGAGCGGAGGCACGCAGGGCCTCCGCCTTGATTCAACAGAAAACAGCCGGGGTAATTACCCCCAGCAGCGATCCGCACCCTCTTTAGTATCAATGGACTCAACACCATCCACTGGCTTGTCAGTGACCAGAGAAACTCCCGTGTTAAAGAACTCAAGGCCAGGTGTCGGCTCTGGCTTGGTGCCATTGTCAGCCCATGCCTTGATCGCTTCTACACCCAATGAAGCCATTAACAGTGGGTATTGCTGAGAAGTAGCGCCAATAACACCGTCAACCACATTGGCAACGCCCGGGCATCCGCCATCAACAGAAACGATCAACACATCATCCTCTCGGCCGAATGCTTTCAATGCCTCATAGGCGCCTGCTGCTGCTGGTTCGTTGATGGTGTAGACCACATTGATGCCTGGATCCTTTTGCATCAGATTTTCCATCGCTGTTCGGCCACCTTCCTCATTACCTGCAGTGATGTCATTGCCCACTATGCGAGGATCAGTCTCATCACCCCACTTCTTGGGATCGTTCAGTTCGATGCCAAACCCCTGCAAAAAACCTTGATCACGCAAAACGCCTACGGAGGGTTGGCTCGCAGCTAGATCCAACATGGCAATCTTGGCATCAGCGGCTTTGTCTCCAAGCTGTGCAGCAGCCCACTGCCCGATCAGCTCACCTGCCTTGAAGTTATCTGTTGCAAATGTTGCATCGGCAGAGTTGATAGGCTCCAACGGTGTATCAAGCGCGATGACAAGCAAACCGGCATCTCTAGCTTGTTGAACAACCGGCACAATAGCAGCGGTATCGGACGCTGTTAGCAGAATCCCTTTTGCGCCAGATGCGATACAGGTTTCGATGGCTTGTACTTGGGTTTCGTGATCACCATCCACCTTGCCTGCATAGGTAGACAGGTTGATGCCCAGCTCTTCGGCTTTAGCCGAAGCACCTTCTTTCATTTTTACGAAGAACGGATTGATGTCCGTTTTAGTGATGAGGCAGGCACCAATGTCATCGGCTGCAACTGTAAGACTTGCGCCAACGCCGCTGAGTGCGAGCGCTGCGGCTATGGGTAAAGTATAACGCATTATATTTCCTCTTCTTGAGTGGCTATGTATAGATTTTTATCTACCTTTCAAAATATAGTTTTGACCGGCATGCGCTTAGAAAACAACATTTTAGGCTCCATGTCAATAGATAAATAAATTTGATGTATCTATTATTTAGCTGTAGTTTGATCAATATGAACAAGACAATTGAAGAAATTCAGGGACTTAACAACGCAAACACGGCTGAAGCAAAAAGCGCATCGTCCGGTGGTTCAAATTTGTCTCGGGTTCGCGCGCACAATGAACGGCTTGTCCTTTCGTTGCTTCGTTCAGAGCCACTGCCAAGAGCTGAAATTGCACGAAGAACCGGACTCTCAGCACAGACCATCACGCTGATCACACGCGCGCTCGTTAAAGACGGTCTGATCGATTCCGGTGAGCCAATAAAAGGCAAAGTCGGACAACCATCGGTACCGCTTACATTAAAAGCAAATGGCGCCTACTTTATGGGTCTTAAGCTAGGCCGAAGAAGTGCAGAACTAGTCACGATGAATTTTGTTGGCGACATTCTTTTTAGAAGTCAGGAGCACTATAGCTACCCAACACCGGAACTGCTGCTGGATTTTCTTCGTCGCGAGATTCCGGCGCTCAGTGAAAGTCTGGGAAAAACGCGAGCCAAACGTTTGCATGGAATTGGCATTGCCATGCCCTTTGAGATCTGGAATTGGAGCGACAAACTTAACGCGCCGAAGGATGTCATGGAAAAATGGCAAGACTTCTCCTTTCCGGATGCGTTATCGGATGTCACAGATCTACCCATCTTTGTTGAAAACGATGCAACATCCGCCTGCGGTGCAGAACTTACCTTTGGACAAGGTAGACATTATTCAGACTTTGCGTATTTCTTTATTGGCTACTTTGTAGGTGGAGGCCTGGCACTTAACGGCTCGATTTACCGTGGCCGCTCAGGTAATGCCGGAGCCTTTGGTTCCCTACCCGTCCTGGACACGAAAGAATCGTCAGGAATATCTCAGTTAATAGATACCGCGTCGATACACTTATTTGAAAATAAAGTGCTACCGATTGAGAAGCCTGATTACGATTACATTGCGCACGATGCTGAAATCTGGAATTCCGAATCGGAACTGATGCAAGACTGGCTTGATCAATTGGCAAGCTCGCTCGCCATGGCGATCGTCTCAGTCAATAGCGTTGTTGATGTGGGCGTAATAATAATTGATGGTGGGTTTCCACCCACAATTCGCGATCGCGTTGTATCCATGGTCAAAAGCGCTCTTAACAACATAGACACCAAAGGTATCGAACTCCCAACAATAATTCCCGGCACCGTTGGCGCTGAAGCAAGAGCACTGGGCGCTGCCAGATTGCCTTTGTTCTCTCGGTTTCTGTTGGATGAAACGATTCTGACCAGGACTGATTAATAAAAAACCAGTCATCTAGGCAGCGACAACTAATCCGACAAACCGATATCTCTAAGCGGTTCAGAGTAGAGCGCACGCAATTTGGGATGGGTCTTAAACACTTGCTCTGCACCGGGCAGGCGCTCCGGGTACAAATCACCATTCTCCCAAACCGCAATACCATCAATATAAATAGTGGGATCAATAATTATCCAGGAAATTTCTCCAGGTGCATACTCGCCACATGTATGGAAGTGCAACACGCGCGGGTTACCGAATGCACTGCCAGACCAGCGCAATAAGTTACGCCGTGCATCCGACGAAAAGATACAACCCGGATGTATGCCAGCATGCCAGGAATGCACATACCAGGGATCAACTCCATAGCGTTTTGCAATATCTTCATAATGCGAATTGACACGCCCTACTTCTTTTTCACTACCATTAAAACGCACCAGGCGATTGTTTTGCACTTCGGCATGGACGTCTTCAGTGAGAGGCAGGCTGTAGGGTTCATAGAAGTGCGATCCAGTACCAACCAGGAAACGGCTTAGCACCACGTTACCGGAGAAACCTTCGGAGGGCACAGGCTTGGGTACCAACATGGGAAATCTCTTCAGCGATACATCTGCTACAGGATTGCCTTGCCACTGTATCTTGCCAACATAGTCGGTTCCCTTGGCGCAGGTGACGCGTATGTGACCGGCATGTTGAAATGCATCGTCAATGAGTGCTTTAACATTACACAAACCCTTATAGCAGGCGGTGCCAAACGCGGAATCAAGCATGTCCCTATCAAGCGCGTAGCACATGGTGGACGATGGAAGCTCTGTGAAATCGTTGAAGCGAAGCTGATCTCCAACACGGGCAAAGAAAATGACATGATCAAAGCCTCTCAACACCTCGATGAAAGCGGCTATATCGTCAGTAGTATTCAGGGAAACAGGCGCTTGAGTTTCATACACCTGAAGCCCGGAAGAACGAGCGGCAGCAGCGGTTGCCTGTGCCATATCATCATCATAATAACCCACCCCTTTGGGCTCAGAGACAATCAGCAAGCGTTCACCAGCTTTAACCCCCACACAATCGCGCAACATCCCGCGCGCACCTTCAGATAAATCAGCGCTTATAGCACTACCCAAATAATCTGGAATCGTTTTAGCTACCGATGAGGATGGTGGTGATAGATTGTCAGTCATTGGCGTAGTACCCCACTACATCGCCATCGGTGCTGACACCCAGACCATTCAGCAATCGATTCACATAATTAAAATAAGCCACAATCTGATTTGCTTCTAGAATTTCGCCATCATCCAGACCGGCTTGACGAAGTTCCAGGACATCTCGTTCGATCATGTTTTGTGGCTCACACGTAAGCTTGCGAGTGTAGTTGAGCAGGGCCAGCTCTCGACCCGAAAAAACGCGCTCCAACTCCCCCGTTTTTAATGCTGCCTCTATAGCATCGGCTTTTACATCATCCTGAATTAAATGACGAGCGTTTGCCCAGTGATTGGCTAGAGAGTAAGCGCAATCATTAAGAATCGACACATAGGAAGAGATGGTTTCCTGTAACCACGTAGGCAGTGTGTTGGAGTCGTTATGTAAGGCCGCTCGATATAGCGTCACATGACCTTGCATCGTGGCAGGGCGTAAGGAATGTACCCGCATCACATTGTCCACCGTTCCATGCGGCGTACGTGCATCGTCCAGCAGTTGACGCAATGGACCTTCGGCCTCTTCGTCGCTTATCATCCGAATCCAGGCTGACAACCTTGATCTCCTTTTATTGCTATTTTCGACCGATCATATGCTTCTTGGCTACCGGCCTCAAGCATTGCTTATCATCTAATAAAAAACAGCAATTAAATCGCACCTTTATAGACGCAGTTCCTCGGTTAAGTCTGGCCAGATATACAATCACACTCCAAACGATGATGGGCTGCAACTGGCTCATGCTTGTATTTTAAGTTACTGATAATATTGAATTTGAGCGGACTTCATGGGTATACTCGAATAAAATTGCAGGGGTAGTAGCGATGATGGATACAAGTGCCAAGGTCATGCGTACAGACGCTATTCCGGTGGTCGACCTGACCTCACTGAGAAATCAGTCTGATTCGGCCTCTGTAGCCTGCGCGCTTCATGCCGCTAGCCAATCTCTGGGCTTTATCTATGTCAAAGGCCATGGCATACCGGAGCACATCATCAATGCCGCAAGACGGTCGGCGTTTGATTTTTTTCGATCCCCAGAGACAGACAAAGCCACTGTACTCATCTCTGCACAACATCGGGGCTGGTTGAGACCCGGTGCTGCCAAAATGCAGGACGATGCCAAAGTCGATTTAAAGGAGAGCTTTATCTGGGGCGCCCAGGATGCCAATGGCGCCACTCAACAAGACCATCCACTGCGAGGTCCCAATCAATGGCCTAGCTTTACACCTGATTTGCAAAATCATGCCATGAGCTATTTCGATCAGGTCCATGAGGTTGCGTTTCATCTGATGCGCGGTTTTGCACTGGGCCTTGGTCTGAATGAGAATTTTTTCCTTCGCAGCTGTTCACGCCCCTTAAGTAGAGCATCATTCGTTTACTACCCCCCGCAATCCCAACAAAGCACACAAGAGCAATTCGGTGTTGGACCACACACAGACTTTGGCGTACTAACAGTACTCTGCCAAGACGATACCGGAGGGCTGCAAGTTGAGGATATTAACGGTGATTGGATTCATGCGCCGCCCATCGAAGGTACGCTGGTGGTGAATGTTGGTGACCTGCTTTCTCGCTGGACAGCTGGTGCCTACAAGTCAACACCGCATCGAGTAGTTAATAGCTCAGGTCGTGAACGACTCTCTCTGGTACTTGCCTTTGATCCCGACCCCGAAACTGTCATTGATTCCAGAGACATATTTGGTAAAGACTCTTCCGCTCCCGAAAAAAATATCACCTGCGGAGACTATCTACTGTGGCGCTTTGCAAAAGCATTTTCCTACCGCGATCAAGACAAGCCCGGTTAAAGAGTGTGCAACTCTTTATTCTGTTTTCTGCGTCACCAGCATCAGTAGATCACCTCGCTTTACATAGCCGCGATGCGTGTGTGCTAATACATAGCCATCATGTGAAAACGTCACGGTCTTAGAGGGGCGTTGCGGCTCAGAAACAAAATGCAAACGACCAGCTTCCTGTCCTTTGAGAACAAATTGTCCTGCCTTGATACGTCGATCAAATAGACCATCACTGTCTGCATATAAGCTATGGTCGGGCGATTGTATTTCTATCTTGGGCAGTGTTTCATGTACGGGCAGATCGCCGTTCAAAATGCCTAACTGATTGAGCACTCGATAGAGTCCAGCCTCAGTCAAATCTGTGATGTCAGGATCTACATCACCGCCACCGCCCAACTCAGCAGCAATCATTGGAACGCCGGCACGTTCTGCAGCGCTGTTCACAGAACGGCTGTCATTAAAGCCACCTAGAATCCAGATTAATGGCAAGCCAAACGCTTCGGCTAATTCAAGGTTGCGAGCATACAATTCTGGATCTTGAGTTCGAGTGGCTAAGGAACACGGTTGAAAATACGAGGCCTTACCTCCTGAATGCAAGTCAATAGCAGCATCCACCTGCATCAACAATTCATGTTCAACATAGTAGGCAATTTGTGCAGTAATCGAACCCATCGGATCGCCTGGAAAAGCACGATTCAAATTTCCGCCATCTAAAGAAGACACTCGAGCCGACTCATTAAGCGCAGGCGCATTCAGAGCCGGAATAATGATTATCTGACCATTAAGTTGGTCAACTTGTAGATCGTTTACCAATCTCATCAACGCTGATGGCCCTTCAAACTCATCACCGTGAGTGCCACCCAACATCAGCATGACGGGCCCTTCACCATTCTTCAAGCTGATGATCGGCACCGGGTGATAGCCCAAAGGCACCGTGTTATCCGACCATCTAACCCTGAGATCTCCTATGTGCTTACCTTCGTCGGTAAGATCAATTGTGGGTGTTACCTTACTTTTGCTCATAGTATGCAACCGGCCTTTAAGTAGGCGAATCACCCATTAAATAGCGGGGCCCCGATCCCAGTGACGACGCGCGATCCTCCTCATTGTACAAGCTGCAGCGTTTTAGCGATAAACAGCCGCAGCCGATACATTTATCCAGTTTATTTCGTAATTGCTGCAACCCTTCGATTCGGGCATCTATTACCCTGGCAAAACCGCGAGACAAACGAGCCCAGTCTTTTTCAGTAGGGGTACGTCCCTCAGGTAAGGAGGCTAACTGTTCCTCTATTTCAGATAAGGTAAAACCCAGATTCTGGGCTATGCGAATAAACGACAAACGTCGAATGATACTTCGCTCAAAACGACGTTGCCCACCTGCATTTCTCGTTGATCCAATCAAGCCTTTCTCTTCATAGAAGCGAATAGCAGTCACCGCCAAGCCGGTTCTTTCTGCCAGACGCCCAATGGGCAACTGCACTGACTTGCTTTTTTTTGGCGGCATAGTATTCCCTGAAAATATCTCTTGACCTCTACCTTACTAGAGGTATTAGTCTATGTACAGATCTTCAACACAGGAGTAACGACAATGAGTCAGAAAAATCAAAAAGCTCATTTGGAGCATGCAAACCTAACGGTAAAGGATCCTTTAGAAACTGCTGAGCTTTTTGGGCGGCTCTTCAATTGGACTATCCGTTGGCAGGGAGATGCTATCCACGACGGCTTCTCCGTTCATGTGGGTTCAGATGATACCTACCTCGCACTGTACAAAGGCCCAACTCAAAGCAATGCCACGCGGTCCAGCCATGAGACCCGCCTTGGCTTAAATCACCTGGGAGTCGTCGTTGAAGATTTAACGGCAGCAGAGCACAGAGTAAAGCAGGAAGGCTTCGCTACTTACTCACACGCCAGCTACGAACCAGGAAAACGATTCTATTTCAAGGACAGGGACGGATTGGAAATTGAAGTGATTGAATATGACTAAAGGAATTAGTCGGAGCACGAGCTTGAGTCTGCCAATAAAAGTGTTGTCACAAAATCGGAGTACAAGCTTGAGTCTGCCAATAGTAGTGTAGTCATAAAAAAGTAAGCAGCAGTCCCAAAGTAATGCAGCTGATCTTGGCAGGCCAGGCTTTGTACCCGATCAGACCATAGGAGACAGCAGATAACCCGACGGCTATCTTTACGAACGTTAGCAGAGCCCGTAACGGATCGTCACCTAACTGAATAACAAGCGGGTTTGCGATCATTGCCAATGGGATGAGATAAAGGCCAACACCCAGCGCCATGGCTGTCAATGCAACCTTAAGCCAATTTTCCTCAACCATACCGGCTGCAATGAACACCGCGCCGCACACCGGCGGGGTAATGGTTGAGAGTAACGCAAACCAAAAGACAAACAGATGAGCTTGCAATGGATCCAGCCCCAACTGTATGAGCGCAGGACCAGCCACCGACACACAGATTACATAAGCGGCCGTTGTAGGTACTTCCATACCCAGAACCAAACATGCCACCGCAGTCAACATGAGCGATGGCCAGAGTAGGCCACCAGAACCAGACAAGATCAGCGATGTAATCTTGACTCCCAGGCCTGTAATGGATAACACACCGATGATAATTGATGCGCAGAGAATGATAGAAGCGATAACCGATATCTGCTTGCCTGCATTGATGCAGACCGATTCAATTCGTCGCCACGAGCGCTGCCAGTTGAAAGACAGCCGCTTGTCTATCAGTAACAACAAGGCAGCACCGAGCAACGCAAGACAGGCAGCATACTGAGGTGTAAAGCCGCCAAAGAACATGGCCCACAACAACAATGCAAACGGAACAAGAAAAAAGCAGGCAGTGATCACCACTGTACCGACAGCAGGTTTTTGTTCTTCGTCAATGCCCTTGAGTTCATGGTGCCTGGCATAGGCGTTAATACCAACCCAGACAACAAGGAAGAACAACAGTGCCGGAAGCAACGCTGCAGACATAATGTCGACATACGGCACACCCGTAAGCTCAACCATGACAAAGGCACCTGCGCCCATCAGTGGTGGCATGATCTGCCCTCCAGAAGACGCGACAGCTTCGGTAGCGGCCGCAAGTCGTTTCGGGTAGCCCAGTTTTATCATGGCCGGTAGCGTAATGGCTCCGGTTGATGCAACGTTGGCAGATGCCGAACCGGAAATCGAACCAAACAAAGCAGATGAGATGACTGACACTTTGGCCGCACCACCTTTGAGTCGTCCAGCTGCTAAAGCTGCTGCGTTCATGAAACCCTGCCCCGCTTCGCCGGCATTGAGCACAGCTCCAAAGATCACAAAAATCGCAACCACACCCACTGATATTCCGGTAAGACTGCCCCAGATACCGCCCTCTGCGATAGTCAGGGTGCCCAGGAAGCTATTGATCGGCGTACCGGAGTGTCCAAACTCACCCGGTATATGCTGCCCCAATAACCCGTATGCCAAAGCCAGCGCTGCTACCAGCGGCAATGGCCATCCAATCGCGCGCCTCGCTGTTTCAAGCACCACCAACAGTAGTGTGACAGCAACCGCGAGCTGAAAGCGGTCCTCAAGAAAGCCATACTGGTCGGCAAGCATTGATTGATTAAATGCGATCCAGAGGCAGGCGCTAACGCCTGAAACGCATATCAATAAACCACTAATGCGTGATACCCCGGCGCTGCTGGTAAATACCAGCACCCAAGGTAAGGCTAAGGCCATGTGAACAGGCCGCGCTATCAGATTCGGAACGAGCCCGTAGAATATGAGCCCAAGGTGAAGCACGATAGACACCGCGCCCAGTAGCACCCAAAAGACAGGCGAAGGAGAAGGAGAAACGCTACTCTCCCTCGCCTCTGCAATATTCAATGCTTTTGCAGCCATGTCTCAGACTATGGCTAGCTAATGCAGTGCAAACTTACTGCTGGTCTGCTGTGAGCGTAAATCCCGCCTCTTGGTAGTAACGGATAGCACCGGGGTGAATTTTGCCTGTGATATTGGCCATCAGAGACTGGTCAACACCGTTCCACCAGGCAGCGCCTTCGCCCATACCTGCTTTGCCTTCCCAATAGGTTTTGGTCAATGCATAGGCTGCATCATCACTCATGGCTGTCGTCGTAAATGCGGCAACAGGTAATGAGGTCGTCGTGATATCCGATTCCTGACCCGAATAGGTGCCAGCAGGAATGATCAGTTTCGATCGCTTCGATTGTGTGATTTGATCATCGCTGAGCGATATCACAGACACACCCGTAGAGGCCGCTGCTTCTATGACATTAGGTGCAGGGTAAGAGCCTGCGGTAACAAAGCCGTCAATCTGTCCATTCTTGAGCGCTGACACAGCATTGGACAGCTCTACCTCGGCTAGAGTCACTTTGCCTTCCATGCCAAACAGCTTTAGATATTTAGCACCTTCAGTCGCACCAAAAGACCCTTTACCCAGAAGAATGGTTTTACCCTCCATCCCAGCGAAATCACTAATGCCACTATCGGCTGACATAACAAAATGCATGGTCAGCGATGGTATGGGAAACAAGGCACGAATTTCATCAAACTTAGGATCGCCTTTGCCCTCGAACATGGCTTTGCCACCCTGTGCAAGTTTGACAAGAACAGGAGGTGTGGTGAAGACATAATCCCCACCTCTCGCCCTGACTTCCATGACATTCTGCACCGAGCCCTGACTCTCTTCCACGGTCACGATGATCTCACCATCGGAACCCGCCTTCATGGCTTCGGAAATCTGCACGCCCATCTGATAGTAAGACGACGTGGTTTTTGCGGATTTATAGGTAATTCGCGTTTCTGCACTCGCTGACATGGCTACGCCAAGTGTCGCGCTCATAAGCCAAGCTGCGCAAAATTTGCTTATAGATTTTTTCATTTTCCTCTCCTGTGATTTTTCTGCTGACCGCCCGCTTCCTGGTTGGGCAATTCAGCATGTTGGTATGGCTACATTACACGCAAGCGCAACGACTATACAAATCCACTTCAAACTGCCCCAGTATGCTGGGGATGGCGGTAATTGACGACGCCGAACTTTGCTAGGTGTTTGATTTTAAAGGCTCTGGAATCAGCTCGCTGCTCTACCCCCAGGCAACTGGGGCAGTTAAAAGGATTAAGAAGGATGAACGATACTCTTAACAAAGCCTTCCTCTTCATCCGCCTGAATCTTAAAAGCTTCAGAGGCACCGTCCAGCTTGAAATGATGAGTGACCAGTAAGTCGACATCCACGTCACCGTTTTGTACCAGCTCAATGGCACGAGGATATACATCTCCCATCCGCCTGGAAAACTTCATAATCAAGCCTCGTCGACGGGCTTCTGCGGCCTCGAAGGTAGAGTATGTATCGCCATCCGGAATGCCGACAAGAACTAACCGCCCGCCAATTCGGCTGGCTTTGATGGCATGTAACAGACCATCGGGTGAATTGGTCGCCTCAATCACTAAGTGACAACCCAATCCACCTGTCTGGTCAAGCACAGCACTGACAGAGTCGCCCACGTGCGTAGCTCCCATACTGCTAGCGAGCGCTGTACGGTGTGCTTGCGGATCTACCGCTATTATCTGCCCCACGCCACTGAGCTTGAGTAGCTGCAGAATTCCGAGACCGATCGGTCCGCACCCTACCACGGCGACGGATTCCAGCAGCTTGGGTTTGGCCAGATCGATGGCATGAATACAAACGCCGAGCGGTTCCAGCATAGCGCCCTGATCTGCAGTCATCTTCTCAGGCAGTGCAAAGATGCTTGCATGAGGTGCAAGGATCTGTTGTGTCAATGCACCGTTATAAGGTGGCGCACCGAGAAAAACAACATGCGGGCAAAGGTTGTGATATCCCTGTGCGCACCATTCACACCTATGGCAAGGGGTAGCCGGGTCGATCGCTACCAGTTGCCCACGTTCAAGCCCAAGATGCTCAATATCGGTAGTGAGGCGACCGGCAAATTCATGGCCGGGTACAAAGGGCTCACGAATAACTGCGCCGCCTATGCCTCCATCCTTGTAGTAGTGAAGATCGCTCCCACAAATGCCGACTGAGAGCACATCTATCAGTGCGGATCCTTTAGTTAAAACGGGCTCTGATAAATCGCCAACGCGCACATCGCGAACACCGTGAATGAAAGCGGCAGTATTCATATAGTTTTTTTCGTAACTTGGTGTAGTGGTGTTTCAACCGTATTTTGAATTTTAATATTCAATCACCGCGCTGCCTGTAGTCGATCAGCTGCATGGGTGATTAGAATTAAGTGGATTCGTACATAGCATCACACCGACGAAAACCCACCATCAAGCAGTAAGGTTTCTCCATTGACCAATGCAGAAGCATCCGACGCCAGATACAGCGCCATATCGGCAACTTCTATCTGTTCGCCGAAACGCCGTAATGGAGTTTTGGCAATCATCGGCTCGCTTTTTTCTTTAGCGCCCCATACTTCCCGGCCCATGTCTGTGAGTATTACTGTTGGACAAATAGCGTTAACCTGAACATTGTGACGGGCCCACTCACTCATTAAACCTCTAGTCATGGCGTTCATCGCAGCTTTGGACGAGGAGTATGCAACATGCTCATCAATACCAATCACACCTGCTTGAGAAGAGATGTTGATGATCTTGCCCCAGCGGCGTTCAATCATGCCTGGAGCCAATAGCGTCGCCAGTTGGAAAGGTGCTCTAACATTCACCGCCATGGTGGTGTCCCAATCTTCCAAAGAGGCTTGCAATGCCGGTGCAACAAGGGCGATACCGGCATTGTTGACCAGAATGTCGACGTGTCCATTTTCCAGCACCTGATTGCAGGTCTGTTCTATAGCGTTTGGTTGCAACAGATCACAAACGCAAATCTGACATTTCCTACCTAAAGCCTCTACGTCCGCGGCAACTTGGCGCAGTTCATCTTCGTCGCGTGCAAGCGCTACTATATCGGCTCCGGCATCCGCAAAAACACGGCAGATCTCAGCGCCAATCCCGCGTGAGGCTCCGGTTACCAGTGCAGTTTTACCCTGCAGAGAAAATCGATCAACCCAGGAACTCATAGCTACCCCAGTGAATATCAAGCGCAAAAGCCCATTGCGCGTTTCACACTAGTATACGAGATGCGTTGGCCTATAACCCGGGAACTCCAAAAAATCTGTCTAATATTCCGGTGATCTTGAGCTGAAAAATTCGGCGCAGCTAGGCACTGATGGAGGATTCGACACTAAATATTGATTTCTGCAGACCCTCTGTTACAAACGCCGCAAATCTGGCAGCAGCGACCGATAGATTACGACCTTTTTGCTGACACAGCTGCAGGGAGCCACAAGGTACATCTTTAGCGCAAACCGGTATAGCCTTTACACCCTTGCGAGGGCCACTTTCGCCAAACGCCACGGGGAGCTGAAACGCGATCATGTTTTCGTGCTCAACACAGCTGAGCAAAAAATCGGCGCTGTCAGATTCAATCATGACTTTGAGTTCCATATTACGACGATTTGCCGCACGGTTGACTACATGTCTTATCCCCGCACGTGTGCTGGGCAGAGCCAACGGATATTGAGCTATTTCGCTAAAGCGGATTTCGTCATTGCCTGCAAGTGGATGATCGGCTGATAGCAGTGCGTGCATTTGTTGTGGCATCTCAAGAAGAACCTGTATGTCTGTAGATACTTCAGGTTCATAGATAAGAGCAATGTCGGCAGAGTAATCTATCAACTTCTCTGCAGCTTCCTGTCGACCGGCAACTAAAACACTGAACGATACACCTGGATGAAGCGCTCTGTATTCAGACACCATCGCGGGCAAAAAGCGGATCATCAACGCCTGACCACATGCCACCGAAACATGACCACGTCGAACGCCTGACAGATCTGCGATCTGTGACTTAACGCGCTCCATATCGGATAACTGCTGACGCACATGCTGGATGAACAGCTCGCCCGCAACGTTGAGTCTTACACCATTTGGCATGCGTTCGAAAATGGGCGTACCCAAATCATCTTCAAGCGCCAGTATTCTACGGTTTAAAGCCGTTGACGTTATTGCCAATGTTTCAGCAGCTCTTCTAATAGAGCCGACACGCGCTACTGTGTCCACGTAGTTGAGTTGAAGTAAGTGTCGCATTGACGTGTTTTAATTCAAGGATGTGCAATTGTTGCATCGCTATGATGCAAATTTAACGGTCGCCATCACTTCAGGTGCTGGATAACATTTATCCATCTAATTTTACCTGAAAGGACAAAGCGGTGTTAACGATCAAAAGCACGAATAGATATATATTTTCTGCATCTTATTGGTGCAAAGGCATTATTGCGGCATCTCTGTTATGCATGACAGGCACAGGCCATGCAGAAACTGAGATGTTGGATCTCGAAAAAGATGAATTGAAACTCGGGTTCATCAAACTCACTGACATGGCGCCTCTTGCGGTGGCTTATGAGAACGGATACTTCGAAGACGAAGGCTTGTATGTAACGCTTGAACCCCAGGCAAACTGGAAAGTATTACTGGACGGTGTGATAACGGGTGAATTGGACGGTGCGCACATGCTCGCCGGTCAACCCTTGGCAGCTACTATTGGATTTGGAACGAAAGCTCACATCGTCACTCCTTTTTCAATGGATCTCAATGGCAACGGTATTACCGTGAGTAATGAGATTTGGGATGCCATGAAGGCGCACATCGACACGGATGATGCCGGCAAACCGATTCACCCAATCAAGGCCTCGTCTTTAAAACCCGTTGTAGAAAGCTACCGAGATGCAGGCAAGCCCTTCAACATGGGAATGGTGTTTCCAGTATCAACTCACAACTATGAGTTGCGCTATTGGCTAGCCTCTGGCGATATCCATCCTGGATACTACTCCGAGAGCGATGTTTCAGGACAAATACAGGCTGAGGCCCTACTGTCAGTTACTCCACCACCTCAAATGCCTTCGACACTCGAAGCAGGCACTATTCTCGGTTACTGTGTTGGCGAACCCTGGAACCAGCAGGCGGTTGCCAAAGGTATTGGTGTGCCGGTAATAACTGACTATCAAATCTGGAAGAACAACCCGGAAAAGGTCTTCGGTTTGAGCAAGTCATTTACTGAAGAGAATCCTAATACAACTTTGGCCCTGACAAAAGCTCTGATTCGTGCAGCTCAATGGCTGGATGAAAACGACAACGCTAACCGTCCCGAAGCTGTAGAGATGCTTGCCCGACCGGAATACGTCGGTGCGGATGCGTCAGTAATCGGTGCGTCCATGACAGGCACATTCGAATTTGAGAAGGGAGACGTTCGAGACATTCCAGATTTCAACGTATTCTATCGATACTTCGCAACCTACCCATACTACTCCGATGCGATCTGGTACCTGACGCAGATGCGCCGCTGGGGTCAAATTACTGATCATAAATCCGATGAGTGGTACATAGAAACCGCAGAATCTGTTTATCTACCTTCAGTCTACTTGCAAGCTGCTCGCCTTCTGGTTGATGAAGCACTTGTAGAAGAGAAAGACTTCCCTTGGGACACTGATGGCTTCAAACCAGCTACTGATGAATTCATCGACGGCATCACCTACGATGGGCGTGCACCCAACGCTTACATAGAATCACTTGATATCGGTTTGAAAGAAGACAGCCCTTCTTTCGGAAGCTAAGACTATGTCCAGCTCAAGTGCGCTACCAGCCAGCCGTGTACAAGGACACTCACGGCTAAGGCAATTCATAAACAGAGCTGAATTTTCTCTTGACGCGATCGGTTTGGGTTTTTTACTACCCTTATTGCGAATCGCTGCAGGCGACAATCTCAAAGAACAAGCACAAGAACTCAAGCATCGGGTACTTATCCCGATGCTTGGTATTTCACTGTTTCTGGTAGCCTGGGCTTCACTGGCACCTATGGTCAACACATCCTTGGGCGCTATTCCGGGTCCTGTTCAGGTTTGGGAACAAGCGGGCAAACTCATCGCCGATCACAAACGGGAACGCTCCAAGGAAGATGCATTTTACGAGCGCCTGGAAGCTCGAAATGAAAAGCTGCGTGCCAGTGGACAGGAAGATAAAATCAAGTCGCGAGCCTATACCGGCAAACCAACCTATTTTGATCAGATATTTACCTCACTGGTTACTGTGGCACTTGGTTTTTTGATAGCGACAATAATCGCAATACCTCTGGGCATAGCGTCAGGCTTATCCAAAACGGTTAATGGTGCAATCAATCCCTTGATACAGCTGTTCAAGCCAGTGTCACCCTTAGCTTGGTTACCTATCGTTACTATGGTTGTATCCGCACTGTATGTGGATACCTCCGATTGGTTACCGAAATCGCTAGTGGTATCTGCGGTGACGGTTACCTTGTGCTCGCTTTGGCCTACTCTGATCAACACCACACTGGGCGTCTCCAGCGTAGACAACGATCTGATGAACGTTGGTAAGGTATTGCAATTACCCACGTGGCAGACTATTACCAAAGTTGTAATACCCTCTTCCTTGCCACTGATCTTTACCGGTCTTCGTCTGTCATTAGGCGTGGGTTGGATGGTATTGATTGCAGCAGAGATGCTGGCTCAAAATCCAGGGCTTGGAAAATTTGTCTGGGATGAATTTCAAAATGGCTCTTCTGATTCCCTGGCGCGCATTATCGTAGCCGTTCTCACTATCGGGATCATTGGCTTCATGCTCGATAGAATTATGTTTGCGTTACAGCAAGCATTCACCTTTAATGCAAACCGCTGAACCATACAATGAGCGCTTTACCGGTAATAGAAATGTCTGGTGTTAGCCTGAGCTATGGGGCCGATACTCCCGATACCCCAGGTGTTCTGGAAGATGTAAACCTGAAGGTTAATGAAGGCGAATTTGTCGCAGTAGTCGGTTTCTCCGGAGCCGGTAAAACAACCTTGATTTCACTGTTGGCAGGGTTGCTGAAACCCGACACGGGCGGCGTCATTTTCCGTGGTAAAGAAGTGACCGGGCCCGGGGCCGAACGGGGTGTGGTGTTTCAATCGTACTCTTTGATGCCTTGGCTATCGGTATATGGCAATGTGGCCTTAGCAGTAGACCAGGTAGCGCGTAAAGAGAGTAGAAAGGTGCGAAAAGAACGCACAGAGCACTACATTAATATGGTTGGGCTATCCCATGCCGTGGACCGAAAGCCTGCAGAGCTCTCCGGTGGTATGCGTCAGCGTGTAGCGGTTGCTCGGGCCCTGGCCATGCGCCCGGATGTACTTCTGCTTGACGAACCACTATCAGCACTGGATGCACTCACACGCACCCGACTGCAAGACGAACTTGCCGATATTTCACGCAAAGAAAAGAAAACGATCATCCTCATCACGAATGATGTGGACGAGGCTCTATTGCTTGCAGATCGTGTCATTGCACTCACGCCTGCACCCCTTGCAACTCTGGGTAAGGAGTTCAAGGTAGATCTTCCTCACCCCAGAGATCGAGCTGCGATGAATCACAACGACCTGTTTATTGAAACACGGGCCGCTATTGTTCACCATTTACTGGAGCTGGGCAGTGCTAACGACAGTCAATCGGGTATCGAACGTGTAGCACCAACAGTGGTGCCTATCAAGCGTAAATCTGCAGTGCCCAAAGCTATAGCAGAAGCAGCTAAGAGCTCCAAGCAATCTCACTACCTGGATTTCAGCGACCTCAGCAAGGTGTATCCAACACCACAGGGTGATCTCACCGTGGTTAAGGGTTTTGACCTAAAGATGGACAAGGGTGAATTCGTAACACTGATTGGGCATTCCGGATGTGGTAAATCAACCGTTTTATCCATGGCGGCTGGACTGAATCCGATTAGCTCTGGCAGTGTTGTACTTGATGGAACGCATGTTATCGGTGCTGGTCCCGAACGCGCTGTGGTATTTCAATCCCCCTCTCTGATGCCTTGGCTCAGTGCCTACGACAACGTCATGTTGGGAGTTGCACAGGTCTATCCCAAAGCAAGCGCAACAGAACGTAAAGAGGTTGTCGAATACTATTTGAGCCGCGTCGGACTTGCTGACTCCATGGGCAGGCTTGCGCAAGATCTATCTAACGGGATGCAACAACGCGTAGGAATTGCAAGAGCGTTTGCACTGTCTCCAAAACTACTATTACTCGACGAACCGTTTGGCATGCTGGACAGTCTTACCCGATGGGAATTGCAAGATGTGCTAATGGATGTCTGGGCTAAAACACAGGTTACAACGGTGTGTGTTACGCATGATGTCGATGAAGCAATTTTACTTGCCGATCGAGTTGTCATGATGAGTAATGGTCCAGAAGCACGTGTCGGTAACATTATGAACGTGGATTTACCGCGTCCACGATCTCGAAAAGAGCTCATGGAACACCGTGACTACTATGCCTATCGCGAAGAGCTTCTGGAATTTCTGGAAGCCTATGAAGGTGGAGCCAATCCGTCAGATGACGTATTAGAAGCCATCAGACAGAAACGGCTTGAACGCTCAACAGACGCTGCCCCGCAAGCACAGAGGATCAAAATAACATCATGAGAGAGAATCTGGTCATAATCGGCAATGGTATGGCGCCCGGTAGAATGCTGGAGCATTTGCTCGAGGCCGATCCCGAGCGTTATGCAATTACCATCTTTAATGCCGAACCAAGAGTCAACTACAATCGCTTGATGCTCTCCCCGGTTCTGTCTGGTGACAAGACCTATGAAGATATTGTTACTCATGATGAGCAATGGTATGAGAACCACAATATTACTCTCCATCGTAATGCACCCGTGCATCATATCGATGTCGACAACAGGCAAGTGCACTGTTCAACAACAGGTAATCAAGCCTACGATAAATTAGTCATTGCTACGGGATCGATACCGATCATGATTCCGATTCCGGGTAAAGACTTGCCGGGGGTCTCCGTTTACAGGGACCTTGATGATGTTGAAAGGATGTTAAAGGTGTCAACGCAAGGTGGCCGTGCCGTTGTTATTGGTGGTGGACTACTAGGGCTGGAAGCCGCAGCAGGACTCAAACAGCAGGGTATGGATGTTTGTGTAGTTCATTTGTGCGAACACC
Organism: Granulosicoccus sp.; assembly: GCA_045106475.1. Taxonomy (GTDB): domain Bacteria; phylum Pseudomonadota; class Gammaproteobacteria; order Granulosicoccales; family Granulosicoccaceae; genus Granulosicoccus. Next base: position 18,785 of record JBGCEO010000055.1, read on the forward strand.
TGATGGAAAAACAGCTCGATAGCAGCGCTAGCTTTCTGCTGAAGCAGGAATTCGAGAAACGGGGTATCACCGTGCTTACTTCTACAAGCACCAGTGAGATTCTGGGTGATTCTCATGTCACAGGCGTACGATTTGAGGATGGTGCTGAGATAGATTGCGACCTGTTGGTTATGGCAGTCGGGATAAGGCCATCCACGCAACTTGCGCTCGATGCAGGAATTGCTGTGAACAGAGGCATTGTCGTAGACGACACCATGCAAACCTCAGCCAATGACGTCTATGCGCTTGGTGAATGTGTAGAGCATCGCAGCCAGTGCTTTGGACTTGTAGCTCCCTTGTACGAAATGTCCAAGGTTTTGGCCAGCACCCTACTGAACGAAGATGCGGCGTTCAAGAGTAGTGCTACTGCAACGCAATTAAAAGTCAATGGTGTGAATCTCTATTCTGCAGGCTTGTTCGAAGAGTTGGCTTCACCTCAATCAAGTTCAGCAGATTCCCATGCGCAGGATGGACTCGAAGAAATTGTGTTGCGTGACGCAACAGCTGGCGTTTACAAACGATTGATCCTCGACAAGGAACACATAGCGGGTGTTGTACTTTATGGCGACACAGAGGATGGCGCTTGGTATTTCGATATGCTCAAACGCAAAGTCGATGTGAGCGAATTACGAGATACGCTGATTTTCGGCCAGGCTTATCAAGGAGGGGCCGAACTGGACCCCACGGCGGCCGTTGCAGCCTTACCGGATGATGCGGAAATCTGTGGCTGTAACGGCGTATGTAAAGGCACCATCACCCATGCCATTTCTTCTCTGTCTCTCACTACCCTGGATGAGGTCAGAGCCCACACGAAAGCATCTTCATCCTGTGGTACCTGTTCCACCTTAGTAGAGCGGATAATGCAGGTCAGTCTTGGCGAACTTTACAATCCTTTGGCTGTTACACCTGTATGCGGATGTACCGACCTGGGTCATGATGAGGTTCGATCCCGTATTCGGGTTGAAAAACTAACCAGTATTAATGCTGTTCTGCAGGCCCTGGAATGGCGAAGCTCTTGTGGCTGCGCCAAATGTCGCCCTGCTCTGAACTACTATCTTGTTTGTGAGTGGCCCGAACTATACAAGGACGATTATCAATCAAGATTCATCAACGAACGAGCTCACGCCAATATTCAGAAAGATGGCACCTATTCCGTTGTTCCTCGCATGTGGGGAGGCATGACATCCTCCAAAGAATTAAGAGCTCTGGCAGATGTTGTCGATAAATTTGATATTCCCGCAGTAAAGGTCACTGGCGGACAACGCATTGATCTACTGGGTGTAGAAAAAACGGATCTGCTAGGTGTTTGGTCAGATCTGGGTAAGGCAGGTTTTGTTTCAGGGCATGCGTATTCCAAAGGATTGCGAACGGTAAAGACCTGTGTCGGTAAGCAATGGTGTCGGTTTGGCACACAGGATTCAACAGAGCTGGGCATTCGACTGGAGCATTACCTTTGGGGCTCATGGACTCCAGCAAAAGTAAAGCTTGGTGTGTCCGGTTGTCCTCGAAATTGTGCTGAAGCCACCTGCAAGGATATTGGTGTCATTTGTGTGGACTCTGGATTTGAATTGCATTTTGCAGGTGCCGCAGGTCTGGACATACAAGGCACCCAGGTTCTTGGACATGTCTCCAACGAAGATGATGTAGTCGATCATATTGCTGCGTTGCTTCAAATGTATCGGGAACAGGGTCACTACCTTGAACGTATTTACAAATGGGCAAAACGTGTAGGCGTTGAGGAGATACGTAGCCAGATCATGGAAGACGAACACAAGCGCGCGGCTTACCATGAACGCTTTAAAATCTCGCAACGCGTTGCACAAGTGGATCCATGGGCAGAGCGTGTTGAGGGGCGAGATGCGCACGAATTCAGCGAGCTTAGACCAAAACCTGTGCAGGAAGTAGCATGAGCGAGTGTAAGGAAATCACCTGGCACGACATAGGTACACTGCCAGACATACCGGTGCGAGGCGCTAGACGTGTAGCAGTCAATCAGCAAAGGATAGCTGTCTTTCGCACCCAAAATGATGAAGTATTCGCGGTAGAAGATAAGTGCCCTCATGGCGGTGGCCCGCTTAGCGACGGTATTGTGCATGGTGATTGCGTTACCTGCCCGCTCCATAACTGGGTGATATCACTTCGTGACGGCACGGCTCAGGGCGCTGATGTTGGACAGACACGCCCTTTTCCAATCCGCAAAGATCGCACACGGTTACTATTAGGGGTAAGTGCCCGGTTATCATGAAAACCACCTGCCCTTACTGTGGTGTCGGCTGTGGTGTCAATGTCAATGTCGACGATATAAACGCGATCACGGTTTCTGGCGATAAAGATCATCCTGCCAATCGCGGCAAGCTGTGCTCTAAAGGATCAGACCTCGCTGCAACCCTTAGCGAACATGATCGCCTTTTATACCCCACTATCGACGGTGTGCGGGTAAGCTGGGATCAAGCCACCAGTCAAATTGCGGATCAATTCAAGAGCACAATCGAACAATACGGCCGCGAATCGGTAGCCTTCTATGTGAGCGGTCAGATTCTTACCGAAGACTACTACGTCGTCAATAAACTTACCAAAGGTTGGTTTGGCACCGCTAACGTCGATACCAATTCCAGGCTGTGCATGGCATCAAGTGTCGTCGGACACAAACGAGCATTTGGCTCTGACACTGTGCCAGGATGCTACGAAGACCTGGAATCAGCCGACATGATCGTATTGGTGGGATCAAATCTCGCCTGGTGCCATCCGGTTCTCTATCAACGCATCATGGCTGAAAAGGAACGGCGCCCAGACTTGTATATAGTGGTCATCGATCCTCGCAGAACGTTGACAGCCGATGCAGCAGATCTGCATCTTGCTCTGCAACCTGATAGCGATGCCGCCTTGTTTAACGGCTTACTGCGTTTTTTAGCAATACACAATGCCTGCGATACCGACTATATCAATAGGTATGTCAACGGGTTTGACACCGCCCTGGAGGCGGCGCGGCAATGGGATCTAGAGGATGTCGCTGCTCTGTGCAAGTTAGACGGGCAAGTCATTCTTGACTTTTATCATCGTTTTTTAAGTACAGATCGGACAGTGACTGTCTACAGCCAGGGTGTTAATCAGTCCAGCTGTGGAACCGATAAGGTTAATGCAATTATTAATTGCCATCTTGCTACCGGTCGAATCGGTAAGCCGGGCATGGGACCCTTCTCGGTTACCGGGCAGCCCAATGCCATGGGTGGTCGAGAAGTAGGTGGTTTGGCAACGATGCTTGCCTGTCATATGGAGCTGAATAATCCCCAACATCGTGATCTGGTAAAAACTTTCTGGAACTCACCTCATATCGCAGATCAAGTTGGTTTGTGTGCGGTGGATTTATTTGAAGCTGTAGACAAAGGCAACATCAAGGCGATCTGGATAATGGGTACGAATCCTGTCGATAGCTTACCCGAAGCCAACAAGGTGCAAGCTGCCTTGCTTAAATGCCCCCTTGTTGTTGTATCCGATGTCGTAAAAAACACCGATACGCTTGCCGTGGCTGATATCTGCCTCCCCGCCCAAGCCTGGGGCGAAAAGGATGGCACTGTAACAAATTCGGAACGTTGCATCAGTCGGCAACGACGCCTGAAACCGGCCTTTGGAGAGGCGCAGCCTGATTGGTGGGCCGTCTGTGAAGTTGCCAGAAAACTAGGCTATGAAGATGGATTCGCGTTTGACGGTCCTGCCGATGTGTTTCGAGAGTATGCAACGCTGTCCGGCGTAGACAATGATCAGCAAAGGGACTTTGATATCAGCGCTTGCGCAAACCTCAGCAACGAGCAATACCAGCAACTTCAACCATTCTACTGGCCATGGCGTACAGGTGATGCGCCATCCCAAGCGTTGAGGTTTTTCTCAAAGGGCGACTTTTTTACGCCAGACAAGCGGGCCAACATGTTGCCCATTGACAGTCCTGATAAAACAGAGAATCGTCTAGAGCCTGGCTTCCCGCTTATACTTAACAGTGGCCGAAATCGGGATCAATGGCACACTATGACTCGAACCGGGTATAGCGCTCGCCTCAGTCGACACCTAGCCGAACCCTACATCGCTATCAACCCCTCAGATGCTAGAGACAAGGGAATCGACGCCGCTGATCTGGTATGCGTTAGATCGCGTGAATCTCATGTGATCCTGCGTGCGCTTATCACAGAACGCCAGCAATCAGGCCAAGTGTTTGCACCGATGCACTGGACCGATCAATTTTCCCACAATGCACGTATTGATACTTTGATGTCGTCAGTCGTGGATCCTTTTTCAAAACAACCTGCATCAAAGTATCAACCAGTATCTCTAGAGAAGTTTCGCACCAGCAGTTATGCGTATGGCATAACTCGCGATGCACCCAATTTCCGCAAATCTGCGCAAATGAGCTATTGGGCTGTTTCTCCCATTGACGAAGGTTGGCAATTTGAAGCAGCCAGTGATTTACCGGTTAAAGAATTTCAGGCATTGCTTCTTTCTCTGAATGAAAACTCCACTGAGATCCCCCCCGAATTACTGACAAGCGCCAGTTCACTTGATTCCAAAACCTCTGCAGCACTGTTTAGCGAAGGTCAATTGCATACTCTGATATTTGTGGACGCAAACCCTGTCAAAGCCTCGAGATCCTGGGTTCAGGAACAACTAAGCGCGCAACACAGTGACAGGTCTAAACGTTGGCAGCTCCTTGCTGGTACCAACAGGGCCAATCAACCTGATAAAGGCGCTATTGTATGCAGTTGTTTTTCAGTGGGATCAACCGAAATCAAACAGGCCGTACTGGAAAAAGGCTGCTCCACTGTTAACAGTGTTGGTGTGGCATTAAACGCGGGAACCAATTGCGGTTCATGTCGCAATGAAATTCAGGCAATTATTTCACGCCACAGACAGGCAATATCGTCTTTTGATCTAAAGCTAGAGCCCAATGCCGGCATCAAGGAGACAAGCTTAGTTTAAGCCGATAACTCGCACTTGATCAGCAATACAACTGTATCCGGGCAATTGTCAAAAGCATCGCCACCAAAGGCGACAATGATATTGACAGTCAACTGAAACCAATCGCTATACGCCTACCGCTCCGCCATCTATTCGTCTGATTGCAACCGTAGCCGCTCGGGGCCTTAATGTGACATCATCTTGCGTTTCTATGGTCGCATCTACATTGCTGGGCCAGTTTCCAGGGTGCTGTATGTTGACAAAGAAGTTCTGATAATCGCCGGTAAAGGCAACTCCAGTAACTTCACAATCGTTTGGACCCACAAAAAATCTCTTTAGTTGGGTTTGATTACTGGCGTTGACAACATCGGGATTGCCGTCCTCATCCATGAGCGTGGAAGGGATAACGGCAAGCATTTGATCGTTAGTCTCCTCTTTGACAGCATCCGCACCATTATCAGTTTGCACCCATAATATACCGCGCGGATCAAAGGCCATGCCATCTGGGCTAGCGAATTGATTCAGATCAGTCAGCCCCGATAAATTTACATCGACATCCCCTGCTGCAGGAGCACCAAACAAAAAGATGTCCCAGCTAAATTGATTGTCAGCCAGTTCAACCCAGCGAATAATGTGGCCAAATTCATTATCTAAACGCGGGTTGGCAGGATTGACATCGGTTTCCGTTGTCTCGCCTGTGCGACGGGTATTATTTGTTAGAGAAACATAAACTGCACCATCTACAGGGCTGACAGCGATCCACTCTGGTCGATCCATCGGCGTAGCACCCAGCAAATCTGCGGCGCCTGGCGCGTTAATAAGAATCGCAGCAAGATCTACAAAACTCTCTGACAATGTACTGCCATCGAGTGCGGGACTATCTAAAGTCAGCGCTAGCCACTCTCCTTGTCCGCCTTCGTCAAAACGCGCTACAAACAGCTCACCGTCATCCAGATACTTGCTACCAGTTAACAGACGATCATCGGGTGTCGCATCTGCCGGATCCCAACTGGCGGTGGATACGAATTTATAGACATATTCAAAGCGTGCATCATGCCCGGAATAAAAAACAACCGGTTGCCCTTCAACCAGCTTTCCAAATACACAGCTCTCATGACGATAGCGCCCCAGTGCCGTACGTTTTGTTGCCAGCGATTGGGCGTTGTAGGGATCTATTTCAGTGATATACCCATGACCATTAGCCTCATTACGGTAATCACTAGTGGAATCTGCACCTGTTTCAGTTACATCAAAACGGGAAAATTCACTGTCTTGCTCTGAGATATTAGCAGCCACGGTCTCCCAACCATATCGGGTGCCTTCGTCACTAAGGCCTATACGTTCCTGATCGGCCGTCAGCACACCTACGTTAATAAAATACCCTGGCCAATTCTCTTCGCAAGTCAGGTAGGTGCCCCATGGTGTATGTCCATTGCCACAGTTGTTCAGGGTGCCTCTTGCACGATCACCACTGAGAGCATAAGGCGTGACAAGCAGTGAATTACCCCTTAGTGGACCAGAAATCGACATTTCAGTGGCACCGGTAAAGCGTCGATTGAGAGGGTCGTCCACGACCACTTCCCATTGGCCTGCAACCAGGCGAACTCGCACAACCGTTACACCATGTGCGTTGATTTCCTTTCGCACCTCCTCAGCACTGACACGCAAGCCAGTTGACTCGTCGACGGTGGAACCATTTGGGTGCAAAGCATCTGTGTCAATGTATTCATGATTAATGCATAGCAGACCATCAGTGACGCTGCCATCAATGGGAAAGAAATGCATACCGTCATGATGCATGCCGACGGCATTCAGTTGATCATCACTAGTATTGCTTCCATCTTCAAGCCAGGTATTCGCTTGCGAGTTTAAAGGTGTGCCCCATGGTGCGAGGACCTGAGCGGTGTATCCCTCAGGCACCACAACAGCGTCCAATCGCGCTCCCGCTATAGAGCTAAAACCCAGCTCAGTGCTGAAACCACCGTCTGTACCTTCCATCATCGGCACCGGATCATCGCCAGTACTACACCCGCTTAGTCCGAGGCCACCAAACATGCTGAGAGCAGTCATGCCACAGCCCCGCTTGAGCAGCTTTCGTCGAGAGATTTCTCGTTCAAGAATGGAAGAAAAGGGGGTGTTGCTCGTGAGGTTGTAACGCGTTGGGTCGAACGTAGCTTTGCTCATCTTTCAATCCTATCCCCGATGTATGGGTGGCCCAGTAATTCGGTTAATGTCCCGTCACTAGTGTTAATACCATATTAGAAAAATCAGGAGTGGATTATAGACAGTAGTGAGCACTGAATTTGCAAACACGGGGATCTAAATGGCCAGGCTCGGGGCATATCGAATAAACACGATATGCCCCGAGCGGCAAATTAATCAGTCAGTCACTCATTCAATAGACTACTAACTAACTAACTAACTAACTAACTAACTAACTAACTAACTAACTAACTAACTAACTAACTAACTAACTAACTAACTAACTAACTAACTAACTAACTAACTAACTAACTAATTGGTGTATCAATGAGTAAATTTCTTTATCTCACCCGCTGCCAATCTATCACCATAGGATTGCAGTTCTTTTTTGACAACCTTCATCAAGAAGTACAAACCTGTGATATTGACAACTGCCATAGCAAAAATTGCAGCATCAGAAAAATCGATGACTGGCCCTAAGCTTGCGGCTGCGCCGATGACGATAAAGATACAGAAGATCACCTTGAAAATTAATTCAGCTGTCTTGCCTTCGCCAAACAGATAAGTCCAAGCCTTCAAACCATAGTACGACCATGAGATCATGGTAGAGAAGGCAAACAGAACAACAGCGACGGCCAACACATACGGGAACCAGCTGATAGAAGAACCAAAGGCGGCAGACGTCAACGCAACGCCAGATGTATCACCGACAGTTGATATTGCTGTACCTGCTTCATTGAGAACGTACAGGTTAGTTTCCGGATTAACGATAAGTTGCCCGGAGATTGTTATAACCAACGCAGTCATTGTGCAAATAACAACGGTATCGATGAGAGGCTCTAAAAGCGAAACAAATCCCTCTGTAATTGGTTCTTTGGTTTTAACCGCAGAGTGAGCAATGGCTGCCGAACCAACACCGGCTTCGTTTGAGAATGCGGCACGTTTGAAACCTTGAATCAAGGCACCGACAAATCCACCCGCAACACCTAAACCTGTAAAAGCACCACCGAAAATCTGGCCGAATGCCCAACCGATTTTGTCGTAGTTCAGGATAAGAATAATTAATGCAGCACCAACATACAGAATCCCCATGAACGGTACGACTTTCTCAGTAACGCGCGCGATTGACTTTACACCGCCCACAATCACGGCAAAAACAATAACCGCAAATACGATACCGGTAATCCACCCGGGGTAATCACCAACAATTCCTGATATTTGAGCGTGCGCCTGATTGGCCTGAAACATGTTGCCGCCACCCAGTGCTCCGAGGATACAAAAAATGGAGAACAGTACAGCGAGAATTTTTCCACCTGGAAGACCCAATTCGTTAAAGCCTTTTGACATGTAGTACATCGGCCCGCCCGAAACAGTGCCATCCGCATACTCGTTCCGGTACTTAACACCTAACGTACATTCCGTGAATTTCGAGGCCATGCCCATCAGCCCCGCAAGGATCATCCAGAAAGTGGCACCAGGCCCGCCGATTCCAACGGCTACTGCTACCCCTGCAATATTACCTAGACCGACAGTTCCCGACAGCGCTGTTGCCAATGCTTGAAAGTGACTAACCTCACCTGCGTCTTTGGGATCTGAGTAATCGCCCTTAACCAATGAAATCGAGTGGAAGAAATACCGGAACTGTACAAAGCCGAAGTAAATAGTGAATATCGTAGCCGCAACAACCAGCCACAACACGATCCAGGGAAACGAGGTACCCGGCAATGGCGCAAATATAAAACTAACAAAAGGCCCGGTAAACGCTGCAAAGGTCTCATTAACCTTTTGATCAAGTGTCATGGCATCCTGCGCGACTGCGCTATTTGCCAAGGAAAGAAAAGAGATTAGAGAGAATAAACAGTATTTGCTGATTTTCATAATAGTCTATAGCCTCATCCGACAACAGTGACGGGCACGCTAGCGCTCATCACAAGGTTTGCAGTGGAACTTCCAAACAACCGCTGAGCGAACCCACCTTCTGAGGAACGACTGACAACAATCTGATTGGCGTTTTCTTCAATTGAAACAGAATTAAGTGTCTTGGCAACATCCCCATGACGTACCATGCCGCGGGCATTAAGCCCGATACCGATTAGTTCTTTTACTGCAGGCTCCACAACTCGTGAAGTCGCTGTTGAAATTTCCTGTTCTCGTCGCTTGTGACGTTCAGCATTTTCTTCTGCTGTTTGAAAGGAGTACGGTGACCATTCAATTACATAGACAACTAACAGCTCACACTCGTCAATTGACTTGGCTAGCTGCGTTGCATATGCCAACGCCCGGTCTCCTGAGCCATGCCCATCAAGACCGATTACAAGTTTTGTCGTCATCTGTTTTTTCCCTCTTTGATTGAAGACTGGATATTGGTAAGAACCAATAAGCGCTTTTCTAGACTTGCATTACGCCTACGGGTGGTCCGTTCGCCATCCTCGGCCGTAATTAGTTTTACTAGTGATAACTAGATGGATTGATGTACCACTGTTGACTGGATTTACTACAACCCCTGAGTTCTACAGGCATTACAGAAACCGGGGCAATTCCCAAGATAAAATGTTGCTAAGGTGGTTTTATTATTGCGCCGCGAGCAATGATGCATTTCCCCCGGCGGCAGTTGTATCAATACACAGATGACGTTCTAAAACACACAGCTCATCCATATCATCTGTAGCGATTAGTGGCAGAAGAGCACCGCTTCTGGATGCCAGTGCTTGACGTGCCGATACTAGATCCTGAGCAGTAGACCAAAGTGCTACCGCTTCGAAGCCATTTAACGTCGCTAAAGCAGCTCTGTCAAGAAATCCCTGTACAGTTTCCGGTCCCTCCACTTCTGGCGCCACGCCAACACTGGCACAGCCCGACGCCCGAGCCATCGCCATTTGTTTGTGTACGTCATCCACTGAAGGTCCAAGGCATAGAATAGTGCCCTTGGCAAATAAGGACCATCGATTGGATTCCCCGGTGGGACCAGGCATATCCCTCGCTTCGAGAACCTTGTGAGTATCGGTGACTGCCTGGTTCAAAGCCGCCTGAACAAGATTCACATCAGCGCGACTACCCTCTATAACGCTGTTTCCAGGTAATGAAAATCGCTTGAATCTCTTTACATAATGAGGCCCGCCAGCTTTAGGTCCTGTTCCTGATAGTCCTTCACCACCAAAGGGTTGAGAGCCCACGACAGCACCGATCTGGTTTCTATTTACATATATATTGCCTACATTAAGCTTGCTGGTAATGTGCTCGACACGATCATCTATCCGAGTGTGGAGACCAAATGTTAAGCCATACCCGCTAGCGTTAATCGCATCGACGATGTCATCGATTTCAGACGCCTCGAATGTAGTGATATGCAACACTGGTCCGAATATTTCCCTGCCCAAACTCTGCACTCCATCAACACTAATAATCGCCGGACCAACGAAGTGACCAATTTCTGGCGCTTCGAGTTGCTTGAGCAACCTCCCGCTGGATCTGGCTACTTCAATATAATCGAGAATCTCTTGCCTCGCCGAATAAGTAATAACAGGGCCAACGTCGGACGACATCTTTCTGGAATCAGAAATCTCTAATTCATCCATCGCCCCGAACAACATCACCATAAAATCATCTGCAACATCTTTTTGCAAGTACAACATTCGCAATGCTGAGCAACGTTGACCGCAGGATCGAAATGATGAATCCACAATATCTCGGATTGCTTGCTCAGGCAAAGCGCTTGAATCAACGATCATCGCATTCAAACCACCTGTTTCAGCTATGAATGTAGAATCGGGTTCTAGCGAGGCAGCAGCATTTTGATAGATCATTTGTGCAACGTTTGTAGAACCGGTGAAGCAAATTCCATTAACTCGTGGATCGATGGTCAGTTTTTCCCCTACTGTCGAGCCTTTGCCAGGCACTAATTGAAGAACCGACGCTGGCACGCCTGCCTCGTGCAGTAGACGTACACCAATAGAAGCAATAATGGGTGTGGGTTCAGCGGGTTTGGCGATCACCCCGTTACCCGCCGCAAGCGCTGCAGCAATCTGGCCGGTAAAAATCGCCAGTGGGAAATTCCATGGTGAGATGCAGGTGACGATGCCTCTGTGAGGCAGATCTGCCAAACGCTTGGCTTCTGCTGCGTAAAACCTCAAAAAATCAACAGCCTCACGAATCTCCGCAATAGCATCTGCCGCTGTTTTGCCCGCTTCCAGACCCAGTGATGCAAAGATCTCACCGGCATTCAGCTCATAAAGATCAGCGGCCTTGTTTAAGACTGCGTGTCTTTCACTGGCACTGACATCTGACCAGGCGTTTGCTCTATCTAATACCTGATCTACGTCCTCTAAAGATGCTGTAGCAACATAGCCCACCACCTCTTCAGGATTGTTCGGACTGTACACCGGAGCAGCCTCACCACTCTTGCCCGCCTCACTCAGAGGATTAACGATCCACTTGTGATGGCTGAATTTTTCTCTAACGTCCTCGAACAGTTCCAGATCATCGTAGTTACGTAGATCCCAGCCTGTCGAATTAGAACGCTCGGGCAGGTAGAGATCATTTGGCTTAATGATTCCAGTAGTCGAACCCGGCGTCTGATCAAGAAAGAAAAACGGGTCGCTAGCTATAACTTCGGGATCCACATTTTCATCAACGACCTGATTCATAAACGATGAATTCGCGCCGTTTTCAAGCAACCGTCTAACCAGATAGGCAAGTAAGTCGCGATGAGTCCCCACCGGTGCATAAATTCTGCACCGTGTTTTTTGTTTATCCAGTACGAGTTTGTGCATTAACTCGCCCATACCGTGAAGTCTTTGAAACTCGAACGCCTGGTCCTTTTTAGCTATGTTCAAAATAGCGCATACCGTATGCGCATTGTGCGTAGCAAACTGCGGATAGATTCTGTCAGAGTAATTCAGAAGCTTTTGCGCGCAACAGATGTAGGATATATCGGTGGCTGCTTTGTGAGTGAAAACCGGAAAATCCTTGACACCATCAACTTGCGCCTGCTTGATTTCCATGTCCCAATAGGCACCTTTGACAAGTCGAACCATGATGTTCCTATCAAGTTCCTTCGCCAATTCGTAGAGCCAATCGATAACGGCTGTGGCGCGTTTTCCATAGGCCTGTACGACAACACCAAATCCGTTCCAGCCAGCGAATTCATCGCACCGAAGAACCTGCTCGATAACGTCTAAAGATAAATCGAGCCGATCAGCCTCCTCCGCGTCTATGTTGAGGCCCATTTGTGCCCCTTTAGCAATCATAGCCAGGTGCTTGACTCTAGGTACCAACTCTTCCAACACTCGCTCTCGATTGCTCACCTCGTAGCGAGGATGCAAGGCAGATAGCTTGATGGATATCCCGGGATTTTCTCGTGTATCTGCATGAACTGCACGATCGGCAAGACTACTGATGGCTTTTTCGTAGGCCAGATTAAAAGCAGCTGCATCTTTGGCTGTCAGGGCTGCTTCACCCAACATGTCATAGGAATAAGTGAAACCTATGTTCTCCTGAGCGATGCCACGTTTTACCGCTTGCTCGATATCTTCGCCGAGTACAAACTGGTGACCCATTTCTTTCATTGCGCGCTTTACTGCAGTTCTTATTACTGGTTCTCCCAGCCTGCGAACCGCACTGTGCAACCGTTGAGCAAGACCCTCAGTGTGTTGATCACTTAAAACCTTGCCGGTTAGCATCAGCGCCCATGTAGAGGCATTAACTAATGACGAACTGGACTTACCAAGATGCTCACCCCACGAAGATGGCGCGATCTTGTCTTCAATCAACTCATCAATAGTTTGCGCATCCGGCACCCGTAATAGTGCTTCTGCCAGACACATCAACGCGACGCCCTCGTCAGTGGAGAGTCCATATTCGGCCAGGAATACCTCCATAAGACCGGGACTGCTCGATTGACGAATAGCGCGGATCAATTCGGCAGCCTTGGAGGATATATCTGCGCGCGCGGCTTCGTCCAGGCCATGATCAGTCACCAGCGTCTTTAGCAGAGCGTGCTCGTCCGCCATGTGAAGGCGTCTTATGCCTGACCTAATAGCGTCTAAATTACTCACTATTTCGACTCCGTCGCTCTGTTTCGTTATCTTATCGTTGAAAGGAAGGTCGATATTCCTTATTATGTGGATTTATTAGTATATATATCTATATTTTTTGATTTTAGAGGGTCAATGTATGGCTAAAATAACTGAAAATGACCAACTAGACCATTATGATCGAAAGATTCTCGCCACTTTGGCGATAGACGGGCGAATGGCAGTTACCGATCTGGCCAAAGAACTTGGCCTGTCTAAGACCCCTTGCGGCGTAAGACTAAAACGTCTGATCAGCGATGGGTTCATACTTGGATTCCGGGCAATTTTAAATCCCGTAAAACTGGATATGAACCACGTGGCGTTTGTGGAAGTCAAACTGCACGATACCAAAGAAGCAGCGCTCCTGGCATTCAATCAGGCTGTGCAAGACGTAACCGAAATTGAGCAATGCCATATGGTGGCCGGCCCCTTTGATTACTTGCTAAAGGTGCGGACGAGAGACATCACCGCCTATCGGCAAGTACTGGGGGAAAAAATAACCAGTTTGCCCCATGTAGCAAGTTCTTCAACCTATGTGACGATGGAATCAGTCAAGGAAAAAGGTAACTGAGTAAGCAAACCACCCATTGAGGGAGGGTTCATCAAACCGGAGGCGCGATTTTCCCTTGCCGATACCCGATTTGGAATGGCCTGTATTATTAGGGTGCTACTCTTTGCTGAAGGTAATATCCGCAAACCATCCAGTTGCACTGCTGCCCGTGTTGTCGCCATCAACCATCAAGGCATATCCGTTCAGCCGGGACACATCAAGATCGAAGTAACGCTTGAAGTCATCAACTATGTTACGTCTTTCTTTCACCCAGCCTTCCGGAGTGGGTGAACCAGACTGTAGCACCACAATTTTCGACTTCTTGGTGTAAGCGCTATTCCATGATTCTCCGACCGGGTATTGGCTTGACCACACGTAGTTGATGGCGACCGTGCTCCATTTGAAAAAACCTTTCTGGTAGACCACGTAGAGTCGAGCTGGAAAATCATCACCTGATTTCTGTTTCTCCTGAGTGTTTTCGAACACGTTACTGACTTTCCATCGCCAGCTAAGAATCGGTGTCGAGCTCACATCTATCTTCTCATTACGATAAAGAGCTGAGGCACTACCCACCGCGTGCCCTTTGACAACCTGCGTATTATCGATGGTCTCCAACGTATAGAGCGTATTGCCTGAAAATGACTTTTCCAACCAACCCTGATTCGCGGGAGACTCCGACAACATGTTCGCTGATTTAGCAGTCAGAGGCAGCAGTGCCACAATGATTGCAAAGATTGGCATCCTGGTTATTAGTTTATGCACGTAGAGCCCTGCCAACGAGTTTTGTAATAAAGTTAGCGGTAGCAATGCTCAAATCTTCTAGTCGGTGCCGTAGGCGGAGCGTTGAGAGATACAATTTACTCAGCCAGAACTGTGAAGCCCTTCAACTAAACGCGCGCAGGAACAATGAGCACACCAGGGCTTACAGCGCTAAATAACATAAAAAACCTGTGTGGCAGAATCCACTTTCACCAACGCGGGCAGCAAACTCACGATCTCATGTTTGCCATGTGTTTACCGATAGTAATAGAACATAGGTAAATCTCGACAAGAATACGACCCGTAAGAGCGTAAGGCACATTTGCGCGTATATAACCTGCTTAGGGCGAAATTCCCCGAATATGAATGCCACATATTAGCTGTGACTAACGCATGAAGTCCTTTCTAACCATTCGAAACAGTATCTTGATGATCAATCTGATCGTTATTGGTCTAATTCTATGGTTAACCATAAGTTTTCTGCATCTGGCTGTGAAACAACGGCGTGACACACAGCAACTGCGGGCCAGCGTAGACACTATCAGTCTTACCTTTAAGGCTAATCACGCACTGGCTCTCGAGCGCGACAGCTTTGACTATCACCTAAACTCTTTTGATGCACCAGCAGTAACACAAAAGGAACAGTTTATAAGAGCTGGACGTCAATCAGATAACCTGCTCGACAAAATGACAGAGAGGTTTAGGCTGCATATCTCTGACGCCCGTTTCTTTGATCATGTTCCGACCACTCCCGCGATCATTCAGAGACAATTAGAAGATTTAGATCGACATCGTAATCAATTGTCTGTTTATCGGGATTATTCAATATCGCAATATATGATTGCACCTCATGAACGTGACCGTGACATGCCGGCACTACTGTTTGATAGTCAGACTAAGACCATTGCGGATCTTGTCTCGATGGCCAAAAGCCTCACCTATCTACCAGATACCCATGCATCGGTGATAGCAAGCTACCAAGAATTACACAATGAAATTCTTTTTGTTAACGTCGATCTCGCACGAAAACGCATTGCTCTCAATAAAGTCTTGGTGCGTGATCGGGAATCAAGTCCAGAAGACATTTTGGAAATCGCCGTTTTAAATCAAAGGATTCAACAGCGGTACGAAAACATAGTCAAATTGGCGCAAGCGAGCGACAACAAATCTCAGCTGCTTCCAATTGCACTAAAAGCTCAGCGTTTTTATCAGCAGGACTATCTTTGGACCGAGCGCGGCATTAGTCCTTTGGTTGTTACTCAGAGTGATGAAATTGAGCTCACACGATGGCGTTCTGTCATGTCTAATTTATACGTATTCAACGAAGCACTCGCAGAAGCCACGCATGCATCAATCGAACTCATCGCTAACGAGTATGGTAGCCGCGCTAAGAGAAACCTCCTTATAGACATATTTCTAGTCTTTCTGTGTTTTGCTATAGCATTTGCATCGATATCGATCAATCGTAGACTCAAACGCTACGCCTACTATGATGGACTAACAAAGCTTGCTAACCGGATGAACTTGGAATCTACCTTACGAAGTACATCAGCAGTTAGCTCTCGACTGCAGGGTGTTATTTTTATTGATCTGGATAGATTTAAATCCATAAACGACAATTATGGTCACGCGACAGGCGATGCATTACTAATAGGGATTGCAGCGAGACTAAGAAAAGTATGTGCCCCCGGACATCTTCCCGCACGGATAGGTGGTGACGAATTCGCCGTTTTTGTACCTGACGCATCATCAGCTGCAGAAATTGAGGCTTTTGCATCAAAGCTAGTCGCAGCCATCACAGAAAATATCATTCTAAACGGGCACAGCTTAAAGGTAGGAGCAAGCGCTGGTATAAGCATATCCCCTCATGATTGTGAATTCGGCTTAGAGCTCTTAAATAACGCTGACATCGCGATGTATCATTGCAAGGCTAACAAGATCGAGGGTGCTTATCGATTCAATCAGGAGATGGCTGGCAACTATCGTCAACGTTTAGAAATGGAGCTGGATCTAAAAAAAGGCCTGGAAAAGAATGAGTTTCACCTGGTGTATCAGCCCAAGG
The DNA here is from genome assembly GCA_045106475.1 of Granulosicoccus sp. Lineage (GTDB taxonomy): Bacteria > Pseudomonadota > Gammaproteobacteria > Granulosicoccales > Granulosicoccaceae > Granulosicoccus. Next base: position 35,412 of record JBGCEO010000055.1, read on the forward strand.
TATGTACGCGTAGCGGTGAAGTAAAAGGGGTGGAGGCTCTCCTTCGCTGGAATCATCCACAACGTGGATTTGTATCGCCCGCACAGTTTATACCAGTGGCAGAGGAAATAGGCCTGATGGGCAGTATCGGTCAATGGGTATTAAAAGAGGCTTGTCAGGAAATTTCCAGCTTAAGACAATCTACGAATCCGCTTTTAAAGGTTGCAGTTAATGTATCTGCACAGCAATTTGGCGATGAACATTTTATTCAACAGGTGGGCAATGCTCTTAATGAGTATGGTCTTGACCCTCAATGTCTGGAACTTGAAGTGACTGAAAGCCTGGTCATGCACGATGTAGTTCGTGTAAGCGCTATGCTAAAACAACTCAAGGACACAGGCGTAAGTGTGGCTATTGATGACTTTGGCACAGGTTATTCATCTTTGCAATATCTCCAGGAATTGCCACTGGACACCTTGAAAATTGACCGTGCTTTTATTGTGTCTCTTGTTGACAACGATCCCACTGGTTCTGTGGCTAACTCAATTGTCCAGTTAGCAAAACTGTTTGACCTTGAAACAGTAGCGGAAGGGGTTGAAACAGAAGACCAGGATAGAAAGATAAGATCTCTAGGTGTTCATCACATTCAGGGATACCTCTATTCCAAGCCTGTTACTGCCGATAAGCTGGCCGCTGCCATCAAAGATATTGAATGGCGAAATGGTATCAACAACAGCCGCGTAGCCTAAACAAGCACCGGTTTTGTGGATTGGCTTTTTAGATTTTTAAGGCAGCACTCAATCACTGACTCAATCACTCAATCACTCACTCATTCACTCAATCAATCAATCAATCAATCACCCAATCACCCAATCAATCACGCTTACCCTGCACGATACGATTCAAAATCATTGCGCAAAAGAGTATTGCGAATCCAGCAAGAATTCCCTGACCCACAGATGAATATTGAAGCGCTTCCAATACATCCTCCCCCAGACCTTTTGCACCGATCAAAGATGCTACAACAACCATTGCCAGGCTTAGCATGATGGTCTGATTGACACCCGCTAGAATAGAAGGTGCAGCAAGAGGTAAATCAACTTTCGTCAACAGATACCACTTCGTAGCACCGTAGGCGATCGCAGCCTCTCTGATGGATTCCGGCACTCCTCTCATACCCAGTACGGTTAACCTGACAACAGGTGTACCTCCAAATATCATGGTCGTTATTACAGCCGCCGGTTTACCAACACTAAAAAAAGCTATGACAGGAATCATAAAAACAAAAGAAGGCATTGTTTGCATGAAGTCCATTATCGGGCGTATAACGGCGTAAAATCTGGGCCTTCTCGCGCTGAACAAGCCTAGGGGTATACCGAGGCATATGGACAACAAGGCGGCTGTTCCTAACAACGCAAGCGTTGTCATGGCTTTTTCCCAAAAACCAAACAGACCCATATAAGCCAGAAAACACGCAGCAGCGACAGCACCGCCTAGCCCTGCTGACAACCAGGTTAGCAGGATAATGAAACTGGCGATTACGGGCCAGGGACTAGAGACAAAAATGACCTCAAGACCATCGAGTACCACTCGGATACCGTAAGAAATAGAATCGAAAACGTATTGCCCACCCGACCGAACCGCCTCGAATAATTTTTCAACCAGGTCAATCGCGCTCAGCCGAATCTGAGGATCAGTGGGGAAGTTGCCAAGCCAGGCCACCATGCCAGGGAAAGTAAAATGAATAATACTAACCAGGAAGATAATAGCGACAAAAAGAACAGTGATAGCTGTTCTGGTGGGTGTTAATCCACTGGTCACCATTCGGTTAGATAGCCACTCAGAAAAACGTTTCTCCAGAGCAGGATTCGCAACTATTCCTTCTACGACTTTAACGGCTACTAAGAGTGCAAGGCCAATTAACGCAACACTGGTAGCGGTTTGTTCAGCCTGTACCGCCTCAAGACGAATGTCACCGATGGCAGCCTCCAGGGAATCAATGGCTCTCTGAAACACCTCTACCTTGTCTGATTCCTTCTCTATCGCTGCTTGCAACTGCTCGTAACGAAATTTAAGTGTACCCTCGATTTCGCCAATACGCTTGCGGGCATCTGCGCCCAGATCTCCAAACAGACCACGCGCTAACTGGATAACTGCAAACGTTTCCAGAATGATGAACGGCAACCCCCAGTTCCATAATCCCCTCATGCCAAACCAGATTGGGCCAAGGACGGCAGCCGCGACATTAAACGTCCAGGTAAAACGCGCGCGACTACCTATTTTCCTGAACTGTTCCTGATAGTAAGCTGAGCTGGAATCCACAAACTCCGGCAGTAGGTCCTCTCGCTGCCGCTCACCTTGATTTTTGTCAGTGTTGCTATTGCTCATGGGATCAAGAGGTCTCTGTGCCTTCTGCTACTGTCTTCAAAAGATCGGCACGCGTAATAACACCAATTCGACTATTGTCGGAATCGGTGACTGCCAACGGAATCTCAGAGTCAATCGCACTCGCTATCAATTCACTCAGGTTGGCTGTATGTGAAAATGTCGGCGCATCAACTGACAAACTACCATTCTGTGCTTGCCATTGTTCAATCGGTTGCATCACCGCATGTGCTCGCACAATTTTTAACCTGGAAATACCTGCCACAAAGTCCGCAACATAATCATCTGCCGGCGTCATAACGATTTCTTCTGGCGTACCTATTTGTATCACTCGACCATCGCGCATGATGGCAATTCGATCACCGATTCTTACCGCCTCATCTAAATCGTGCGTTATAAAAACTGTTGTCTTGTTAAAACCTGATGCCAATTGCATAAATTCATTCTGCAACTGACGTCTTATTAACGGGTCAAGCGCACTGAAGGGTTCATCCATCAACAATATTTCAGGATCAGCAGCCAGGGCACGAGCTAAACCCACCCGCTGTTGCATTCCTCCCGATAGCTCATGAGCAAATTTGTTGCCCCACCCTGTCAGCTCTACCATATCGATAGTGCGCTGAGCTATATCCATCCGCTGGTTTTTGCTAATACCGCGTATTTCTAAAGGCATCGCGATATTATCCAGAACGGAGCGGTGTGGCATGAGAGCAAAGTTCTGGAAGACCATCGCTATATGTTCATTGCGATAGCGACGCAACGCATCCGGCCCCATCGCCATGATGTCCTGTCCGTTGACAACAATCTGCCCCGCAGTGGGATCAAGCAATCGGTTGATGTGACGCACCAGCGTCGATTTGCCACTACCCGACAAGCCCATGACACAAAATATTTCACCTGGATATATTTGCATGGAAGCGTTAGCAACACCGATCACGCAATTGTATTTTTCCAGTACTTCAGATTTCGAAGTGCCATTCTGTTTTATATCTGCCAACGCTTCTTGTGCACGTTGCCCAAATATTTTCCAGATCCCTTCTATGGTTATGGCGTGTTGTGCTTGCGAATCAGTACTGTGCTCAACCACATTAACTACTCATAAATTGAAAGTTTCGGGAATACGCGTCTGTTGGCAACAAAGGCATTAGCGGACACTAATGCCTTTGTCTTTTAAACGCATAGTTTGTAGGACCTAATTCTTATTACAAACCCAGCCAGCTATCCACACGTTCAGAATTTGCCGCTACCCATGCCTTTGCAACGTCAGCAGCATCCTTTCCACCTTCTATTTCAAAAGCGAATGAAGAAACATCTTCACCCGTTAGGGACATATTCTTGACAAATTCAGCTATCGCAGGAGAACGCGACTCCAGTGATTTTGAATAGGCAACCTGAACCTGCTTTAATGCATCCTCTGTCATGACCTTGGAATTCTCAAACCAGTTTGGGTCTTGATCAGGTTGAAGTGCCTTATACTGCGCCTCATCAAACTCAGGTTCGGACAAGCGCACGATATCATGCTGGAACCAGATGGCATGAGGAGAGTAGCAATAGAATGCGTAGCCCATGTCTTTTTTGATCGAATCTCCAACGGTTGCTGTCATAACCGCCTGATCGGCACGAATAGGTTCCATAAATGGCATCAAACCGTAGTCCCGTACCTTTACCTGGTTGACGTTGGCAGATGCCCAACCCGGTGCACCAATCCAGATTTCCCCTTTGCCATTGCCGTCACTGTCCATCATGGCAGCAACTTCTGGGCGAGCAAGATCAAAGATAGATGTCACATTAGCTTTCTCTGAAAACGCACGTGAGACGCAAAAGCTCTGTTTCCCTTCATATGCATTTTCTGACAAAGCAACGTTACCAGTACCATCAACATACTTATCAGTGAAACTCTTCTGATTGGGTAGCCAGACGTCAGGATGCACATCGATATCTCCCTTACCCGCATCCATTGCCTGGAAAATAGCCGCATTATTACCTGGCACCAGGTTGGCCTCCCCCCCGATTCGCGAGGTAACTACCTCTTGGATCAAATGAGCGATGGCTTGAGCGCCAGTCCAGGAGGGTGCTCCTATGTTGATCTTCTCTGCCGCCATGGCTGATGAACCCGTAACTGCTATAACTGCAGCACAGCTCATGCTTAAAAGTGTTTTCTTCATAACTTTCCTCTGTGTTTGTTGTAAGTAGTAAAAATAATCGACTATCAAATTGATGCTTATGTCTTACCTCATTTGTCTTTGCCTTTCAGTTTACACATCAGTGCAGTTGTTCAAGATCTTGCACGCGTACGTTTAGGATCGACGAAGGGGATTTCAGTCACCGTAGCAGAAAGACGCTTCATGTGACCATCCAAACGACCGATTTCCAGTTGCTCGCCTATATCACTGTGCTCTACGTCAATACGAGCCATCGCAATTTCGCATTGCAAAGAAGGAGATCTAATAGCACTTGTTACCTGACCCACCTGAACATGATTGTGATAAACCATATCTCCATGACTAGGTGTTTCGTTACCGCTTATTATCAAACCTACCAGCTTGCGACGAACCGAAGTCTTGTTGCGTATCAGTGCATCTCTTCCAATAAATGCCTTCTTGGAGTAATCAACAGCGAAACCCAACCCTGATTCGATAGCATCTACCTGCGGACCAAATTCTGCACCAGCGATCATCAAACCGGCCTCTAATCTGAGTAGCTCCAGTGCGTCAAGACCCATCGGCACCATATCAAATTTTTCACCCTCTTGAACAAGCGCATCCCATATCTCCACAGCGTGCTGCTCATTACAAAAAATCTCGTAACCTAGTTCACCGGTAAAACCTGTGCGGGATAGCATAAAAGGAGCGCCTTCCCGATCCCTTAAACGCGCAAACGTAAATCCAAACCACTTAAGGTTTTTGAGTGATGGCTGATGTGGCTGTATAAAAACCAGCCCCTCCAGCAGATCGCGGCTGGATGGCCCCTGTAAGGCTAAGCTAGGCATTGCAGTGGAGAACGCCTTCACCCATACGCTTAACCCAAGCTCTGCCGCTACCTGCTTTAGTTGCAAGGCGCTATCCTCAGACCCACAGCACCACCTGAACAAACCCGCGCCAAGCCGAAACAAGGTGCCATCGTCTAAAACGGCGCCGCTATCTGTGAGCATCAAGGCATAAACCGCACGATTCAAACTGAGCTTGTTTACATCTCGGCTTAAGCAGTGTTGCAATAGTTGCTCAGCATCGGGGCCCTGAATATCGTATTTTCGTAACGACGACATGTCTTGAAGCGTGACAGATTCTCTGCAGCTCCAATACTCTTTTAGTGCTCGGGTTTGATCATAACTGGAAGGCGCCCATACAGGACCAGCCACTACAAACGACTGCGTTAGCGCTGAGGTACGCGAATGGAATGCACTCTCCTGTGTCATGATGGGCTCACTGTCCGGGTAGGGTCGATGTGCGACCGCTCGTCGCAGTTTGTTTTCTGCATGGTATATGCGCACATGAATATCAGTTGGATTCCAGCCATTAATAGGATCTATGTCATCAGGACAGGCGGTTGTTACACAGACCAGATTGGTCAACGCTTTCATAACAACGTGATCACCGGGCCGAGACCAGGCTTCATCAGATCGCAGCCTGTTATCGTGCGGATGAATCCAGGAATTAAAAAAGAAGTTTATGGCAGGCCAAGCCTTACGCGACTTAATACCATAAGGATCAAATGCATGTGAGATATTGTCGGAACAGTTTATATGCCCTGAAAACCCTCTTTCCTCATAGCCTCTTTCAGTGCAGGCAAGGGCAAAAGTGTCATGTCTGCCAACAGTATCACGTGTAACAGCGAGTAGTGGCCGCATGTCCTGATCGAAGAACTTATCAAACAATCCAGGCGCTGGATAAGCACCACCCACGACAGTGCGTGTAACGGTTGAATCAATATACCGTTCCAGACCGTTTTCAAGTGCATCTGCACGCAAAGCCATGAAATCTGAACACTGTTGACCCTGCACATCGATGACTTGAACGTACTCGCCTTCTTGTAATTCGTAGGCACGGGCCGTCGCACGATCAACAGTAAATTCATCTTTGATGCTCCCGAGTGGGTCAGGCAACGACATTGGCAACGAGTTTCCACTTGACAAGGTGACTTGAATATCACCACCTCCCCCGAAAACTAGTGCATTCGTTGCTAAAGGATTACTCAACACCACGGTGCAATCGGCATTAGCTTTACAGGTAAATTCGGTTAACGCCGAATTAGCCTCAGAGAACAGAAAATAAAAGTTTAGATCGGTAAAACGACTACCTTGTGCGTTTAGCCAAGCACTGATCTGCTCAACATCCAACTGTTGTACATCAGGCTTTGCACTGACAGGCGGTAGATCGGTCAGCCCCAGCAGGGATATATCGTTTTCACCGCGATCATTGATCACAGCTAACTGAAACAACACGCTACCCTCTCTATTCGAGAAACTTAGCAGATCGTTTTTAGACACGGCTATGCGCCTGCACTCACGGCAGTGAATATCGATACGGCGCTTGCCTGGCTCCTGTGCGAATCCAGGGTATCTGATCGATGCCCGCTGATTTAAAACAGCAGGGTCTGGCGTGTGAATGAACATGCCATCTCAGTGTATGTAACCGGTTACATAAATTATATTAAACTAACTGCTCCTGTCAACAACCATCCATCCACTTATGTTCAGCAGCGATGAGTCAATCAGCAACTAGCACCAGGCCTAGTGTGAGGTCACTTGCCCGCAAAACGGGGTTGTCGGTTGCAACCATTTCCAGAGTCTTAAATGACTCTGGACATGTTTCCGAATCGACCCGACTACGTGTTAAACAAGCGATTCAGGAGAGTGGCTATGTCCCCAACTCGGCGGCTAGAGCCTTGTCAACGCAGCGCACACGCACAATTGGCGCGGTACTGCCGACTCTGGCAGATTCAATCTTTTCAAGGTTTATTGATTCCCTTGAAGATCAATTAGCTCAATATGGCTATGCCTTGGTAGTGGCTACTACACAATATGATCCAGACAAGGAAGCCATGCGCGCGCGCGAACTTCTGGATATGGGAGCTGAAGGCTTGGTACTCTCCGGCGCACAACAAAACCAAGACTTGCTCTCACTGTTAAAAAGAGCTGCTATTCCTGCCGTGTGTTCCAGTCTTCATGAAGCTGAAAACGGATTGACAGCCATTGGCTACGACAATGCAGCGATAGCAGAGCAAGCTATCGAGTACCTCCATGCTCAAGGCCATAAGCGCATAGCCATCGCGCATGGCCCTTCTGACAACAACGATAGAACGCTACTAAGAATCAAAGGCGTCAAGCAGGCAGCGCAACGTCTTGGCGTGACGTTAAGTTTCCAGGAAACAGCGTTGGACACTCGCGGCGGCTCTACAGCCGCAAAACGGCTGTTGCACAATCCGTTTCACTTCAGCGCCATACTTTGCTTGTCTGATGTTATTGCTATGGGGATGCTCTTTGAGGCTCACAATCGACACATAGCAATACCCGAAACGCTGTCGATAATGGGGTTTGACGACCTACCTTGGACTGAGCTTTGCCATCCGCCGTTGACCACCATCAGACTGCCTACTGGACGCATGGGACGAGCCGTTGCCGATGCCCTGATTGAGCGCCTGGAACATGATAGAAAGATGGAGTGCCGTACCCTGACGGCCAACATTGTGGAGCGCTGTTCAACTGCGAAGGCCATGGGTTAATCACCAGCTACTCAACCGTTTACATTTTTGCTGATAACTCCCAAGAGTGTGTAATCGAAGACAAATTGTATAAAATTTGCAATATGGGATTTATTTCCCTAATATTCTTATCTCATCCCACTCAACCTCAGGCAACAGAGTAGCTATGAATTTAACTAATATGAATTTAACTAAAAATACGAATATCTTGTTGGCACTAACCTGTGCCTTGGTAGTTGGCTGCAGTGACTCGAATGATCCTCCAGCCAATGAAACCAGTATGCTCGGCCCCGGCGGCGATACACCCACCGTGTTAAGTGCTTATAACGGTACATACTTACAAGCCTGTACGCTAAACGACCCCCTGGATCCTTCGGATGGCGCTGAGGTAACGACAGTCGTTATTGCCGGAGATCTGGCAACAACAACGCTAATGAATTACTCCGATGAAGCGTGTGCAACCCCTGACTTGCCAGCACAAGTTACCATTCAATCCTCGATTGCCTACCCAGGTGGTACCGTGCAAACAGATCTAGGTATTGCTGACTTTGTAGACCTGACGCCCGAGAGTTTTACTGTTGACGGCCAACCGCCTTCAGCCGAAGAGATGACATTGATCACACAGCTTGGACTGCTCAACCCCATATTCGATATCCTGCTGTTAGACGGAAGTACCTTATACAGCGGAGACGATAGCGACGAGTTTGATGGTGAATCAGCAGCTAACCGACCAGTGGCACTGGATCTAAACGATGTGTTAGTGCGACAGTAGAGGCTTAGTTACCCACACTCGCACAAGGAATTGCGAGTGTTTAAGCACGCAGCCAATAATTTGCAACACCACTGACTTAGCCAATCATAGAGGCAATCCAGCTTGTAGATAAATAAGGCTTATTTACTGCCCAACTGCAACACCTTCACGCCTGGGGTCAGCACCTCCCATCAATTTGCCTTCATCGATGATGATTCCATGCAAGCCAGAATTGAGACCTCTAATGTTTACCTTATAGCCTAGGTTTTCCAGTTCATTTTGCATGGCAGTGGCTCCAGTGCCCTCCTCTAGATCAAACGTGCCAAAACGGTTTACGGCGTGGGGCATACTAATCGCTTCCTGTATATCCATTCCCCAGTCCAGATGAGCAATGATCGTCTTGGCAACATAACCAATAATTCTACTGCCTCCTGGTGAACCGATAACCATGTAAGGCTTACCCTCTTTCATGACGATCGTTGGCGACATCGACGATCGGGGACGTTTTCCCGGTTCTACTCTGTTGGCAATGGGTATACCGTTATTATGCGTAGCAAATGAGAAATCGGTTAACTCATTGTTAAGTAGAAATCCGCCACTCATCAGTCTTGAACCAAAACCATTTTCAATGGTGGTGGTAATCGATACAACGTTACCGGAGGCATCAACAATAGAGAAATGGCTGGTGGATTTGAATTCGATACTTTCATCATCTGCCAGCAACATGGCATGATCCCATTCCGGTTCACCTGCTGACACCGACTCCAATGCCATGTCGCCATCGAGTAAGGATGAACGTTCTTGAAGGTAGGCAGCGCTGGTTAAACCTTCAGTTGGCATAGGCACAAAATCGCTGTCTGCCATGTAGCGTGCTCGATCAGCAAATGCAAGCCTGGAGGCATCACCAATCAAACGCCAACTCTCGGCTGAACCCGCGCCTAACTCCGCAAGATTATAAGGTTGCAAGAGACCCAGAATCTGACCCACTGTTAGAGCGCCGGAGGATGGTGGTCCCATTCCGCAGACGTCATGCTCTCGGTAGTTGACGCAAACCGCCTCGCGCTCCTTGATGTTGTAATTTGCTAGATCAGCTATCGCTAACACGCCCGGATTGGCAGCGCCTTGTACCTTTTCTACGACGGCTTGTGCTATCGGCCCTTTGTAGAAAGCATCAGCACCACCAGACGCCACTTGTTTTAGGGTATCCGCGTAAGCCTGGTTCTTGAGTATATGACCTACAGCATGAGGCTGACCATCATCTGAAAAAAAGTACGCCTTGGTGTCAGCATGAACTGACAGCCTTTCTATATCGTTGCTAATCAGCTTATTCAATCGCTCCGATACTTCAAACCCGCTTTCAGCTAACTCAATTGCTGGCTGTACCAAGGTGTTCCATTCCAAAACACCTAGCTTTTTATGCGTTTCGTACATTAATTTTACGGTACCCGGTACACCTACAGATAGACCACCAACTACGGCATCCCAGAATTTTAGCTTTTCACCCTGTTCATCCTGAAACAGTGTGGGAGTAGCGGCCATTGGTGCTGTTTCACGGCCATCAAACGTCGTGACAAGGTCCTCTTTGGCATCGTAATAAACGAGAAACGCACCACCACCTAAACCGGAGGACTGCGGTTCTACCAAGCCAAGAACCAGTTGTGTAGCAACCATGGCATCAATCGCATTGCCACCTTTTGACAACACGTCGAGGCCTGCATTTGCTGCGTGGGGATTAGCCGCAGCAACCATATAATTATCGGCTAATTGCATCTTCACAGATGACACGCCAGTGGCTATCTCGGGGGCAAAACCATCGGCAGCCTCCTGTGCATGGGTTAAACAAGTCATGCCAGCTGACAGACATGTGATAAACAAAGCACGTTTAGTGTTCATTGTTTTTCCCTCTTTAAAATTAGAGTACACTCATGGCAAACAAGAGCGACCCCTGCTAGAGTCAGGGGCGTATTCCGACAGTAAGGATTACTACACAATAAGAATTACCACACATTCCGGTCGATAGTCCATAACACTTTGTTCAGCCCAGCACTTTAGATTGTCAGCTGTGCCATCTCACAGCAAACGGCAGGCTGTCAAAAACATCACCACAAGGCCCACTCCAATGAATCACGTTAACGACGCCCGTACTAAGCGAAACGTCGCTGTGCTGGTGTTGGCCCAGGCCATTCTAGGCGCTCAAATGCCTATGATATTCGTTGTGGGTGGTCTCGCTGGTGCGATGTTGGCTGGCAACCCTTGTTTTGCCACGTTACCCATATCACTCATCGTATTCGGATCAATGACAACCGCACCCTGGATGTCGCCATTGATGCAAAGCAGAGGTCGCCGTTTTGGTTTTTTTGTGGGCGCTTTAGGCGGGGCTCTGGGGGCGGCGATTGCAGCATACGGATTATTCATCGATTCATTTCCTGTTCTTCTGCTTGGCTCTTATTTCACCGGCGTCTATATGTCTGCGCAAGGGTTTTACCGATTCGCTGCGGCAGACTCCGCGTCAGAAGAGTATCGACCTAAAGCCATATCCTATGTCATGGCAGGCGGGCTGTTATCAGCCATCTTCGGACCGCAACTTAACAAACTGGTATTCGATGTTACTTATTTGCCCGTGATGGGGGGCGTTTTCCTGCCCAATCCGTTTCTGGGCACCTACCTGGCCATTATCGCTATCAATCTGATCGGTATGTTTCTGTTTCTGCTGCTGGATCTACCTGATAGCAAGAAGCACAAAGACGACACAGCACCAACGCTTGTCAGCAGATCGCGACGTGAGCTATTGACCAACCCGACGGTTCGCGTGGCTATTATCTGCGGCATGGTTACCTATGCACTGATGAATCTTGTCATGACATCCACGCCACTGGCTGTTATTGGCTGTGGCTTTACAAGCGATAATGCCAATGACATTGTCTCAGCACACGTACTGGCCATGTTTATCCCTTCTTTTTTTACCGGTCATCTCATCGTACGTTTTGGCGCACCGCGAGTTATATCTATGGGCTTGATACTACTTGCATTCGCAGGATGTGCTGCCTTGATGGATGTGAAGTTGGGTAACTTCTACGCTGCACTGATTCTGCTCGGTCTTGGCTGGAATTTTGGATTTATTGGCGCAACGAGCTTGCTCTCTACAGCTCACGAACCACATGAACGAGGCAATGCACAGGGGCTCAATGACATGATTGTTTTTGCTTGCGTCACGATCGCCAGCTTGTCTTCCGGTGGGTTGTTGAACTGTTCAGGAGGCACACCGGTAGATGGTTGGAATGCCGTTAACTACGCCATGATCCCATTTCTGTTGTTGGCGGGCGGAGCATTGGTCTGGTTAACAAAACATAACCGCACAGCACCAGGGCGTGTCTGACTATATTAGCCGTTCATTTCATTCATAACGGCTAAAAATTTCGCCACCTCCTGTGTTGAATTGTAGTGACACATCGACACCCTGACACAACTGTCAAGGTTTAACGGATCAAGAATGTTACCGGAGTAGTGATCCGCCTTGCGCAAGTGAGTTCTGATACCTTCATTGTTCAATTGCTTTACAACGTCTGCTGAAGCAACACCTGTAATCGTAAGCGATACCAATCCCTCTCGAGCAGGGTTATCCACGCCGCCGATAATAACGACCTTATCCAGATCGGCCAAACCACGCAGATTCCCTATCCCGTGGATCATCGCATCTGTCAGCTGCTTTTCATGCGCTTTTATCGCGCTGGCAGCCGCTTTGAATCTATCTTGTCTATTCTGACCGCCTCCCACTTGCTCACCCAGCCATTCGAAGTAGTCAACCACATCAGTCAAGGTGGCATATGAGCCAGTATCGCGGGTACCCATCTCCCAGTTGTCAGCGGGACCATTGATCAGATTATTGTGCGGCAAGCTACTTAATTTATCGGATATCCAGGCTAGGCCAAAACCGTGACGCGAAAATACCTTATAGGGCGAAATGACATAGCCATCTACATCGTAGCTGGCGAGATCCATACCTCCATGAGCGGCATGCTGGATGCCATCAACAATAATGATGCACTCTGGTGCAACCATACGAATTGCCTTGGCACACGCCGCTACGTCAACACTCATGCCGGTAACCGGTGACGTATGTAGAATCGTTGCGACCCTGGTATCCTCTGTCACATGCTCTGCATAGGCTTCCGGCGTAACGGTGCCAGTCGCATCATCATGCGCCACCATTATGTGCCGTTGACCCGCAATGCCTGCCCATCGTTCGCACGCTGATCGCGTAGCCGGATGCTCTAGAGTTGAACCGAGCACTACCCCGCCTTTTTCGGTACCCAGGCAGGCATTCATGATTAGCCTAAACAGCAGTTCGGTGCCACTCTCACCGACGAAGAATTGACCGCCTTCAGCATTCATAAAGGCTCGCATATCGTCCTTGGCCTTGTTAATCACCCGCACCAGTTCATGACTGCCTGGATTATCCCGGCCCTGGTTGTCCGGTATTGCCGCATAGTCTGTCGAGGTGCTAACCACAGATTTCAGGGTCAGAGCGCCACCTGCGTTTTCAAAAAAAACTCGTTTACCCTGCTGGGGACATTCATCGACCTGAGCAAATCGATCTCTTACTTGTTGCAGTAGTGGCTCATCGATCGTGTGCATAACTTTCTCTAATAAAACCTAAGGACCGTAAGGATTAGCTCGGACACTTTATGTCTACGCGCTGCGCTACACCCAACCCGGGCGCCGCCCATCTTACCCATTTCAAGAATATTAGTGCTGATCGATAGCGATATTCCAATTGTCCCGAACGGGATGAAATACTGTATCTGAATCAATTAGCCATCAAAATAGTACCGAAAGGGTTTATTATTCATCTATTGGCTCGATTTCTGCCATAATAGACCCGATGAGGACTATTTTATGACCAAGATAACTGACGTAAAAATGCTCGGCGAACTGATCCGCGCAGAGCGCAAAAGACAAAAGGTTACCCAAATCGAGTTAGCTGCACTCGCTGGGGTTGGCGCACGTTTCTTGCGCGAATTGGAGCATGGCAAGGAAAGTTGCCAGCTGGGTAGAACGTTTAATGTACTTTCAACGCTGGGAATTTCAATCGATGCGGTAACTCGAGCCCATTCAAAATGAGTCGCTGCCTGGACGTTTACTTGCGCAATCAGCAGGTTGGTGTGTTGGAACAGGACGATGACGCCAATCTTAACTTCACCTACAGCGAAGAATATTTGGCCTTGGATACATCGAAAGCGATTTCCGTTTCGATGCCACTTGCCAATACTACCTACAGTAATGCTGTTGCCAGGCCCTATTTTTCGGGCCTGTTACCCGATGAATCTGCACGCACAAGACTCGCAGCCGCTCTGGGCGTTTCAGATACCAATGCATTCGGAATGCTGGAAATCATAGGTGGAGAGTGTGCGGGTGCATTGGCTTTGTATGCGCAAAAGCAACCCAGACCAGGACCTCAAACAGCCGATGAAATTCTTGATGAAAAACAACTCAGCGCGTTGCTACAGGAGCTGCGCGGCAACCCCTTACTCGGTGGTCGTAACGATATACGACTCTCGTTGGCCGGCGCACAAGATAAATTAGCGGTCAACATTCATGACGGAAAAATAGCCATAGTTAAAAACGGCGAACCCACCACGCATATCCTCAAACCCAGCATAGAAGGCCTGGATGGCACCGCTCAGAACGAAGTTTTTTGCATGCTACTGGCAGCGCGGGTAGGACTGACAGCGCCGGAGGTGCAATTTTCGACTGCCGGGTCAGCAGCTTATATTCTAATCAAGCGCTTTGATCGTCAACAGCTGGCTGGTGAGCCTGTGCAGCGATTGCACCAGGAAGATTTCTGCCAGGCCTTAAGCGTTCCACCTGAGCTCAAGTATGAAGATGAAGGCGGACCAAGCATCGAACAGTCATTAGGTCTTATCCAGCGAGTGGTTGAACAACCGGCCGCTGATCGATTGAAATTTCTGCAAACGCAAATTTTTCATTATCTGGTAGGTAACGCAGATGCTCATGCAAAGAACTACGCGCTGCTGTATCCAATGGAATCGAACGCCCCATCACTTGCACCGCTCTACGATGTGGTTTGCACAGCGAGCTACCCTGCATTGACCAAAAAATTCGCGATGCGAATTGGTGGTAGAAACATTGCAGATACCATTACTCTGACACACTGGTTGTCACTAGTTCCCAATACTAAAGCGTCCCACCAACTGTTGATCAGACAAATTACAAGCCTGGCACAGGCTATTGTTCCTGAGGCTGAAAAACTGTTATCTGAATCCAAACAATTGGGTTTCAATCACAAGATTCTGACCGTAGTTAATAAAATTATAAAGTCGCGTGCAAAGATGCTTCTGCAGAGTGTTGCGGTATGACGTAGCAACAGCACAGCAGTATCACGAAGCCCGCTAGAAAAACGGTATATGCTATAGCACCGCATCCACAGCTGATTTCAGGCACGTCAGGGCATGTTCGAGCTCATCGTCTGTCGCAATAAACGGCGGTGCTAATAAAATATGATCCCCGTTTTTACCGTCGCGCGTGCCCGGCATCTGATAACAGGCCAAACCTGCCTCGAACGCTGCTTTTTTTACTTTGGCGGCCACCTTCATCTCACTGTCGAAAGGTACTTTGGTGCCTCGATCTGACACGAACTCCAGCCCCCAGAAAAAACCACGCCCTCTGATATCACCTATATGAGGGTGCTGACCAAAATGTGATTGTAATCGGGTCTGTAGAAATTCGGCACGCCGATGAACAGAAGCGATCAAATCCCGCTCTAGTAACTCAGTTAGTACGGCCAGTGCGGCAGCCGCTGCAATTGGATGTCCCAGGTAGGTGTGCCCGTGTTGAAAAAACCCGGAACCATTGGCAACAGCATCATATATCGTTGAGGTACAGAGCATGGCACCTATGGGTTGATATCCGGCACCCAACCCCTTGGCGATACAGACTATATCCGGATTAACAGCCTCTGCTTCACAGGCATACAAATACCCGGTTCTGCCCATACCGCACATCACCTCATCGAGTATCAGTAGTACACCATACCGATCACAAATTTCTCGCACTTGTTTAAAGTAGCCTTCAACCGGGGGAACGGCTCCCAATGTGGCACCCACAACGGGTTCAGCTAGAAACGCCATGACCGAATCAGGACCGAGACGAAGAATTTCTGTTTCCAGCTCTTGCGCAACGCGCAAGCCATACTCTATTGCAGTTTCATTCTGATGACGCTCCGCATACTCGTAACAAGGCGCAATATGACTGACATCAACCAGCAAAGGAGCAAACTGTTCGCGCCGCCAGGCGTTGCCTCCAACAGCCAGAGCGCCCAGAGTATTACCGTGATAGCTTTGCCTACGAGCAATAAGGTGCTTTCGCTGTGGTTCGCCACGTTCAACATGGTATTGGCGAGCAAGCTTTAGAGCACTTTCGACAGCTTCTGAACCGCCTGACACAAAGTAAACACGATCCAGATCACCCGGAGCATGCTTGATCAGCAAATCTGCCAGACGCTCTGCGGGTTCTGAAGTAAAAAAACCGGTATGGGCATAGGCCAGTTGTTCGACTTGTTCTTTGATCGCCTCCTTTACACGTTCATTGCTGTGCCCCAGGCAGGATACAGCGGCTCCACCTGAGCCATCAAAATACCGTTTGCCAGCTTGATCGATTAGAAAGCAACCATCGCCTGCAACCGCTGTTGGGAATGCAGTATGACAATCTCGCGCAAATACATGTGACATAGGTGTTTACCGGTGAAAACAGTGCAATGAAACAGGTGTTTCAGGCCATTCAATTACTTGGTTCTAAAAACTTGTAAAGGTGCATCAAAAACCCTTATGGACGCTAGAGCTTCATCCTGCTGCCAGACGGGTCAAACAATACTGAATCAGAAATGCTGGCGTTAAACCCTTGCCTGGCTAGGTCCAGCTCCACGCGACTACCACTGTCTAGCGGCTCTATGAGTTGGGCCAACGCTACGGGTTTACCCAACCTGTACCCAAAAGAACAGGATGTGGTTTTCCCCACTATACGGCCGTTAAAAATTATTGGCTCGTGTCCTATAGGTACAGCATTGACATCATCCAGGGCAACGGAAACAACACGTAGATAAGGTAGAGAATCTATTCCTTCTGCCAAGGCCTCGTAACCGACAAATCCTCCGCCTTTACGCATAAACTTATCAAGACCCGCCTGAGCAGGCGTAACATCTGAATCAAGTTCATGGCCCATGGCACGAAAACCTTTTTCGATGCGCATGGAGGTTTGTGCGAAGAGACCTGCCGGTTTTGCACCTGCAGCAACTAGCTGTTTGAATAGACTAACCGAGTGTTCGACCTTACAGCTAATTTCCCAACCGTACTCTCCGACATAGGACATTCGAGACACCTGCACCGGTACACCTCCAAGCATACCCGTTGCATGTTTGAAATAAGCGATCTGTTCAAAACCACCTTCTAGCTTACCGATAATGGACGCAGCCTCCGGCCCCATCAATGCCAATACCGCGTACTGTTCTGTGACATCCACCACGCTCACATCAAACACCTTTGCACGCGAACTTACTGCATCGCGTTTAATGGCACGCGTAAACCAGGCCAGATCGCGTCTAATCGAGCTGGTACCAACAAACAGGCGATAGTGATTCTGCGAGAGCCTAAGGGCTGTCAAATCACTCTCGAAGGTACCCTTGTTGTTTAATACAGCACTGTAGATCACCGAACCTGGCGCACGATTCATATAACCAGCACAAGTGTGCATAAGAAAAGCTTCTGCCTCAGGCCCGATAACATCGATTTTACCAAACGTTGATAAGTCGAAAACGGCAGCGTATTCATGCGCTGCCATTACCTCATCTTGCACCGTTGAAAACCAGTCTGGACGTCCAAACGTTAATCCCGGTTGCTCCTTTGCGTTAAAGTACAGAGGCCGTTCCCAACCATACATTTGACCGGTATAGGCCTGATGCTTTGTAAACGCCTGTTGGAGCGGATGCTCTCTAAGGTGCCTTGCGGTTTTAAACTGCTTTGCCGGGTACGCGATATCATAGTGCGATCCAAGAATTTCCGGTGTTCTGGCCATTAGATGCTCAATGGAATTAAATACTGGAGCAAACCGCTTGGCATCCGCTTCACCTAAATCGTAACAAGGTCCACCATTGACGATGCAATTCGCCAGGTTCATTCCTGCTCCTCCGCCTGATGCGAGTCCCACTGAATTCATACCGCATCCGAGAAACAGTCCTCTCGTTTCCGCTGTCTCTCCCAGCATGAAGGTACCATCGGGAGTAAAACTCTCAGGACCGTTTAACAACATCTTGACCTCGGCATCGGCGAGAACTGGCAAACGATGCAGAGCGTGTTCCATCATTGGCTCAAAGTGATCCCAATCCTCTGGCAGCAGGCCAAACTCGAAACTGCTATCGAGAACTCCTGGTTTGATGGGTTTTGCGTTTGGCTCAAAGCAACCCACCAGTAAACCACCTGAGTCATCGCGAATATACAAATGGCTGTCATGATCAGACAGTGTCGGGGTATTACCCGTTATGCCTTCGATCGGTTTGGTCAGTAAATAGAAATGTTCACACGCAAGAAGAGGAACAGCAGCACCAGCCATCGCCCCCACCTCTCTGGACCACAGGCCCGCACAGAGTGCAATAGCATCGCACTTAATAGTGCCTGCTTCTGTTTCGACACCACGAATTCGATTGTTATCAGTGATTACGCCGGTAACACCCGTGTTTTCAAACAGTCGAGCCCCCTGCCTCTTTGCGGCTCTGACCAGTGCAGCACAGACATCACTGGGTGACACTCGACCATCGTCGGGAGACCATACCGCACCCAATACATCATCGCCGTGCATCAGTGGCCAGCGCTCTTTTGCCTCTGCTGCCGACACTGAAGTTGCTCTAACGCCGTAAGCCTGAGCCAGTGCTTCCTGTCGTTTTATGTGGATTAAACGATCGGCCTGAGTCGCTATTGATAAAGAGCCTTCTTGAATCCAGCCCACAGATAGACCGGTTTCAGCTTCCAGCTGACTATAGAGATCAACCGAATACTGGATCATTCGTGTGAGGTTTCTGGAATGCCGTAGTGCACGAACCTGGGCAGCAGAATGCCAGGTGGTACCCGACGTTAGTTTGTTTCGCTCTAGCAAAACAGCATCGGTCACACCCAGTTTCGCCAGATGATAAAGGGTCGAACATCCCATAACACCACCGCCAATAACAATCACTGACGCATGAGAAGGAAGCGTGTCTGCCATACGAGCTCCTGAAACTACTGAATCAATTGAAACATATAATTCAACACTTGACTACTATTAAAACATTTGAAACACTGCGTTTCATGCACAAATCTGCCAATACCCTTTCCGTTCAAGCCTCCATTACCGAAAACTACGGCAACCTAAGTGCTGCGCTGCAGTTAGCAGCCGATTTCATGATCAAGAACAACTTCGACATTGCCACTCGATCGTTACGTTCAGTTGCATTGGAAAGCGAACTATCGCCATCAAGCTTTTCCAGGCTGGCACGGGCCATTGGCTTTAAGGACTATGAGCAACTTCGAGAACGGGCACGCGAAGAACTGGCAAGCAGTGCTAATCGATTTTCAACCAAGGCAAGCCAGTTGCGAGATGATGCTGAATTGCCGCTTCTTCCGCGTCAGGTCAGTGCCTGCATGACCAACATCCAGTCACTACTTACCGACATTGATGACGCCGATCTAGAGTCGGCTGTCGAAACACTCTCCAAGGCTAGAAGCGTCACCATAATCGGCGCATTGGGTTCCGCAGGTTTTGCAGAATACTTCGCTTATCTAACAAGCTGGTTTGATGGACGCTGGACTGTGGCTGGCAGAAACGGTGTAACTCTAGCCAGCTCGCTTATGAGACTACAAGATAAGGATGCCGTCATCGTGATTTCCAAATCTCCTTACGCAAAACGTTCGGTGCTCGCCACGCAAATGGCGGCAGAAAGGAAGGCCAAGGTGATTGTACTCACCGATAGTCATGCCTTCCCGGGTTTGAAAGATGCACAGCATGTGTTTATTCAACAAATAGAGAGCCCACAGTTTTTCTCATCGTATGCCGCAACGCTGGTTCTTATAGAAACACTCGTCGGCATGCTGGTAGCGCGGGCAGGTTCTGATGCAGTACAACAGATTAAAATGACAGTCGAACAAAACAGTCGACTTGAAGAGTTCTCGGCAACCTCATAAAAATGACATTTAAACCTCTTCCAATTTTAATGGTTGCGCCAAATGGTGCGCGCAAAGGTAAAAAGGATCATCGCGAACTACCAATTAGTATTGCAGACACGGTAGCGGTTGCCAAAGAGTGTTTCGATGCCGGTGCGGATGGACTGCACTTGCACGTGCGTGATGATTCCGGATTGCATTCTCTTGACGCCACACTCTACAAAGAAGCTCTAAAGCAGTTGCATGATGCCGCACCATCGATGACTGTACAGATCACTACCGAAGCCGTTGGCCAGTATTCTCCGGAACAGCAAAGAAAAGTGGTGCGAGATGTTCTACCAGAGCATGTGTCGATCTCGCTGGCAGAAATGCAGGCTGATAACAATCGGGAATCAGCAGCAACGTTCTACCAATGGTGTAGGCAACAGAATATTTCCGTACAGCATATCCTTTACGGCATTGATGATCTTAAGCTATTACACTCCCTGCTAGAGCACGGCCAACTGATCAACGATGATCTCCAGCTTCTATTTGTCCTCGGTCGCTATACAGAAAATCAGCAAAGTAAACCAGAGGATTTACGCCTGTTTACCGATTGGTTGTCTAAAAATGACGTTTTGGCCGATTGGGCTTTATGCGCTTTTGGCAGAAACGAGTCTGTGTGCTTGCAGGCCGGACTCGAATCGGGTGGAAAAGTACGCGTGGGGTTCGAAAATTCTATCTGGAATGCAGACGGCACTATTGCGAAAGACAACTGTGAGCGAGTAGTATCCACAAAGGCACTGGTTGATGAGTTCTACCATGTCAGATAGATAAACACTCACTTATTCGATTCAATACGACCCTATCCACTGACGCCACCAGCCAAGCAACGGGTTCATGCACATCAGCTCTAAATTTAACAGTCCAAAAACAGACAAACCATACAAGGCATATCTAGCAATATAGATCACTTAATTAACACTTGGCAAACAGAACTTGTCGACATCTCTTTTGTAGCACTTATTCATTTTAGTTAATACCTAAACCAACAACGATTTGTACACACATCAGGAGACTTATTTTGAAATTGAAAAAGACAAGCTTGGTAGCGGTAGTAGCAGTCACCATCGGCGGTCTATCTGCCACGGCTCAAGCTGCCTGCACCAACGATACCTGGAATAAAGTAATGTCTCGCGGCAAGGTAGTCGTAGGCGTTAAAGCAGACTACAAACCCTGGGGTTTTCGCAACACCGACGGCTCTATCGTTGGTATGGAAATTGATCTTGCTCAAGCTGCTGCTGATGCGATGGGCGTAGAGTTAGAAACGGTCGCCGTTCAATCCTCTAATAGAATGCAATTTCTGGAGCAGGGAAAAATAGACATGATGATAGCCACCATGTCTGATCGCGCCGACCGCCGCGAGATCGTGGGTATCACCCAGCCAAACTATTACACCTCCGGTACCAACATCATGGCACCAAAGGCATTAGGCTTCAAAAACTGGGAAGACTTGCGCGGCAAGCCCGTATGCGGCAAACAAGGCGCTTTCTACAACGAAGTTGTCACTGAACGCTACGGTGTAAACATCGTTGCCTTCACTGGAAACGCAGAAGCTAAACAAGCGCTACGCGATAAAAAATGTGTAGCCTGGGTTTATGATGACTCTTCTATAGGTTCTGATCTGTCCTCGGGTGAGTACGACGATTTCGAGATGCCACTATCCTCTGAAGATGACAACCCTTGGGGTTTAGCGGTGCCACTGGCAGAAAAGGAATGTGTATTCGGTCATTTTATGTCGGGTCTTACGTTCAACATGCACCAGTCCGGGAAATTGATCGAGCTGGAAGAGAAGTGGGGAATAAAGGCCACTCAATATTTACAAGACAAGCAAGCTTCGTACAGCGACTGGTTAGCCGAGTAATCTAATGTGACGTCCAGGAGTCTGCCAAGGCTCCTGGATATCTCAGCTGTAAAACGAGATCACCTGCTCCTTAATCAACTGCACCTATGCTTGAAGCGTTTACAGAGTTCTTCAGACAACTCGCAGATGATTATCCGCGCTGGAATTTCATCTTCTTCTATGAGCCCAGACAATGGGCGCGCATTGTAAAAGGCTTGCAGCATACAATTGTTCTATCGTTTGCCTGTGTCATTTTCTCTGTCATTATCGGCATCATTGGGGCGTGGATGCAAAACTCCCCGTCAGTCTGGATACGACGCTGTGTGCAAGGCTATATACAGTTCTTTCGCAACACCCCGCCCTTTGTACAACTGCTGTTCTTCTACTTTGCATTAGGGCAGTTCACGCCCTCAGTAACCGGTCCTGATGGCTGGACTGAGGTACCCATCATATCCAACATCGGCTGGGCTATTATTTCGCTCTCCTTTTTCGCTGGCGCGTTTAATGTTGAGATTTTTCGCTCAGGAATAGAAGCCGTACCGGAATCCACGCAAGAGGCAGCAAGCGCTCTTGGCTTTACTCGTCTGCAAACGTATATGGATGTAGTGTTGCCGCTGGCATTTCGCGTATCTTTACCAGCCTTGAATAACAACCTGGTAAACCTGGTAAAGACAACAACGCAAGCCATCGCTATTGCTGTACCTGAATTGCTGTACCAGTCGGTCAGTATCTGGAGCGATTACCCCAGCGCCCAGTACCCGACCATGATACTGCTGTTTTTCTCATTTATTCTGCTCGTGGGGATCCTTGTTCTGGGCATGCATCGATGGGAAAAAGCGATGCGTATACCGGGTTATGGAGCATAGATGATGCGGGCAAAGCGAACTCCAATACCAGGCATAGGCAATGACAGCACTGCTAAATTCGCGGTACTAAAACCATTTAAAGCCACCCCGGCAGGACACCCCGAAGATCTTCTGTTTTCGCGCTGGCTGGCATCCATGCCGCTTAGTGTTTGGGTATTTTTAATAGTACTGACTCTTTTGTGGCCAACACTCGGTTACAGCGCTAGTACTTTCACTATGACAGACGCTTTCAAGACTCTGCTTCGCTGGATACCCTTTATCGTAACCGGTGGTTTTCTGTTTAATATCATTATCTCCTTTTTTGCAATGCTCATTGGCACGGTGCTGGGTGTGGTACTGGGTCTGATGCAAATTTCACCCAGCTGGGTGATTCGTTTTCCAGCGCAAGTCATCACACAAATATTCAGAAATTCCCCCTGGCTGGTTTTGCTATTTATTGTTTTGCTAGCTTTGCCATACGAAATAGAATTTGGCGATACAGTTATACGAATTCCAGACTGGGTAAAAGCTGTGTTCGGTTTGTGCCTACCTATCATGGCAAACATCTCCGAAGTCGTAAGGGGTGCAATAAATTCTGTACCCAGCGGTCAATGGGAAGCAGCTGAGTCACTTGCCTACACCCGACATCAGACTCTTTGGCAGATCATATTGCCGCAATGCTTCAAGCGTATGATACCGCCATGGATGAACTGGTATGCCATTTTAACCATGGCCACGCCTTTATGTTCGCTGCTGGGTGTAGAAGAAATCATAACGCTCAGCAGACAGGCCATTGAAGCCGAAAACAACCGGCCTGAATTGCTGGTACCTTTCTACGGCTTTGCCTTACTGATATTCTTTGCCTACTGCTACCCGATAGCGCGTGCAACTATTGCATTAGAACGTCGCTTTGCAGTCAAACTCTAGGAATCGATCATGCCACAGCAATCCTGGACAGATAAACAACCTATCGTCTCATTGAAGGATGTCCACAAGTCTTTTGGCAACCTTGAGGTTCTGCAAGGAATATCAATGGACGTTATGAAAGGTGAAGTAATTTGTATTATTGGACCATCCGGTTCCGGTAAATCCACCTTGATCAGATGCATAAACGCATTAAACGAGATTCAATCAGGCTCGATCAAAGTGGAGGGTATCGAGGTTAACGACGTTAATCTTGATAAGCTGGAGCTAAGAAAGAAAGTTGGCATGGTTTTCCAGCAATACAATTTGTTCCCGCACAAGACAGCCCTGGAAAATGTCATGATGGCACCAATAAGGGTGCTGAAAAAGAACCCAAAGGATGTCGAGGCACAAGCCCGAGCATTGATTGAAAAGGTTCGACTTCAAGGTAAGGAGGACAGCTATCCCGGTGAACTGTCAGGTGGTCAGCAACAGCGAGTTGCCATTGCGCGTTCTCTTGCGATGAACCCGGACGTCATGCTATTCGATGAAGTTACCGCTGCCTTGGACCCTGAAACAGTAAAAGAAGTACTGGTCACAATAAAAGATTTGGCTGAAGACGGAATGACTTGCATGCTAGTCACTCACGAAATGGGATTTGCCAGAGAAATTGCAGATCATATCTATTTTACAGACCGAGGTGTCATTGTTGAACACGGCTCCCCTGCCACCTTCTTCGACAATGCCAAGGATCCAAGGACAAAAGAGTTTTTGAGTCAGATTTTGTAGAATCTGAGGCAGACCAACACATACGCTGCCGGCTCAGTCTAATCCTGCCTTTGTTTGTTACATCATGAAACAAATGGAAACAGCTCGGCTAGGCACCAGGAATACTAGCTGGATATTCTAATAGCCGATACTGGTTATACGTCATAAGGATAAAAGCGGCCGGTAAACTCTTTAAAAATACGAGAAACTAATATGGCCAAGAAACGTATCGCACGACAACTGCTTGTCAGCAATGTGGCGCAACTCACTCCCAATATGCGACGAGTGACCCTTCAGGGAGAAGACCTTGCCAATCTGCCTGAAGATGCCGAGGGAGGATACTTCAAACTTAATTTTCCAGGCCAGGAACCTGACAGACCCACACTAAGAACCTATACGATATCCAAACATCGCCCCGAACTTCAAGAAATCGACGTAGATTTCATGCTCCATACGTCGTCAGACGGTTCAAGTAGCGGTGTTGCGGCAGCATGGGCTACGCAAACCCGAATAGGCGACAAGATGGCCATATTTGGCCCAGCACCGGCGACCTACATCAACGATCAGGCCGACTGGTTTCTGATGGCTGCTGATATGACTGGATTGCCAGCACTCATGGCAAATATACCAAAGCTGGCTTCCGATGCATGCGGTTACATTGTCATAGAAATCATGTCAATCGAAGACCAGCAAGAATTGATTATTCCGACAGGCATGGAGCTGATCTGGGTGGTTAACCCTGAACCAGGTTCTGATCAATCGCCGCTTAATCACGCCATAAAGGAACTGGAGTGGCTAGAGGGAAAGGTGGCTATTTGGTGTGCCTGTGAATTTAAAACGATGAGAAAAAATCGGCAGTATTTTCGCGAAGATCGAAGCGTTGATAAGTCACATGTGTATATTTCCAGTTATTGGAAAAAAGGCTTGCAGGAAGAGGAACACAAAATCGAGAAGAGTAAAGACGCTGCGTGATTAGCACGTCACTCTACATCGCTAAGAAA
The DNA here is from genome assembly GCA_045106475.1 of Granulosicoccus sp. GTDB lineage: Bacteria > Pseudomonadota > Gammaproteobacteria > Granulosicoccales > Granulosicoccaceae > Granulosicoccus. The sequence continues at coordinate 60,830 of JBGCEO010000055.1, forward strand.
TTGAGCTGATCTCTCCAGTGTGAGCAAATTTGTAAAAAAATATGGAAACTATTGCTGAAGTGGAATTTCTAATGTGCGATGTTTAGAGATCTATGAGTAGCCAGCCCTCGTTATAACTGACATGCTCGACTGATTTCGTTTTACAGTATTTTTACTAAAACTAAGGAGATGATCATGACAAAAACAATCCTTCAGCGACGTTCGTTTCTAAAAACAACAGGGCTCGGCGGCGTGGCGCTTGCAACCAGCCCGCTCGGCCTAATCACCTCCGCATATGCGCAGAACGGCCTCGCAGCAACTGAATCCATGCGTGGAGGCAGTAACAACTATTCGGCTGGAGCGCCCATTGTTGACAACCTGGGCAGCGGTTTTATAGTACATGGAACGGTTCGAAAGGCTGGTGCAGGTGAGCCCTTGGCCAACGTACGCATACAAATTTGGGCAGCTACTACACGAGGCGGGGAAAGAGAGCCCAGCAATCACGGCAGCGTACTAACCGCAGAAGACGGATCCTACCAACTCGAAATGTCGCAGATAGTACCGAACTTTGGACAACCACACGCCCATCTGGCCTATGACGATGTAGACTTTAAAACCGTGTTTCTGCGTCCGGTCATGAGTAGTAAAAACGATACCAGTGTTCAGGCGCATTTTGTATTAGCGCCGGTGTAATGTCAGCCACCCTATAAACCGAGTTGCTCAGTGGCTGCGGTTACCATGATCCCGATACTGCTCTATTGCATTCTAACCACGTTGGTGGCAGGACCAGTCGTCGTTGCAGCCACCAGCCCACTACTGAGTGGGCGTGAAGCAGTCTATATAGTGGGCGGCATGTCTGGAGTCGTAGCCTTGGCTCTGTTGTTGTTGCAGCCGATACTAGCGTCAGGATATCTACCGTCAATCAGCTCAGTCAACAGCAAGACCTGGCATCGGCGCATAGGATTCCTGTTGGTTTTGGCGATCACTCTGCACATACTCGGTTTGTATTTAACGAGCCCCGATGACCTCATGGATGCACTGCTACTGATTTCTCCTGCACCTTTTTCACTCTATGGTGTCGCGGGTATGTGGGCAATCATAGTGACCACCTTGCTGGTTGTGCTCAGATCACTTTTGTCCTGGCGTCATACACTCTGGAAACTTGTGCACAATGTTCTGGGATGCATTGTAGTGGTGACAAGCGTTACTCACGCCATGATGATTGATGGAGCTATGGGTTATAGATCCAAGCTGATATTGTGCATCGCTATCATTGTGCTAACGATAGTCGTAATCGTACATTTTCGTATCATCAAGCCACTGGCCAAAAGAAACCGTAAATAACAACTGATGTTTAGTACAGAAACCCTGTTAACCGAAACCGTGGATGAGTATATTTTGCTCGTGACACTAAACCGTCCTCAATCCGCCAATGCGTTCAATACGCAAATGGCTCGGGATCTTGTGTCTGTGTTTGAATCTATTACCATGGAGCCTGATCGGTTTCGAGTTATCGTGCTTACCGGTTCCGGAACAAAAGCATTCTGCGCAGGCGGCGATCTAAAAGAAAGAAATGGAATGAGTGATGAGCAATGGCAGGCTCAACATCTGATCTATGAGCGCATGGTGCGAGCAATTGTCAATTGCCCCGTACCGACACTCGGTGCCATAAATGGGGCAGCCTATGGCGGTGGATGCGAACTCTGCGCAGCCTTAGATTTCGTTTATGCAACTGACACTGCCCGATTCGCACAAACTGAAGTAAAACTCGGCATTATCCCCGGTGCAGGTGGGACGCAAACCTTGAGTCGGGCAGTCGGTGAAAAACGCGCTAAGGAGCTTATATTAACGGGAAAGGTTTTTACGGCTCAAGAAGCACTTGAATGGGGTTTGGTCAATGAACTCCATGATCAAGAGGCACTGCTGGGCGCCACGCTTACTGCCGCCAAAACTATCGCATCAAACGCACCTATCGCTGTTCGCCAGGCAAAACAGTCCATACACAAGGGAATGCAAATGAGCCTCAATGATGGTTTGGCCTTTGAGATCGAATCCTACAACCGCACTATACCAACCAAAGATCGTCGTGAAGGTGTACTGGCATTTAATGAAAAACGTAGGCCCGTTTTTAAGGGACGATGACTTCGTCCCCGATTTTGCCAAACGTTGTTAGAACACAGATCCTCGTAGTAATGAGAGGGCTATAAGGGCGTTATGAGAGCAGGATTCCGCCATCTACATCAAGCGTGGTGCCGGTTACGAAATCATTTTCAAGCAGAAAAATAACCCCTTTGGCACATTCGTCAGCTGTACCGGCTCTTGCGATTAAATTGTTACCTGTTAATCGCTCATAGTGTGCTTTACGTTCATCGCCCGTTAAAGCCACCATGGGCGTATCGATCAGGCCGGGAGACATAACATTAATCCGTTTGGGCTTGATTTCTTTGGCCACGGCTCTTGATAGAGCCTCAACAGCCCCGCCCACCGATGACAGGGCGACTTGTCCAGGCCCACAACGTCGAGCGGGCGAACCAGACACCAGTACAATGGCACCGTCCTCGGCAAGATGTTCAACACCAAATCGAACCACATTGGCATAGCCCCAAAGCTTGTCAAAAGAGCTCATGTAGCCGTCCATATCCATGTCTGAAAAGGGGCCGATAGCCCGAGAACCACCGGTAGCTGCGCTGACAAGGATATCGAAGGGGCCAAGATCACTGTACAAAGCGGCCAGGGCCTCACGGTCTCGCACATCGCATTGCCTGAACGTCGCGTTGTCTGGTAGCGCAGACGCTTTAGATTCATCACGCCCCATGGCCACCACTTCAGCGCCAAGAGCTGATAGCTGCTGCACGGTAGACAGGCCAATGCCCGATGTTCCGCCAAAAACCAGTGCTTTCTTTCCGGGAAATTTCATACAGGTGTGCTCACTGAGATAACAAAAGAGAATTGCGCAGAGCATTACAGAAAAATGCATCTGTCGCAATCTCAATCGCCTTTCACAGGAGGCGGCAGACCGATTCAGCGCTATCGGCCCTGACAAATCTTAACCATAGGAGCTGGAGATTTCTTGTATTCCGATGATCGACTAAAATTTGCTTTTCACCCACAAAAGTCCGGCCAGAGTTTTATAGCCAGACCGTTAGGTCCCTATCATGCTGGTTGGCGACTCAAAAATCGTTTAAACCAAGGGCGTTTTTCAGCTTTGATTTCTACTGGAGCATCATAGTCTGCACCGTCTATCATCACACCGGATAAAGTGGTGTACGTAACCACCCAGGCTTCCCGGGTGGGTTCATCAAAACCCTCACCCAAGCCCTGTTCAAGCGTCCACAATAGAGAGTCTCCCACCTTTGCATAGTCTTCCTTGTGCACACCGTATCCTTTGTGAGCGAGGCCGGCCTGTTTCAATGGATCGATTAAGGCTTCTATGTTATCCAAAGAACCAACTGCCTGATCCAGCATTTTCATGAGCTTCTCGCCCTGCTCTTTCATATCCCCTTTAAACAATGGAGCCACCTCGGGATAAGTCGAGAACAATCTTCCGTAAAACAACTCAGCTGCAGTTTCCTGGATAGGCAGCACCTTGGACCAGGACTCCCTGATGAGATCTTTTTGATTGGGTGTCATGTTTATTTTTCCTGTGTTTTTAGCGTGTAATTTACTAACTGAAGCATGTAATCAACTGCCTCTTTGACTTCGATATCGCGTAATTGATCGTTACCACCACGAGGTGGCATCTGTGTGTCATCAGGTCCGAAGAACCCGTTGATAGCATGTTCGTACAATACTGAGCGTGGCTTGCCTACTCGATCCACCCAATCGCTGGAACTCATCGGATTGGGTGAACCGGCTATACCGTAGGCATGGCAACCTTCGCAATTAGCAATCCACACAGCTCTGCCCTGCTCGGTACTTTGACTACCTGCAGGCGGATAGTCAGCCGCTGATGCAAATGCAGACACCATTGCCAAACTCAGTAGAGAGACCAACAAACAAGCTGTCTGATTCGATATCACTCAACTAGCTATCAAGTGGTATTCGGATCACAACACCACCCATTACATCACCCGCTTTGAAATCTGCGCGAGGCGTATCCTGATGGTCGTTATGACAGGACGCACATACTGGCGATACTGCCGTATCGGCATAGATGGCAGTGAAGTAGTTCGTGCCACCGAGCTCTTCTGTGGTGTAATAGTTTTCACCTTTATTTGCAGCAACAAATTCCAAACCCGCCTTTTCTGCATCGGTAGCCGGAGCGTTCTGTTTGTTAATCGGCCAAAGCGATTGCAGGGAATAGCTGAAATTCACATCTGGATTTTCTTTGGCACGCTTAGCTACCATTTCTGCGCCGAAGCGAAACATCTGAGCAGGCAGAACCAGGGCTTTCTCATCATCAAAATGTTCTGATGCTGTAATTACTTTCTCTTTTGCTGCCAGTCTATTAACAATACGGCGAGTGTAAACAGCTCTGTCGGAATCCATAACCATATGTAGCGCATCAGCCATGGTTTTAGGAGTGATACTCGGCACATCACCATCGGCCGCCATTGAAAATCCGCCCCAGCCAATCGCACTAACCGATAGTGCGAGTAGTGCCATTAATGATTTTTTACGTATTAACATTTTCATAGTCATCTCTTATCAGAATGGTCTAACAATAAATGCCAAATGGGATTGGCAAGCAAAAATTAGGGTACTGACTTTATTGCCTCGCAGCCTTCTTGCGCTCGTGCTCTTCCTGTAGTCGTAATGCCATGTCAACGCTGTCTACCAAATCGCCAGGAGCGCTGGAAAAGTTGTTTAAGATTATGGATTCATCTGCTAATGCATTAAGCGAATACTCCAGACCATGGCATGACAAACAAACGGGTCTAAGCATTTTGCTATTTGGTGACAAGCTTGCATTTTGATTATGATTAACGACCACACGCTCCATCCAGTCATTAATTTCCATATCTTCTCTGGGCATATGGCAACTGGCACAGGACACGCCACTGCCCGCTTCACCAGACCCTTCTGTTTCTTCAAGCCAAAGCGCATAGTGTTTGGATTGTCGATAGGCCACTGTATGATCGTCAGCATGACAAGTCTCGCAGGCATCAACCGCCGCAGTCACGACATCAAATTGGTGCGAACCATGGCATGAGGAACAATTCATTTCCTCATGAGACACGTCGGAATTCATCGGTGCTAATGCACTGCCAGGTGTCATTGGCGACAAACCAGCTGCCAGGCGCATGCCGTGCTTACCATTGCCAAATAGTTCGGTTTCAATGGTATGACAGCCATCGCAACCTTCAACACCGGGCTTATCGCGCCAGTCACTCAATTGTCCTTGCTCATCAAGCGGTTGATGACACCCGCTGCAGTTGACACCTGTAGCTGCATGGCTTGATTCGAGCCATTCGCGTTCAATCTGCGCAGAAACTTCCAGATTTTGCGGCGCGTCAATGCTGGTTACATCCAGCGACTCCACTGGGTACCGATCATGCGGGTACTCCATGATTTCGTACACCAGGTCTGCAAAATCTTTTGAATCAAGGAAAGGATTCTCGAGAAGATCAGCATCATCAGCATGTCTGGTAAGAAATTTTGTATATAACGCTCGATTGTCGTGGTAATTGTGACAACCCGATGATGCACAGGTATCGAAGGCCATACCTTCATGTGAGGGGCGATCCTCAGCTATATCCACATGACAATGCAGGCAGATATCTTTTGGTTGAGTCAATCCGTCAGCCAGCGTTAGCTCAGGCCGATGCTCAACATGGCAAGTTACACATTGCGTAGCATTAATTTTCTCGAGTCGAGCAGCATTTCGGGGATCTTCAAATTTACTGATGGGATGTGAATCAAAACCATCTTCACGTTCATGCCCATGACAATCGATACACGAACTTTGCAGAACTTCTGTGCCACCAAACTGCTCAACATGACAACTCTCACAAGAGTCAGCCAATTGATGGTGACCAGGACTTAAAGGCCCTGGCATAAAAACACTTTTCTCAGCCTTACCAAACATCATTGTGGCGAATACCGCACTGCCAGCGACACTAACGAGTATCCACAACGACCACAGCAAAGAGATCGATCCCAACTGGAAGTGGAGAGGCCGTTTGCGTGTCTGGTCAACAGATTGATCATCGCTCACGGTTAGTACCAATAACCCTTAAACACATGCCAGCCTAGAAGCAATGGTACCGGCCAGAAAAGTAATATATGTAACCAGATGGCCTGGCGCCGAACCGCATTCGCCAGCGACACACTCATCTTATGCTCATAGGCCAGCGCGGCAGATGCCAGGGATCCGAGTAAGATCAAACCCAGGAATGCGATCATCAAGAACTGATTTAATCCGTATCCCAGGCGAAAACCCGTATGGATCATGAGCATGCCCAGCGCTAGACAACCCAGCGCTATGTGTATCAATCGCCACGTACCAAACTGGCCGACTTTTCGAAGACCGGGTATTCGTTTGCGTAGTGACAGAACTATTGCCAGTACTGAAATCCCTAGTACCGTGAATCCACTTACCTGTTTATAAAATCCATCGCGCCACAGAACATCCCAGTGAGAATTGAGCGCTATTCCTGCAATCTTCAAAGGCTCCACACTAGTGGAGTATGTTAGTGATGGAAAAAAGGCAACCACAGCCATCATTGCCAGTGTGATCAGACTGATAAAAAGTAAGGCTGTTGCATACTGGGTAGACTCCCGATTGGCTTTGCTTCCCAATAAATCAGCTACCAGAGGCTTGCAAGAGCCACAGACAGAACTGGCACCGGTCGCCTCGCACAGTGCATCAACACTGCTTGAGCCTTGCGCAATCGCTTCGGACAAACGACCACGACTGACGCCCATACATTGACAGACTGTGGCAGAAGCAGGCCACGCTGCTACAGTCCCCCCCTGCGACTCTGGCCACACCTGCCCGCTTCGCTGGAATCGCCAAATGTTCCATGGATATAACTTTTTTTCATCACTTATAGCGCTTTGCAGTCGAACGGTTTCGGGCCATTCACCCATACCGATAGCACCAGCCAGTCGATTGTGCCGTACCAACAAAGCCCGGTACTCATCGCCTTCGCCGTTTTTATAAACGTATTTGCGACCGTCCCTTGGGTTTGAGGAGGCTCCCATGGGGCCCATGCTGAATACTTGCGTACCCACGACCTTCAATCTTGAGGATGCTACCGACCCGGTGTATCGGCCTTTGTTACCGGTAATATGACTAACCGCTACTGAAGCCTGCTCTAAGCCTGGCGCTACCAGGCCGTAAACTTCTCCTCTGTGCTCAGCGCATTCGCCAATCGCATAGACATCATCAACGGAGGTTTGCATTTGATCATTGACCGTTATGCCATTGCCAAAAGCGAACCCACCAATCCTGGCAAGATCCGTATTGGCACGGATTCCAGTCGCAACAATGACCGTATCGCATTCAATGGTACGACCGGAATGTAAACGAATAGCGGTGACTCGAGGTTCGGCCACAATCGATTCAATACCATCGCCGAGCACGATATCCATACCCATGGATTCGACTTTGTTTTTAAGCAATTCAGCGGAAGCCTCATCAAGTTGATGGGCCATAAGCCGATCAGCATGTTCAACAACGGTCACCCGAGTATTGAAAGGTTGCATGGCGCGTGCGGATTCCAGTCCTAAAAGGCCACCTCCAACCACAACTGTGTGGTGCGAACGCACACGTCTGGCTAGCAGGCTATTTGCATCCTGCATGTTACGAAGGGTGTAAACACCCTGTGATTCAATACCCGGTATAGGCGGTACGAATGCGCGAGAACCAACCGCCAGGATTAATTTAGAATAAGTTTGTACTGCTCCGGTCTGATCGGTAACCGTGTGTTCAGCTGTATCGATTTTCTCAACGCGATAACCCACCCGCTCTTCATACTTTGTTCCGAAGGGACGTCGAAGAGGCTGAAGCAAATCATTCCAGGCAACATCGCCTGCCAACCAGGAAGATAGTTTTACCCGGTTATATGGAAGATAGGGTTCTTCGCCAAAGATGACGACAGAAACACTAGGATCTGCCCTGAGCAACTCGCTTGCGGCACGCATGCCCACCGGTCCGTTGCCGATGATGACCACCGGGTCAGGCTGAGTCGCTGTTTGCTTTGAGGCAGAGACAGAGTGATTGTCTTTGAGCGAAAGAGCTTCGGCAAGTGTTGCGTTCATAGCAACACAGCCTCAACAAGTTTTGACTGATGGGGTCGACTAATGAGGGGTGCGCAAAGACACCTTGATCGTTCGATAGTCGCTAACACGTTTCGTACTCTGAACCTGATGAGTACGAAAATTATCTAATTCAGTCTTGTTTGTCTTGGTTTCATATTGCAGCATGCCGCTGCACATTGTGCAGCATCATTAGACGGTCGACGCAGATATACTCTAGTCTTGAATTAAACCTCAGCTGGAGAGTAAGAGTGTTGCACGCCTATCAGAGCACACAGCATTCCGGTGGCTGCCACCACACCGTCTATCACAGGGACACCATGAACAGCAGACAATCTTGCTGCAAGTGGCGCCATGCCGGCGCAGCCAAGTACGATGGCACCGCAGTTATCCTGCTTGAGAGCTAGGCCAATTTCAGATGAGACTTTCTGCTCGGCACTGCTGCCAGGCTCTTCCAGCGCCAGCACGGGTACGTCGCTGGCACGCACCTTCTGACACATATCGTTGACCCTATAACGTTCAAGGTTGGCTTCAATGACGGGTATTGACACGGCAAGCGTTGTTACCACTGAAAAACGGTGTCCCAGCATCATGCTGGCATGAAACGCCGCCTCTCCAATACCTATAACCGGCTTATTGGTCAGCGCTCGACATTCATCGAGCCCCGTGTCATCAAAGCAGGCGATGACGAAACCATCCATCCCCTGCTGGACACCCGCTTCTATCTCACGAAGCAAGCCGGGAACCGCAGCGACTCCATCTTCTGGGCCTTGTATCGAGGCCGGGCCAGACTGCGATGTGGAGACATGGACTGTAACGTGAGGAGCTGCCACGTCTTCGGCTGCGATCCGAACCTTCTCCGTCATGGACTGAGTTGTATTCGGATTAATGATCAGAATATTCATTAACTACTTATCAGTGACCCGCCGTTTGCTGAGCCGGGTGAGTACAAGAAACAGAGCTATCATCAGAAACGAGAAACAGGTGGTCATCGTGCCCAGGGCATACAGCACAGGCGTAGTGACACTGGTCGTCATTCCGTATATTTCCAGCGGCAGTGTATTGTATGTGCCTGCCGTTAACAGTGTTCTGGCAAATTCATCGTATGACAAGGTAAATCCAAACAAGCCAACGCCTATCAGGCTGGGCAAAATAATCGGAATAACAACATGGCGCAGAGTCTGCCAATTGCTGGCCCCCAAATCCCGCGCAGCTTCTTCATATGAAGCATCGAATCGATTGAACACTGCAAACATGATCAGCAAGCCAAACGGCAGCGTCCAGGTCAGCTGACTACCAAGACCCGATGTGGCCCAATGCACATCCCAATCCAGTAGATTAAACAGGATACCCACACCCAGTGAGATGAGTATGGACGGGATAATCAAACTCATGATCACCAGATAGAAAACTATTGTGGAGCCCTTAAAGCGATGCCGAAACGCAAGCCCACCCATAACAGACACAACCACAGTGACAACCATGACGATCAAACCGAGTGTCATGGAGCGTCTGAAGGAGCCCCAGATATCACCCACAGCCTGTTGCTCAAACAAATTACGAAACCAGTGTAGCGAGGTGCCATTCATCGGGAAGGTAAGCCCGCCCTGGGGTCCTTGAAATGAAAGCACTGCGATGGTGATGGTAGGGCCATAAAGAAACACCACAAACAGCGCAAAAAAAGCTGCCAGCAAGTAAAAACTTAGTCCTCTTTTGTGCATGTCTATAGTTCTCGACGTATGTCTACCATACGCAGCATCGACCCAACCATCAGTAGCACCGTTAACAGCAGTACCACAGCACTTGCCGAAGCAGAGGGGTACTGAAGCAATCCAATCTCGTTTGAGATCATGCGCCCGACAGAGGCACTCTGGCCGCCACTCATAAAGCGTACGGTAATAAAATCCCCCATAACCAGTGTCACGACAAAAATTGACCCGATCATGATCCCTGGCTTACTCAAAGGCACAACCACATGCCTCACCACCTGAAACCCGCTTGCACCTGCATCGCGAGCGGCTTCAATCAGCGATCGATCAATGCGCATCATCGTATTAAAAATAGGCACTATCATGAACAGGGAAAACAAATGTACAAAAGCCAGAATGACAGCAAAGTCTGAAAACAGAAGCCACTCAAGCGGCTTATCAATCCAACCCCACTGCTGCAAGGCAGTATTGGCTATTCCGTTTCGGCCCAGAAAGGGAATCCACGAAATCATTCGTATGATGTTGGACGTCCAGAAAGGGATCGTACACAGAAGAAACAAAGTGATCTGGATAGTAAGGCTATGCACATGGAAGGCGAGAAAATAGGCCACTGTAAAACCGATCGCTAAACACAAGGCCCACGTGATCGCAGTAAAGGTAAGCGTCTTTAAATAAACACTCAGGGTCACCTTTGACGTGAATAGAAACTGATAGTTCTCAAATTGAAACGCGGGGTAGTAGCTATACTCGCTACTACCCCAAAAACTCACCATAACAATAGCTGCCACGGGCACTAAGAGAAAAAAGCTAAGTACCGTTAACAAGGGACTGATTAACAACCAGCCCTTGATATGGCGCATCGCTGCTGTCATTTTCATGGAGAGTATCTTAGACCAGTTTATGCAGCGATGAACTCATTCCACTTGCGAACCATGTACTGGTTTTCATCCATGACCGCATTCCAGCAGGCAACGCTACCCATGCGATCATTGAACGATCCGCCATCACGTACTGCACCAGCTTTTTCCATCACCACACCCTGAGGGTTAACGATGTCTTCAGCAGCAGGTTTACCTTCAAACCAGAATCCCCATTCGTTTTCACTCATGAAATTTTTGGAGGTCTCTGGTACCGCAGAGTAGTAGCCCTGGCGCATCAGGTAGCCACCAACCCATCCAGACAAATACCAGTTGATGTACTCGTAAGCAGCATCGAGTTCCAATCCGCTTAAGTTCTTGGACAGACCAAGACCACCGCCCCAAGAACGATAGCCTTCTTCCAATGGCTGGTAAACGCAAGGTATACCTTTAGAGCGAACTGCCGTTATAGCGGGTGACCACATGGATTGAATAACAACCTCTCCTGATGCCATGAGGTTAACACTCTCATCGAAGCTCTTCCAGAAAGCACGGAATTGTCCGTTCTTTTTCGCTTCGATCATGATGTCCATGGTCTTGTCGATCTCTTCGCGAGTCATGTTGCCCTTATCGCCATAACTAATTTCACCCATCGCTTCACAGACCATCGCTGCATCCATAATGCCTATCGATGAAATGTCCAGAATAGACGCCTTGCCTTTGAATTCAGGGTTGAGGAGTTCTGCCCATGAGGAGATTTCCCGGCCGATCAGATCCGGACGAATGCCTAAAGTATCTGCGTTGTAGATAGTGGGTATAAGTGTCATCCAGCCCGACTCTTCTTGCACGAAACTCTTGCCATCGGGGCCATCGACGAAACCTACACTATGAGGTGCAGTACCCTGTGCAATAGTGCTCTCTGGTGTGAGTTTTCCGTTTCTAAAAATACCTACAATTTTGTCGTAATTAGCAATACGCGATGTATCCATCGCTTGAAGATTACCCGCGGGCCAGACCTTTTTACAGATCCAGTATTCAATGTCTGCAATATCAAACGATTTTGGCTGAGTAGCCGCACGCTGTGCAACAGAATCTGAATCCAAAGATGTCATTTCGAGCGTGAAACCAAGATCTTCTTTCACCTTGTCAGCGACATCGTTCAAGTTGGATACACCTGTACCAAACTGACGCAAGGTGACATCCTTGATGTTTTGCGCCCAAATCATCGGTGCACCGGTGATGGTGCCTGCTGCTACGGTGGCAGCAGCGCCCTTTAGAAGTTTACGCCTGCTCGTCCCCTTAGGCCCAAGTGATTGCAACTGGGCAATTTTTGATTTTTCGTTGATCATTTCTCTTTCTAGTTTTCCCTGGTTGGTGTAAAAATTTTAAATATTTTATCGAACTTAATACGGACTACTGATCTGCACCGAGTGCAGATCCGAGGCTTCCCATCGAATACTTACCGGTTCACCGGGAACCCATCGTCTCGACTGATAATGCTCATCAGTCAGGGCGGCCACCAATTGTTCTTGACTATCACTTAGAACCGTAACATTGACGGTGCGCCCCAGATATTCCACATGCTCGATTGTCCCGAGCATGAACCTTCCAGATCTATCGTCTGGTTCGAGTTTGGTCTTGTCTGTACGTAATGCAGAGACCTGATCGCCAATCATCAGAACATTGTGCCCACCCATGAATCGAGCTACGAACTCTGTCTTTGGCGCATTAAAAAGTTCATTCGGTGTACCAGCCTGCTCAATGACAGCATTGTTCATCAAGACGATATGGTCGGCCAAAGCCAGGGCTTCATCCTGACTATGCGTGACATGAATGAACGTGATGCCGAGTTTGCGTTGAAGACGTGCCAATTCACTTCTCATTGCTATGCGCAAGAAAGGATCAAGCGCAGAGAGAGGTTCATCAAGCAACAATACTTCCGGCTCCGTTATCAGCGCCCTGGCCAGCGCAACCCGCTGTTGCTGGCCACCTGATAGCTGCTCAGGTAAACGACTGGCGAATTCAGACATTTGCACCAAAGCCAGTAGTTCGCCGGCTTTGGTATGCCTGTCTTGCAGAGGCACACCTCGCATATGAAGACTGAATGCCACGTTATCCAGCACAGACAGATGCGGAAATAATGCATAGTTCTGGAACATCATGGCCGTGCCTCGCTGGGCCGGCGCTTTTTCTTTGATGGATACACCACCGAGCTTGATGTCGCCTGCGGTCACGTCCTCATGACCTGCAATCATTCGCAGGGTGCTCGACTTGCCACAACCCGATGGCCCAAGAAGACAAACGTAGGTGCCACCCTCAAAATGTTGCGAAAACCGATCAACTGCTAAAGCATCAGAGCTGTAACGTTTGGTGACCTGATTAAGCTCCAAAACTTGCCCACTAGCCGACATGCAATGCTCCATTCTGGTTCGTGCAAATCACGAAATGCTCCATGTTAGTGCAATTTATCATCAAAAACAGCTATTTCTCCAGTCTTGCACGTGGTTATGTCAAAGTTCATACCAACAGATAAATCAGCATTGATTTGGGCTATTCGCGTTCCGCGTTACTATTGAAGAATGAAAACCAGTTCAGATAAGACCGACATCAGTATTGCATCGTTAGAGAACATTCGGCTGCTCCTATCCTGGGCAGATCGTGAAGGCTGGAACCCAGGGCTTGAAGACGCACAGATGTTCTTTGCTGCAGACCGTACTGGATTTTATGTAAAGAACGTTGAAGGCAAGCCGATTGCAGGGGTGTCGGTTGTAAAACAGAATGACGAGCATTCATTCCTGGGTCTCTACCTCTGCGAGTCAAGTCACAGGGGTGCTGGTCATGGCTTACAGGTATGGACTGCAGCGCTCGAATCTTCCGGCACAAGAAGCGTGGGATTAGATGGCGTCGTAGATCAACAAGAAAACTACAAGCGATCAGGATTTACCTATTTACACCGCAATATTCGCTATTCAGGCGCTCTGATGGATACCAATCCACCAGAGGCAGATGTTCACAACACTATAAAAAAAGCCGCCATTGATGATCTTGAAATGATTACGAATTACGATGCATCAATTGGTGGTTTGAAGCGGCTTGCATTCTTCAATGCATGGTTTTCGCCTAATACCACGCGAAGCATTTACTACGCGCAAAGAAACAAAAAAATAATAGGAATGGTGGGATTACGACAGTGTATAAACGGTTACAAGCTTGGACCCTGGTTGGCCGACGATTCGGCAATCGCGCTGACACTGCTCGCAAAGGCAGCCGAAACAATCGCTGGTGAACCAGTCATGATAGATGTTCCCGAACCTAATCAAGATGCCGTGCAATTGATGCAGAAAAAGGGTCTTGAGCCATGCTTTGAAACGGCACGCATGTACCGGGGAGTTCAACCACAAATCGATACGCAGCGACTCTTTGGCGTGGCAACGCTTGAGCTTGGCTGATCGAAAGCACGCTCTTGCGCGCCCTGATTGTCGCCGCGCGTTGACTGTTTGCTCAAAGTATCTGGATTGAAGGCAAGCTCGTGCGGGCAAGCTTTAATTGCATTCCTACACCATCAATAATGCCGCAAGCCTCTGCTAGTTCTCGCACCACAGCCTTATCTTATTGTTTTACAAAAGTTTTTCACGGAAAGATATACGATGACTGAAAATTGACATATTATCGCTGAGAAATCTTCAACCCGAGTTCTAGCTTTATGTTAATCAATTTCCCTTGGAACCGGCAGCCTCATCGCTTAATGAAGTCTGCGGGTTTAGCCTTCGTGTTCGCCACGCTCTTTGCCGGATTTTCCTCCTTATCCAGCGCTGCTACAAAAATTCCTTTTGCTCTGGATTGGAAATTCGAAGGCCCCTCTGCTGCTTTTTTTGCTGCCATAGACAATGGTCATTTTGCAAGGGCCGATCTGGATGTAGAAGTTGCTGCCGGACAGGGTTCGCTCGCCGCAATTCCAAAGGTTGCAACCGGCGCTTTTCCACTTGGCTTTGCTGATATCAATTCCCTGATACAGTTTCTCGACAAAAACCCCGGTGCGCCTGTGACTGCTGTCATGATGATTTATGACAAGCCGCCCTTTGCCGTTGTAGGTAGAAAGTCTCAAGGCATCAGCGTACCCACAGACCTTGAGGGCCGTACTCTAGGAGCTCCTCCTCCCGATGGCGCTTGGGCCCAGTTTCCTGCTTTTGCAGAAGCCGCAGGTATTGATATGGACAAGGTCACCGTAGAGCCTGTTGGATTCCCCACTCGTGAGCCCATGCTCGCCGAAGGAAAAGTAGACGCTGTGGCGGGATTTTCATTTTCTGTGTTTCTGAATCTGGTTAGACTCGGCGTGCCTGAAGATGACCTCTCTGTTCTACTGATGGCAGACCATGGCCTGGAACTCTACGGTAACGCCATCATCGTTAACACCGACTATGCCGCAGCCAATCCTGAGGTTGTATCAGGATTTCTCGCAGCGGTTGCCAATGGCTGGAATGACGTCATAGCAGATCCTGCCATGGGAGCAAAAGCGGTAGGTGCGCGCAACCCGGCTGCAGATATCGAACTAGAGCAACGTCGCCTTGAGCTTGCACTTAATGCAAACGTTCGTACCGACTACACGCTGGCTAATGGTATGGGCGGTATAGATGATGCGCGTATGGAAGCTGCTTTAGAACAACTTTCAAAAAACTATGAGTTCGAAAATACGCCAGACGTATCACTTTACTTCGATGATTCCTTTCTTCCAGAAGGTAACTTCCCTATTAAGTAGACTGTGGACAATTTGACGATGCAGCCCGGAGCTCATAATCAGGGACTTCCACTGATTTCCATCCAGTCTGTTAGTCATACCTTCCAAACAGCCACGGGGCCGTTACACGTACTCGACGCGCTGGATCTATCCGTTGAAGAGAATGGTTTTACTGCCGTAGTCGGACCATCCGGCTGCGGCAAATCGACCTTGACACGATTAGTGGCGGGGCTGATGAAACCGGACAGTGGCGAAGTCTGGTTGCACGGCGAGCGTGTGACCAGTCCACGGGCATCGGTAGGCATGGCTTTTCAAAATCCGGTGTTACCAGAATGGCGCACCGTGCTGAAAAACGTCATGCTTCCACTGGAAATAGTCAGTGCCAAAATGCCACGACGCGAGCAAGAAGAGAGGGCTCGCTATCTACTGGCACTGGTTGGGCTGGAAGGCTTTGAAGACAAACGGCCATCGGAGCTCTCCGGTGGTATGCGTCAAAGAGCGTCTCTATGTCGTGCATTAGTGCACAAGCCAGACGTACTTATTCTTGACGAACCCTTTGGTGCTCTGGATGCTTTCACGCGTGAAGATCTATGGCAAATTATGCATACACTGCGCGAACAAGAACCCTTTACCGCGCTGTTGATCACTCATGATCTGCGCGAGAGTATATTTTTGGCGGATGAAGTTGTTGTGCTATCCGGTCGTCCTGCCAAGTCGCAATATCAGCTGAAAGTCAACATATCGGGAAAGCGTACTATCGAAGATCTCTATACGACTGAAGCATCGGATATGCTGGCTATTCTGAGAGCCCAAATAAAGATCGCGCAGGGGCGTGTGGCGTGAGTATTCGGCAGATCCTGATTCCTGTTTTTGCCATCATCATATTTCTAATTTTGTGGGAGCTTCTCGTTTGGTTTAACGAATGGCCAAACTACAAAATGGCATCGCCAACTGATATCTGGCCAGCTTTTTGGAAATTCAAAGAACTGTTCTTTAGCTACGGTTGGCAAACACTCTGGAGAACCGTGGCCGGGCTCATGATTGCTATCGTTTTCGGTACGCTTGTAGGCATGCTTATGGGCTTGTCGCGAAGCGTAAGGGAGGGTTTATACCCGCTGCTTGTAGGATTTAACGCCATACCAAAAGCAACTGTAGTCCCTATTATTGCCTTGATGTTCGTGGGCGAACATAATCTGAACACGATTCTGATGGCATTCATGATTTCGTTTTTTCCCATTGCGGTATCAGTATCAATTGGCCTGAGTACGCTAGAACCTGAATATAGAGACATCTTAGGGGCGCTAGGTGCATCTAAGCTCACGATTTTTCGCAAAATCGCACTGCCTAAAACGCTGCCAGAATTTTTTGGTGCGCTAAAAGTAGCGGTCACTCTGGCTTTTATTGGCACAAACCTGGTTGAGATCATCGAACCACACGGACGCGGTCTTGGTCATCTATTCGATAGTGCCAAGATCAATTCAGATTACCCATTAATGTTCGCTGTATTGATTGCGTTAGCCTTCATGGGAATACTGCTTTACTACGTCGTCGTCATTCTGGAGAAGATATTTGCAGGCTGGGCAGAGAGAGCACCGAGCTAGTGCATGCCAGCGTCAATCTTGTGTTCCAAAACCGGAAAATTAGCGCTCCAGTAATGTCAAACGCTTGCAGATAAGCGCTCCAGTGATGACGTCAAGCGCTTGCAGATAAGCTCCAGGCAAAGACCCAAAAGACTTGCGAACAAGCGCTCTAGAAACGACGAGAAGCACCAGCAAAGAATCACCACACCGAGGACATCAAACGCTTGCGAGCAAGCGCTCCACAGACAACATAGCGGGTTCAATGTTTACCTGTAGAAAATCCTCGGGCAGTCTGTTATCCACTATCAGTCCGGTCGCTGCCCGTGCCAACGCTGATGACATCATGATTCCATATCCCCCCTGCGCAGCTAACCAGAAAAAGTCATTCACGATAGGATCAAAGCCAACGACTGGCTCATCATCGTTAACGAAACTTCGAAGCCCTGCCCAGCGATGATTCAACCGTTTTACCTCTATCTGAGTTTCCGATTCGAGCCAGTCGACTAACATGGCCAGTTCAAGATCATCCGGTTGAACGTCTTGTGCATCCATGGGAGTAGCATCTCCCGGCGAAACCATTAGCTGATCCCCTTGGGGCTTTATATAGTTTTCTGCGCCGATAAAACCAACAGCCGGGCAGCGGCTCACGTCAAGAGAATCCGTTACATCTACAAGGATTGCAGAACGACGCTTTGGAACCAGACCCAAGGTTTGAGCTCCTGCCATCGAACCCACCCTATCTGCCCAGGCCCCTGCTGCATTAACAACGGTTCTGGCTTCAAGCGTTCTATCTCCTACATGTACTGTCCAGCCATCTTTCGTAGCCTTTAAAGCGCTGACGGGGCTGCCACAAAGCAGCGTTCCACCTCGTTTTCGATATCCATTCAAATACCCCTGGTGCAGAGAATGAACATCCATATCCGCAACGTCACGCTCAAAGACAGATTCTGCTACACGCTCCGACTTTAAAAAAGGCGCTTTAGTTAAAGTCTGTGCGCTGTTAAGGGACTCTACCTCGCTTCCGCCTGTATCCAACAAAGGTTGCAGCTGATTCACAGCACCCTCAGAAGCAACAACAAGCAGACCTCTTGGAGTCAGCAAAGGATGCTCACAGAATCCAGAGGGCGGTTTGTTGAGGAATCCATAACTCAGTCGATTAATCTTGCATACGAGCTCACTGCCATAGTTCGGCGTATAGAGCGCTGCCGAACGACCTGTACTGTGGTAAGCACCACTGGATTCGGCCTCTACAATAATCGTGCTTCCAAACGGTGCAAGTTCATAACCCGCCGAAGCACCCGATATTCCTGCACCGATGATAAGGAAATCATATTTCATATGAACTGCTCTTTTGATCTCATTGTTTATCTAGATACTTCAGCGCAATACACAGTAACAAACTGACTGATGTGTTGTTACGTTGCTTTACTTTATGGCAACAGACCATTTCTAATTAGTTATCAAACCGTGATTCAGTACCTTTTGATTTATAAAACAGTCATAGAGATTTTTAAGGTTTATGAAACGGTCATACTGCGTAAAGAACATTACTAACCTATTAGCGATAAGTACATTGATGTACTTTCACATGTAAAAGCACTTTACCTTGCTAGTATTAATACATCGGAAGTGTGGTGACTTTCGGTATTCCTCCTCCAAGTGGTATTGAGGCAAGGAGCCACGCAGGACCAAGGATGGTCCGTCTTTTTTAGCACTAAGCACTCTTAAGCTTAGTTGATGCAAGCGTTCAACGAATCGCATCCCTCACTTCACACCCACCACTATTGTAACGACAAAGTCGGAATATTGACTCGCTATTGAGCCTCAGAACCTTGAAATGATACTACTTTTTGTAGCTATCACTTGTAGCTATCAACTAGCGCTAAGCAGGATAAAACCCGGGCAACACCACTTCGACACTGATTTAAACTGAACAGCTTGTATGCTGCTGAAAATGAACATGAGTGTTGCGTATTTGTTTACGTGCAGTGTTGCCACGTCCAGTATGTAAATACATCCACTTATAGAACGAGATCCGAGTTGAGCTATTTCTGTGTCGATAGCAATTTACAAACTGCTAGCTATTTAAGTATCAGCTTAAAGAGCGGCTGTAATGAATATGCCGATGCTAGTTTGAATTAGAAGCAAGACATCCTAATCCGTCACAGCGATGCTCATTGACCTGGCTAATACCTCAGGCAAGCCAGTAGACGTCTTCTTCACAGGACGAGAATGCCGGCGACTGAATGCATTTTTATCACTAACCCTTACCAGTGACTCCAGTAGAGAAATAGCACTGGATATGGGATCAAGCAGTAGAGCATCGACCTCGCTCTGAAGTCTCATAGCCATTCCAGCTAAGGGAGCCCCACCCAAAATAACGACATCCGCTCCATCGTCATCAATTGTTTTATTGATGAGGCTAAGTAGTTCGGTTTCCATGGATGACTGATCCGCAAATGCATCCAGTTTGCCAGCTTCCGGCGTCTTTACACCTAGAAAACGATCCGTAAGCCCACTATCTAAAACACTATCTAAATACCATCGAGACATTAGCGGTGTAAAAGTAACAATTGAGAACCTCTCACCAAGTAAGGAAGCTGTGACGATGGAAGCCTGTGCCATTCCAACAATCGGTAAATTAAACTGTTCTTGAGCTGCTTTTAGACCTGGATCACCAAAAGCTGCGATGATCACACCATCAGCAGTTCGCTCATGCTCTGCAATAGTTTCCAACACTATTGAACCAGCAATCAGCGCTTCAGCCCTGGATGAAATATAGGGAAATCCTTTTGTGGCTGTGCTTGTCACAATATCCACTGAGTCAGATGCCACTGTACGAGCTACCTTAGCCATTCCGATCGTCATGGCGGCAGTCATATTAGGATTTAATAAGAGAATTTGCATTAGTGCCCATGAGGTGATTAGTGCTGCGCAGACTGTTGCGGAGAGATCATAAAACCACGCTGGAATAAAACCCAGGCCGGTCAACGCTATTGCCTTCTGACCATAAACTCAACAGGCCATGTTACAAGCTCCGGCACAACAGCAATAATTACAATCGCTAGAAGCATCAGAAAAAAGAAAGGCATCGATGAGCGCGTAACTTGGAAAATATCTCGACCGGTCATGCCCTGAAGCACAAACAGGTTGAACCCGACCGGTGGAGTAATCTGGGCCATTTCAACCACAATTACTGTAAAGATTCCGAACCAGATCAAATCGATACCAGCATCCTTAACCATCGGCAAAACTACGGCAGCAGTGATAACCATCATTGACACGCCATCAAGAAAACAACCCAGGAATATATAAAGAATTGTTAGCACAACCAATAACATTGCAGGTGTAAGTTCCCAACGCTCAACAATCCCAGCAAGAGCTGCAGGGACACCGGTAAACCCCATCGAAATTGACAAAAAGGCAGCCCCTGCAAGAATAAAACTGATCATACAAGAGGTTCTGACGGCACCCATCAGGCTCTCCATAAACGAGGTGCGATTCAAGCTGCCGGTAAAAGCCGCGAGTATTAATGCGCCCAGAACTCCGATGGTCGCTGCTTCGGTCGGGGTGGCATAGCCGCCATATATTGATCCAATCACAACAAAGATCAGACCCAGCACAGGTAGAAGAAGCCGAGATGCCCACAATTTATCTCGCAAAGACATGCGCATAGCTTCACGCGGCGCCAAATTTGGATTCAGCTTACTTCTGATCATGACATATCCCATGAACAGACAAATAAGCAGCAGGCCTGGTAGTACTCCGGCAATGAACATGCGCGATATGGACTGCTGAGCGATAACGCCATAAACAATCAGCATTATGGACGGTGGAATGAGTAGCCCTAAGGTTCCGGAACCCGCTAAAGTACCGATGGATAAATTAGAGTCATATCCTCGTTTGCTTAGTTCGGGCATGCTCATACGGCCAACCGTCGCGCAAGTGACCGCGCTTGAGCCTGCTACTGCTGCCATGACCCCACAGGCAATGATATTCACGTGCAACAAACCGCCGGGTAAGCGTGATACCCAGGGTGCTAAACCGTTAAACATGTCTGAGGATAATCGGGTTCTGAACAGAATCTCACCCATCCAGATGAACAGTGGCAACGCCGTTAAAGCCCAATTCCAGCTTGCGTCCCACAGGGTGCTGGCCATCAGTGACCCTACTGGCGCGGGAGAGAAAAAAAACAGTGCAACAAATCCAACCGCAATGAGAGTCGGTGCAACCCACAAGCCACTTGCCAACAGCAGAAGCATCAGGGCAAAAAGCACTAGCGAAATGATGCTCGCATCCATACTTAAGCTGTAGAGCCCTTGTGATAACTCGGTGTGATGCCTCGCCAGATACACACAAGCTCGTCAATGAAAGCAATGGTTAATACCAATAGACCAATAGCCATCACAGAGCGAGGAATCCAGAATGGAATTGCCAGTAAACCGGGGCTTATATCATTAAACTTATATGAGAAGTAAACCAGATCGAATGCCCAATAAGTCAAATAGCTCATTAATACGCAACTTACAGCGACTATCCATAGATCTAATATTCGGCCTATTGCACCCACAGCCATTCTGGTGACCAATGTTACTCGTATATGTTCACCTTCGCGAAATGTGTGTGCCAGTCCTAGAAAGGTAGCTCCCGCAAGACAAAATCCAGCACTTTCAGTTGAATCTATTGTTAGGCCCACAAAGCGGCCAATCACTTGCAATATGATGGTAAGCGCAATGGATACCAGGCATAGGGCCGCCAGGTACCCACTGTATAGATAGAGAGCATCAAGCGTACGTCTAACACTCATAAACTATCAAGCATGCCGTTCTGATAAACGAAGCAGTTAGAAACCATTACCGTTGCTCATTACAGATTAAATTGTTGGAATTATTGCTTCCTATGATCCCAGAAATTCATCCAACACGGCCTCTGCTTCCGGACTGGCTTCTTTGCGCCAGTTTTCGATCATCACAGTACCAATCTCTTTCATTTTCTCTATGACCTGATCAGGAGCATCAGAGACGGTCATGCCGTTCTCTTCTAGTATCGCTAACTGTGCCTTAGTTGTTTCTTCGCTCAGCTCCCAGCCTCGGGCTTCCGCAGTCTCAGCTGCGGCCAAGATGCCTGCCTGGTCTTCCTCAGACAAATCATTAAAGTACTTTTCATTTACAACGACTGCGTTCTTAGTAAAAATAGCTCCAGCGTATGTAAAGTCACTTGTGTTATCCCAAGCCTGGATATCGATACCGGTTTGCGGACTGGTAAAAAGGGCTTCGATAAGCCCGGTGGAAAAGGCTTGTGGAATTTCCGCAAAAGGAAGGATGGTTGCATCAAAACCTAGCAGCTCGCCCATTTGCTGTGTAGCAGTTGAGTAGATTCGTAACTTTTTGCCGGAGAAATCTTCAGTTGATGACACTGGAAATTTTGTATAGAAGCCCTGCCCTGGCCAAGGTGTGTAGTACAGAATCTTTAGACCCGCTTCAGCAAATAACTTATCGAAATATGGTTTCTGCAGGTCTTTTAGTTTCCATGCTGATTCATAATCAGGAGCAATGAACGGTAACCCGGTTAGGGTGTACATAGGATCCTCATTACCGTATACACCGAGCCTAATCTCCCCGATTGGTACCTGACCCCTTTGAAGAGCCGTCTTGATAACATTTAGCTTGATTAATGAATCGTTGGAGTTAAGCTTAATATTGACTGATGTATTCGCCTCAACATCATCAATAAACATCTGGATATTTTTGGTATGAAAATTATCATCAGGATAACCCGACGTCATGATCCAGTCCGCAGCTTGCGCCGGCAAGACATTAACAAAGGCGGCGCATAGCAGCCCAGCTTTTACTATTGAGTTCAATACCTGCATAGGGTCCCCACGTCTGTTAGTTAACAGTAGATGTAACGTTATGTATAAAACGACGTTGACACCCGACCCTGCATGACTAGGAACAATAAAGTATTGATTTTTACCTTAGTATAAATTGTTGTGAATACCATTCACTTGAAGTGAAGTATGTATGCTGTTGCACAACTTTAAAGCATTTTTTCAGCACGCCGGTAAGTTGTTAGAGCGCCTACTTCTTGATCGAAGCTCACTCTGATTTGCAACAATTACTAACAACCTGCTATCAATCAAAGAGCTTAGCGTTTGATTGCATTTAAATTTTACATTCGCACATAGTTTGGAAAGATGTGCGCAAACATTTTTTATGTACAACGTATGAGTCCTTTAGATACTCATCCGTATTCGATTTAAAATAGAACTTTGATGGACAGGATGGCCCTTTGGGCTTAGCACTGCACCATGCCAACGCATTTGCAAGTATAAGCCGCTAAAGTGCATCTTGTTGGTGCTTCCCAGTCAGTAGCGTACTATTTTATTCCGTTATTCTTATACCTCTACGTCTTAACACGGAGCGCTCCAGAATTACTACTAGTTGATAAAACCCAATTGATATCAGCACAGAAACCGCGGCAACCGTCCAGATCATGCCGTAATCCAGATAGCCGCGTGACTGATTCAGCAAGTTTCCAAGGCCCTTGCCTGTAGCTAACCATTCGGCGATCATTACGCCCATAATCAACATCACAGACAACAAATCGATGGGACAGGCTAAACGTCACGCCAAGATCGTGCTTCCTTGCCATGTAGACAGCTACACATCAACACCCTCACACACGGCAGTAATCAGTGTCCTACGCTTATTGAGCATTGCCTATTCCTCACGCGCCCAGGAATCTTCAAGCCAGCGGATGCAGATTATTGAGGAAATACATGAAGAGCTGGGAGATCTAGGATACTGAATCTCGAAACATTTCATTACCAGTCCACACTTCATGAAATCTACAGAGTGTGACTCGCATATCAGGCTAGATCATTTATCGTCCGAATAGATCATTTGTAAGAACGAAACTGATAACAGTACCTTATTCATCGGTTTTATCGAATATTTCTAACGCAATTTTGGAATAGCGCTAAAAGGCGGATCAATGGAAACTGCCTGAAAGGATATTCAATCCCTAAATATAGGCGGGGCAAAGTTATGAGCAAGCAGCTGTTAAAAGCAGAACGTAAAAAGGTCTTGATAACAGGCGGCTCAGGCACCGTAGGCCAGGCTTTTATAAAGCAATATAGACATGAGTATGTTTTTTACAACATAAGTCGAAACGAAACCTATATCCAGAAGCTCAAAAAAACGTTTCCGGAAGTTCGTTCATTTGTGTCTGACATACAGGACCTTGATCATCTCACAACGCTGTTTTTTAAGATAAAGCCAGATATTGTTATCCATGCAGCAGCTCTAAAACACGTAGATTTCGCTGAACTAAATCCATCGCGTACTGTTGACATCAACATTAACGGCAGCTTAAACGTCGCTAAAGCCAGCGTCAGAGCCAATGTACCTGTCGTCGTTGGCATCAGCACAGACAAAGCGTGTCAGCCAGAAAATATATACGGTTACTCCAAGAAGATACTCGAGCAAATTTTCCTGGAACACTTCAGCGACCGTTCACACTTTGTCTGTACAAGATTTGCAAATGTTGCCTGCTCAAATGGATCTGTGATTCCCTACTGGATTGACTGCGCACGCAATGGAGAAGCACTGAAACTAACCGATTCAAGGATGAATCGATTGATGTTTACAGGACGAGATGCAGCTCGTCTTATACGCCAGAGCATTAGTGATGCGACCAATGCCAGCAAACCGTTTGTCATGTGCAGTATTATGAAATCGGTGGGTATGCTCGACCTGGCAAACCAGATATCAAGAGAATTCGGTAACGGCAGTAAGCCCGAAATCATTGGTATGCGCCCGGGTGAGCGATTAAACGAGACGCTTGTTAGTCAACAAGAGTTACCTTACGCATATTTGAGGAACAATTCGCCTTATATAATGCTGCACAGTGACGAATTTGGATCACATCGAATCTCAGAACCACTGTCCTCTCTAACAGCACAATACATGTGCGAAGCGGAGATGAGGACGCTGTACACTGATCCTGCGCAATCATCCCAAAGGTTGTTATCACTCGCTTATAGTCAATAATAGTACCTCTGGTTTCGCTTATGTTGATGACTGCCGTCTTCTTGGTGGCTGCTGGTTTTGTTCTCTATACCTATGCGCTGTTCCCTTTAGTACTGCACTACCGCGCAAGGAATTGTCCTGCACTGGAGGCATCTGAACCCAATAGCTGGCCGACTGTTAGCATAGTAATTGCTGCCTACAATGAGGCTAAAAACCTGCCAGTTAAACTTGCCAGCTTAGAACTGCTGGATTATCCCGAGAATCTAGTC
The DNA here is from genome assembly GCA_045106475.1 of Granulosicoccus sp. Taxonomy (GTDB): domain Bacteria; phylum Pseudomonadota; class Gammaproteobacteria; order Granulosicoccales; family Granulosicoccaceae; genus Granulosicoccus. The sequence goes on from JBGCEO010000055.1 coordinate 86,194, forward strand.
GAGTGGATAATCGTATCGGACGGCTCTACAGATGACACCGAAAGCCTTCTAAACGACAGCTTCGAAAGTCACCCTAACCGTAAAGTAAAACAGCTAAAAGAGTCTCTCGGCAAATGCGGCGCGTTGAATGAAGGGGTAGCGTTGGCAACTGGCGAGATCATTGTCTTCATGGATGCAAGACAAGCAGTATCGAGCAATGCCTTGAAAAAACTGGTGCCATTTCTGAGTGACAGCAAGATTGGTGCGGTGAGTGGCGAGCTTGTTCTATCTGATGATACTAGCCTGGAGGCTGGCAACTACGGGCTGTACTGGCGTTACGAGAAGTGGATAAGAGACAATGAAAGCCGCTTGTTTTCTACCACGGGTGCAACCGGGGCTCTATATGCTATTCGACGCTCCGAGTTCACGCCAAACAAAGTAGGTACATTACTCGACGACTTTGACACACCGGTAAGCTTGTTAAAACAGGGAAAACGGACCATTTTTGTGTCCGGGGCGCTTGCCTTTGACAAAGCCTCTGATGACATGGATCAGGAGTTTCGCCGTAAAGTGAGAAATCTCACCGGTAACTGGCAATCATTTAAAACGCACGGTTGGCTTTTCAAGCGTAAACAAAACAAAGTCTGGTGGCAGTTTCTATCTCACAAAGTTTTTAGACTCTTCGTTCCACAAGCGCTCATCCTGGCATTTCTGTCATCATGGTTGGGAAGCGGACTTTTTCTGGACACTATGTTTTTATTGCAAATCGCTTTTTATCTTATTGCAGCTGCCAGTTTCGCAGGTCTTCCCGGCACGAGTAACAAGCTATTCAATTTCATAAAAGTGTTTTTGCAACTAAACACCGCAGCATTAGTGGCTACGGTGCGATTCTTTCTCGATAGCAAAACGGTTAGCTGGCGCTGAAAGGTTACTGGTCGCGCAGCGGTGCTTCCAGCTGTCTGACCAGTTCCGAATCCAGATTTAATGCTGTAGCCAGCTTGTCTAAATAGGTTCGCTCTACCGCATCATCCATATCCACGACCATGGCTGAAGCTATATAAAGCTCGGCCGCAGTCTCCCGCGTATCCGCCAGTGCTGCTATACGATTCACATCCACAGGTTTACTCATCTCTGCCAAGAGGAAACGAGTCACATCCTGTTCAAGACCTAAATTGTTAATCTGTTGAGTAATCAGATTCATTTCCTCATCATCAACATGACCGTCTGCACGGGCCGCGGTAATCATTGCTTGCATCAATGACTCGCTGCGTTGCGAAGCCTGTTGCGTGGCGAGATTCTGAATGGGAGTGCCTATATCGAACTGATCCAGATTGAGTGCCGCTGGTTGCGCTGTACTGCTGGCTAATTGAGGTTGAGCAGGTGCTGCAGGTTGCCCCTGCTGAGCCTGCCAATCAGAATAAACTTTGTAAGCCAGCCCACCGATGGCAGCTGTACCGCCCAGCTTGGCTGCCTTCTTGGCGAATTTTCGAGTACTTTTGCTACCAAAGAACAAAGCAACAGCACCAGCCGCCAACGCGCCTGCCCCGGCGCCTTTAAGCATGGCAGTGCGTTCGTCTCCGGCGGGAGGTATTATTTTTCTCTCCTCAGCCATTTGCATACCCGCATGAGTTGCCCGCTGGGACTTGTCTAGTAAACCATCTAGTATTGCTTTTGCATCCATCTTTGCTGAATCCCGGTATCTTGCTAGTAGTGAAGAAACATGCAATATGGGGATAACGGACGCAAAATTAAATAGCCTTCCTCCAATTGTGCAAGGTAAAGACTGATGTACAAATAGGAGTCAGCCTACTGTTGCAGTATTGTGGAGCCGGGCAAAACAACCGGTCCTCTCTGCATAAACCCAATACCAACAGCTGCGCCCGTTTCAAATTCTGTTTCGTCATTAGAAACAACAAAAACCTCTCCGATAGAAGTTTCTACGCGGTACTCCATGTGACTTCCGGCATAGGTCACTTTGTTGATCTTTCCGGCTACCGTATTATCGGAACCAGCCGGTAACAGTATGATTCGCGACGGTCGAACCGCCAGTCGAGCCGCTCCCGTATCATTTCCAACTGCAGGCGTGGATATGGTCATCTCGCCAATTTTCACTGTTGCCATGGAGTCTTTGATACTCAGAACCTCAGCATCAAACAGATTGGCTTCTCCAATAAAATCAGCGACGAATTCATCGACTGGTTGGTCATACAGTTCTCTGGGAGTTCCTATCTGCGCTATCACGGAATTGTTCATTACGATGATTCTGTCTGATACTGCCAGTGCTTCCTCTTGATCATGGGTAACGTAAACCACAGTCAATCCCAATTTGGTCTGTATGTCACGAATATCCTCACGCACCTGTCTTCTAAGCTTTGCATCCAGATTGGATAAGGGCTCGTCAAACAAAAGCACCTGAGGCTCTAATACAAGGGCTCGCGCTACCGCCACTCTTTGCTGCTGCCCACCAGACAGTTCGCTGGGGTATCTGGAACCAAACCCTGTTAGCCCCACCAGCTCCAGACCTCGTTGCGCACGATCGACTATTTCTTTCTTTGGTATTTTCGATATTTTCAGTCCATAGGAAACATTTTCCAATACGGACATATGAGGAAACAAAGCATAAGACTGGAACACCATCGATACATCTCTATCGGTGGCAGGAAGCTTCGATACATTGGTATCGCCTATAAAAATATTACCGCTACTGGCCATTTCCAGACCTGCAATCATACGTAAGGTTGTTGTCTTGCCACAGCCAGACGGACCCAATAATGTCACCAGCTCACCCGCTTCCACCCGTAAGCTCACATTGTCAACAGCAGTTACATCAGAACCATACACTTTGCTGACATTGTGAAATTCAACTGAAGCTGCCTTGCTACTAATTTGTGTTTGAGTCATGAAGTTTTAAACTACCAGTTTGTTCTTGATTGCTGGAGTCGTCTTCCAGTTTTACTGCGGCCAATGACAAATTGCAGCAGCGCTACAATAGTCAGCATTACAACGATAAGCGTCGATGAATAAGCGATAGCAATGCCATAGTCATTGTTTTCTACACGCCCGATAATGTAGCTTGTCGCCATATTGTATTCCGCGCTTACCAGAAATATAACAGCGCTGATAGCGGTCATTGCTCGAACGAAACTGAAAACAAGTGCGGCAAGAATTGCCGGACGCATAAGCGGGAGAATTATTCGCGTGAATGTGCGCCAGGTAGATGCACCCAGCGTTAAAGAAGCCTCATCCAGGCTCTTGTCAAGTTGCGACATTGAGGCTATGCCTGCACGCACGCCTACAGGCATATTACGGAAGATAAAACTCAGTACCAGAATAGCGCCGGTGCCTGTTAGTTCTATCGGTGGAACATTAAACGCAAGAATGTAGCTAACACCAATTACCGTACCGGGAATCGCGAAACTAAGCATCGTACCGAACTCAAATGCTCTTTTGCCTGCAAAGTTCTGTCTAACTAACAGCCAGGCAGTTATTAAACCAATCATTGCAGTCAACGGTGCTGCCGTACCCGCTATCTTCAGTGTTGTCCAGAATGAATCCCAGGCAGAACCTTTAAAATGAATACCAAACTCATTGAAACCAATTCCAAACGCCGTTATGTAGTGCTTGAATGTAAGTGTATTGTTGAGCCCCCAGGTCTCAACAAAGCCACCGTATAAAATCATTCCATAGACTGTTAGCGTAAATACAGCCCATGTCAGGGCAATCGCATAGCAGGGCAGCATCACTCTTTTAGGCAAAAGAACGTGCATCCCACCATCACCTTTCCCGGTTTGAGTTGTATAGGACTTATGACCTAACCAGCGTCGTTGGGCATAAAAGGCCGTTAATGTGAATATCAACAGGGCAATCGCTAAAACCGCTGCCTTACCTTGATCATTTTGCGCACCGACTATAGCGAAGAATATCTCTGTAGATAGCACGTCATAGTTACCGCCAAGCACCAAGGGGTTTCCGAAATCTGCCATGCTTTCAATAAAGCCAAGTAAAAAAGCATTCGCCAGACCAGGGCGCATGAGTGGCAAGGAAACCGTTCTAAATGTCTGCCATTTACTCGCACGCAAGGTTTGTGCAGCCTCCTCCATCGAGGGGCTAACTCCCTCTACAACACCTATAAGCACCAGAAACGCTATGGGTGTAAATGAGAGCATTTGGGCGATAAATATACCCGGCAACCCATACACCCATCGAGTCGGTTGAACATCCAGAATACCTGACACAAACTGTGTGACGGCTCCTGAGAGTCCAAACAACAGAATGATGGCCAGACCAATAACAAACGGGGGCGTTATGATGGGTAAGACCGTCAGGGCTCTTAGCAGCTTGCCATGTTTAAAGCCTGATCGAGTGGCAACCAGCGCAAACACCAGCCCTAGAATAGTGGTAAAGAAACCCACCAGTACCGCAAGAAACAAGGAATTCCAGGCTACACCACACCGTGTACCTCCCTGCACACAACCCAATCCCCATATTTTGTTATCGAAAAACTTAGCGGCAAAAATCGTAAACGAATAAACGCCGTCATTGTCCCGCAATGCACTGGACAACATTTGTACGATAGGAAAGAAAATGAATACGGTAACCATGGCGATAACAAAACCAATCGCCCCCACGACAAAAACGTCGCCGTTGACCGCACCACGGCCTGCAATACCGGTTGTGAGATAAAACAATAGGGCAGCGGTAACGAGCAGAGCACCTGAGCCCATTCCAAACTGGCGATCCTCCAGTGGACCGAAGAGTTGATTTAAAGCGTCGAAATTCCAGCCACGCAGCCCGATGCCGTAACCCTGTATGGCGAGCCACAGTAGGCCTGCTACCCCTGCAACGAGAAGCACATTAGCTTGGCGTACGGCTCTCGAATGGGTGCTGCCACTGGCCCTGAAAAATGTAGCCAAGGGCATGAGTAGCCATAATATCAGCGGGGAGAGCCATAGCTTCTCCCCCTGCATAATCAGGAACAATGCTGGAGCATAGTCGGTATCAAACGGGTAGCCATCAACTAACCATTCGAAACCCCAGAAGCCATCTTCCAGCACATACCAAGGTAGTACACAAAAACCCAGAAGCCCCAGGATGAGCCACAAGTACATACTTTTGTTCAAGGACCCATCCTGAAGCTTATAGGGCTAATCGGACCAACTGAATTAATTATTGAGGAAGGACTGAAACCTCATCATCCCATTTTTTCAACAGTCTTTTTCTCTCCGCAGATGAACCATACTTTTTGAAATCATAGTCGATGAGCTTTATGGATGACAGATCAGGAGCCATAGGCGAACTGGTTGCACCCGTATTAGACATCACCTGAAACGCCTTGACTTCCAGGGCTCGGGTTTGAACATCAGCCTGCAACGCCCAGTCATAAAATTTTCGAGCATTCTCAGGGTTTCTACCACCTTTTATCAGGCTCATACCGCCTATTTCATAGCCCGTTCCTTCACAGGGTGCGACCACCTTGATTGGAAACCCGGATGCTGCCTGTTTCACAGCATCATGCATGAACACAATGCCTATCGTGTTCTCGCCGCGAGCGGCCGCTTTTATAGGTGCGGAACCAGACTTCGTATATTGATTAATATTTTTGTGCAGCCCCTTCATGAATTCGAAGCCTTCATCCTCTCCAAACAACTGAACGATAGTTGCAAGAGTGGTGTACGCCGTTCCCGATGAATTCGGATTGGCCATTTGCACATGGCCTTTATACTCAGGCTTTAACAGATCTTTCCAACATGCAGGTATTGGTAAGTTGTTTGCCTTGAGAACATCTTCGTTATACCCATATCCCAAAGCCCCTGAGTAGATGCCGATGGTTTGATTATCTGCAGATTCTGCCTGCTTGATTGCCCAGTCATTTTGTTCGCCGCGCAATGGTGACTCATAAGCATCGCTCAGTCCTTCTTCTGCCGCCTGCAAATGTGGATCGCCCGTTCCACCCCACCAAATATCTCCTTTGGGATTGCTGGATTCAGCCTTGATTTGTGCCAGGGTCTCACCTGAACTCTTACGGGTCATACTGACTTTGACGCCAGTCGCTTCCTCAAATCCTGTGGCCATTAGCTGGCACCAGTCTTCTTGTGCGCTGCAGTAATAGGTCAGTTTTTCGGCAGCCTGCAGCGGCGATATGATGCTGGAGACCAAGACAGCCGGTGCCAGCAGAAATAGACGTTTTTTCCTCATGCGTATTCTCTGTAGTGGTTAATTCTATGATTTGCCTGGTAGCAAGTTGATTCTTATTGTTTTATGGGATACGACCTTGCACGTATTTGGAGCAAGAATCAAGGTCTGTTGCGTCTAAACCTCACAATAGCTGAGCTTGGTGACCCGATATCCTCAATGTCAAATATCCTCAAAGATAGCGCGCTCATACTGCTCGCCATTTGCTTAGGCCCTCCTAGGTCCATTCGTGGTAGATTCAGTGGATAATGGATACGGACGACAGCTACTGGCTTTACGATCTCAAAGTTGAGGTCATCCAGTCAGATAAACCTATGGTTTGTGATCACCAGATTGGTGATTATTTTCTCATGCAAGGAGAAAATCTGATATTTGGTCCGCAAGGGAAATTTCCGCTCTATCCACTTGCGGCACTTCTACCACTGCTCCCGGCCCGCCAACGTCAAACCAGCGAGCATGATTGGATGACTACTGACACAGAAATAGCCTGCCCTGACCCTCATTGTGGCGGGCGTTTTCGCATTACGCGCACCGGCAAGAGAAGCTTTACTCACGCGCAAACCACAGGGTTGCCGGAATTTCGTGGCACACCTCATTGGCAGAAGAATAAATAGAGCACGAGAAATACACTGTAATGGACCAGCGTTATGAGCTTAGCCCCGGCTATTCAATTAGCAGAGTTATCAAAGGCGGATGGCAACTGGCCGGAGGACATGGCTCCTTTGACAAAAAGCAAGCCATTGCCGACATGCTCACATTTGTCGATAACGGTGTAACAACATTTGACTGTGCCGATATCTATACAGGTGTCGAAGCGATGATCGGAGAAGCGATCAAAGAGCTAAGTTTGCGAAAACACTTTGATCCGGATAAGCATATTCAGGTGCACACCAAGCTTGTACCCGATCTGGATAAACTCACATCCATCACACACCAGGACGTGGAAGCTATTATCGACCGTTCTTTAAAGCGTCTTAATCTGGAAAGACTACATCTCGTTCAGTTCTATTGGTGGGATCTATCTATAGGAAACCCTTTAGAGAGTCTCGAAATACTAAAACAACTAAAACGGAAAGGAAAGATCCGCCACCTTGGCTGCACAAACTGGGATCAGCTGAGCATGCAACCATTTGCCGAGCACAGCTTTGACATGGTATCTGCCCAAGTGCAGTACTCATTGCTGGACCAGCGACCCAAGGGAGATTTCACCCAATGGTGTAATCAGCAATCCCTATCCATTTTTTGCTATGGGGTGCTAGCGGGCGGGTTCCTGACCGACTATTGGTTGGGCAAGAAAGATCCGGGGTTTGAATTTGAAAACAGATCGTTAATCAAATACCGTTTGATCATAGAAGATTTTGGAGGATGGAATCTGTTCCAACAACTCTTGCAAGTACTTCACGACATTGGCAAGGAACACGCAGTTGCACTATCGGCGGTAGCAACACGCTATATGCTAGATCAGCCTGGAGTCGCGAGCGTTATTATCGGTGCAAGAACCGCTCTTCACATAAACGATACATTGAGTGCTTTTAAATTCCAGTTAACGGATGATAATCTGGTTGCTATCAAGAGCATCCTGATCAATAAACAGGGCCCTAATGGGGCGGTTTATGAACTCGAACGTGATCGAAACGGCCCACATGGGCGCATCATGAAATACAACTTAAACAGTTAATGAGTGAGCCACCGATACAGCTAAGCACCGATTCGCTGAAAAAGTGCTTTGGACCACTCACAGCTGTCGACGATGTATCGATCAAGATTCAAAAAGGCTCTATTACGGGTCTGATCGGACCCAATGGTGCTGGCAAATCTACCTTGTTTGACATACTTGCCGGTGAAACACAATCAGATAGCGGCAAGATTCTGCTCAATGGAAGGCCACTCAGGCATCAATCTGCAGATCAGGTTTATCACCAAGGCCTGGCCAGAACGTTTCAGATTCCGCAACCGTTTCCGGAGATGACAGTGCTGGACAACTTGCTGTTGGCCTGCCCTGAGCAAATTGGTGAATCGGTCTGGGCACCCGTACTTCGTCGCTCAGCCATTCGCCGACAGGAAGCTGAGCACCTTGATCGGGCCAATGAAGTGCTTCGCTTTACAACGCTGGATAAAGTGGCACAGCTGGCTGCGAAGAATTTATCCGGTGGACAACAAAAACTACTGGAACTTGCACGAGTACTGATGGGAAAGCCACAGTTCATTCTACTCGATGAACCAGCAGCTGGAGTAAATCCGACACTAACCAATCTATTATTAGAAAAGGTGCATGTTTTGAATGATCAAGGAATTACCTTTTTGATCATCGAACATAATATGGATCTCATCATGGATCACTGCAATCCGATAATCGGCATGGCCGACGGACGTGTCATCTTTGAAGGATCACCAAGCGAGGCACTATCATGTAAGCAGTTGCTTGATAGTTATCTTGGTGATACGAGTCATCTACAATCATGAATAGCCGAACGCTTATCGTCGATACTGTGAGCGCTGGATATATTTCGGGCATGCACATTATTCATGATATTTGTATGTCGGTACATCCCAAGGAGATCGTCTGTGTTGTCGGGCCGAATGGTGCAGGCAAATCCACTTTGCTCAAAGCCATCGCAGGACTTTTATCCATTGAACACGGGACCATTACCCTGGGCGATTCCACTATCACCAACATTAGACCCGATAGGCTAGCCCAATCGGGTGTGGCCTATGTACCTCAGCGAGACAATATATTTCGCACGATGAGTATCGAGCAAAATCTAAAGCTTGCCGCAAAACGTTATCACGGCAATCGACCACAACAGGTAAAGTCAATTATTGACCTGTTTCCTGTGTTAGAAGATAAATATAAAGTCAAAGCCGGCTCTCTTTCAGGAGGGCAGCGTCAGTTTTTAGCGATTGCGATGGCATTGGTTGCTGAGCCCCAATTGCTTCTCTTAGACGAACCAAGCGCTGGCCTTTCTCCCAAGGCCACCGAAGAGGTGTTGGGTATGATGCACACTATTGCCCAATCAGGCGTTGCCATTTTAATGGTCGAACAAAACGTCAAAGCTGCTTTAAACGTATCTAACCGTGCCTATATCCTGGCAGATGGTCAAAATCAATATGAAGGGGATTCAAAAGCCTTATTGGGCAATCCTGTACTGAGCGAAATTTATCTGGGCGCCAGGCGCAAGGAGAGCTATGCTGCAAAGTCTGTTTGACGGCATCCTGGTAGGCTCGATTCTATCGCTGGGTGCGATCGGCTTGACGCTGATCATGCATATTTTGCGCTTTGCGAACTTTTCACACGCCGAGCTAATATCGCTGGGGGCCTACTTTAGCCTCACGCTCGACAAAACCGTAAGTGCTGTTTCATCTGCGCTGGCTCACTCACTGCCATCACTGAGTGTGAGTTTTTCACTGATCATTGCCATGCTGCTATCACTGTTAATAACGGGTGTGTTTGCGGCCATCATAGATATTCTGGTATTTAAGCGTTTGAGAGAAAATGCGGGGCCGCTGACAATGGTTTTTGCATCTTTTGGTATCGGCTTAATCGTGCGCAATGTGATCGGGCTAGTGTACGGATTGAAATCCACGCACTACAACAACGATATTGCCTTTGCAATGATGCTAAGCGCAGATCCACTTTTACTGGTCAAGGCAGACCAATTATTTATACTGGTTCTTACACTTATCGTGATGGTGGCATTGCACCTGTTTGTGACGAAAACCTCCATTGGATATGCGCTGCTGGCCATCTCCGAAAATCCCACTCTTGCGCAAGTCAATGGCATCAATCTGGCCAGCATGGTCAGGCTGGCCTGGATGCTGGGTGGAGCGCTGGCTGCCATAGCTGGCGTGTGCTATGCCCTGAATAATCAGTTGAGCCCCGTTATGGGACGCGATCTTGTGCTATCGCTGTTTGCCGCTGCCATAGTCGGCGGAATCGGCAGCATATACGGTGCTGCTCTGGGTGGTTTGATAGTCGGCCTTGCCTCTAGCCTGGCTCTAATATTTATCCCTACAGGATACAAGCCGGCTATACCTTTCATCATCATACTCTTCGCACTGTATATCCGACCTACAGGTCTCTTTGGTGAAGACAGATGATTGGCATAGTTTCGTACCTCGTTTTTTTTCTTACCATCGCCTTGATCCTGGCAATCGCTGTACTCGGTTTGAACCTGCAATGGGGCTATACCGGTTTGTTCAACGGTGGCATCGTTGCGTTTTTCGGAGCAGGTGCTTACGGGATGGTTTTACTCGGAGGACCGGCAAGACCAGACGGTTTCGGTGGTTTTGCCTTGCCCTATCCTGTTGCACTTATGGGCGGAATCCTGTTAGCCGGGATTCTGGCTTTTTTGGTAGGTCTGGCTACAACGCGTTTGCGCCACGACTATCTGGCGATCGCCACGTTTGGCGTTGCGATAGCACTGGAATCAGTGGTTAGGAATGCTGAGTTTTTAACGGGAGGTGCCAAAGGACTGCGCGGTTTTGAGCGCCCGTTTGAATCTCTGGTCAACGACTCTTTTACATACAACTCGCTGTTCCTGCTTTTTGTGGTCGTCTGCTTACTGCTGGTGTATGCATTTCTTGAAACACTCGTGCGTTCTCCGTTTGGGCGACTGCTCAGAGCTGTGCGGGAAAATGAACAGGCAGCACGCTCTCTGGGTAAATCACCGCCTGCAATCCGTCTTACCTCCTTTGTGCTGGGCGCGATGATCATGGGCTTATCGGGAAGCTTGTACGCCACTTTTTATGCATTCATCAGTCCCCAGGATCTGGCTCCTATTCTTACTTTCCAGATCTGGGCCATGCTCATTGTGGGGGGTAGCGGCAATAATCGAGGCGCAATACTCGGAACACTGGTTGTCTGGGGAGGATGGGTTGGCAGTGGGTGGTTGCTGGCAGCAGCGGCACCCCAATCATGGCAGCTGTACGCTGGCTCTATCCAATACATCCTCATCGGCTGTATTATTGTGTTGACCTTACTGGCCCGTCCACGCGGCCTGCTACCCGAGAAACTGACACAAACACGCTTTTAATTACAACAACAATCGATGCCTGGGAGGCACTATGAAACGTACTAAATCATTATTAGCTATGGGATATGGAGTACTGAGTATTGGATTGGCTGCAATCACTTTAAGTCTGTCACCGGTAGCAATAAGTCACGCAGCAGATTGCACCACGAAGATTGGAGCAGTTCTACCTACTTCTGTGGACTGGGGTCGACCCATTGCCGAAACTGCACAATTTGCAGTCGACATCTTTAATGAATCAGGTGGCGTGAAAGGCTGTGACATCGAAATGGTTTTAAGGGATACGCAAGTTGATCCTAAAATCGGAGTAGATGCAGCCAAGGCACTTGTAGATCTGGATAAAGTACCAGTCTTGCTGGGAGCCGTATCCAGCGGTGTATCGATGCCAATACTCACATCAGTCACTGTGCCGTCGGGGGTCATGCAAATGTCCTGCTGTTCATCCTCAACAGCGTTTACCGATGTAGCTAGTGCAGGTGAAACCGAAGGCTTATGGTTTCGCACGTTTGCCACTACCCGAAACCAGGCTGCCGTTGCTGCAAAATTAATACAGGAACGCGGTTACAAGAGCATCGGTATCTTCTATAAAAACGATGACTGGGGACAAGACATCGGCAAACTCGTTGCCGCTGATCTAAAGAAGATGGGCATTGAGGTAACCACCTCAGCAGCGATAAATGACGCTCAACCTTCCTACCGCGCCGAAGTTACTGAAGTATTGAAAACCAAGCCAGAAGCCTTGTACCTTGCCATTTACCCTACAGAAGGTATTTCAGTTGTTAGAGAATGGATTTCGCTCGGTGGTACGCAAAAAATGGTTGTTGCCAATGCCCTGAAGTCAGACGAATTCCGCGATGGTGTTGGCATGCAATACCTGGGCGATGTAGTCGGTCATGATTCTGCACCGCCACGAACCGACTCCGCCAACACCTTTACCGAAATGTACAAAGCCAAATTCGACTCCGAGCCCAATGGCCCCGGTCTGCCCAATAGTTTTGATGGTGTCATGATATCGCTACTTGCGATGGAGGCAGCGCCAGAACTCACCGGTGCATCGATAGCGGCTCAGGTTTCCAAGGTGACTGATCCGGATGGCACGCCTATCTTTCCTGATATGAACGGTTTGATGGAAGCTCGCAAACTACTTGCCGACGGTAAATCGATCTCTTATCAAGGCGCTACCGGTGCCGTGGTATTTGATAGTAATGGCGATGTATCAGCACCGGCGGTTGCCTGGTCATTTAGCGAAGGCGGTACTGAAGAAGTCGCTTACTATCCACTTGCCGACGTCGATGCATTTATCGCGACCTTAAGCAAGTAGGCAGCGGCAGACAATTCTGGTAAGCACTAATAATTTTTAACAACTTATCACGGCACTCCTGAAAGCTGGGAACATTGTCATAGAGCAATTTAGTAGACAATGTTTTCAGCATCCTTACCTCACAAGCAGTTAACCTAACAAAGGAATACCTGTATGAAGCGATTCTCCCTATGCACCGTCGCTCTGCTGTTCGGCACTACAATCGTTCAAGCACAAGATAAAGAACTGACTATCTCTGTTTACTCTTTCGCTCAGGACGCATACAAGGAAGCTTTGTATGATCCATTTGAAGCATTGTGCGAATGCAAGCTGGTTATAGAAACCGGAAATAGTGTTGAGCGAATGGCTAAAATAGAAGCTAATGCCGCCGACCCGGTTATCGATATGGCTGTCATATCATCTCACGACGCGCTCGCCCTCTCCCAGAAAGGCTTACTCGCAGAACTGGATACGGCAAAACTAAGCAATTTTGGCAAGCTGTATCCCGCAGCTCAAAATCCATTAGGCAATAACACAGCCGTTGGCTATACCTTCTATGCCAGCTCTATAGTCTATCGATCTGACCTGGTCAGCGTTGAAAGTTGGAGTGACCTACTTTCACCTGAACTTGCGGGACGGGTGTCCCTGCCCTCCATAACAGGTACGCAGGGGCCTTTGACCTTAATGATGCTCAATGCAGCACTTGGGCAAACATCGGATGACTTTAGCCCTACCATTGACTCCATAGGCAAGAATGCAGACGACATTGTCACCTTCTACTCACGTTCATCTGAGCTTGCACAGCTCATGCTTCAGGAGGAGGTCATTGCGGCACCGGTCGGGCGATTTGCGTGGAGCCGTTTTAAAGGCACAGATTTCCCGTTTGCCTGGGCAGAACCGAAAGAAGGCCAGGCGGGTGGAATGAACGTGATGCTAATGACAAAGGGCAATGGAAACGAAGAGCTTGCCTATCAATTCATGGATTATTGGCTCTCTACCGAAGTGCAAACCCGGGTAGCAAACGCGCTGATAGACAGTCCAGCCAATACGGAAGTAATGGTGAGCGAAGAGGTCGCTGACAGCTTGACCTACGGTGCAGAATTGATCAATTCCTTAAAAATACTGCCGCCTCAAGATATCATTGCTAATCGTGATGCCTGGGTCGATCAGTGGAACAACGTTGTTATCCAATAGTGGGTTCTATGCACAGCACGGTAGATCCGTGCTGTGCCTCTACATTGAGTTACAAGTAAAGCTTGCAGTTGCGCTAAGCCCACTGACTGAAGTGTCGCACCGACTATTAAACTTGTTGAAACATCGTGTTTAGCAACAGGCTGGAGGGGCTTGCTCTAGCCCTACCGGCAGCCCTTTTTGCAATCGCACTGTTTATTGTGCCGGTCGGAATATTACTTTCCGAAGCTTTCCGGGTTGAGGGTCATTGGTCATTTCAAGGTTACATAGACTTCTTTGCCCAATCCCTGAATCGCAAAGTTTTTTTGCGCACTCTCAAACTCGGCTTTCTGGTGGCAGCGACATCGGCAATCATTGGTTACGCTGCTGCCTTTTGTATTGTCAATCTGGAACCAAAGCACAGAGGACATATTTTTGGCCTTGTCGTTCTGCCCTTAATGATCTCGCCGGTAGCCCGAACCTATGCCTGGATTGTCATTCTTGGTCGCACCGGCATAGTTAATGACACAATCGTTGGCTTAGGTTTGTCGGATACACCCATACGTCTGCTGTTTACTGAAACTGCCGTTTTTCTTGGTCTCTTACAACTATTCCTGCCCCTTATGATAATTTCTCTGGTCAGTGCAATGGAGAACATTCCGCGCGACGTTATCCCAGCTGCGAGAGTGCTAGGGGCCAATTGGTTTCAGGTATTTACACGGGTAATTCTTCCGCTGACCAAAGAAGGCCTTGTGATGGGCGGCACACTTGTTTTTACGGGGGCTCTAACAGCCTATATAACTCCAGCTATCCTGGGTGGCTCGAAGGTACTTATGCTCGAAACGCTGCTATATCAAAAGGTCAACGTATCAAACGACTTTGTAAGTGCGAGTGTCATCGCGATGATTCTGATTGTGATGTGTTTTTCTGCCAATCTGGTGTTAAAGCGCTTGGCGACCGCAAAAGCATGACCCGCAGCTGGACAAACTGGTTAATTCTCGGGCTCACGCTTACGTTTTTGATCGGCCCGTTTTTTATCATAATATTTGCAGGTTTGTCTGCGGGAAACTCGCTGGCATTTCCTCCCGATGGCCTGTCTCTAAAGTGGTACATGAAGGTGTTCACGATAGAGAGTTTTCGTGCAAGCTTTGTGCTATCCATGTTTCTGGCTGTGTTTGGAACCCTGGCAGCCTTGTTACTGGGGATTCCAGCCGCTTACGCTCTGAATCGCTATAAAATCCCTGGAGCTGAAACCATCCGTACTGTAGTTGCTGCGCCTATTATCGTGCCCGGCATAATCGTTGGACTCGCCCTACTGCGCTATCTCGTTGTACCTTTAAGCTTCACCATAACGCTGGCACTGTTTCTATCGCACACAGCCCTGGTGTTGCCGTATGCCGTTAGGGTCGTATCGTCGAGCTTAAACAATCTGCGTGCGGACATGGAAGAAGCTGCCGTTTTATTAGGATGCACTCGTTTACAGGCATTTGTAAAGGTGGTGCTTCCCAATATACGAGGTGGAGTGCTTGCAGCTTTTATTCTGGGTTTTGTAACCAGTTTCAATCAGGTGCCCGTATCTTTGTTTCTATCGGGTCCCGGTGTGCGTACGCTACCAATCGATATGCTCTCCTACATGGAGATTACCTACGACCCATCGGTTGCAGCGCTATCCGCATTACTTGCTTTTCTATCGGTTGCCATTGTATTTATCGCTGAACGATTTTTAGGGCTTTCCAGATATGTCTGATCATTATGTGTCGCTCAAGCATATTACACTCGCATACGGCGATACTGTCGCGATACCCTCTCTGGATCTTGATATCAGAGAAGGTGAACTCATCGCCTTGCTAGGACCATCAGGCTGCGGCAAAACGACAACCATGCGTGCTATTGCAGGACTGATGCCGGTGCAATCCGGCACGATTCAGATAGACGGACGGAACGTTACGCGCGTGGCAGCAAACAAACGCGGTATAGGATTGGTCTTTCAGTCTTATGCGCTGTTTCCACACTTGTCCGCATTCGAGAATGCAGCTTTCGGGTTGCGCCTCAAGAGACTCTCACAATCGGAAGTTTCAGCACGTACCAACGAGGGTTTAGCGATAGTTGGTTTATCAGAGCTGGCGGATAGAAAGCCTGCTGAAATGTCGGGAGGTCAACAGCAACGTCTTGCGCTAGCAAGATCGCTGGTCATGAAACCAAAAGTATTACTGCTGGACGAACCTTTGTCTAACCTTGATGCAAGACTTCGCATAGAACTTCGAACAGAGCTGCAACGAATTCAAAAGGACACTGGTGTTACGATGGTTTTCGTGACACACGATCAGAGTGAAGCACTGGCGCTGGCTGATCGGATCGTGTTGATGCGCGATGGTAGCATCGAACAGCTGGGCACTCCCGAAGAGCTCTATAATTTTCCAAATACCACCTTTGCTGCGCAATTCATGGGATTTGACAACCTATTTGAAGTCTCCAACAAGAGTTTATCCAATCAACACGGAGAGCTACCCTTGCACTATGACACTCAGGCATCTTTTCTAGCCTGGCGTCCCACTGGAGTCGAGGTGGGACAAGGGCCCTATACAGGCTCGGTAAGTAGCGTAGCCTTCGCCGGCCAGCATCGCGAATATACCCTGGAGACTGCACTGGGAACCCTCAAGGCTGACACACCAGTGGGCATACAAGAATTCGCCATTGGCACTACAGTGAATTTTGATTTGCCTCAATCAACCGCCAGGACACTCTCAAGCCGCTAATGGGCATCTGGGTAGACACGGATATGGGCTTTGACGATCTGTGGGCCCTGTTAATGCTACAGGCAAACAGTTTCGATGTTGACGGTGTATCGCTAGTGTCGGGCAACACAGAGATAGATCAGGTAGTTAAAAACGCAATAGCTGCCAATCAGGTGTTCAAAATGGGATGGCCGCTCTACAAGGGTGCCGACAAACCCTTGCGTAAAGCGCCTCAAACCGCCACCAACATACTTGGTGCAAACGGCATGCGTAGCCGTGGCCAAGAGTTACCAGAGCTGCCTTCGCAGGAACTACCGCCTGCTCTTCCAGCTTTGCTCAATTGGCTACGTTCAACTTCTGCTCAACACACAGTACTGGCACTTGGCCCACTAACCAACCTCGCCGCATTAGCCAATCATCACCCCGCGGCTTTCAACAAGATTGATCGAATCATCTGGATGGGCGGATCCTCTGGCCCTGGCAACCACAGCCCCTATGCTGAGTTTAACGCTCTGGCAGACGCAGAGGCTGTTGCTATCGTCTTGCGCAAAGCAGTACGTATCGATATTGTTGATTTGCAAATATGCCGTAAGGTAGTGTTTGGAGAACATGATATGCCAACACAGTTAACCCCACTTTTATCAGACCTCCTGGGGGGCTATCTAGACATCGCACTACAACGCAATCGAACAGCCATGGCCATCTACGATCCACTTGCCGCCTTGGCTTTAATCGATGCTCAATCAATACGCTTCGAACCGTATGGCATTAGTGTTAACACTAGCGAGAAAGACAAACACGGCATGACAGAGTTTACTCGACAATCAAGATCAAACTGTGCGCTAGCTGTCAGTGCTGCGACCGATTGCGCCTCTCGCTGTCTTAACGGCTTAAGGGAGGCAAGCGAACTTGTCCACTGAACCACAGGATTTAAACGACACACAATTCCGCAGTCGCGCGATTTCCGCAGCACAAGGTAATCAGCCTTTTGATGTATTGATTCGTGGCGGACGTGTTGCCGATGTTATTACCGGCCAGCTGCGTCCTGCTGATGTCGGCCTTGTTGGCCCCCTTATAGCGAGTGTTCATAAACCTGACGAAACAAAAAATCTGACCGCACTCAAAACTGTGGATGCAGAAAACGCCATAGTGTGTCCGGGGTTAATAGACATGCATATGCACGTTGAAAGCTCCATGATCACTCCTCAGGAATACTCCAGATCCGTACTGCCCCGTGGCGTTACAACAGCTGTATGGGATCCTCACGAACTGGCTAATGTCGCAGGGCTGGATGGCATTGACTACGCACTGAAAGCTGCCCAGGCAGCAAAAATGCGCTTTTTAACCTTGGCCCCATCTTGTGTACCTTCAGCACCGGGCTTTGAAACAACGGGCGGTGATTTTGATGCCAAAACCATACAGCAGCTATTGGCAAAACCCGATATACATGGGGTTGCCGAGGTTATGTCCATGCAGGCAGTGCTGGGTAGATCTGAGCGTATGACTGGAATCGTACAAGCAGGTCTTGCGAGCGGCAAACGAGTGTGCGGACATGCCAGGGGGCTCGACGGCTTATCGCTGAACGCCTACGTTAGTGCCGGTATTCAAACCGATCATGAATTGACATCCGCTGAAGATCTGTTGTTAAAGCTCCAGGCCGGACTCACCATAGAGCTAAGAGGATCGCATGATCACCTGTTACCTGAATTTGTCGTAGCGCTAAACTCTCTCAATACCTTTCCTCAAACAGTAACGCTATGCACAGATGACGTGTTTCCCAACGATCTATATAACAAAGGTGGTGTTGACGATGTCGTAAGGCGACTGATTCGCTACGGCTTGGATCCTATGAAGGCACTCCAGGCAGCCACCTTGAATGCCTCAACACAACTGGGACGCCGCGATCTGGGCGTCATCGCACCTGGAAGACGAGCAGATATAGCCATAGTTGATTCACTGGACACCTTCAATACCCATCAGGTATTCATGGATGGAGACACTGTAGAAATCAGTACCGAACAATACACAACTGGCAACAACATACCTGCAAACCCGGATTTAAAAAACACCACTGAAATCAAATCATTCAACGAAAGTGACTTTGAAATTTATGCATCGGGAACAACCGCAAAGGTTGCGACCATAAAACGTCCACGCTTTACCCAATGGGGCAACCGCTGTGTACAGGTTGATCAAGGCAAAGTTATCTGCCCCGATGATATGACTCAAATGGCCGTAATAAACCGTTTCAGTAAAGCGCAGCAACCTAGACTAGCCCTGCTGGAAGACTGGGGTGAATGGCGCGGCGTATTTGCTACAACCGTTTCACACGATAGTCACAACGTGACACTTTTTGGTAAAGGATCAGCCGATTTCGCATTGGCTGCTAATACCGTTCGTGCGTTAAAAGGTGGACTTGCAGTGGTTTCAAACGGGGAAATAATGGCAACCATGGGATTACCCCTGTGCGGTCTTATGCAAGAAAACCCTCTCAGTGAAGTTGCTTACGAATTCGATAACATCGTTCAGGCCATGGAGAACATCGTGACCTGGCAGCCACCCTACCTTGTATTCAAAGCATGCTTTGGTGCGTCACTAGTTTGCAACGCCGGGCCCCACCTTAGCGACCTGGGCATTGTGGACAGTTTTTCCGGCGACATACTCGATAGTCCAATCCTGTAATTGATAGCCGGGATGATTCGCAACAAAACTAAAAAGGATGTTTGACCGATGAAATCGCCTAACAGTGAATTCATCAGTATTACCCAGCCAGGTATAAGAGAACAACATGACTAATAAAGGTAAAACCGATGATGTCAGGCGTCAACTAGGATTACACAAAAATCCTATCATCACTGGATTATGGCAGGTTGCAGATCTGGAGCGTGGCGGTGCCACGCTTGATTGTGATAAGGCTGCCGCTGAACTAATCGAATACGCTAATGCAGGGTTCAACTGCTTTGACATGGCCGATCACTATGGCAGCGCTGAGCTGATAGCTGGCGCTGCACGAAAGACTATTCTAGATCGAAACAATGGTATGACTCCGCCAATGTTATACACGAAGTGGTGCCCGCAACCTCAGCAATGTACACCGGAAGCTGTACGTCAGGGTATCGCTGAGCGTTGCAAAAGACTGGGAGTAGACTGTATAGATTTGCTTCAGCTACATTGGTGGAGTTTCGATCACCCTGGCTACATCGACGTGATGGACACACTGATGGTGCTCAAACAGGAGGGTCGTATAAAACACATCGGGTTAACGAATTTTGACACTGACCACCTACAGGTTTTGCTTAGCTGCGGTTTTGAAATCACCTCTAATCAAGTGTGTTTGTCTGTGCTCGACCCGCGCGCTTTGGGAGATATGAGCGCTCTATGCGCAACGAGCGGTGTCAGCTTACTTGCCTATGGTTCACTTGCAGGCGGATTTCTTAGCCACAAATGGCTGGATGCTCCTGAACCGGCAACAGTACCTGATTGGAGCAAAATGAAGTACCAGCGGTTCATCGACGCCGTAGGGGGTTGGGCGGATTTTCAATCAACATTGCATACCTTGAATGACATCGCCATTCGCCACCAGGTGTCTCTTTCCAATGTGGCCACACGCTGGGTCATCGAACAGGAGGCGGTGGCAGGCGTCATCATCGGCGCGCGTCTGATGGAACAGCAACACCGTGAAGATAACAAGATTCCTTTGACCTTTGAGCTGTCGCAAGAAGATCACGACCAGATCAATCAAAGCATTGAGCGGCTAAGCACCATTGCAGGAGATTGCGGTACCGAGTATCGGCGTCCCCCCTACTTAACGGCATCGGGTGACCTCAGCGATCACCTGGACGCTTTACCGCCTGTTTTCAAAAAGGAGCCGCTACCGGGCAGCACAAAGCGCTGGCGTATCAGTAGTGGCAGCGAATATGAACCACTCTGTGGATACAGCAGAGCAGTTCGTGCCGGTAACCGTGTGTTGGTCAGTGGTACTACGGCCACGCATGGACAGGATCGCATCATCGGCGTGGATAGCATTCAAGCCCAATCGGTGTACATACTCGATAAAATATCAGCCAGTCTGACATCATTGGGCGCTTCAATAAATGATGTGATTAGAACGCGAATCTACCTCAAAGATGTCACACAATGGGAGGCAGTTTCCCGTGTACACGGTAGATATTTTGCGGACTGCCTGCCTGCTAATACCTTGATTGAGGTTAGCAATCTGGTAGGTGATTATGGAGTAGAAATTGAGGCAGAAGCAGTTGTAGATTGACCACCCTTTAGATGCCAGATGATCACTATAAATTGCCTTTGTTAGTGCAGCATCTTTAAGCTATTCAAGCGAGTGTATCTTAGTGGCGGATCAGCGCACAAAAACGTGCTTACCTATTCGATCTCGAACCCTTCATTCGTTTCAACGGCAACCACAGCGACACAATCTCCAGGTTTCACTAGACCGGGAAAATGTCGAGCCGCCAGAATACCGCTTCGTTTTGCAGCGTAGTCGTACGGTTTAACGCCCGTGCGATCACTTGGCCAGATTCGAGCCAAGACATCGCCGGTTTTAACATCATCACCTAAATCCACTACAGGCTCTATCAGACCTTCTCTATCAGAAAACACGTAACATCTCTCATCGGGCATATCCAACATCACGCTCGCGGCAGTTTCAACCTCGCCCTTTAATATCCCTGCATGAATAAGGAAATTGTTTAAACCTTTTTTCGCAATCGCAATAGAGCGAGCCGTAGCAGTTCCACCACCGCCTAACTCTGTTGAAACAAACACTTTCCCCTGTTCCTCTACTGCGGTGTCATACATTCCAACACTGTCTATTTCTAACAACAACATAGAATAGGGAGCATTAAATGCCTGCATTGCTGCCATGTTCTTTTTCTGTTGTGCTTTGTCTTCCAGCACATGCACAGTCGCGAACGGTATGAAATCCAAAGTTTTACCGCCAGAGTGAAAATCCAAAACAACATCGGCCATTGGTACCAGGGTACGCTGAAAGTAGTCCGCTATTTTTTCCGTCACTGTGCCATCGGCGCGACCTGGAAAGACGCGATTTAGATTTCCCTGATCAATCGGCGAAGTTCGACTGCCTGCCCGAAAAGCAGGATAGTTGAAGGCGGGCACTATAATCACACGACCTGTGACCTGCGAAGGATCAAGTGTCAAGGCAAGATTCTGCAACGCCACAGGGCCTTCATACTCATCGCCATGATTTGCGCCTGTAAGTAGCGCAGTTGGCCCCTCTGCACCGTTAACCACAGTTATGGGGATCATCACCGAGCCCCACGCAGAATCATTGCGGCTATAAGGTAGCTGCAGAAACCCGTGATGAACACCAGCCCGATCAAATGAAATGGTTGAGCTGATTGGATTAGGCTTAGTGCTCATGTTTTCAGTAGGCATGTTTTGTTCTGAACGTTAGTGCTTGACTAATAGTTTTCTGGGTACATTCGCAAGGCACTCCGGAGCGCCTTGACCGATAACAATGCTCTCGGTGATCTCAAATCCCCAGCCATCCATCCAAAGCCCCGTCATAAAATGAAAGGTCATATTCTCTTCGAGAACTGTTTTGTCACCAGGGCGTAACGACATCGTGCGCTCACCCCAATCGGGTGGGTAAGACAAGCCTATGGGATACCCGGTACGATTGTCTTTTGAAATACCATATTTTTTTAACACAGAAAAGAATGCGTTAGCCACATCTTCGCACCGCATACCGGCCTTTGCGACTTCCAAACCAGCCTCCATACCTTCTAATATGGCTTTTTCCGCGTTAATAAATGTCGGAGTTGGTTTACCTAAAAATACCGTTCTGGACAGTGGGCAGTGATAGCGACGATATACCCCGGCTATTTCGAAGAATGTGCCTTCACCCGATTTCATCGCTTGGTCGTCCCAGGTGAGATGAGGCGCAGATGCATCCTCGCCTGATGGTAGCAAAGGGACTATTGCAGGGTAATCACCGCCCGCTCCAATGTCTGAATCATAGCGCAAGCTCGCCTCGTAGATTTCCGCAACCAAATCGCATTTACGAATACCCGGCTCAACCTTTTCTTCTATCCGTTGATGCATTTTTTCAACAAATTTACCGGCGATACGCATGTACTGAAGCTCTTGTTCCGATTTAACAGCTCTTTGCCAGTTAACCAATCCAGTAGCATCGCTAAAGGTCGCGTGTGGCAAATTTCGAGTTAATGATGCAAACGCTGCCGCCGAAAACCAGTAGTTGTCCATCTCAACCCCTACTCTGCAATTTTCCCAGCCGCGCTCCTTTATCTGAACACTCAGGTAATCCATTGGGTGACGATCAGTAGCTTGCACATACCCATCCGGATATCCGATGATGTTGTCATGCTGCATAAAACTTGTGCGCTTAGCACCATTGGCGTCTTGCCCTCGTCCAAACCATACTGGCTCACCGTCCAAAGCCAACACAACACATTGATGGACATAAAAAGACCATCCATCATAGCCAGTTAGCCATGCCATATTTGAGGGGTCAGAGACAACAAGCAGCTCTATGTCGAGTGACGCCATAGCCGCTCGTGCTTTAGCTATTCTGCTGTCGTATTCGGATTGAGTAAAATTAAGTTTCAGGGACATTATCTACCGCAGTATCGAGCTAAAAGGTTGCAGAACAAGAGTTTTCACTAAGCAGCTCTAAATCATTTCTAGAGTACCAACAAAGAATCACAGATCAACAAATTACATCGTACCGCAGATCAAACCTTGCACATATGCGGAATTTAGAATATAAATAAGATATTGAGAAGGCACCTGTGACTCACAAGACACAGGGTGTCGGGTGTTGTATCAATCCGAGCTCATCATCCTCGCGGAGCTAAAATGCACTTTATTCGCTTAACCAGACTACTAACCGCATTATTCCTGTTGTTCAGTGCAACTGCAGTCAACGCCAGCACAATCGGTGAGGACGGTTTACATAAACAAGATTGGTTTTCACTCACCTTTAAAGATATTGGTGACGATATTGCTGAGGCACGGGAACAAGGAAAGCGCCTCGCAATCGTTTTCGAACAGGCGGGATGTATATACTGCCAGAAGATGCATGAAACCGTGCTATCAGATCCCGAAGTAGCCGCTTATCTGCAAGAGCACTTTGTCGTTGTGCAATACAACCTGTACGGTGATGAAGAAGTTATTGATCTGGACGGAGACGTGCTCACCGAAAAAACGGCAGCAAGTAAATGGGGAATCCTCTTTACACCTAACTGGTTTTTTCTGCCTGAAGAATTTGATGGGTCAGTCAGTGCTGACGTTGCGGCTATAGGCCAGATGCCCGGCGCGTTTGGTAAAGGCACCTTCCTGGATCTTTTTACCTGGATATACGAGAAGGGTTATGAAGGAGACGAAGCGTTCCAACGCTATCACGCCCGGCGTATTGAAGAACGTAGAGCAGCCACTAACGATTAGTCAATCGCTACAGATGAGAGATTAGTCCATGGCTATAGTTGCGAGAACGCAAAGAAAATACCTGAGAGCTACGTTGCGCAACTGAGAGCTACGTTTCGCAACAGTTATAAAAAACAGGGCAGCTATAACTCATCAATTCAACAGTATTATT
This sequence comes from Granulosicoccus sp., assembly GCA_045106475.1. Lineage (GTDB taxonomy): Bacteria > Pseudomonadota > Gammaproteobacteria > Granulosicoccales > Granulosicoccaceae > Granulosicoccus. The sequence goes on from JBGCEO010000055.1 coordinate 110,194, forward strand.
TATACAGAGTGCCTGACGTAATCAAGCTCCATAAACTCTTCGACCTGTTTTAGCCAAATTTCATTTACGAATTGTTGATGTTCAGGGTGGTTGTTGTAGCCATCATAATCCTGCTGATTTTCAAATTCCATTGATAGGCCAAACGTAAAGTTGTTTTTTACTCCAACCTGTCGATAGACACGAAAATCCAAAACGCCTGGCAGGCTGCTCAGTTTGCTGGCCGCTAACAAAAAATCTGACTCAGCATCCGAGCCGTTTGGGTGATGTAATTTAAAAGCAACAGTGTGAAGAATCATTGGCTTGATTGATAGAAGTTTGCACCGAACGTAACCCAGTATAAGCCAATTGGTCGGCTCAACGCTACGCACTATTGCACTGCCAAACTGTCGCACTGTCGCACTGTCGCACTGTCGCACTGTCGCACTGTCGCACTGTCGCACTGTCGCACTGTCGCACTGTCG
>JBGCEO010000056.1:0-20001 GCA_045106475.1 Granulosicoccus sp.
CGACTATTCGCAAAAGTACATGACCTGGGAGCAGGTACTCATCGGAGTTGGTCTGCTAACCGCGGCATTTTGCATCACTATCGTTCTGCTAACCGAAGCTCACGAATGGGCTGAAGCAATCTGGAACAGGCGGCACTCACAACTATTGAACAAAGCTGCAGCTTCAAGCCAATCGACAAAAAAAGTGTCGATACATGTACCCATATACAATGAACCACCTGATATGGTCATCGACACTCTGGCCAGTTTACGAAGGCTTAACTACGATAACTTTGAAGTCATTGTCGTTGACAACAACACCAGAGACGAAGCCACGTGGAAGCCTGTGAAGCAGTGGTGTAGCCGCCAGGATGAGCGATTTAAATTCCACCACGTTGATCAGCTTGATGGATTTAAGGCAGGTGCACTTAACTACGCACTTAAACACACATCAACCGATGCTGAGTTAATAGCCGTAATCGATAGCGACTATGTCGTTGATCCTGATTGGTTAAGCGAATGTACGCCCTTTTTTGATCGGAATGATACTGCGATCGTTCAGGCTCCACAGGATTATCGCGATGCAGGAGTCAGTTTATTCAAATCCATGATCTACTCCGAATATGCTGGCTTTTTCGGAATCGGAATGGTCAATCGAGAAGCACGAAACTCAATCATTCAACACGGCACCATGACTATCGTGCGCCGCACTGCATTAAACGAAGTTGAAGGATGGTCCAACTGGTGCATTACGGAGGATGCAGAATTGGGTCTTAGTATTCTTGAGCAAGGGCACCGCGCCGCCTATATTCCCAAGTCGTACGGTCGTGGACTAATGCCGGACAATTTTCTTGATTTCAAGAAGCAACGATTTCGCTGGGCATATGGGTCGGTTCTCATCTTGCGTCACCATATGCGCTTTTTATTGTCACTCAACAAATCAAAGTTGACTCCAGGGCAACGCTATCACTTCATAGCCGGCTGGCTACCGTGGATTGCAGACGGGCTTTGCTTATTCTTTAATTGCGTGGCGCTGGGCTACTGCGTTCTCATGGTTATGTTTCCATACGTATTCAACCCGCCGGAAGTCATCATGAGCTTGCTTCCCATCGGCTATTTTGTCTTCAAACTATCCAAGATTCTCGTGCTTTATCGTTGGCGTATGCGCGCAAACATATTGCAAAGCATAGGAGCCGGTATCGCTGGCTTGTCTGTATCACATACTATTGCAAGAGCGATGCTCGCAGGGTTGCACAATACTAAAATCGGCTTTTTTCGAACACCAAAGATGTCTGAAAAACACTCGTTTTTAAGTGCACTTAACGATGCACGCGAGGAAGCTCTGATCGGGCTTGCACTGATCATAGCCGCCATTGCCGTGGGCATGCGTGATGATGCCTATCTGAGCGACACTCGACTGTGGATTACACTGCTTATAGTGCAAAGCGTACCTTATGTTTCAGCCGTGGCCATGTCTTTGATCAGCACGTTTGGAAACATGCCCCCGCGATTGATTGCTGATAAGCGAGGAGAGTCTCTGCTGGCACGATTGAGCGACTCACCAGTAAGAACCGAGCACTGAAGACGGTGCTTTCACTAGCCCCCGGTTTCGCTCGACTTGGTTTTCGCCACGGGAAAACAACAGCGATAACACGCGTGATGTTTAGTCTTCTGACTGTAGTGATCGCGACCTTGTTTTTAACGTGGCTTTGTCGAATCATTCTACAATCGGGTTTTTCACTGTCCTTAAATACAAGTTATTGGTACCGTGATTTTTTGGGTAATCTCGCTGTTGGTGTTACTGCATATTTATTGACTCAACATACGCGCAGATCCTTACTGCTATCAGGTGTTGTTATTGTCGGCTTTCAACTGGTTAATGGCGCGAAGCTAGTTGTACTAGGAACACCAATCAGTCCGGATGACTTTATCAATGTGCACAATCTGTTTTATCTTACCGAAGGGTGGAAGCGAATAGCTCTGACGAGCATTATTGTGGTTCCGGTAGGTTTAGCCCTGGCGTTCATCCGCTGGCGTAAGCCATTTACATTGGGATTACTTTTATGCTTCTCGATACTCGGTATCGCCGTTCAATACAATAGTGAAACCATTCGCAATACTCTGGATACGCGCTTCGGTAATTCCGTTTGGAATCAGCCGGCTAACTTTGCACAACGGGGCTTGGCTTTACACATCGTGCAAGAGTCGGTTCGAACTATAGCCAAGATCGGCCGCCACCCCGACCAAACAACCGTTAATCAAGCAATGCTCACCTTCAGTGAAGTATCTGAAAATCAACGTACTGAGGGTGAAGTAAATAGCGGTGGCAGTTCGATGACAAGACCAGACACGATGACCGCAGCGCCACATCAGTCAAACAATGGTTTGCAACAACGCAATGTCCACATCATCGTACTGGAATCCTTTTTTGATCCGGTAACGCTCGGACCAGACTGGGTACCAGAAGACCCGCTTCCAGAGTCTTTCAGAGGTTTGTGGAGAGAAACAGGCTACTCCAAAGCATTATCGCCGGTTTTTGGGGGCTATACCGCCAACGCAGAATTCGAAATCCTATGTGGTTTTCCGGTGACCGAAAACGCCGTATTCTTTGAAGGTTGGCTTCGTCGCAGTGTACCCTGCTTACCCAGGGTGCTTAGTGAGCATGGATATAAAACTGTGGCCTCTCACCCCAATGTAGCTGGGTTCTGGAATCGAACACTTGCATACAGGCTAGTCGGATTCAATGACTACTTAAGCAAAGCAGATTTTGATTTAAGTGACTCCGTGGGTGGCCTGCTACTTGATCACAGCTACTACGATCAGGTTTTTGAACACTTGAATGATAACAAGCAGGCTCCTGTTTTCAATTATATGCTTACTTATCATGGGCATCTACCCTATCCAAGCAATGAGCAATATCCGGATCAGATCAAAGCAGGCAAAGACTCAACGTTACTCCACGGCTATCTGAACCAGCTATGGTATAAATCACGCGACTTGATGGCGCGTATTACCCAGCTTAGGGAAGATGACCCAACCGCACTAATAGTAGCATTCGGAGATCATCTGCCTTTTCTTGGCTCAAACTATGGCGTCTATGACGACGTTCTGAATCTGCCAAAAGACAGGGCAGATTTCACGGGCGATATGCTGGAGTACCTGGTAAGCACTCCACTTTTCATCATTGACGGCGAGAGAGGGCCACTAGAACTGGGAGCGATTCCTATATATCAATTACCGACACTGATTCTAAAACTACTGAACATTGAATCTAAAAACACTATTTTTGAACTAAGCAAAAACCCCGAATCGTCCACCGTTAGACCCCTCTACGGAATGCACATCGATGTGTTCGGTAAACAGGCAATCAGTTGTCCAGATGATGATACAGCTCCTGATAGCTGTCACGAATCCGCAAGCTGGCTAAGCAGAACCCGTACACTAATCAGCGATATTTTTACCGGCAATCAGTTTAGTTTAGATAGTCAAAATTTATAAACGAGTGTTGATGGAATCCAGACATAGCCTTGTTTCACGGATCAAGGTTCTGGTGAGCTCACTAGCACTCATTTGTCGAGCAAGTGCTGCGCTCTGCCCGGCCCAGAGGGATGAGAAATCAGCTGAACCAGTTTTTTCGGCCACAGATTTAAGCGGCGCCAGTGCTGCACCGGCTGTTGGAAACACAGGAGTGTACGGTGACATCGGACCAAGCTCTTGCATCAATCTATTGACAAGGCCACGCGCGGGCTTACCCGAGAAAAGATTAGTTAGCGCCGTGTTGTCGTCACGTGCATCAAGCAAAGCTTTGCGATGCAAGCTTGAAATTAAAGACTCGGGCGTTAGCAGATAGGCCGAACCTATCTGAACACCAGCGGCACCTAAGGCCAGCGCCGCCACTATCCCCCGACCATCTGTGATCGCCCCGGCAGCGATAACCGGAATATTGACGGCATCCACTACCTGAGGAAGCAACGCCATTATGCCTGCCTGTGTCTGAATATTGTCTGCCAGAAACATTCCACGATGACCACCTGCTTCATAGCCCTGAGCAATGATTGCATCACAGCCAGAAGCTTCAAGCCAAATGGCCTCTTCAACAGTTGTCGCAGAGCTAATGACAACACTACCACTACGCTTAACGCGTTCGAGAAGCTGCTGATCGGGTAGACCAAAGTGAAAACTAACAACATCAGGCTTTTGTTCTTCTACAATGCAACACATTGCCTCATCAAAAGGCTTACGAGAGGCAGCTGGAGTATCCAGGGACGAATCAAGTTCTAGTTCGTCATAGTATTGAGTTAGTTGCTGCTTCCACTTGGCATTTATGCCAGCGTCTGATGTTTGGGCCTTGTGACAGAAAAAATTTAAGTTAACAGGCTTGCTACACGATTTTCGAAATGCGGTTATTTGGGCATCTAGTGTGGTGGTATCCAACATCGCACAAGGTAAGGAACCCAGCGCGCCCTGCTCACTGACAGCTATCGCCATAGCAGTGCCACTTGCACCGGCCATGGGTGCCTGAATGATAGGATGCTCGAGACCTGTTAACTCAATTAGTTTTTTATTTGGCCACATGTACTTAATTAATTGATGACTTGTCTATGTCGATGTTATTGCTGAGTGTCGACTGATCGATCATCTACTAATTCATGACACTACAGCTGTTGATACTCGCAGATAATCAGCCAGTCCCATTGAAACACAGATAGCCTGCACAAGTAAGCTGTTGACAAACTCCAATGACCTGCTGCGGTTATGTCTATCGCTCGCTAGTGCCGTCACTTTCAAACTCTCCACCAACGAGCGTTTCAATCTCAGTCATGATTTCATCATTCAGTGGACCAAACTCTATTGCAGAAGCCAGCCCTTCCACTTGTTTGACAGTACGCGCACCAGGAATAGGGATGTTGTTGGGCGACTTCGCCCATAGCCAGCAGAGCGCACCCTGAACCGGTGTTCGCCCACCACTTTGCAATAACTCACGCACCGCGTCAAAGAGCTCTATGTATCTAGGATTCGGTTTTCCATCAATATAGTATTGCGCCCAACCCTGATTGGTTGCACGAATATCGCTATCCGGCAAAGACGACTCGACGTTGTACTTACCGGAGAGCAACCCCATGGCTAGTGGTGAGCGAATAAGTGCGTACAGATTTTCATCATGTAGGTAGTTTTGCATAGCTCGCGCATCCATCAACACATGCATTGCATGCTCAACCGCAACAAAACCATCTCGATCCGCCATCGCCTTTGCATTGGCAGTGTAATCAGTACTCCATCCAAAAGATCTAAGCTTGCCACTCTGTCGGGCCTTGCCCATCTCATCGAATACCTCACCGGCTTGTTCAAGTGGTATGGTGTTAGGGTGCAGCAGCAACAGATCGATTGATTCACGTTCGAGACGCGCTAAACAGTTATCGATGGCGGGCATGATTGATTCGGTACCCACTTCCTCGCCGGTTAGCGTTTTTGTACTTTCATCGATACCAATACCAATTTTTGTAACCACTAGTGCATCAGGATGTTTTTTCAAACCTTTAGCAAGCAATCGCTCTGAGTGTCCGGCACCGTAGGCGGCCGCCGTATCAAACAGAGTGATGCCATTGTCCAGCGCTGCATGAATCGCTTTTATCGATTCGTCATCATTGGAATTGGAATACCCCAGAGATTGTCCATCCGCACCAAACATCTTTCCGCCAATTGGCCAGCAGCCCAAGCCCAGGGGCGAAATCTCTTTATCAATAAACTTCATAGTGTGTACCTGCGTGGGAGATGCGTCCATAACACCATTTAGTCGTTGCATTATCAATGGTTTTGAATGTAACGTTCATTTCATGAATGAAACGAACTTTGATTGGGACGATCTGCGCCTGTTTCTTGCTGTGGCACGCGAGGGCGGACTCGCTGCTGCAGCCAACATTACCGGGAAAAGCGCCCCCACTCTGGGGCGACGCATGCTGATACTTGAAGAGCGAGTGGGAGAGGAATTGTTTATTCGTCTGCCACGGGGCTACTCACTAACCAAGCAAGGTGAGGCACTACTGCAATCAGCCAGTGCAATAGAAAACAGCATTAGTCCCATCACCAATTTGGATAGACGGAGCACCACTCGCAGAGTAAAGATATCCGCTGGTACTTGGGTAACGTATCTTTTGAGCAATCACATCGCTGACTTGATCTCCGGCACGTCAGTTACCTTACAATTCATATCAGCCGATCATGTGCTGGACATTGCACACAGAGAAGCCATTATCGGTATAAGAAACCAACGTCCAACCCAAATAAGCCTTGCCGGGCGACACACCAACAAGATCCGCTTTGCAACCTATGCTTCGAGCAAAAAAATTAACACCTGGGCAAAAGTACTGAGTAACACACCCTCTGCGCTTTGGGTTCAGGAGAAAACCAAAGAAGCGCCTTGCATAGAGGTCTCCAGCTCGCGAAATGCGCTGGATATGGCCCTGGCAGGCGTAGTAAAAATGGTTCTGCCGACCTTCGTTGGAGCGAAGCTTGAGAACCTCAAACAAGTATCAGATGAGATCGAAGAACTGGAGCACATGCAGTGGCTGGTTACACATCACGAAGAACGCCATGTGCCTGAAGTTCGGCAAGTAATTGATCGTATTTACAACACCTTGGCAAGCAACTAACGAGCTTAAAGCAATGTCGAACGACAAAAGACTAATCGCAGTAGATCTGGATGGCACTCTCTTAGGCCCTGATGCACGAGTATCTGCGCGAACAAGCAGCGCATTGCATGCAGTTGCTAATCACGGCCATGCCATTGTGGTTGTGACAGGCAGGAGCGCATATTCCGCAATACCCGTGATTAGCTCCGTTCCAGCCTGCACCAGAGTCATCTGCTCAAATGGTGCTTACGAGTATGACCGGCAAAACAACGTCAAGTCCTGGTCAAATCACTTATCAGCGCAGCAGGCTTTGCACTTACGAGAGTTAATTTCAGCACAGCTACCTTGCGCAAGTTTTGGCTGGGAATCAGTCCATGGCTTACGTTATGAGGACAGGTTCGTCCATGAAGCAGGCGGGGCTCATACGTTGGAACAAGGCGGTGATAGCGCCCCACTGGGTCACTACGATGTTATGAAGCTCTTCGCTAGAACACCGAAGCTTATAAGTGGAGATCTACAGAAAATGTTGGCTCAGCTTATCGAAGGTCAAGCTGAAGTATCGACCTCCGGAGTCCCGTTTGTTGAGTTAACAGCACGAGGTGTCAACAAAGCCACCGCTCTTGCAAGAGTGGCTGCCGAACTTGGCTTCAATTCAGATCAAAGTATTGCATTCGGGGACAACCTGAATGATCTACCAATGCTGAACTGGGCTGCTGAAGGCGTCGCTATGGGGAATGCGCACAGCGATGTAAAGAAAATCGCCACTACGCAAGCTCTGGACAACGCCAAGGATGGCGTAGCGGGAATTCTTGAAAATAAACTGGCGAACGGGCAGCTTTAGTAACATTCGGAGCCTGGACATCCCCTGTGACACTGTTTTTGATCACGACCTACTCATGCCTGCCAATCTTAAAGCCACGCGCGATATGATTTCTTACAAACCAGATCATGATGAGACCCGGCAACAAAGACACAACCGTCATAGCCATGATAAGACCAAAATCAGTTCTAAAGCTGAACAAAGCGTTGATGGCCATACTAATCGGCTTACCATTCGTTATGGTCAACACTCGAGCGAAGACCACCTCAACCCAGGAGAACATGAAACAGAAAAAAGCCGCAACACCAATGCCCGGCATCATCATCGGCACAAAGATCTTGTAGAAAAAACGTGGTATCGAGTAGCCATCAATAAAAGCCGTTTCATCCAATTCGCGAGGAATGGCTGACATGAAACTTTCAAGAATCCAGATGGTGATTGGAATATTGAACAAACAGTGTGCCAGAGCAATACCTGCAGCCTGATTTATCAGATCGAGTGACGCAAAGAGCTGAAAGACAGGCATGGATAGAACCACTGGCGGTGTTATCCGAAACACGATGAATGCTAAAAACAGGTGCTTATCACCTACAAACGAATATCTGGAAAATGCATACGCTGCCGGAAACGCAACAGGAATGGTGACCGCAATGTTGATCAACACATAGCTCACCGAATTAATCAGCGCATCACGTAAGGTTTCATTCGCGAAAATGTTCTGGTAATTCACCCAGGAAAAATCACCTGAGGCGATATCCGGTCTAGACAAGGTGGATTGAAAACTCAACACGACAACGTGATAAAAAGGTAGAAAAACGAATACAGCGAACAGTAGCAACAACATCAACTTAACTAAGGAGAAAAAGATATCTTCCTGCCTTGTTCGTGCATTAGATGTTAACAAGGTGCCCTTGGTATTTTTTTCGAACAGCAGACTCATCGATCACGCCCACCGAGAGCTGTTTTGAAGGCCCAGGCCACGCTGAGTACAATCAGAAAATAGACTATTGATCGAGCTGCCGACGGACCGTAGTTGAAGGCGGCTATCTCTTCGCCCAGATCAATTGCCAGAAACATGGTAGCGTTTCTGGGTCCTCCAGCATTTATTCGAAAGGCTTCCGTGTAGATCATGAAGCTGTCCATGAATCTCAATAGCAAAGCCATTAACAACACACCGTGCATCTTCGGTAATTGCACATAACGAAAAACTTGCCAGCGATTCGCGCCGTCTATGGCCGCTGCCTGATAAAAAGGTGCCGAGATAGTCGATAGGCTTGAGTAACACAAAATGACAACCAGACTCGTCCAATGCCAAACATCCATAACAACAATCACTATCCAGGTATGCACTGGATTCAGTTTCCAGTTAACCGATACACCCAGGAATGCCAGGGCTTTGGCAACAACGCCGGTCTCTGCATTAAACATGCTCAACCACATGATTGGAATCATGTTCCATGGAACCAATAGCGGCAGGGCAAAAAACACAAGGCAGATAGACACCCCTATCCCTTTTCTGGGCATAGACAACGCTATTGCAATGCCAAGTGGAATCTCGATCGCCAATACGATAAACGAGAACGACAGGCTTCTGAAAAAACTGTTATGGAAGCGTTCAGATCGAATGATATCGGCATACCATTCAAATCCAATCCAGTGTTTGTCAGGCAGGGTGAATATATCGTGGAAGGAATAGTTAATGATGGTCATCAGCGGAATGACGCCAACAAAAAACAACACGGCTACCGCAGGCAATGTTAACCACCATGCTTTGTTGTTAGCTACTTTCACGTAATGCTATTGATGAGATGCCTTGATATCGTTTTCTTGATTGTTATTACCTAACCTGATATCACTGCTGCCGCCTCTGCACAGCTCATTACCGACGATACCGTGGACAGATCACCAATCGCTCGTTCGTGCACACTCGCTGAAAAGGCTGCACAGCCATCTTCCAGCACAATGGTATTGAAGTCTCTCACATGAGCATCGCGAACTGTTGAGGCGACTCCACCATTAGTAACGATGCCACAGATGAGCAGATTCTCTATGCCTGCCTTTCTTAACACCCACTCCATTCGGGTCATGTAAAACGCTGAGTAGGCGACTTTCTCCACGACCAAATCTGCCGGTTGCAACTCATCAACCAGACTATGCCCCCAGCCTCCCGGTTTAAAATCACCTTTAGCCAGAAACGGGCGTAGCTGTTTCAGGTGATCTGAGATAAACGGCAGACCCTCTTTACCAGGTACCAGCGTAAACTGGGTGGATACGACCCAACCACCCCTATCACGGAGCGCCGTTGCAACTGGCAGCACGTTTTCCGGCAGTACGGCTATGGCATCACTTTTTTGTCCAGCTCGACCATAGGCACCATCGGCATGTAGAAAGTCGTTTTGCAAATCTACTATGAGCAAAGCGGTTTGCACAGGGCTACAGTTTTCGAGATTCATAGGACTCCATCAGCTTTAATTAATTGGATCCGGTAGGCGAAATCAACAGATTGCCATAGTCATCAACAGTGGCAGCGAGCCCGGGATCCACAAAAATAGTTGTATCAGGCTGCTCAAGCAAGGCAGGACCCGCTATCGAGACTCCGACAGCAAGTTCAAGCCTTTCATAGACATTAGCAGTGAAGTGCTGAGCATCTGCAAACACCTCTCGCGTGCCTAGCAGACATTCATCGGCGCTCTTGCCTTTATCCGGTGCAAACACCCGCATATCCAATTCTGGACGCTTTCCAACAACGGCCACACGATAATTCATAACACGGGTGGGTATTCCAACGAGAAGTCGGCCGTAGGATTCTCGATAGGCAGTATCAAACGCATCTTCAATCATCGCTACTGATAACTGACCACGATCAAATTTTAAAGGTACAGATACTGTGTGCGTCTGTCCCAGGTATAGCATGTCCAGACTGAATTCCCGCACCACTGATGAAAAAGCCACACCCGCCTGATCAAGCTGCTCTTCGGTTTCATCTGCCACGCCGGACATCTCATTGTCCAGTGCGGTTACGTCAATCTGATCTAGAAGTCGATTGACTGTTTGAACTCGATCATGACGCATGTCAGCCACCACACAACCCAGCGCCGAGGTGACTCCGGGATATCTGGGCACCAGTGCAGAACGTAAACCAACTTCTTTTATCAGCGCACCGGTATGCAGAGCACCACCCCCACCAAACGGCATCGCAACAAACGAGGCCGGATCATGCCCCTGCTCTATCGATACAAGTCTTATTGCGCCTGCCATCTTCGCGTTGGTTAACCTCAATATTGCCTCAGCAGCTTCTTCAACTGACAACTGGAGCTTTTGAGCGATGCATTGGTCAATTGCAACGTAGGCAGCGGCAACATCAAGCCGGGAAAGTTTCCCACCGATAGGCCGATCAGCGTTGATTCTGCCAAGCACCAGATTGGCATCAGTGACGGTGGGTTGATCATTACCCAGCCCATAGCAAACCGGCCCGGGGTCAGACCCTGCCGATGCAGGACCAATTTGCAGCATACCGCTTTGATCTATCCACGCAATTGAACCACCACCAGCACCAATGGTGGTGATCTCGATCATGGGTGTACGAACCACCATGCCAAAATCAATGGAAGTCTGCGATGCCAATGCGGCATGTCCGTTTGCAACCAGTGACACATCGAACGATGTACCGCCCATGTCGCAGGTTATGATGTTTTCAAACCCGGCTGCAGATGCGATCGCCGAGGCAGCTATTACGCCTGCAGCCGGTCCGGAAAGAGCAGTGCGAACTGGAAATCGCTTTGCGGTATCAACCGCCATGACTCCACCATTCGATTGAACAATCAATAGTTCACCCGCAAAACCCTCAACACTAAGCCCCTGATCAAGACGATCCAGGTAGCTTGAAACAACAGGTTGCAGATAGGCATTAAGCGTAGCGGTAGACAATCGTTCGAACTCTCGTATCTCGGGTAAGATTTCAGTAGCCTGAGTCACGTACTTGTTGGGCCATGCGGAGCGCACAAACTCCACAGCACGTCGCTCGTTTTCATTGTTTGCATATCCATTGATGAAAAATACACAAACCGATTCACAGCCATTGGCAATCAAGGTATCAACTTGTTCCTGTAGTTGTATTTGCTCGACAGGCGTAAGTAAGGTGCCATCTGCCAACACACGCTCAGCCACCTCGAGTCGATCGTTGCGATCAACTACCGGGGTATAGGATCCTTTCAAGCCCCAGGTTGCCGGCCGATCACGTCTGCGCATTTCCAGGACATCGCGAAAACCCATCGTCGTGATGATTCCAGTATGTGCACCCTTGCGCTCAAGCAATGCATTGGTTCCAACAGTGGTTCCGTGCACCACCGTGCTGATATCTTTAAAATCCGTTATCAACTCATGAAGGCCTGCAATGAACCCTCGTGATTGATCACCTCGTGTAGAAGGCACTTTCGCCGTGACCACTTCGCCCGTTGACTCATCAAGAACAAACACATCAGTGAACGTGCCCCCCACATCAACACCAATAACAAACCTGGACTGACTCATAGTGAATTATCCGTAGAGTCAAGGTCTGCACTGATACTACTTCGCTGACGTTCAGTTGCATCGGCATCGACGCAGTTATCGTCGTCCAGTAAAACGCCGTAGTCTGCAGCCGCAGACTGCCGGCTGACAAACCCCTTCGCCACATCGAGCGCCACGGCATAGGCATCTCTTTTTAAAGGGTCTCCGTATCCACCGCCACCCGGTGTTTCAAGCCGCAGGCATTGACCGCGACTAATACGAATACCAACCATCTTCGATACGAGCGGAGGTGAATGAACGGCATCGTCTTGTTCATAATAGAAGCGGTTTGCCGCTGCGGCCTTTCCGCCCACCACACCAGGTGGCGCAAACTTACCACGTTCGCCAAAAAGAAATACATCAGCATTTTCTTCTAGTAATTCGATCTCATACACAGCGCCAAGCCCACCACGCTTCTCACCTGCACCGCCTGAATCCTCACGCAAGGCCCACTGTTTGAATTGCACAGGATAGGCAGCCTCCAGTATTTCGAGAGGTGGAATTGTCGCAGTTGAAATGGGTGCATTGCCGTGATTCAAACCATCGTCAATTGCATGTGCACCATGCCCGCCACCGAAGAAGGAAAACATGACCCATCGCTGCCCACTCTGACGATGACCTGCCAGCGACAAGGCATTGATGGTGCCGTAAGCAGGGGCCATGGCTGAGTCAGGCGCTATCTGCGCAATGGCCTGGAACACGACATCGATCAAACGCAAAATGGTTTCTGTATATCCACCCACAGGCTTGGGTGCCTTGACAGATAGTAGAGATGCATCTTCAATACGAAACGAGACGGGATCCAGTACACCGGCGTTTGCAGGTACATCGCCAAACACATGCTTCAAGGCAACATAACAGGCTGCAATGGTTGTCGATCTAGAGATATTTACGGGTCCTGCACAAGCCCCGGACGAGCGGGAAAAGTCCATGATCATTTGATCATCATCTATGGTCAGATCCAACGCTATTTTCAGTGGTTCATCAACGATACCGTCATTGTCCAAAAAATCCTCAGCGCTAACCGTTCCATCTGGCAATAAGCTGATTTGCGCACGCATCAAACGAGCTGCTCGCAGCTTAAGTTCGGCCAGTGCAAGTGCTACGGTTTCGTCTTTATACTCGTCAAGCAAGGCCAACATACGTTTCTCGCCTAAATCCAGAGCATTGATTTGTGCATTCAAATCACCGTAGAGAGACATCGGCAATCGAGAATTTGCCGAAAGAATATCAACGATGTCTTGTCGATATTCACCTCGATCATATAATTTAACAGGTGGTATCAGCATCCCCTCCTGAAAACACTCGGTAGCCGCTGGATTGTAATTGCCAGGTACATTGCCACCCACATCATGCCAATGCCCAACAGATGCCAGATAGCAAAAAACAACACCGTTACGGAATATGGGTTTTATCAGACGAAAATCGGATAAATGCGTGCCTCCATCGTAGGGGTCATTGAATATCCATACATCACCTTCATGCACGCCTCCACTTGATGCTGCCTTGTCGATGACGGCCTTCACTGCGAAAGCCATTACTCCAACAAAGATAGGCAGTCCTGACTTGCCCTGGACTAGAGTGTCTCCACTGTGCGCATCGTAGATACCATGAGAGGCATCATGAGCTTCAGCAATAATCGGATTAAAGGCCGACCTGAACAAAGTGGCATCCATTTCGTCGGCAATTTGCTCTAGCCGCCCATTTAAAATCGCCAGTGTGACTGCATCAATTGAGCTCATGATTCACTATCGCTGTAGCGTTTGCCTTCTGCCAACAGGCTTTGCGTACCTATTACCTCATTGAGCCCATCAAAATCATACATGCGAGTTGCAAATGCATCATTAGACCCCTGCGAAAGCAGATTCGTATAGTAGTCACCTGCAGTCATTGCCATTGCCCTGACAACGCCACCTGGAAAAATAACCAAACGAAAACCTTGCTTCTCCAATCCCTTAGCATTGAGTATCGGTGTTCTACCCCCTTCTACCATGTTGGCCATGATAGGCAGGCGATGCGCAAACGATTTAGCTATCAATTCGATTTCATCCACTGATTGAGGTGCTTCTACAAACAACACATCAGCCCCGGCACTGGTATAAGCATCGGCTCGTTCGAGTGCTGCATCCAATCCCTCCACAGCTCGTGCATCCGTTCTGGCAATGATCAAAGTCTCGCTGCTAAGTCTTGCATCCAAAGCCGCATGGATTTTACCCACCATCTCATTTTGACTGATCAAAGACTTACCGTCCAGATGACCACAACGTTTGGGCATACCCTGATCTTCAAGCTGTAAAGCATTAGCGCCCATACGTTCGAACACACGCACAGTACGCTGTACATTCATAGCATTACCAAATCCATTATCGGCATCGACAATCAACGGTAGATCGACCCTATCTCGAACACAAGCAATCGTATCCGCTACCTCACTCATAGATACAAGACCGATATCCGGTCGGCCAAACTGCGTATAGGCCACACCGGCCCCTGATAGATACAGGGCTTGAGCACCCGCTTGCTGCGCAATAAGCCCCGTCAATGCATTACATATACCGGGCGCTAACAGGATCGAGGATTGCTGCAATCGATTTTTCAAGCTCATGCTTATTTATTCTCAGCTCTTTCAGACTCGAAACGTTTTTTCAAATGAGCCACCAGGCCACCATCACTGAGTATCTGCTGGATGTTAGAGGCTATGGGCTGCAGAGAGATGGTCAAACGATGTTCATATGCATCCGAAATACAAATCGATAATTGCGCGCGTTCGATATCCAGCTCAGCCCTATCTCCATCATTGACCAGCGTTATGTCTTTTGCGATTAAGACTGGCAGGCCCAGGTTGATGGCATTGCGATAGAAAATCCCACCGAAAGATTTAGCTATCACCGCACTAATCCCAAGATATCTAAGCGCTTCGGCTGCTTGTTCACGTGATGAGCCAAGGCCAAAATTGCTCCCCGCCACAATTAAATCACCCGTACCTGCACGTTGCGCGAAATCAGCACGAACCCCCTCGAGGCAGTGAGCAGCAAGCTCACTAATACCACCTTTCATGTATTGACCCGGAGCCAGTTGATCGGTGTCGATACTGTCGCCAAATAAAAATATTCGACCTGTCATATGCCCTGCTCACCAGTCGATAAAAACTCTCTGGGATCAGTAATCTTGCCTGTTATGGCAGATGCAGCGACTGTCATCGCAGACGAAAGCCATACCTGAGACTCCGGATCCCCCATGCGACCCTTGAAGTTTCTCGCTGTTGAAGATAAACAAGTGGTGCCAGCAGCTAAACGATCGGTTCCATATCCTGCACAAATGCCACAGGCATTGGGCAACACTCTAGCGCCCGCGGATTCGAAAATACTCATCAACCCTTCTTTAGTGGCGCGATCTTGATCTTGTCGAGAGGCCGGCGCTACCAGTAGCTTTACCCCGGATGCTAAAGAGTGTTTAGACAAGATCTTTGCAGCTGCCTTTAGATCAACATACTTGGCTCCCGTGCAAGCACCAATATAGGCTACATCGATAGCTGTCACTGGAGCATCAGTAACTGCCATTGCATTAGCAGGAGAATGAGGTGCTGCGACTTGAGGCGCAAGCTCAGCGGCATCAAAGACATGATGCTCCAGCAGCTTGCAACCTGGATCGGTCTGCCATGATTGCCAATTACCAGTCTCAACGCCAATTGCTTGCAGGTAGTTCTCGGTTGTTTTATCCGGAGCCACAAGACCTGCCTGTGCACCTAACTCTGCAGCCATATTCGACAACGTCATACGTTCCTGCATGGGCAAGGCTGTAACGGCGGATCCACAATATTCAACGGCCTGGTATTGTCCGCCATCCATACCCAGCTGCCCACAGAGGAACAACATCATGTCTTTCGCACAGACACCCTGTGACAGTACATTACGCCACTCAAGCAATATGGTGCCAGGTACCTGGAGCCATATCTCACCTGTTGCAAGCACACCCGCCATGTCAGTCGCGCCAATGCCGAACATATAGGTACCGAAGGCCCCGCCAGTGGGTGAATGGCTGTCGCCCCCTACGGCAAACATCCCGGGCTTTAAATGGCCACGTTCGGGCAATACCACATGACAGATACCCTGCTCATCATGGAATGTAAGCTGCTGCTGTTTAGCCCAGTCGCGCGTAAATCTAAGAATTTGGGCACCTTCAGCAGTATCGCCCGGAACAAAGTGATCTGATATCAAAATGACTTTTGATGAGTCGAACAAGCCACAACCCAATTGCTCGAGAATGGGAGCAACACGGCGAGGGCCCCCTGAATCGTGAATCATCGCTAGATCCACTTTGGCGGTTACCAATTCACCGGGCGAAACGCTATCTAAACCTGCCGCCCGGGCAATTATTTTCTCAGCCAGCGTGGCCTGCGTCTTCATACCTGAACAATATCTGAAATGACGACTGACACTATATAGGATTGCTCTGCTGGCTGAGACTGAATAAACCCATCCCACCTGGAAATCAAGGCTGCGGTTTACAGAGATAAGGAAAAAGGGCTACTGTTCATAATGAGCTATACATCAGGAATACAGTGAGATCACTATCCCTATCACATCCGTGCCAATACGTAAGACTCAACAATGAACAGCGTTGATCTGCCAGAAACACAAACCGACACAATAGCATCGGCCGAAATTCGTTTGCCTAGTAGCGATCTTAAACTGGACTTACCCTTCTTTCAGAATACACTGGGCTTCAGACTGAACAAGATCTTCCCGGCGGATGATCCGGCCGTTGCCATACTGAGCGGACACGGACTCTGCCTGCGTCTAGAGAGGGGTTATGATGCGCCACCGCTCACCATCAGACTATTATGTGAGAATCCAGAAGATTTCGCAGGCGGTGCTACCGAACTGATGGCACCTAACGGTTGCAGGATTGAGGTCGCTTGTGCAGCCTCTCCACTGGTGCAGCCACCAACCCGGCATTCTTTTTCAGTCAGACGATTACGCGACGGTGCACCTTGGGTTATTGGACGTGCAGGTATGCACTACAGAGACCTGGTACCCGATCGACTGGGCGGTGCCATTATTGCCTCTCATATCCGAATACCAGAAGGTGGACCCGTACCGGACATGGTCCACTACCACACTATCGGATTTCAGCTTATCTATTGCTACCGTGGCTGGGTACGACTGGTTTATGAAGATCAAGGTGAGCCCTTTGTTCTTGAAGCAGGTGGCTGTGTCATCCAACCCCCTGAAATACGACACCGAGTACTTGAATCCTCGGATAAGCTTGAAGTGGTGGAGATAGGTGTGCCAGCTGAACACGAAACCACTATCGATCATGCGATGAGCCTGCCAACACCAGACTTCAACCCTGAGCGGCTCTTTGGTGGCCAGCGTTTTTGTCACGCCAAAGCCGCAGATGCTGACTGGCTTTCCTTTAGGCTAAACGGTTTTGACTGCAGAGAAACAGGAATTGTCGATGCGACAAACGAGGTTGCCAATGCCGTCGTGGCAAGATTCAATGGCAACGCTACCGAATTCAGCCAACACAATAGTGACATTCTTTTTACCTATGTTCTCGAGGGCAGCATGACGTTGCTTGGAGAAAATGGAAGCGCCAATCAACTCGAAGCGGGTGACGCTTTTGTTATCCCGCCTGCATTTACCCATCGCTACACAGACTGCTCAAATGATCTTGAAATACTCGAAGTTTCCCTGCCAGGGAAATTTGAAACACAAATGAATTAGCTGAGTCTGAAAAAATGATTTACTGGAATGATCTCAAAGCAGGTCAGGTGTTCACCACTGGGGCGATTCAGATAGCCGCACAGGACATCATAGATTACGCTCGCGATTTTGATCCGCAGCCCTACCATCTCGACCCGGTGTTTGCCGAAGACTCCATCTTTGGAGGGCACTGTGCCAGTGGCTGGCAAGTATGCGCATTGATGATGCGCTTGTTTGTCGACACGATGAACAGAGAGGGTATTCCTTCCTCCGGTTCATCGGGTGTTGAATCACTGAGATGGTTCATGCCGGTGTTCGCCAATGACACCCTTACGGCCAGTATCACAATCACAGACCTTCAACTCTCGAATGAGCACAATGGATACGGCGTAGCAGACTGCAGTATTGATGTAAAAAATCAACACGATAAAAGTGTTATCAAACTTGCAACTAACGTACTCATCAAGTGCCAGCCAGATGGAGTGAGCCATGACTGAAAAACAGTACTTTCGTTCCAGATGGTTCGAAGATATACCAGTCGGCGAGTTTCATGTATTTGGCAACCACACCTTCGGTGAGAAAGAAATCATTGACTTTGGTAAAGCCTATGCGCCCCATCCTATGCATATCGATCATGATGCAGCGCGCAACGATCTCTACAAGGGTCTGGTAGCTTCAGGATGGCATGTGTGCGCCATATGGATGAATTTGATGGTTAATTATATGGAACGATATGCCACTGCTGTTTACGATGGCCGCAGAAACGGTGCCGGCATCGGATTTCGCAACATGAAATGGATTAAACCAGTGCGTCCGGGGCATAACCTAACCTATACCTATGAGATCATCGAAAAACCAGACAAGGTGATTCGTGAGAAGTGGGGAATCATTCGTAGTCGAAATGAAGCCTACAATCAGTATGGCGAGCTGGTCTTCAGCTTTGAAATAGATATCCTGGCAGAACGCCGCCCACAAACGATAGTTTCTGAAGATGGCTGACCAACGGCCTGTGAGCTATATACAGCCACTGACTATTCGACCTCGTGAGTCAAGAGCGCAGCCCAAAGGCTTAACGATTATCAATCTTGGGTTCAATGAACTTCCGTTTCCGCCGCCCGAGTCGGTAGCCAGCGCTATTGACCTCGCCACAGCAAGCGCTAACAGCTATGGAAATCCATCCTGCGTATTGCTTAGAGAAGCCATTGCGATGCAGTACAAGCTTGACCCGGAACGGATTGTCTGTGGTAACGGTTCCGAAGAACTTCTTGATATTATCGGCAGATGCTTTGCACGCAGTGGCGATGAAATCGTAGTGTCTGAATTTGGTTATATTCAATTTCCAATTGTAGCCAACAGAGTGGGCGCAAGCCTGGTAAAGGCTAAGGAGCGTTTCTTTACCACTCAAGTTGACGATGTACTGGCAGCGGTTACCGACAAAACGCGAATCGTTTTTATTGCCAACCCTAACAACCCCACTGGCACAATGGTTAGTGCGCAAGAGCTTCACCGATTGGCTAAGTGCCTACCCAGTGATATCTTATTGGTCCTGGATCTGGCCTACGCAGAATTTGCAAACGAATCCTACGCCGCCAGAGTTCATGACATTGCCTCACAATTCGACAACATCATAGTCACCCAGACATTCTCAAAGGCATTTGGATTAGCAGGTTTACGCGTGGGTTGGTGCCATGCACCTGCATGGACAATTCCCTCGATAAACGCAGCTCGCGGCATGGGTTCAGTTAATGCCGCCGCCCAGGCCGGAGCACTGGCTGCACTCAATGAGATGCCTCTCATCAAGCAACGTGTGGATACCATCATTGCACAAAGAGAGCGGGTTGCTGCCGCCCTTACTTCACTAGAATTTGATGTCATACCAAGCAGTGCAAATTTTTTATTGGTTGCTCCACCCAATAGCAACAGCGAGCTAGCCGACAGTTTTTCAAATCATCTCTTTGATGATACAGGGATAGTGGTTAACCAGACGCGCGAAGCAGGATTGGAGCGCTTCGTACGTTTTTCATTATCGACTGTCGAGCATAATTCCCTGCTGTTAGACAGCGCTGAAAATTTTATACGAAGCATGCAGTCAAGTAGATAAAGTAGAGCGATCACACCCCTTGAGCCATAGACTCAGCTAGATCATTCCATACGTATTGAGATTGTATTAAACCACCAGATAAAACAAATCGATCGACAAAGCGGATACCAGAGAAAGTGGAACTATCTGTCCATACACCGCTGAGAGTCCCGTGACAGTATACAACCGTGTCCGAGCCGTTCTTTGATTGATCAAAGTTCTCATAGGTTTTGGACA
>JBGCEO010000057.1:0-3312 GCA_045106475.1 Granulosicoccus sp.
CCATTTCTGGTAATGATGTAGCTTATGCTTCGCCCACTGCGCTCCAGTTTTCTAGCTGCTTGTATATGCGGTGGTACATTGCGCTGATAATCGCCAAGAGCCCGACGAATTCTCTTTTTATAAACCAGCTGCTCGTCTAAAGTTCCGTCGTGCAGATCTTGCGCCGTGTTTCTTATAAATTCCTGATACGGCAACTCAAGAAATACACGCCGAAACAGCTCTCGTTGAAAATTACGGGCAAGTGGTGTCCAATCCGTACGTGCGGCTTCAAGGCCCTTGACCACCAGAGTCGGTTCTTTTTGGTCGGCACTCTGCGTTAATCCTGCATAACGTTTTTTACTGCCTGTTGGCATACCCCTTACCGTGGGCATGAGAAAGCGCGTGTAGTGTGTTTCGTATTCAACATCGAGATGAGATTTAATCTCATAGCGTGATTGCACTTCCTTACTCCACCAGGTGTTCAAATCCTGCATAAGTTGCAAGCCGATTTGTTGGCATTGTTTAAACTCCGTGGAGTCACCCACGTGTACAAACACAGAATCCGTGTCACCGTAAATAACGGCATATCCCTGCTCTTCGATCCAGTCACGGGATTGGGTAATGATTTCATGCCCTCGACGCGTAATGCTCGAGGCTAACTGCTGACTATAGAAACGACAGCCAGTGGTGCCCAGTACACCATAAAAGGAATTCATGATTATTTTGATCGCCTGTGACAAGGGCGCGTTGTTGGTTTTCTTGGCCTCATCACGTGCGGCCCATAACTCTTCTATCAAACCTGGCAGAATATGCTTGTCGCGAGAAAAGTGAGCACCCACAAAACCTGGCAGAGGATTATCTCCAGGATCAGCCAGCCCCATTGGATCAATAAAAAACGTTCTGATAATGCTTGGATACAGACTTTTAAAATCCAGCACCAGTACATTGTGGTAAAGCCCCGGTGTTGAATCCATGACATAACCACCCGGGCTACCGGGTGCATCACTGCGATTGTTGACATCAGGTGCTACAAAGCCTGCTCGATGCAAGCGTGGTAGATATAAATTATCGAACGCCGCCACCGATCCACCAAGTCTATCCAGTGCCAGGCCCGTCAGATTAGCGCGCTGCAAAGCAAACGCAATCAAATCTGCCTTTATAAAAATTTCGTTTACAAGTGTACAGTCGCGAATGTTGTAGTCAGCCAGTGTTGGCTTGTCGGTTTTAAAGAGTCGATTGATCTCGGCCACTTTGTCCTGATCTGACGAGATCAACTTCCCTACACCGAGTAGTTCGTGTGACACATTATCGAGAGAGAAACTGTCGAACGCCCAGAATCCGGCTTTTAGTAAGTCGATTCCATCGAATACCGCTCTACCGGGTATGCGGGCTATGCGAGGTGATCCAGGATTCCCCGGCTGAAGAACGGCGGCAGTTTCATTAGCTCTACCCAGCGAAAATGGTATGCCAAGCGCGCGGCATTTTGAATCAATAAAGTTCAAGTCAAAGTTGACCACGGCCCAACCGGTAATGATGTCAGGATCAACTTTTGCAATCCATGCAAAGAACGCTTGTAAAAGATCTTTTTCATTATCTTTGTAGATCAAGGTGTAGTTGTTTCGCACTTGCCCTTGCTTTTGCCCTTGCTCTTGCCCTTGCTCTTGCTCTTGCCCTTTCTCTTGCGCTTGCGCATCACCGATCATAAACACCACCGAATCGTCGGCTTTGTCAGAACCCATAGTAGCTGCCGCGATGGAATAGAGTTGTTTCGAATGTCCCCGGGTTTCGATATCAATCGCAACACAAACAAAGGTGGGTGAGTACTCTGTTGCCTGCAGACGCGGGTGATGTACCTGGAGATAACCATTGCGCTGTTCAATTGCGCCGTCGATGCAAAAGCCTGCGCGAATGAAGCGTTCCATAAGAAAGCGATCAACCGGTTTTACATCAGACTCGCACAGAGGCAAATCAGATTGTTTTAGTTGTTGCAGATCGCGTTGATTGTGGCAGTACAATCCATCCACCGCAGCGCCATGAAGCAGGCGTAAATCCAACGGTTTGCGTTCGATCCCCGTTGGCAATGGAAACTCTATATCCCGTTCAATAAAACAAACCGCTTGTTGATTGGAAAACAGAACGTTAACCGGGCCTTGTTCGGAAATTGCCCAAAGCGATAGTTCGATGCCGCGATGGGTATCGCGCCAGTGCCGAGTGAGTAGGTAGGCATCAATGCTCATGCTCAGGAGCTTGAACTATCCGGTTAAAAGCTTAGTATACCTGCGCATCTGGTGTACCATCATTCTGTTCAATTTAGAGAGCAAATTATGCTGCGCTACTTTCCGGGTATTGTGCTCGTTCAACTGGTGACGCTAGCGCTTTTCTGGGTCAATCGTAGTGGCTCACTGGAAGAGATCGTGTTGCGGGCGGGGCTCCCGGCGATTTTCATCGGTTGTATCACCGCTCTGTGGCTCTCGACACTCGGTCGCATGGAGTCCGAGAAGCGCCATGGAAAACTTCGGGAAGCACATTTCGCAGAGAGAGAACGCCTAAACCGAGAGATAGAAAGGGTGCGTTCAGATGCGCTGGAGCAAGCAAGCGCGGACAAAGCGCAAATCATGGAACGTGCTCATTCGGAGCGTGAAAAACTGGTACGGCAAACTCATAAGGAGATTATCAAGCAGGAACGGAGTGTCGGTCGCAGGGCGAATATGAAGGTTGGCTTGGCTTTCATGGGGTTGACCGGCCTGGGCGTTATCATGCTGATAACCGAGTTGTTGACGCTGGGACTACTTACCATCACGACTGCAGGTGGCGCCATGGGAGGCTATCTATTGCGCTGGCGACAGACTCGGCGCGTTATGGATCTCGTGTCTCAGGGTCCAAAAGAAATGGACTTTGTTGATGCAGAATTTATCCCGGTGTCTGACGCTGAGGACGATCCGCCCAAATCTGCACCGCCGGCACAACTGAGCAACGATGGCGTGGCAGTTGGCAAGAAAGGCAAGAGCAAGCGTTTGTTTGGAAAATCCAAGTCAGTCTCCTGAACAGCTTGAAACTGCCCCAGCATGCTGGGGGCAGTTTCTATCACCATCCAACTGGGGCGGTTTATGCTTGCCGAGTGGATTCGCGAATAATCAGTTGGGTTGGAATCATAGTATCAACCATGTCAGCAGCATCTTTACGTATAAGCTTCTTGATCAGTGCTTCTGCAGCTAGCTGACCGATTCGGCGGGCAGGCAGGCGCACGGTTGTCAGTGGGGGTTCTATCGCGGACGAACCCTTGAAATCACCGATACCCACCACCGATATATCATCGGGTACTCTAAGACCTGC
>JBGCEO010000058.1:0-22508 GCA_045106475.1 Granulosicoccus sp.
AAACAGGTCAATCCCTTCCTCACCGAGTTCCGTGCCAGATGATTTCTTTATTCCTTCCAACGCCTTAATTCTGTTACTCATTTCGCCTCTATTGGGTACGTGCAAAACCAATCACTATTCCAATGACCGCCATTGGCCGAACAGAAACTATAGCTCACGCTCAAAATGAACGTTTGAATGTCCGCTGTAGAGTGTTGAACTTGTGTCCCAATTGAACCCTTGAGGATTCACACCCCTGCAAGCCCTGTTTCTACTCAGCGGTATTTTGTCCAAATCAAACTGTAGTTTTATTGGGACAAGCATCGTGCTGGCGACCCTTAGCGTACGATAAATTCCGTATCCCCATCGGCCCCTGGTAGTCTGGAGAGCCGTCGTGTTATGTTCTGGCATACCAATGGACAGCCTGCGTTGTTTAGCTATGCAGATGCGTTTGATGCTGCTGATATAACAAGCGTTTGATGCCACCGATATAAATGGATGGATTGAGTGAAAACTGTACTCATCCAGTCTCGTTAGAGGCGTTGTTTATCTTAAAAAAGAAGTCCCGGTAGCCAGGTAGACACACCCGGCACCATCCAGACAATCGCAATCCCTATTAGCTGCAAGCCAATGAACGGCATTACTCCTGCGTAGATCTGCAGGGTGGATACTGTCTTGGGTGCAGCACCCCGCAAGTAAAACAGAGAAAAACCGAACGGCGGAGTCAGAAAGCTGGTTTGTAGATTTATAGCCAAGAGAACTCCCAGCCAGATGGGGTCATGCCCCATTAAAATTAGTGGCGGGACTATAAGTGGCAGAACGATAACGGAAATCTCGACAAAATCCAGGAAGAAGCCCAGAATAAAAACAAACGCAAGACAAAATATCAGGGCACCTGTAGCACCACCAGGCATACTACTGAGAATCGAAGCCACACGTTCTTCGCCGCCCAGACCTACAAACACTAACGAAAAAATTCCGGCTGACAAAATGGTAGCAAAGATCATTGACGTCATCGTCATGGTCGATGTGACAGCATCGTGAATGATCTTTTGTTTGAATACAGCTTTGAGAGCCAGCAATAAAGCAATGGCAGCGATGATCGTTAGTAAGATATAAAAAACACCTGCTAGCAAAGCGATTGAATCCAGATCATCTCTCTGCAAACGCACAGGAAACACCCCTGCCACTACTCCTAGTACACCCAATGCAATCGTACCAATCAACATAATACGACGCTGATATGCTAATCGAAGTCCTGCCATAAGCAAAGCACCTACAGCGCCCACTGACGCCGCCTCCGTTGGTGTTGCAACGCCCCCTAGTATTGCACCAAGGACTGCAACTATAAGCAGCACCGGCGGTATCACGGCTGTTGTGACCTCATATGCTGAGGGTTTGGCAAGGTCATCTGATACTGGTGGCATGTCTTGCGGTCTCACAAGGCCCAGTACGAGGATGTAGATCAGGTACAGAATGACCAGTATCAATCCAGGTACGATAGCAGCTGCGAAGAACTGACCAACCGATATTGCAATAACCGAAAACTTGCCTTGTTCATACTGTGCCTGTTGAAACGCGTTTGACATCACCTCTGCCAGAATTATCAACAAGGTAGAAGGTGGTATGATTTGGCCTAACGTACCCGCAGTACATACAATCCCGGAAGCGACGCGTGCATCATATCCACTGCGAAGCATCGTTGGCAGGGCAATCATTCCCATAGCAACCACGGTCGCGCCCACAATACCCGTCGAAGCTGCCAGCAGTGCACCCACAAGAACGACTGAGATTCCCAGCCCGCCGCGCAGTTGACCGAACAGACGCCCCATAGTATCCAGCAATTCTTCAGCGATACGACTCTTCTCGAGTATGGCTCCCATCAGTACGAATAACGGGATAGCAATCAGTACCGAGTTGCTCAACAGACCGAATATGCGCTGACTCATTGCGCCTAATAAAGAGATGTCCATCACTCCCAGCAGGGATCCGATGAATGCAAATAGCACAGCAACACCACCGATGCTGAATGCGACGGGGAAACCACAAAGGATCGCGACAATCAAAGCCGCAAACATGAGTATATCCAGGTACTCGCTCACCGCGAAACACGTCGCGATAACAGGCGTATTAGTATCGCAAAGGATTGCAACAGCACAAGCACGCAGAATGCAGGTATCAAAGATTTCATCAGAAATACCGCTTTGATACCACCCACAGAAATTGGCCCTTCGAGAATTTTCCAGGAGTTGATCACTGATGGCCAGGACCAGTACAACACGGCAAGCATCATGGGTATAAGAAAAACGATATGTCCAATGATGTCTATATAATCGCGCGTTTTTGAGCTGACTCTGGCATAGAACACATCCACACGCACATGTTTATTAACCAGAAGTGTATAGCCGGCAGCCAGCATGAATAGACTGGCATGCAAATAAAGAACGCTTTCCTGCAGTGCAATAGAATTAACACCGAAAACATAACGGCCCACCACAATGGCAAACTGCACTAGCACCATCAAGAGTACAAGCCATCGCACTGCGATGGCTACGTACGTGTTGAAACTGTCGAGCAGGTTAGCAAATTTCTCCATCTGGACAACGCCGACCGACGTCTAAAAACCCAGCACGCCAGCACGCGCATTCATCTGCCCGTTATCTGCATAACTCATATACCCACCCACTAAATCACGATAAGCAAGATAGCTTTCCGTAATGCGTTTTACCAGTTCATCGTCGTCTTGGCGTAATTCATCCATAACTTCGATTGCTGCGGCCCCCATGGCGGCGACAACATCATCGGGTAATTGCCGTACTTGTACACCTTGCTCTGCGACTAAGGCTTGTAATGCTTGCGCATGCTTCGTTGTGTATTCAGTCCATACCGGGTTGTATAAACTCTCACAGGCAAATGAAACAGCTTGCTTTAGATCATCTGGCAATTCGTCAAACACTTCCCGGTTGACGCCACACTCTTCCGCTGATGAAGGTTCGCCTACGCCCGGCCAGTAATAGTTCTTCGCGATCTGGTAGAAGCCTAAGGCCGAATCAGTCCAAGGCCCTATAAATTCGCCCGCATCAAGTGCACCGGTTTGCATGGCCTGAAACATAGCAGGACCGCTCATGGCTTCAGACGCCATTCCCAATTTTGTCGCCATTTCGGATGCAAGACCCGTGGTACGGAATTTCAGACCCTTTAAGTCTTCTACGGATTTGATTTCATCACGGAACCAACCTGCCCACTGCGGACCAGAGTTTCCACATAAAAAAGGCTTGATATCAAAGCGCGCGTACATCTCGTCATAGAGTGCCTGCCCTCCTCCATGTGCCATCCAGCCAAACTGCTCGTCAGCACGCAGTCCAAAAGGTTGAGAGCCGAACAGAAGGATACCTTTCGATTTCGAGCCCCAATAGGCAGGGACTGCATGATAAAGCTCTGCGGTGCCTTCTGACACTGCATCAAAAACACCACGCCCGGGCACCAGCGCTCCCGCCGCGTAGAGTTTAACGTCGATACGCCCGCCGGACAAAGCGGTAATTCTGTCTGCCAGCATCTGAGCGGCAACACCGGGTCCGGGCAGGTTTTTCGGCCAGGCTGTTACCAACTTCCATTGGCGAACATCCTGAGCAATGACCGGGGCGGTGATGGCAGTTGCTGATACCGCCGCTGCGCTGGCCAGGCCAGTTTTTACAAATTGTCTTCTTTTCATGGTGCTCTCATTCCTTGTTAAAAAATGCCTAATCGCACGTAATCCATCATAGGTGTGTACCTAGCAGCTTGTAAATGTCTATCAATAACAATCCCAAACTGCCCCAGTATGCTGGGGATGGCGCTAGTTCACCATCGCCAAATCTGTCTAGGTGATTGATCTCAAAGGATTAAGAATAAATTTGCTGTGCTGTCCCCAGTCAACTGGGGCAGTTTGAGCCATTCAATTTAACGACGCAGGAGCGAACACAGTGTTGTGCCACGACAATATATATCGCTACTAATCTGGTACTTTGATGCATAAATCGATCAGGCCAACATGATCTTCACACAAAACAAAACAACTCAAGTGTCAGCCCTTGTAGCAGGTGCTTGCTGTTTAGTCGTTGAAGTTGCAGCCTGTCGAAGTATGAAAACGCAGGTAATCATAGATTTATATCTGCTCGCCTTCGGCAAAGCAGAGAGCCGGATTCCCGAGTGAGTAAGCAACAGATAATGGGTAGTGCCTAGAATGGAAGTGATCATACAACCCAGCGCAGAACAGGCCGTATCGCTGGTGGCTAGACTATTGGAGAATCGAGTTCGGCAGAACCCAAAGGCAGTGCTGGGCTTGGCGACCGGTCGGACCATGGAACGTGTGTACGAAAAGTTGGCTGCCAGTGGTCCCTCATTCAAGCAAGTCCATACTTTCAATCTGGATGAGTATATCGGGCTCAAACCTGATGACCCTAATTCATACAGTTACTACATGCAGAAGCACTTTTTCTCAAAAATCGACATCGATATGATCAACACACACATGCCTGACGGGTATGCCGATGATCTAACTCAGGCAGCAAATTCATATGAGCAACTGATTACTGAGGTAGGTGGGATCGATACACAATTATTGGGTATCGGTGTCGCTGGGCACATCGGTTTTAATGAGCCTGTCTCTTCACTCATGTCCAGAACGCGAGACAAGTGTCTGACGCCCATGACGCGTACGCAAAACGCGGGTATGTTCGACGGTAATCCGGCTAAAGTGCCATTACGAGCAATTACCATGGGTGTTGGAACCATTCTTCAATCCCGTGAGCTCATTCTGCTTGCTACGGGTGATGCCAAAGCAAATATTATCGCTAAAGCTGTTGAGGGACCTGTCACGTCCATGGTCAGCGCGTCGGCTATTCAGCTACACCCGAACTGTAAGGTCATTGTTGACAAGGATGCTGGCGACCTGCTTCAAGGCCGGGAATACTATCAATTTGTATTTCAAAACGAACCCGAATGGGCGCAGTATCGATAATGACAGGCTTGTTAGCTGCCCTTCGATGGTTAGCTACTCTTCGATGGATGAACCTAGCCCGGCTTGGCTAACCTGGCTGTGCTCATTCATTTAAAGTAAAAGCAATAACTCACAACACAAAAAGAACGATTGCTGGAAACAGCATTAGCAACACAACTCTTACAAGATCAGAGGCTACAAAGAAAACTACCGCTTTGTAGGTTTCGACCAGCGGAGTGTGTTTGTCCATAGCATTAATGATAAAAAGATTCATTCCCACAGGTGGCGTGATGAGCCCTACTTCAACTACGATTAATACAAGAATCCCGAACCAGATAGCGGTATGTTCAACAGCTGCTCGATTGGCCATACCTTTGGTGACATTGATACCGATGGCATTCATCTGTTCTCGGCTGAGCGCGACGCCATCAGCAATCGCTTGATTAATGGATGCCAGCATTTCGGAAGACACTACAAGTGCAGGGTCTTTCATCGCTTTTATTGCTTCAACCGCCTGCATGGCTTCCCAGCTAACCAAGCCAAAGTCGAGTGATATAACTACAGGAAAGAAAATGGGTACTGTTAATAGAATCATGGACAGGCTATCCATAAAACAGCCCATCAATAGATAGAAAACTAAAATCATAATCAGAATCGTATAGGCACTGTATCCCTGCTCGACCACCCAACCGGAAAGTTCCTGTGGCACCTGCGTCAAGCCCAGAAAACCATTGTAATAAGCGGCACCGAAGACGATCAGAAAGATAAGCGCTGACGATCTGGCTGTTGTATAAAAGCTATCGAGTAGTGTCGTTCGGTTAAGTCCGCCATTGACCAGCGCGATTATGGCTGTGCCAAGCGCACCAACTGCGGCCCCCTCAGTCGGTGTGAACCACCCAGCGTAAATGCCCCCCACTACTAAGCCGAAGATTAACAAAACCGGCCAAACTTTTATTACGGCCTGCAATCGACCTGATAGCGGCACACGTTCTCTGATACCGGCACGCCCCGGAAACACACGTACATAAACCGATATTGCGAGGCAATAGCCCAAGGCTGCCAGTATGCCTGGTACGAATGCAGCCAGAAATAACTTGGCGATATTTTGTTCAGTAATGATGGCGTAAATCACCAGCACGACAGAGGGTGGAATTAATATTCCGAGTGTTCCTCCTGCTGCAAGTGTCGCAGTTGCAAAACCACCGGAATAGCCATAACGTTTTAGTTCAGGCAATGCAACGCGGCTCATTGTTGCCGCTGTGGCAAGTGATGATCCGCAAATTGCACCAAACCCGGCACAGGCCCCAATTGCTGCCATCGCGACTCCACCTTTGCGATGACCTAGAAAACTTTCGGCCGCTTTAAAAAGGGCTTGGCTCATACCGCCTAGCGTTGCGAAATAGCCCATCAACAGAAACATGGGTACGATTGATAATGAGTAACTACCAAACGTTGAAAAGGTTTCATTCTTAAGGCGTGCGAAGGCGATGGTTCCATCGCCTGTCACAAAAACATATCCAATAAAGCCGACCAGAAACATGGCGAGTCCGATCGGGACTCGAAGGAAGATCATGATCAACAGCGCAGGAAAGCTTGCGACCCCTAGTGCAAAATCACTCATGGCAAGGCTCGCTATAGGGAATCTGTCTGGGTATGTGTCAGCACCCTACCCGTAATAGCCTCGGTAAGAAGCAGACCTGCCATCGCAACGCCAACTAGTGCCGTGATGACAGCAGCACCCACTGCGGCTGCATAAGCCCACCAAACAGGGAACTGAATAAGGAAGGTTGTTTCACCGTATTTCATTTTTGCCATCATACCTTCGTAGAGCTTGTAGGCGAATACGATCAGCACCACGGCGAATGCTATCTCTGTAATAGCGCGCATCCAAACCAGAATAGATTCAGGAAAAAAAACCGTAAATACATCAACAGTGGCATGTGAAGAAGACACTTGAGCGAGAGGCAGGAAAGCAAAAATGGCAAAGGGCATCATGTTTTCAAGCAGTTCAAAATCACCCAGTACAGGACCAACACCCGCATCGAGCAAAGCTTTTGACAGAGTTGGCGCGTACGTTTGTGCGAACGTTGAGTTAAACAGTCCGTTTAGTTCTCTGCCGAGTACCGAGACGCATGTCATGACGATAATAAAGCTCAAAACAATTGCACCCAATATCGCCATCGTTTTAGCGACTCTTGTCAATGCAGGGTACATGAGCTTTTCCTTGGTTTTGCACGGTTTATTGCCACTGTGGCAACGGGTGCTGCTTTTCTTAAAAAAGGAAACCGTTTTGGCCTCCTGCTATACGGTTTGACGCCTAGGTGGATATTCATATTCTGACCAGGGTCAGCATCGGTGTTGATGAAATATTGCGGGCCTTATCCATATAAGCCGCCTGAACGGTTGCAATACTCATTTGAGCATGATCGCACATTAACTTAAACGCAAGATCTGCATCCTTACGCTCAATTGCTCTCAGAATTTTCTTATGTTGTCGTTGCCCTTCTCTGTTCGTTACCTGAAAGTGCTCAGAACCACGTTGATTAGAGGGAACCGCACTGGGATCAGCGAAGGGAAAGCGGTAGGTTCGCAATACTTCCTGCTCGATCAGATCGCTGCCACTCAAGTTAGCCAATTGCTTATGGAAACGAGCGTTCAATTGCTCGAAACCATCTCTTTTATACTTCAACACTAGATCAATATCACTAAGCGTTGTTTTTATGGCCTTTAATTTGTCTGGCTCAATGGTTCTTTGCGCTGCAAATCTAGCGGCAGACCCTTCCATGATACCTCTAAGTTCAATTGCATCGAGCACCTCGGCAATGGTGAACTCCCGAATGCTGTACCCGCTTTTCCCCTTGATCAACAGCCCTTCTTCTTCGAGCCTTACCAGGGCTTCTCTAAGCGGCGTGCGAGAGATTCCAAGAGATCGCGCCAGCTGTACCTCACCCAGTTTTTCTCCTGGCGCGAATTCACCATCCACAATTTGGCCACGGATCAGGCGTTGCGCAATTTGCCATTGGTTGATTTGATCAGTTTCGATCACTTGCAATTTACACTTTCGCTATCTGATGTGATTGAGAACAGGGGTAGACAGTGAATACCAAACAGACATTTTTTGTATACATTTTTAAACAGAAAGTATACTTCAAAGTGTAGAAAGTCAAATTGTCAGGGCAGTATGCTTCCAGAAATCGTCTTGCTTCTGTAGACGATCATCACTCGCCTTAGTCATCAAAAGTGGGGATTCGCTGGAGTATTAGTGTGATCTTAGTTGTTCGATGAATGGTTATAGCGCACGCGGTAGTGTGACGGGCTTGCACCGATATAGCGTTTGAATTGTCTACTGAAAAAATAGGGGTCAGAGTATCCAAGTTCAGCTGCTACCGCTTTTACTGTTAGTCCCATACCGAGTCGATCTGCCGCATATTCCATGCGTTTGTTCTCCCCGAATTTCTTTGGGGTCATGCCTATTCGGTCTTGGAATGCACGACGAAAGTAGTCTTCGTTGAAGGGAACATCAGCCAACACATCACTCACAGTCGCACCCAGTGGATCGGCTGAAAGGCGCGATACAACAAACATGATTTCCAGCGACAGCCTGTCCTGGTGAGCGGGTTCCGTATGGGTTGTCTTCCAACCTTGGAAAGCGGCCTCAAAATACGCCAGCAGTAAAATCATAAAGCGATGCTGTTGCACTAAAGTGGTCGAACCATATTCATTCGTCAATCGATACTGCTTGACTACAGATTCCAGTACGCCCCAGTCTGGCAGGTCGACAGCACGCTTTAATCGCAGCTGGCGAATTGCATCCCCCCGTTCAAACAGTTCTAGCGAAAAATGTTGAGCTACGCCAATAAATGTGTCTGAGCCTCCTCCGTGTTTGCCATGAAATCGCGTATAGGCAGGGATGAGCATTGCTTGGCCAGGGTTTAAGCTAACCCATTCGTCCGTGTCTCCAATACGATATTTTCCCGCACCAGAAAGACAAATCACCAGATCATGTACCGGATTTAGCTTGTTCACTTGCCAGTTTGAAGTGTGCTGCATCTTTATCGCAGATCGCGCGAGCCGCAGTTGCAAGGACTGCATCGGCATAGTATTAAAAGGTATTTGTTCGATTTTATCCATCTTTTTCTTTCATAACGCCCATTCCGTACATTTTTTCAGCAGATTAAACTAAACGGGAGTTTGTTACTAGATTCACCTGATTGTTTGTTAAAGACATAATAATCTTTATATCAATAGGTTATAGGTCATTTTGTGAATTTCCTTCACGTTAAATGACTGATGTGGAGTTAAAGGGCATGCACTTTACCGAAGACTATATCGATGTGAAAATCGCCTACATCGGTGGCGGCTCCCTTAATTGGGCGCTCAAATTGATGCAGGATCTCGCTTGGGATGATCGTTTGGCTGCACAGGTTCGCCTATATGACACAGATCTCTCAGCGGCACAGCGCAATGCAATTATTGGTAACCGCATGGCAGCTACGTCCAACGGTAAACCAACCCGCTATTTGGTTAGTGAGACGTTGTCAAATACGCTCAAAGGAGCAGATATAGTCATTATCTCCATCCTACCCGGTGACTTTGCCGAGATGGCTGCTGACATTGATATTCCCGCACGCTTTGGTATACCGCAATCAGTAGGTGACACCGTTGGTCCGGGCGGATTTAACCGCGCGTTGCGTGCGATCCCTGAGTTGCTTCACATTGGTAAGGCGATTGGGGAATATGCACCGAACGCCTATGTCTGCAATCTAAGCAATCCCTTAAGCGTTCTCACTGGCGCTCTCTATGCCGCTTTCCCCGGTATAAAAGCCTGGGGTGAATGCCATGAAGTGACCAAGATTAAACGCCAGGTTGCCTGGCTTGCTAATCAACAAAAAAGCGAGCAGTGTGCATACACGCATCGCGATGTGCAGGTTAATGTATTAGGTATTAATCATTTTACGTTTGTCGATGAAATTTCTCTCGCAGATAACGATCTATGGGACGAATACAAATCTTTTGCGCAAGATCACATCACTAGCGGTTGGTATCAAACAGAGCCCGAAAAAGACAATGAGCATGCTCGTTTCTTTAGCACGAATAACCGCGTAGCTTTTGATATTTTCTCAAAGTTCAATATCGCTGCTGCTGCAGGTGATCGACATCTTGCAGAATTTTTTCCAGCCGATGTCTACTTAAAAGATCCATCTGCCTGGGGTTTTGCGTTGACACCCGTTTCATATCGGATTAAAGATAGAGAGATAAAGCGTAAACAGGCTGAAGCATTGAAACAAGGTGAGGTGGCGCTAAAACCGCAACGCTCAGATGAGGCATTACTCGATCAGATCATTGCTTTGATGGGAGGACAGAGCTTTACAAGTAATGTGAACTTACCTAATACAGGACAAATAAAAAACCTACCCTTGGATAGTATTGTCGAATCAAACGCGATGTTCTCCAGTGCGGGGATCATCCCGGCGGACGCAGGTGCACTGCCAGAAGATCTATCTTTGCTCGTGAAAGATCATGCAATGCGTCAAACTGATTTTCTGAGCGCTGTGGTTAACGAAGATTCTGAAGCTCTATTGCCCTTGTTTAGCGGCGATCCCTTAGTACAAGAGCTGTCACCCTCTCAAGCGGAAAAGCTATGGGGGGAGATGCATGCAGCTACCAAGCATTGCCTGCCACCATCATTACATAGAGTGGCCTGATGGGAGGTGATAGTAACAAGCTGGGACTTTGGTACATAGCACCCTATGTTATCGGGCTGTTATGTTTCACCGCCTTTCCATTCATAACATCTTTCTATTTGAGTTTTACAGACTACAACCTGCTAAGCGAAGCACAGTGGGTGGGCACGCGAAACTATGAAAAATTGTTTACACGCGATCGCACCTTCGATAAATCGCTAAAGGTTACATTAACCTATGTGTTCACTACTGTGCCGCTTAAACTGGTGTTTGCACTCTTTATTGCAGTAGTGTTGAACTACCGTTTGCGAGGCATAAATATATTTCGCACCATTTACTATGTGCCTTCAATTCTCGGTGGATCAATCGCAATCGCCGTTCTTTGGCGTTATATGTTTGCAAGCACTGGCTTAGTAAACATGATAATCACGAGTTTTGGTGGAGAACCTGTCAATTGGTTCGGTGACCCTGACAATTCAATGCTAACCATCACCTACCTGCGAATGTGGCAATTTGGCTCTGCGATGGTCATCTTTCTGGCGGCACTTCAAGGTATTGATAAGAGTCTATATGAGGCAGCGGCTATCGACGGAGCGGGTGCATGGTCATTGTTTCGCCATATCACTCTGCCGTTATTAACACCGGTAATCTTTTTTAACCTCATTTTGCAGACCGTTCAGGCATTTCAGGAATTCACGGGGCCCTACATCATCACCGAAGGTGGTCCCTTGAAGTCTACCTATTTACTGCCTCTTTACATCTACGACGAAGCATTTAAGGACTTTGAAATGGGCTACGCATCAGCCATTTCATGGGTACTTTTTGTGATCATTATGATACTCACATTGATAGCATTCTGGTCATCAAAAAAATGGGTCTTTTACGCAGGTGATAAAAAGAGTTAATCGCATGCGCCTACCTCATTCCCCATCAATAGAAGAAGCACAACTGGCCGATCAGGGGCGCTTGCTACAAGAACAACGCCGGGCAAGAGCCAGTGCATTCTTTCGCTACAGCATACTCATCATGATGGGTATTTTGATGGTGTATCCCTTGCTGTGGTTGATTGGAGCGTCGTTCAAGACCAACAATGAAATTTTTACAAGTCCAGGATTCTGGCCAAAAGAACCCACCATCCAAGGCTATGTTGATGGCTGGAAGACATCCACTCCTTACACCTTTGGTCGTTTCTTTTTTAACTCTCTGTGCATTGTTATTCCTAAAGTTATAGGTACAGCTATTTCAAGCACGCTGGTGGCTTATGGCTTTGCACGTTTCGAGTTTCGTGGAAAAAAGATCTTTTTTGCCATCCTTATCGGGACGCTATTGCTACCCGATGTCGTTACTAGAATTCCTCAATATCTAATTTTTCGCGAACTGGGTTGGCTAGACACCTACCTGCCGTTGTTTGTACCGCAATGGTTTGCGTGGGAAGCATTTTTTGTATTCATGCTCATACAGTTTCTCAGGTCTATTCCCAGAGACATGGAAGAAGCAGCCAGAGTAGATGGTGCAAACAGCTTTCAGGCGTTAATTTATGTAATCGTGCCAATGATGCTGCCAGCAATAATCTCAGTGTGTTTGTTTCAGTTTATGTGGACAATGAACGATTTTCTTGGCCCATTAATTTATATCTCTTCTGTTGAAAAATACCCAGTAAGTCTTGCATTGAAACTCAGTATCGATGCAACAGAGGCCTTTAACTGGAATAAGATTTTAGCAATGTCTGTATTGACGCTCTTACCGTCGCTGATAATTTTCTTTCTGGCGCAAAAACGTTTTATTGAAGGTATTTCTACTGGTGGTGTAAAGGGCTAATGGCGCATCTGAAACTAAATGCTGTAAACAAGGTTTATACGAATGGATTCCAGGCTGTGCATAACGTCGATCTTGACGTGCGCGAAGGTGAATTCATGGTACTGGTTGGCCCGTCCGGTTGTGCCAAATCCACCACACTTCGAATGATTGCAGGATTGGAAAATGTGTCTTCAGGTGAGATCCGTATAGGTGATCGAGTGGTGAATAACCTGGCGCCGGGTAAACGAGGAGTGTCAATGGTCTTTCAAAACTATGCACTCTATCCTCATATGAAGGTTCATAGAAATTTGTCATTTGGACTACGACTGAAGAAAACACCTAAGGATGAAATCATTCGAGCCACAGATGAGGTCTCTGGTGTTCTAGAGATCAGCGATCTGCTTGAGCGTTTACCGAAACAGCTCTCCGGTGGTCAGGCACAGCGTGTTGCACTCGGACGCTCTTTAATAAAGCAGCCGGACGTATTTTTATTTGATGAACCACTCTCCAATCTAGATGCGAAATTACGGGCATCCATGCGGGTAAGAATCACTGATCTTCACAAACGTTTAAGAGATGAAGGCAGGCCTGCTACCGTGGTTTATGTCACTCACGATCAGGTAGAAGCGATGACAATGGGCGATAGAATATGTGTCATGAATCAAGGCAGAATCATGCAGGTGGCTGACCCCATTACTCTCTACGAGCGACCTGACAATGCTTTTGTTGCAGGTTTCATTGGTATGCCAGAGATGAATCTGATTAAAGCGAGCTTATTCTCAGAATCTTCTGTAATCACACTTGGTATTGGCACCAAAACAATAACGTTGACTGAAACCGCAAGCAAAGAATTTCCAAGTGTTGCAGATGCCAAAGGAGTGGATGTCACCATAGGACTCAGGCCACAGCACATTTCGATTACACCACCGAATACAGCTAATACTGTGACAGGGACTATCACCAATATGGAATTTATTGGCCATGAAATCAATGTTTACGTTGAAGTTGAAAATCAGGAACTTGTGGCCGTTGTACCAAGCGAGCAGTTTGACTGGTCGTATGAAAGAGGAAATAGCATTGGATTAAAACCACATTCCGATCGCATTCATCTGTTTGATGCCGTTACCGGCAAAACTCTTAAAAACCACTAACGCTATAAACAAAAATCTACCAACGAGGAGAAACTCATGATAAAAAAACTTCGAAACTCACTATTAACAACATCGGTCTTAGTTGCAACTACACTATCGACTTCGCAGGCAGCAGAAATGCGAATGAGTTGGTGGGGTGGAGACAGCCGGCATCAGGCCACACAAGAAGCTTTAAAGATATGTGGTGCTAAACACGGCCACACGATAAAGCCGGAATTTACAGGCTGGAAAGGCCATTTTGAGAAATTAACCACTCAAATTGCCGGCAAGACCGAAGCCGACATCATGCAGGTTAATTGGCCCTGGCTTTCAATCTACTCGGCAGATGGTAATGGTTTTGCAGACCTAACTCAGTTCAGCGACACAATAGATCTATCGAGCTGGAACAGCGATCAACAGACTGCAGGCTCCATGAAGGGCAAGCTCAATGGATTACCTATATCTACCACCGGGCGTCTGTTCGTGTTTAATAAAACAGCTTGGGACAAAGCCGGTTTGTCAATACCGACTTCCTGGGATGAGCTGATTGCTGCAGGACCTGTGTTCGCAGAAAAACTTGGTGATGACTACTATCCGTTTGAGGCTTCGCGTCTTGACGCCGCACTCATAGTTAACCTTTATGGTACTCAAGCTACTGGTCAGTCATTGATCGATCCTGATTCAGGACAAATCAATTGGTCCAAGGAAGATCTATCGCGATCGATCGAGTTTTATAAAACGCTGGTGGACAACCACGTTATACCTTCCTGGAAAGATGTCGCCGCCGCTGGAAATATTCCTTTGCACGAAAACCCTGACTGGGTCAGCGGGAAGATCGGGGGCACTTATCAGTGGGATTCAACGTATTTCAAAATCTCTGATCCTATGGATGATGGACAGGAACTCGTCTACGCAAATCTACTGACGCAAGATGGTCAAAAGAGTCCTGGAGTTTATCGTAAGGCATCAATGGTGTTTTCTATCTCTGCCAATTCGCCAAATCAGGAGGCAGCTGCTCAGATCGTTAACTGTTTACTGGTCGAGCAAGAAGGTGTGGCAGCGCTGGGTTCTACCCGTGGGGTACCCGCTTCAACGGTAGCAAGAGAACAGTTGCTCAAAGCTGAAACCATTCAGCAAATCCAAATCGATGCACAGGCCAAGGTTATTGCCGCTGAAGGACCAGGCATCCATCCTATGATGGAGTTTCCGTCTGTTCGCTCAGCCATGCAGGACAACCTGGAGCTATTCGCCTATGGCGAGGTAGATGCCGACGTTGCAGCTGATGAAATGATACTTGCGATTTCAGAAGCATTAGAAAAATTCTGAAACTCTATCTAATGACAGCAGGGCACCGGCTGGTTCCGGTGCCCTTATAACAACAACAATGACAACGCTTTCAATTCAATCCGTGTCGGCACAATCAGTATCAATTTTGGTTGAGCAGACACATAGCTATTTCACTTTGGTGAAACCTCTTACGTGGTGTCTTTGCGACTCATCTGGCGCCACTGTTAAGTCTGGTACCACCACAACAGCTGCGATATTCTTTGAAGATCTGAACCCGGATACTGATTATATTCTGGAGGCTGATGATTCAATACTCAAATTTAAAACGCTTGCTTGCACGCAGTTACTGAACATCACTGATTACGGAGCCGATCCTGACCATGATGATAATGCAATGGCTATACAGCAAGCCATTGACAAGGTGAGTCATGGCGGCACGGTCAAGATTCCTGCTGGTCGGTTTTATTCATCGCCTCTTTTTTTAAAGGCTGACATGACTCTGTGGTTGGAAGAAGGTGCTGAATTAAAGGCCATCGCCGATCGGTCTGAATGGCCGATACTACCGGCTTTAGATAAAAATGATCGTGTTTTAGGTACCTGGGAAGGTGTAGCCTCACACTGCTATGCATCACTACTAACCTGTATTGATTGCGATCATTTGCATATCACGGGAAAAGGACAAGTAGACGGAGGCGGTTCGTCGGGTGACTGGTGGAGTTGGCCTAAGGAAACACGTAACAACGCACGACGTGCACGCACCGTTTTCATTGCACACAGTTGTGGCATAAACCTCTCTGGCCTGCGAGTAAAAAATTCACCCTCCTGGACTATTCATCTTTTTCGATGTACTGAAGCCAATCTATCTGCGATGCATATACACAATCCTCCAGATAGTCCCAACACCGACGGGCTAAACCCGGAAAGTAGCAGCCAAGTGCAAATATCCGCGTTGGATTTTTCGGTTGGCGATGATTGCATCGCGATTAAGAGTGGCAAACGCACGCAGGAAGATACTCAAGATCTCCCTGCCACTGATAATATCTCTATAAAGCACTGCAGAATGGCGCGTGGGCATGGTGCTGTTGTACTTGGGTCAGAGATGTCTGGCGGTATTCATGACATTCACATTCATAAGTGCGAGTTTGAGGGTACAGATCGTGGGTTGAGACTCAAAACCCGGCGTGGCCGCGGCGGTCGTATCAGCAATATATCCATGAAAGACGTGTTAATGCGTGATGTTGCAACGCCCATTGCTGCCAATGCATTTTATTTCTGCGATGCTGATGGAAAATCAGACTTCGTGCAATCGCGCAAAGCTGCCGCAGTCGATGCAACTACGCCTTATATAGACGGTATCTTTATATCCGACGTTGTAGCTATAGATGTATCGATCGCGGCCGTTGCTTTGTTAGGTCTGCCTGAGTCCCCTATTAAAAACGTTGATATTAGGAATTTTTGTGTTTCCTACAATCACAACGCAGAACCCGATATACCCTTGATGGCGCTCAACGTTGAACCTATGAGCGGTGCAGGCATTGTCGCTGAGTTCGCTGAAGTAACCGGAACAATAGACCCAATAGCAGGTTCAATAGCAGGTTCAATTGTATGTTGATCGACTATTTCAAGAACTACGTCCAAACATATTCGCCCTATAAAAATGGTGCATGGTGTTATGAAGACGGGTGTATATACAGAGGCCTGGAGTTGCTTCATCGAAGCAGTGGAGAAGCTTTCTGGTTGGATTCCCTGATCCGGCTGGTTGATACACAGCTCAGTCGGGATGGGACACTAAAAGGCTACAAATTAAAGGACTACAACATAGATAATATTTTGCCGGGACGTGCCCTGCTCTATCTATACGAGATTACTGGTCAACCTGAGTATCTGTCTGGTGCCACTACGTTAGTAAACCAACTCGAATCCCACCCCAGAACTAACTCCAATGTCTACTGGCACAAGCTTCATTACCCTTCGCAGATCTGGTTGGATGGACTGTATATGGCTGCACCCTTCCAGATCAAGTACGGACTGCTTCATCAGAAACCTAAACTGGTTCAGGATTCACTACAACAGCTTATCGATGCTTTAAGACTTACCTACGTCTCTACCAGTGGACTCTATGCGCACGCCTATGACGAAGCTCGCGTCCAAGACTGGGCTGACCGGGAAACCGGGCACACGCGCGCGCACTGGGCTCGTTCATTGGGTTGGTTATCTATGGCGCTGGTAGACATTGCTGAGCTCGTCGATCAGAAAGCATTCGAACCCTTATTAACGACTACGACTGAGCTACTCGACGATATTGCCTCACTGAAAACCCAAAATGGCCTATGGCTGCAGGTGATTGATCAGCCCGAGCTAGCGGGTAATTACGAAGAAAGCTCTGCATCCGCCATGTTTACCTACAGCCTATTGAAGGCACACGATTTAAGATTGTGGCAAGGATCAGTTGATGGACTTTTTGACAATCTTGTAAGCAATGTGATTAGGATGCACGAAGGTAAACCACACTCAATGATCAACATATGCCATGTAGCAGGGCTAGGTATGTATGAAGGACGTTATCGTGATGGGAGTGCTCAGTACTACCTGTCAGAGGCACTGGTTGATAATGATTCCAAGGGAGTTGGGCCATTGATGATGGCATTAGCAACCTCACAACGATAGTGGTCTCACAGCCAACGATTTGGCGCAAAGTATTTGATAAAAGTAAGGCTCCTCAGCCAAATAAGGACAATATAACTTCACATTAGGAGCTAGGCGGTCATAAAGGCCTTACTTGCCCTGGTTTGTTTCGGTGAGTCGCTTAGATCTACGCATTGCTTCATCGTCAAACCAAACTCCGCATGCAGCAACGACGTCAGGACCAATCAACCGCGTCGCTATGCCTCGGGTGTAGCGCATGTGCTTGTTAACGGTAAGCTATCTTTGCGAGATGGCAAGCGTACTCAGATTAGTGCTGGTCAGGTTGTGCGTAAATTTGCAGCATAGTACTCTTAAGAGAACTGTTAGGTGTCGTAGCGTATCAAACTAAATCCTTGACGCTCTTTCCACCATAGTTGCTAACACTTCATCAGCATCTCGTTTCCACCAATCATCTGCAGAAAATATTTCTACCTCATTTAAACCGTCAAAACCTTCTGCGTGAACAAGTGCCGCTATGCCGGCAACATCAATGACACCGTCGCCCATCATGCCGCGATCAGTTAGCAGATCGCGTGTTGGGTTGAGCCAGTCGCAAAGATGAAAGGCTAATAGGCGTTTTTTGCCTGCGCGCTTTATTTGGGTAGCGAGTTCCGGGTCCCACCAAACGTGATAAACATCTAGTGCCACGCCGATACCCTCCCCTAACTGATCGCATATATCCAGTGCTTGAGCCGTCGTATTAACACAAGCGCGGTCTGCAGCGTACATGGGATGTAGCGGTTCTATTGCGATGGGCATATTAACGGTGCGTGCGTATTCCAAAGTTTTTGAAAGCCCTTCAGTGACGATGTCGCGAGCCGCATTAATATCTTTAGAGGCTGGGCTGAGCCCACCCACAACCATAACTAAACAGGCCGCGTTAATTTCTACGGCTTCATCGACCGCGCGTTTATTATCGTCGAGGACGTTAGTCGTTAGAGCGCCTTCAGCGGTGTACCAGCCGCCACGGCATAAGCCGCTAACACTTAAACCAGCATCTTTAATCATATTTGCGCCTTCAGTGACGCCAGCCTCTTGGAGTGTGTTACGCCAAGGGGCGATACCTCCAAGGCCATGTCGAACGCAACCATCGACGGCTTGCCTAAGATTCCATTGTTTACTGATGGTGGCAGTATTTAAGGATAGTTTGCTGGGTGAGAGCATGATTAAATCTCCACGCCACGAGCCTCAAACACGGGTCGTGCTCGCATAACGACATCATCGGCATTTTGAAAAAGATTTGCATCACTGGCTAAGCGAATAATTTCAGCCAGATGTACTGTAGACCGACAACACTCTTGACCGCCAATTAATGTGAAGTGATCTTGGTGCCCGTTTAGGTAGGCCATAAAAACGACTCCGGTTTTATAGAAACGAGTTGGAGGTTTAAAGATATGGCGTGACAACGGTACCGTTGGATCAAATGCGGCGCGATATTCAACGAGATCACCGCTACCTAATGCTGATAAAGCGCGAGAGGCTGCACCGGCTATCGGGTCAAAAATACCGAGTAAGGCGTGTGAATAGCCTTGTTCATCACCTTCAATCAAATCTGGGTAGTTAAAATCGTCTCCTGAATACATTTTCACGCCCTCGGGCAGGCGCCTGCGCATATTGATTTCTTTTTCAGCCGACAATAGGGATACCTTGATACCGTCAACATTTTTGCTATCAGCGTTGATGATCTGCAAACAGGTATCCATAGCAGCCATGTGATCAAGTGAACCCCAATATCCTTTAAGAGCTGGATCAAACATGTCTCCGAGCCAGTGAATAAGAGCGGGTTCGCGAATCTTGCCAAGAATATGCGAATAGACCTTTGCATAGTCGTCTGGCCCTTTGGCAACTAAGGCTAAAGCGCGGGATGCCATCAAGATAATTCGACTTCCAGCAGCTTCAACTGCCTCGCACTGCATTTCGTACGCTGCAATCACGTCATTCAGCGTGGTTTTTGAATCGGCAATAAGATGATCGGTTCCAGCACCACTTGCGATTAGGTGGCCACCGGCTTTGGCC
The DNA here is from genome assembly GCA_045106475.1 of Granulosicoccus sp. Taxonomy (GTDB): domain Bacteria; phylum Pseudomonadota; class Gammaproteobacteria; order Granulosicoccales; family Granulosicoccaceae; genus Granulosicoccus. Next base: position 19,557 of record JBGCEO010000058.1, read on the forward strand.
ATCGTGGTACTGCGCTGAATTAGTTCGAGTGAGGTTTTCCAGTCAAGACCCATTCCACGCTGCGCGGTATCCATAGCTTCAGCAACACCGAACCCCTGCTCCCATAAATACTCTCGAAAGCCTAATGTACGATCCCAGTCGATGGCGGCGTCCAGCGACGGATTGTTATCAACCAGGGGATCTGCCACTACATGTGCGGCTGCATAGCCAATGCGGTTCCACTTTCCTGATGGCGTTGATGATGTAGGGGCTGATTTAACTAAAAAATTGCTAAGGTTGCCTTCGGTCGTCGGTAGTTTTATCTTGATGGACATTGTTTTACCCCTGCAGTGAAGGCACGTCTATCCAGCGACGTTCCTTCCAGCTTTGGTGGCCAAGCTCTGCCAGTTGTACGCCTTTAGCCCCTTCCATCAATGTGTATTGCCATGGAGCGTCCTCTTCCACATGACGTAGGAATTGCTCCCACTGAACCTTAAAACCATTATCGAAAACTTTATTATCGGGAACCTCCGTCCAGTCCTCGAAAAAATTCATAGTTTGCGGTTGATCTGGATTCCAAACGGGTTTTGGAGTATTGACTTTGTGTTGACTTAAACAACTGTGTAAGCCTGCTACCGCGGAACCTTCCGTTCCATCAACTTGGAATGTCACCAAGTCGTCGCGTCGAACACGCACACACCAACTAGAGTTTAATTGTGCGACTATCCCGCCCTCTAGCTCGAACGTTGCGTAGGCGGCATCGTCGGCATCGGCTTTATAGTGTTGTGCACTTTCATCCCACCGATCAGGGATGTGAACTGCTCCCATGCAAGACACAGATTTTACAGGTGCAATCACATTGTCTAATACGTAACGCCAGTGGCAAAGCATGTCTGAGATTATTCCACCACCGTCGTCTTTACGATAATTCCAAGAAGGTCTTTGCGCTTCCATCCAATCTCCTTCAAAGACCCAATAGCCAAATTCCCCACGCACAGAAAGAATGCGTCCGAAAAAACCACTGTCACGCAAACGCTTTAACTTTGCCAGGCCTGGCAGGTCGAGCTTATCGTGAACTATGCCATTTTTGACCCCTTTATTCTCAGCATAACGAGCGATCTCAATCGCTTGGCTCAGTTTTTCAGAAATGGGTTTTTCACAATAAATGTGTTTTCCAGCATCAATAGCTTGTTTTAAAATCGAGGGGCGTAGTTGTGTGGATGCTGAGTCAAAAAATAAGGTATCGTTTTCATTGGCTAATGCGGCCGCTAGATCAGTTGTGTATCGATCAACATTAAGTTCAGCAGCTAAAGCGGAGATCTTGTTCTCGTTTCGCCCTACCAATATAGGGTCAGGTACTAACCGCGAACCGTCACTAAGAAGCAAACCGCCTTGTTCACGAATAGCTAAGACGGATCGGATCAGGTGTTGGTTTTTACCCATTCGGCCTGTAACCCCATGCATGATTATACCAATGCGCTTTTCGTTCATTAGGGCTGCTCCTTTATAGAGTTCGTCATGATGGTTGATTTTTTAATTTCTGATTACGATGTTAGTTGGCTTAGTTTGGATAGTTGTCGGCGGATTGGCGGAATGCTCAGTAGGATCGTCACTGTAATGAGCACGGCAAATCCAAGTGAAATTGGGCGAGTAAAAAATGGCGAAATATCGCCATCACTGAGTATCAACCCTCGCCGTAAACTTTTATCCAAAAGCGTGCCTAGGATGATGCCTAGAACTAAGGGCGGCATCGGATATTTCATTTGTCGTAAAACGAAACCCAACAAGCCAAACGCTAACATGACCCAGATATCAAATAATCGTTGTGTTAGCGCATAGGGCCCGATAACGCACAGTGTAAAAACCACCGGCATTAAGAGTTCTCGTGGTACTTTCAGGACCAGTATAAAAACCCGAGTCAATGACAAGCCAAAAATAGCGATTGCGATCGTGGCTAAAACAAGCATCGCAGCAACAGAATAAATAAAATCTGGCTGTTCGATCATGATCATGGGCCCTGGACGCACACCATGAATGAACAATGCGGCAATGAGCACTGCCGCAGGTGCAGATCCTGGCACCGCGAGAGTTAAAGCAGGTATTAGTGCTCCTGGCACCACCGCGCTATTACCGGTTTCAGCAGCTGTTAATCCTTCAGTTGAACCGTTACCAAATTGGTCACGTTCTTTGCTAAATCTTTTTGCTACTGCGTAGGATGCCCAGGCACCTATATCTTCACCTACACCAGGTATTATTCCGACGAGAGTGCCGATAATGCCAGATCTGCCAATAGTGAATTTATAACGCCACAGATCACTTAGCCGAGGCAGTGTACGAGAGCCGCCTGACTTGGTATCAACCAATTGGCCCGGCGGTCGCCACATAACGCTGAGCACTTCAGCAAATCCGAACGCACCAACCATCGCAGGAATTAACGCGATTCCCCCGTTTAAATCAGATATACCCAGGTTGAATCGCACATGCGCATGGATGCCCTCACTACCTATCATAGCCACCATCAAGCCCAGTAAACCAGCGATATAACCCTTTAACTGTGACGAGCCTGCCGTAAGTTGCGCCGAGATAATGATTCCAAACAGCGCCAACCAGAAAAATTCGAAAGATCCGAAGTTGAGTGCTATTTCCGCCAATGGAGGTGCGAGCAGTACTACCAAGGCAATACCCACTAGTGTGCCGAGTGCAGATCCGGCTGTGGCCAGCGCCATAGCGTATCCGGCTTGTCCGCGTTGAGCCAAGGGGTAGCCATCAAGCGCTGTGGCTGCACTAGCAGGAGTGCCCGGAATGTTTAATAGTATGGCGCTACGAGACCCACCGTAAATAGCGCCAACGTACATGCAAATCAATACCAATATGGCCGTATCGCGCTCTAGTGTGTAAGTAAGAGTTGTTAGTAGCGCCACACCCATCGTTGCGGTAAGACCGGGCAAACTACCCACAAATATACCAAGCAAG
>JBGCEO010000059.1:0-13899 GCA_045106475.1 Granulosicoccus sp.
GGCATGTACCTCAAAGCCGATAATGCGACGTGTAAATTGATCCATAATCACGAGCACCCAGTGGCTTTTTAGAAGGATGGATTCACATCGAAATAATACCTGCGCGGCCCGACCTAGGCGGCCCCACCTGCGCGGCCCGATTGAAAACACGCTTCAGCCTCTGGGCGGGGCGGCCTTCCGAACAACACATTCCTTTGCGCTTGCCCGCTGTCTGATCCAGCTCTTCTCGTCCATCGGCCTCTTCATCAGTAGTGGTTTCTTTTACCTTGACACTACGCGTCGGTGTTATGCGCTCACGGTACCGGCTATTCGACGGAAGGCGGGGGCGTCCAGCCCGCCCCGTGATAGCACTCCATGAAATCGTACCTACGAGGCCCGACCTGTGCGGCCCCGACAGATTGGTTCGGGGCCTTGGCATCAGTGCGCGTCAAAATAAATCAGCGCGTTCGTTATACAGTTCAGAAGATACAGGTACCCATGGATTCACCATGCAGTAAGTGGTCTTTCACCAAAGAACAAACGCCGCGAATTCGGTTCAGGCCGGAAATAGCTTCGAACAACCCGACAAGTCAAGGAAAAACAAATTGAAGACAAGATTCTTATCACAAACGGCGCTTTTTGCACTGCTCGCAACTTCGCTTCCAACCTATGCCGACGTAGTTGGGGGCTTTCCCGGTCGGACGGTGTACGCAGCAGAGAACAATGGAACAGCGGCCGAGGCTTTTTACAAATCGTATGAAGATGGCAGTGCTCCGGGCATACGGCTGTCACACAGGTATAACGCCGACATACTTGTGTTCGCTGACGCAATCCAGCTGACTCAGGAAGGGGACGAACTCGGGTCAAGAGACGATTTTGACGGCACCGTTTTTGGTGTAGGGGCAATGTATTTCAAACCGGATCTGCTAGAAGGGTACGATGCCGCGTTTTCCGCGAGCTATCACACGGGCGAAATCAGCACAGGCAGAACTGACGTTGACTTCCCCGGCACTAACCTGCGCATAGAAAACTGGGAACTGAACAGCGATGTCACTGAAATTGCTTTGCAGCTTATTATAAGCTCAAGGAAGCCTTTAGCCGCCAACGGGTTGCAATGGTATGCCGGCGTAGGTGTTCACAGACTTGAAATAGACCCAAGCGTTAATGGCGGTGTCGTAAACGTAAACACTCCTGACGGTTCGCAGATTAACTTGAATCAGGCCATTGCAGATTCAGGCACTTCGGAAACAGAATTCGGCGCAACCGCAGGCGTTGTACTCCCAACATCATTCGGCCATATGTATGCAGCGGCAGAAAGTATCGATGGAACGATACTGGGTGTGGGTGTGAGGTACAACCTCAAGTAAGCCGAACAAGAGGTTGCCTGTGGTACTCATAGTCTTTTACGGGCAACCTCCTCTACTCATTCCTTTGCGCTTGCCCGCTGTCTGATCCAGCTCTTCTCGTCCATCGGCCTCTTCATCAGTAGTGGTTTCTATTACCTTGACACTACGCGTCGGTGTTATGTGCTTACGGTAACGGCTATTCGACAGAAGGCGGGGGCGCCCAGCCCGCCCCGTGCCAGCACTCCATGAAATCGTACCTACGAGGCCCGGTCAGCTTGGTTCGTGGCCTTGGCACCAGTGCTGCCAGTTTGGCCATGAGATCCAAGTACGGAAGGCCGCCCCGCTCGAACACAACGTGCGTAGTCCCGTCCCGATCGGGCCGCGCAGGTACGCCGACTTCAGGCGGAAGGCCGCCCCGACGTATCTGACCATACCCTGATCTGTCAGCTCCAATCGCGCTTCTGATAGTGCGGGGCGAATAAAGCAGAAACGGGGCGTCAGTCAGATCGTCTTGGGGCGACCATTCCGGTCAAAAAACCCGGAGAAGGCAACCAGCGGAAACTCCGCATGAGTCAATGTGCGTGCAATCAGGCCTTCGTCCTGTTATCCAGCTACCCGCAGGGCCAGATCAATGCCTTCTTCGACAAGGTCTAATTTCCGGCCGCTCAGGTCAAGATCCAGAACCACGTTGGGATTTTCCGATATGGGAGCAGGTGCTGCCTATACCCATCGCCTCGCGATGAATGTCTGGACCGGACACGATCTTCCACCAACACCGGGCACGATGGCGCGACTGATTCTCTATACATTGAACTTAGAACTTACACGATCGCGACGCGTTAACCGATACAAAGGACATGCTACTTTCGGACACAGGTTTAAAGGGTCTTGATCCGACAGGATCAAACTTATCAGTTAATTTTGATTATCCGGAAACTGGAGCAATGCCTGGATAACTGCACGTCCTGCTCCGGGTCATAATCGACCCATCCTGAATTGCCATGCCACAGGTAGAACGGGGTTGAGCCAGAATCATGCAGGAAAATGATCTTGCCGTCTTCTAATCTGAATTATTGTTCGACGCAAAACTGCTCGATCTGTCCAGCTGGATTGCCGTCTTTAACAATAGTCCATTGTTGATTAAACGTATCATCGATTCCGATCATCTCGATAGAATATCGCGCAGACCCATTTGGCAAGAAGACCGGATTAACGACAGTAAGTGCCAACTCTGTACCCAGGTTGACGTTCACAAGGTGGCAACGGCCGTTGTCCACTAATGAGTGGACCTTCTTTTCACCTGTCGGATTTAACCAATACACCAATCTCCTCGGTCTATCGCATATGGGTTTTTCGCTAATGGAACTGTTCCTTGCCATAAACTTTACTCATTGGATTACTTGTCTCGTCCAACCACCTTGCCGACTGACTTCCCCAGCCCACTGCCGCTGCCGATAATTCGGTAAATCAGCTTTCGCCGATCCTCAGGTACTATTCAGTCGTCCGACTACTCATGGAACATCGCTCGCCATTTCGCTTTCACTTATAGGCCTACTTACCGCGGTGCCACCCGCAGATCCCATGAGTCCTCCTAGGGTCACGCATTAATCTTCCACACCGTGCCATCCGCACACACCTTGGTTCGATATGGGTGGATAAGAACGCCTTCGTCCCCATAGTGCGGACTCGACCTTGCCCCATCTTTGGCCGACCGGTTCATCAGTGGAGTCGCCTCCTCGATTACGGCCCGGTGTTTCTCCTCAAACCCTTCAGATCCCACCTCACGGTGGACACCCTGTCCTCCAAAGTAAAACATCACTTTGGCCAGCGAGGCGTTACCCCCGCTTTTGGATACAGCGCCCCCTATCCGAGCGCCGGAGGGACTTGAACCCTCCTGACTAACGCGCTGCCTAGCGCACACTACGGCCTCATCCGACTTCTCATCACGACTCATGTCGCACCTACAACTTGCGTCTTACTACGACCGGCCCGAGTTCCTTTCGGGCAGTGATCATGCGCTTGCTCAGAACCGGCTCTTTCAATCCATCGGCTTGCAGCATTTCCATCTGCAGAGAATTTTTTGAGTAGCCCACATACACATTTCCCTCCGATGATCGAGAGGCTGCTTTACTGAGCGGTTCAAGCCACACGCACCTAACGACTAATTTTGAGAATCCCTCGGATTGCATCCTGGTGCAGGTGTAAGTTGACTTCATTTCGCCAGAATCAAAATGAAGTCGCTATTTCAATATTTTTCAATAACTTAAAATACTGTTGAGATGCTTTTCAACAAATATCCCTACTAAAACACTTTTGTAAAAGCCAAATTGATAAAACCTAGAAAACCGGATACTTCAATTGACATATTCAACTCTCGGAATTGGAAAATCGGAATATCACACGGGCAGAATAAAAACGCCACAGTGGACTGCCACTGACTACCCATAGACATACCATCACTGGATCGACTCCAATTAAAAGCTCAATTTATATTGTCCAACAGGTCAGTTTTGGTTTAAGTATGTCATTTTGACAATAAATCAAGTTGCCGCATAGTTCGCCACAAAAAAGTGATAACGTTATTCGTGTCAAAACCACAGAAAATACAATGAGCAACGGTAAATTTCCAACATCTAGAAGACGGTTTTTGGCGCTAGGCGGAACATTGGCATCAACAGCAACCCTTAGCGCGTGCAGTACATCCCGTTCAGAAATCTCTTATTCAAACGCGCCTGTTGGAAACCCAGATTGCGTGCTAACGCCTGCCAGGATCGAAGGCCCCTATTATTCGCCGGTAAATCTAGTGCGTAAGGATATTACCGAAGGCAAACCCGGAATACCGCTTACCTTAAAGCTTATGGTTACTGATGCTGGTAGCTGCACACCGATTAGCAATGCACAAGTCGATATCTGGCATGCCGATGCAGTCGGTCTGTACTCACAATTTGACGAGCAGGGTGATTCGAAATCACTTAATTTATCAGATGAGACTTTTCTTAGAGGTATTCAACCTACCGATGAGAACGGCGTTGCTGCATTCGACACTATCTATCCCGGATGGTACGAAGGTCGGCCGATTCATATACACCTTAAAATTGTTATCGACGATAAGCTTATCGTGACGTCCCAAATCTTCTTTCCAGAAGACGTCACCAGCGCAACTCTGGAAGTTCCTGAATACGCAGGCAGAGGAGAACCGGATACCACTAACGAGACTGATCGTTTCGGTGGCTCGGATACTGGTTTACGACTCCGAATATCAGGAAACACTGAGGCGTATGTCGGAGAATTGACAATTGGCATCGACAAACCCGCTTGATCAATAGTGGTCTGAGTATAGAAAAAATAAACCGCCTCACCTCCAAGCCGCCACACAAAAAATACCAACAATCACGATACGTTAACAGTCAGACGGCTACCCATTTGCCGCAACCTACTGTTTGACGCACCAGCTGCGACCCGTCAGCCCACTCCATCACACATCTGGCACCTGATCAATATCCACCGCGCAGCCATTGCTCTGGCCGTGCGCCCCTGGCTCTTCAGCTATTTAGCAAACCGCTGGCGGCGGTGCGCGTGCTCCACGGGGCGACGAGTCGCTGACGCTATCCGATACGTGATCGAGTGGCCGAAGCAGTTGTTGCATCGTATTGCCCTCTTCATCGTCCAACGCCAATGTCAGATGATCGCTCTGCTCGTCTGAAGGCCTACCACCCCTGGCTGGGCGCCCCTGGCCGGGCGCCCCCGACGCTCCAGATACCGGGCAACACGTTCCACTAATCGTGGCCACCAACGCGTTGAGCTCTTTGCTCGTGGGGGCGTTGACCCGATGAAATCTCAGCTGACCATTAATCTTTGGCGAAAAGACACCATCAATAAACAGCAGTGTGATCAACATTGATGTCACACACGGCGCTCCCATCTATCAAAGCCCAGCTGCATGTGTACCAGTATAGTGGCTAAATGGCTAATCCAAACATGGCAGCTTTAGCGCACTGTTTGAATCACTGATTGCTTTGGCAGGAGCTCGTCAGAGACGATAGATTACATCCTCTTAGTGGGTAGTGGGGTATTAGTGGCTTTAGCGCTTAGCCAACTAAGCGTGCCACACAAAAACGACATAAACATACTCATGTGTTTGTTGCTGACTGTCTGTTTCGTCTTGTGAGCTATCGTGAACGACTGCGAGCAACTCGCTGGCATCTTGATCCGGACATTAAGATCCAACAACTGGCGCGGCGTCTGGAAGTTCCGGCGCACGACTTGTCTGAACTTGTAATCCGGGAAAGCGGTGCGAACTTTAACAGCTTTATCAATGCGCTTCGAATAGGGCATGCTAAGCAGCTGCTACTGAGTCCAAAAGATCAAGTGTGGCCCGCTAGTCTGATTTGTACCTATAAAATTCTTTCCTGAAACAGGTTTCAGGAAATATTTACCGGTTCGATAGGATAACACTATCTTGACGCGTGATTCACATGCACACAAAGTACGGATTAGTGTTTGATATACTAACTCAAGTTTCGGAGTTCAAATAGCTTAAGAAAATCCGCATAACATGTTGTTTGTAAAACGCAAAAAGCCTTGTGCTTGTTAAAATGTTGGTACGCAAATACTCACATCAAAACAAACCCAAGGCCCGACATGAATAATGCTACAAATCACGATCTGTTGCCACCCCTTGTGGCTGATTTATTGAACGATCCTGTGACATACATTGATAATGTTTTCGCTGATGGCTGGAAACGCCTGGGGTTCAATTCCCTGATCGCCAAATCAGGATTGACCAAACGCACGGGAACTTGCGCATCTGAAGCGGTTTATCTGCTACTGATCTGGCGTTGGTTGAATGTTTCGTCGATCGGCATGTTCGCTCACAAAGCTCTGGGGCTGTTTAGTCAGGCCAAAAAGGATGTGATGTACGATCTTCTCAAGCGCGAGGATATTAACTGGCGGGTGTTGAATTTGACTGTTGCTGCGAAGCTCTACAACGCTCATAGGTTACAAGACACTGAGGTGCGTGCCTTTGTGCTCGATGATTCAATCAAGTCCAGGCGGGGTAAAAAAATGGAAGGCGTATCCAGTCACTTTGACCACGTCAGCAATACCAGTGTAACGGGACAGCAAGTGTTAACTCTTGGCCTGTCTACTGACAAGGTGTTTATGCCGCTGGATTCTCAAATAGCGATCAGCAAAGTTAACCCGCACGGGCTGAACAAGAGTTTCGAGGATGGTCGCAGCGCCGGTGCTCAACGTTACGACGAAGCTATTGGTCAAACCAAAGTACAGATGGCTACTGGCATGATTCGGCGAGCTGTACGTCACGGGATTCGAGCATCGTTTGTTATTGCTGATGCGTGGTTTGGCAATAAAGAGATGATGCGTGCTGCGATAAAGCTCAATATGGTTGCTATCCTGAGAATGAAACGGGGTAAAACCAAATACCGCGTACCGCATGCAAACGGCTATAGGTTTCTCGATGCCAAGCAACTGTATCGACGTGCCGTGCGCAAGCAGTGGACTCAAGTGGCGGATCTACCTTGGAAAGCTGTGGAGATGGTGGTGGATATTGATTTGTCCACTCAAACCGGTGTTAATGCAAAACCGAAATACCGGTCGGTGAAGCTGCTATTTGTTCGTGGCATCAACGATAAGGAGGATCGTACGGCAAGCCGCAAAGACTGGGCGTTGTTTCTGAGCACTGACGCTGGCATCAGCAGTGCGAAAATGCTGCAGGTATATGTATTGAGATGGAGTATCGAAGTGTACTTCAAAGAGGCAAAACAGCATCTGGGTTTCTTGCAGGAGCAAACACGAACGTTCGTATCTCACACCGCATCCATTCATTTATGTGCTATCCGCTATCTGTTGCTGGCAGATGCCAAGCTGATATCCACTGAGTTGTCGATCGGTCAGGTACGATCACAAATACAGGATCAGTTCGATAGCTTGAACTATGCAGCGCGCCTCTGGGGTGTGTTCAGATCACTGATTGCCGGAACGCTGAAATCCATGCGTAAGCAACTGAATTGCACGGTGGAAAATATTATGGAAAAACTTGATGAACGGGTGTCTCAGTTTCTAGTACAAGCGCTACAGCTTGATGCGTTTACGATGCGCCTTGAACATGAACAGCTAGCCTGACTATTGTCGAATTTGAACTCCGAAACTTGAGGTGATAAATTAAGCGATGATGTTCAACTGCTTGTCACGGAGGGGCTCAGTACCGTGAAACGCATGCGTGATCAAGTGGAACATGTATTGCACTATTCGCGAACGACGGAAAGGGGCGGTGCGACAGAGCCAATCTCACTAAAACTACTTATCGAGGAGATCCTTATTGACCTGAAAGGCGACATTGAACTGTCTGGTGCGAGTATCAGTTACGGGGATCTGCCAGTCATTTCGGGTAATCGGATGCAGGTCAGAGCGCTTTTTCAGAATTTAATTGGCAATGCTATGAAATTCTGCGTTAAAGAGCGCGGACCAGTAGTGGCGATAACTTCCACCTTCAATGAGTCAACTGGCCAACACTGTATTGAGGTTAAAGATAATGGCATTGGTATCGCACCTGAAAATCAAGCGTCTATATTTCAATTATTCACCCGATTACATTTGTATGAAGACTATGCAGGCACCGGGATAGGTCTAGCACTTTGTTATCGCGTTATGAAAAATCACCATGGCGGTATCTCGGTTTCTTCCAACGGTTGCGATGGATCAATATTTACACTTAATTTTCCCTATCTAAAATCATGAGCCGACAATATAAGATCAAGACCATGATGATTGTCGATGATAGCGCTATAGATCAATTGCTCTACAGGCGCATCATCGGACGTTCGGGAATTGTCGAGAACATTATCGCGTTTCAGTCAGCGATAGAAGCGCTGGCTTATCTTAAGTTGCTGGAACGCGACGAAATTGATGTAATTCTGCTTGATATCAACATGCCACTCATGAACGGTTTCGAATTTCTAGAACAATTATCGGATATCCTCGGCTCTGAGTTTGCCGCATGTGTAGTGATTATGCTCACGACGTCTCTTGATCCGGCAGACGAAGCACGTGCAAACGAATTCGAGGCGGTGAGGGCATACCTAAATAAGCCGCTGACGATTGAAGACTTAGAGAATGTTGCAGGCTTGCTTACGCAATGAACAGAATTGGACGATTATGATTATGTCGAGTACTTAACATTGTTGAGCAAGGCGGTGAGCAGCAGTTCTGTTCTGGCTTTATGCCAGATTTTCTCTGCATGATCTAGGCGAGAACATGTCATCAACCATAATTATCGACCTGGTGCCATGATCTGCGAGTCGCCCGAAGGGAGCCACTCAAAAGCCGCCCTTTGGCGTTGCCGTTCTTGGCAATATGCCCGATTGCCTGCGAACGGCGCCTTGAACAGCGGCTTTTGAGTGGCTCTGAATGTACGCTTTATATGTTCCACCACACTAGCTACTTCAATCCACCAGAATTGGTCGCTCTCGCACTATCGATGCACGACTGGAGCTGACAGATCAGAGTATGGTCAGATATGACTTGAAAACAGCGTATCGGGATGGGACGACGCATGTGATGTTTCAGCGGGACGGTCATCCGCCATTGGATCGGGACGCGCAGTATTCATGTCCACACTGGCAGCACGGGTGCTAAGGCCAAGGACCAATTTGTCGGGGTCTACCGGGTATGATTTCATGGAGTGCTGGCGCGGCGCGCCCGGCTAGGGCAAAGGCTGCGAGGTGGTTATTGGTCAGGTGCCAGATGTGTGATGGAGCTTCGCTGGCGGGTCCCAGCCGATGCGTCAAACCGTAGGTTGACAAGTAATTGGTAGCGGTATTACTAATGAAGTGCCTTGGTTGTAGGTAATTTGGTTTGGCGGCTTTGTGGTGGTAAGTGGTTTAAACTTCCTAAATTCTTCACATCATCTACGTTGGTAGTATGGGGCTATCGTGGCAAATATTGTAATTGTTAATTGCAGAAAAGCTCATTTGCGCGTATGGACGTAATCTACGTCAATGCTCTAAAAAATCTCTTTGCCAGAATTGGTGTCCAATTAAAACGCGTCATTATCTGAATAGACATCGTTGCCGCGTATTCTGCACATTATGAAAGTGCTTGGTTCTGCTGACTTGTCAGGTTAAGATCACGAAGCTGGCAACAACGGCTCTTTGGCTTCCTGATGCTGCAAAGTTAATTATGGCAACTATTGAAGAGGTTATCGCAGAAGAATGGCGAAGTCGGGCAGTGGACTTAGCCGACTGGGCAATGCTGCGCCTGGTTAATCGACGCGACGTGTGGGGCCAGTACTCGGTGCTGACGCCGTCTGAGCGGCGCAATAGTGATAGAAGCTATAAGGCCATGACGCTGCCTGCTGTCAGTCAGCGCGATGATAAGCTGGAACGTGTGACGCTAGATAAGCTAACCCGCCATTTTGCCAGTCGCTTCGAACGTAAGCCTCAACTTATAGGTTTGCATGCTAAAAGTCAGTCCACTACCAGTCGCTGGTTGGGTATCGACATAGACAACCATGCTGACGATGCCAGTAGTGTTGATGATCTTGCCCGTCGCAACCTCAATGCTGCAGTGGGGTGGTATCGCAAGCTTCAGCAGCAAGGGCATGATCCCTTGTTATTTGATTCAAACGGCGCTGGCGGTTTTCATCTATGGGTGTTATTTGATGTTCCAGAGCCCACGCCAGATGTTTACAAATTTGCACTGTCTATAACGTCTGACTGGGAAGCGCAGCAGTTGGAGCGACAGCCGGAGACGTTTCCCAAGCGAGTTAAAGATACAAGTCTGGGGTCCTGGTTTCGTTTGCCTGGCCTGCACCATACTAAACAGCATCATTCTCGTGTGTGGAGCGGTGACGAGGGTCTTGATGACCCTTGGCTTACGGGGCATTCTGCCATTGATGCCATGTTAGCCTGTGTTCCCGGTTCTTTACCGAAATTTGTAAATGAATCTGGTGCAGGGCGAAAGAACAATGTCAGTGGTGTAAGCGGTAAGAAGAAAGCTGTTGATGCTGTGCCCGGGGAGACTGTTCGTTCGACGACACGCTCTCGTCATTCGCGCAAAGCCAAGGCGACAGTCTGTCTTGATCTGGATGGCGTTCTAGCGCTAAGAACCGACGGTAATAGTATCGGTTCGCCAGTTCCGGGCTCAGTCGAATTCTCACGAGAGCTTCAGTCACGAGCCAGAGTATTAATCTACACCGCTCGATTTTCAACAGTACATGGCAAGCCTCGAAGTGCAAGCGCGGTGACGGCCTTGCACAGTCGAATTGAGCGATGGCTGGACCGACACGGTTTTGCGTGGGATGAAATCAGTACCGGGGTTGCCAAGCCGATCGCTTCTGCGTATGTGGATGATCGGGCGGTAAGCTGTCGACCTGTTGAGGACGGGGTTGCCGCGTTCGATACAGCTCTGACAGTGGTCGATAAGTTGACGAACAACCATTAAGGAAAATGGCGTAACGACAATCTTGCAGCCTGTTCTGGCGGCGTTTAAAGCCAGACGTGCGCGCTTGGCCTCGTAGCCTGCTACGATATGGCTCACGCTACCGGCTAGGACTTTGTTGGACAGATGGCACGCTCATTAACGTTTACCCATTCGAACAAGCTTTTTGATGCTCAATTGCATAAGCTTGACCGATCCCGACTTTACGGTAGTGTCCGTATCCTTACAGAAAATTCTGAGGGACAGCGTTGTACTGTTGCCACGTTAGGAAGCGATGGCAAGACGTTGATCCCGAGAGGCGGTACGGCGTTGGGTTATGTAAATACGGTCGGCGAATGGATAAGTCGTGATGAGTTACAGCCAGTATCGTTGAAGGGTGATCCGGTAGCTGAAGTGGAGTCCAGCTTCGATGCGCCCATCGTGCTGGATGCACAGGCATCTGCTACTGAATTTCTCGATCACAGTGTTCGACTGACTTATCGTCTTGGTCTGGATGAAACCGCGCCCAAATCCTTTTTGAAAGAGTTGGCTAAGGGGGTGATTTATCGTTTTGGTTTTAGTTATAGAGGTGGTGTGGGGTACGACCCCACATTTATTCTGTCTGACGCTGATGCTAATGTCTGGATGATGGTAACAACCGTTAATGACGTGCAGTTTGTTTCGTTGGAACAGGCGTCTATATGTGCGGGTGAACATATTGCTGACGAGGTTGGTAATGAAGATGATGATGGTACCATCGACTTTGGCATGCTGTAGACAGATTGTAAGGAGCAAAATATGCCTAATATAAACCTGTCTGATGAGCGTCGTCGCGACGCGGTGGTCAAGGCCGAGAGTGTACGTGTAGATGAAGCCGTTCGTTATCTGGGACCTACCGGAAAGCAAACCTGGACTCGACGCATTCTCAAATGTACAACCGATCATGATCTTGACTCTCTATCTGAGCGATTCGGTTCCCCTGAGTTACTCGTCAGTGCATTGGTGGAAGGAGACCCAGAGGTAGATATTGAACGCACCGGGCAGTTTCTGTGGAATACCAGCAAGGTCTGGATCAATCCCGAGCAAGAAATGGTTTTTCGAGTCCGCCAACTTGAGCAAATTCGTGATCCGGCGGGAAAATTAAAGACGACCCGTGAGCGTGAACGGCAGGAACCCAATGTAGATAGCGAAATCCCACTTTTCTGGACCGGTAAGAAAGTCACACGTGATGAGGCAATCAGACGCTACGTTTTCGCCAGTAAGTTGCAGGTTGTTCATATCAATGGTCTGACGTTTGATTTTCTGTTCGCGATGGCCAAGGAGCTTGCTGATGAAAACAAGATGCTATTGCTCGGTGCAGGTAAGGGCGGTAAATCGCCACTGATATTCAGTCGTGGCAGTGTGCCGTACCGGGGTTTTCTTGAAGGACGTGTTAACGGCAACAGTTACGTTTTGATGCTGCATTTGAGCAATCTTGAACTAAAATTACCTGATACTAGACCGGTGGCGAAACAATAGATGACACTGCTGAAATTGCCATTGACTGAGAAGTTTGGTAGCTATGCCATTGGTAATGCGGAAGATAGTCTTGCCGATTCTGCGTTGTTGCAGCAAGTCAGACTGCGACGGCGGCAATTGTCCAGGATGACTACCGCTTTCGACTTACCTTTGGCCAAGGCCCGGTTGCCTCCTGCGGACTACCATATTAGCCGAAAGATCGATGGTGAATTCACCTGTTTGTTATTTGACCGTGGCGAAGTGGTGACATTGAATCCTGGTGGAACCATGCGTGCAGGTGCACCGTTTCATAAGGAGGCAGCGAAGCTATTATCGGCGGCAGGTATCAATAGCGCTATGCTGGGAGGAGAGCTACATGTGGATAGAGAGGATGGCGAGCGCTCTCGTATTCACGACGTGGTATCGCGAGCAAGAAACCCCAGTAGTCAGGCGGAAGTGGATTCCCTTTGTTTCGCTATTTTCAATATATATGAGCTGGACGGAGAAGATTTGTCCATGCGTTATGGAGAGGCTATGCAGCGAGCAGCCTCGGTATTTAAAAATGGCAAGCGGATTTTCGCAGTGGAGACTCACGTTGGCGATCGTGAACAGGTATTTCTTCGGTTTGACGAATGGGTAGTCAACGGCACCGATGAAGGAGTTGTTATTCGCAGTGACAGTGCAGGTGTATTCAAAATCAAACCCAGACATTCTCTGGACCTCGTTGTTCTTGGCTTTTCAGAGGGCCTTGATGATCGCACGGGCATGTTGCATAGCTTGCTGGTTGGCGTAGTTCGCGATGACACTCATGCGCAGGTTTTAGCCCGCGTTGGTGGGGGCTTTAGCGATGATGAGCGAAAAGCTATGTTCAAGACACTGACCGCTATGGCAGTGGAGAGTGACTACGCCGAAGTGAACTCTGACCGAGTTGCTTATCGTATGGTGAAGCCGGAAATGATTGTCGAGATATCGTGCCTTGAGCTTATAGCAAGAACACTTCACGGTAGCCCCATCGATCGTATGGTGATTGAGTGGGATGAATCGGCTCAGAGCTGGCAGGGTGTGCGACGGCTACCACTATGCAGTGTTCGTTCTCCGCAATTCGTTCGAATCCGGGATGATAAATCGTTCAGTGTGTCCGATTCGGGGATGCAGAGGCTAAAGGATATCGTTGAAATTCCAGAGTCGGCACATGGCGGGCTTGATGCATTGGAGTTGCCGGTAAGTGAAATAATGCTGCGCAGTGTTGCCATCAAGGTCTTGAAAGGTGCGTCTATGGTCAGAAAACTTCTGATGTGGAAAACCAATAAGGATGAAGTGTCTCGAGATTTCCCCGCCTATGTTCTTCACCTGACCGACTTCAGCCCCAATAGGAAGGAGCCACTGAATCACGAAATTTGTGTCAGTGATTCTGAGCAACAGATCAGGAAGCTGTTTGAAGAATGGTCAGAGACGTACTTTGTAAAGGGTTGGAAAATACAGGGTGAAGACAGTGACGGTGAACATGCTGCTGAGGAGAAACTGAAGAGCAAGAGCAAGAGCAAGAGCAAGAGCAAGAGCAAGAGCAAGAGCAAGAGCAAGAGCAAGAGCAAGAGCAAGAGCAAGAGCAAGAGCAAGAGCAAGAGCAAGAGCAAGAGCAAGA
>JBGCEO010000060.1:0-9214 GCA_045106475.1 Granulosicoccus sp.
GGCATCAAACAGATCACTAGCCTGCTCATGCGCGCCCTCATTGCACAGTCGCACAACATTAACCAGCATTTCGGGAAACGCAAACCCAGTCATTGCACCATCTGCGCCCCGTGCCATTTCTTCGGGTAGGAACAAACCACCGTTACCACAAAGAATCGAAACTCTGCGTCCATCGGTGGCTCGAACCTTACTCAGTTTATTCAAGCCCGGCCAATCTTCGTGCTTGAGCATCACCAGCTGATCAAAGTCGACTACCATCCGTTTGAACAGATCAGCAGACAGCGATACACCGGTCGATAGCGGAAAATCCTGATAGCAGACGGGTACCTCTGGTCCCAGTGCTTCGAAACACTGAGCGAAGTAGCCATAGAGTTTCTCATCAGTCCCAAGACCCGGCGACGGCGCGATCATGACACCAGCAGCGCCTTGCTCCATTGCCCTATGGCCCAGATCTGCGATATTCGCAATGCCCGCATTAGACACACCCACAATTACCGGCACCCTGCCGGCCACACGCTTCAACATGAAAGCCATGAACGCCTGGGCTTCCTCAGAAGAGAGTTTGGGTGCCTCGCCCATCATGCCCAGAATGGTCATGCCGTTAACGCCGCGTTCCAGATAAAACTCCACCAAACGTTCGGCGCTGGTGTAGTCAATCGCACCCGATTCGCTGAAGGGTGTAGCCGATATAATGTATACCCCGGCCGCGTTCTCGCTTAGCTTCATTAAACCTCCTTTATGGGTGCAGACGGAACAGAGAGGGTAAAGATCTCCCCCAATTCGGCATAGTCGTCGCCCATCAAACGACCGATGGGCTTGTAGGCATCGAGGTTAATGCGCAGCGATTGTTCATCAATGATTCCATCACGTGCCGATAAGGCTTGCACCTCAGCGATACACAGATGCCGACGTGCCGTTATCTTGCGCATTTCAAACAGTGTACATTCCAAGCGCACGGGGGCTTCAGCAATACCCGGCACTGATACCTTTTGCGATGCGAGCGGTGTTAAGCCTGCAAACTCCAGTTCGTCGTCTTCCGGATCGAGCGCAGCGGCACAGGCAACCATCGGCTTGGCGATGGAACGGTCTACGAGGTTAATCACCAATTCGCCTGTCGACTCAATGTTAGCAGTCGTGTCTTTTATCGCATTGTTATCCCGTCGTGATTCAAGCCCAAGCACTGCCAGCGCAGGGGCTTCGGAAAAAACATTGAAAAAGCTAAACGGTGCCGCGTTCAACAAGCCAGTACTGGTCTGCGTTGTTACAAGCGCAATGGGACGCGGCATCACCGTGGCAATTAACAGTTTGTAGCGATCATGGTCGCTTAGATCTGAGAAATCGGTATACATCAGTCTGGAGCTTTTGCGCCGGTGCGCTCAGTTATCAGGCCATAGTGTTCAATTCGTCGATGGCGTTTGAAATCGAAGATGGTGGATTTACCGAATGTACAAGAATCCAGATCGCAGGCATGCACAATCATTTCGTCTTCTTCCGTTTTGGTTTCTGCGACGATCTTGCCATTGGGATCAACGATCAAGGAACCACCAATCAGCGGATGCCCATCCTCCACTCCAGCCTTGGCAACGGCAACGACCCAGCTTGCATTCTGATAAGCGCCTGACTGACAACTCAGACGATGGTGGAAGAGCCGGTCTTCCGGACCTTCGTCATCCATTTGCGAGTTGACTGAAGGCGTGTTGAATCCCAGCGTTATCATCTCGACCCCCTGTAATCCCATGACACGATAAGCTTCTGGCCAGCGCCTGTCATTGCAGATAAGCATGCCCATGATTCCACCGAGATTGCGCCATACGGGGAAGCCCAAATCACCCGGCAGGAAGTAGCGCTTCTCCAAGTGTTGAAAGGCTCGATCGTTGTCATACTCCGAATGCCCCGGTAAATGGATTTTGCGGTACTTGCCAACAATCTCGCCTTCGTGGTTCGTCAGTATCGAGGTATTAAAGTGTTGCCCGTCAGGCGTAAGCTCCGCATAACCTAAGCTCATGGCGATACCATATTCTTTAGCGAGCGCAAACAGCGGCATCGTCACCGGCCCGGGCATGGCAGATTCAAACCACTGATCAACTTCGGATTGATCCTCCATATACCAGCGTGGAAAAAAAGTGGTAAATGTCAGTTCGGGATACACGACAAAACTTGCCCCTGCCTGTTTGGCCTTTTCCAACAGCACAATCATCCGTGCCACAACATCCTCGCGACTATCTGATTTCTGGATTGCGCCCAGTTGCAGTGCTGCGGTAACAATTTCACGCATTGGTTGTTCTTCCGTTCATGATCTGAATTTATGTTCAAGCCCACTGGCAAGTCGTACCGCGGGCCAAAGAAGTACGAGATAGATCGCAGCCGCCATAATCAACGGTGATGCGTTGTAGGTGACAGAGCGTGCCATCTCGGCAGCATACAAAAGCTCTGCAAAAGCCACAACCGAGGCAAGCGACGTAAGCTTTACCACTTCGATCGTATTGCTGAGAAGATCGGGCAGTACATTGCGCAAAGCTTGAGGCAGTACAACAAAGCACTGGGTTTGCCACGCATTCAATCCGGTTGAGCGAGCTGCTTCGCGTTGACCCGCTCCTATGGACTCGATCCCCGCACGAATGATCTCGCCGTAATAAGCTGAGTTGTTCAAAAAGAACGACAATACCACTGCCATAAAAGGACTTAAACGAACGCCGGCAAAGGGCAGCCCTGCCGATATGAAAATAAGCAGTGCAAGTGGTGGTACCGCGCGAAAGAAATCTACCAGAACCACGACAGGCAAACGTATCCGCTTCTTTTTCGAGGTAGATGCCAGTGCAACCAAGAGTCCGCCAATCAGACCCATCGGAATCACAGCCAGACACAACAGTAAAGTTAGCCAAGCACCCTTTAGCATGATAGGCCAGGACCGAAGCATCACTTCTACATTGAAAAATTGATGCAGGAGCGCATCCATCAGACACGTCTCCAGGCATAACGAGTCTCTATCCAGCGACCTGCGTAGACCACTGGGATAAATAGAATCAGATAAGCAAGTGTTGCCATCATCAGCGGTGTTGCATTACCTGAAAAGGACTGCGCTGTGGTTGCCTGATTGAGTAACTCGCCAACACCAATGACCATACCCAGAGCGGTATTCTTGGTGATTGCGATGGTGCGGTTTGTTAGCGGGGCAATGGTCAAGCGCACAGCCTGAGGTAATACAACATACATCAGGGTCTGAAAAAAACCAAGACCTGTGGAGCGAGCTGCCAGCCATTGACCGGTGTCAACAGACAGGATACCAGCCCAGAAAATCTCTTCAGCAAAGGCTGCAAGCACCAAACTCAATACAAGCCACAAGACAATATAACCCGAAAGCGTCACACCCAAATTGGGCAGACCAAAGTAGAGAATCAGGATTAGTACAAGAGGCGGCAAGGCACGCAATAGATCTACAAAAACAATGATTATAAAGTTGATCCAGGTAATGCGATAACTACGCAACACCGCCAATAACAAGCCAAGTGCCAAGCCTGTGACTACCACTAGCAACGCTATGCCACAAGTGACAAAGAACCCAGTCACTATATCTGGCAAATAACGCTGCATGACCACGGCGTTGAAGAAGGTATCAAGGAAGGCGTCGAACCGGGACATGCGTATTCTTAAAGCTCGGCTTGTGCGACAAAGTCGCGCGTGCGTGCAACCGCCGGAGCATTGAAGATCTGCTTAGGTGGTCCAGATTCGACAACAAGCCCTGCATCCATGAACACAACACGATCTGCCGCACTGCGAGCAAAACGCATCTCGTGACTGACGACCACCATCGTCATACCGTCTTGTTTTAGCTCGCTCAACACACCTAGCACCTCAGCAACAAGTTCCGGATCCAACGCGCTTGTGGGTTCATCAAAAAGCATAATCCGAGGCTCCAGCGCTAACGCTCTTGCAATAGCAACGCGTTGTTGCTGGCCACCGGATAGCTGGGCCGGGTACTGTGCCATGTACGCTGACAAACCGACACGATCCAATTGCGCCTTTGCGAGGGTATCGGCTTGATCTCGTGGTAGTTTCAACACCCGCCTCAAGGCTAGCCGCACATTGCCTAGTGCAGTCATATGCGGATAAAGATTGAACGATTGGAACACCATGCCGATTCGACGCCGAATCTGATTGATGTCGACACCCCTCTCTAACAGATCTTGCCCATCAAACACGATCCGCCCCGCGTTGGGTTCTTCGAGCCGATTGCAACAACGCAACAGGCTACTTTTACCCGAACCCGATGGGCCAATTACGAATATCGTTTCACCCGTAGCGATGTCGAGATCTATGCCCCTGAGCACCTCCGTCTCACCATAAGATAAGCGCAGCCCGGAGATGGACAAGAGCATCGATGTCATAGGGTTCAGCAGGCTGGCGTGTGGTCCGATTCTACATAACCCGGTAATCCCGGTACACCAAATCCCGGATAGACCGTCACGGCAGCCGAGTCTTCAGCAGGCGTTACACCAAACCACTTCTCCGACAAGGAAGTCAAGGTACCGTTGGTCTTCAAGCACTCAAGTGCACTTTCTACTTTTACTCGTAGCTCTTCGCTTCCTTTTGGAAAAGGTATGGCAAACACCTTACCGGTGGAATGCAGATAAGATAGCTCTAGTCCAGTGCTTTGTTTTACTGCCCAGGCAGAAACAGTATTGCCGGCAACATTCGCAAAGGCACGGCCCGACATAACCGCCTGCACAGCATCGGTGTTCGTGCCATAAGATTCGACGCTCCAGCCGATTTCAGCAGTAAGATCCTGCGCCCATTTGTCGTAAGCTGAGCCTTTGTTCACAGCTATAACCTTGCCCTTGAAACCTTCCAGCGACTCTACAGGTTCGCTGCCTGCCTTAACGACAAACTGGAAATCGGTATTCAGGTATCCTTCACTGAACAGCATACTCTCACTGCGCTCATCGGTAACGGTGGTTGGGGCAACCAGAAAGTCATAGGTTCCAGCCTGCATGCCCGGTAAAAGACCGGACCATTGTGCGGCCGTTACATCAAGTGTGGCACCCATCTGTTCACCCAGGGCAGCAGCGAGATCTACATTGAAACCTTCGACCCCGCCATCGAGTTTTGGCATGGCATGGGGAGCAAACGTACCATCAAGTGCAACGTTATACGTGTCCTGTGCGAATACAGTCGATGTGCCGATGGCCAACGCGGTAGCAATGGCCCAGTGTTTTGATAATGTCATAGCGCTCTCCTGTTCAGATTAAAACGAATTCGGACGCTCTCGCTTTCACACAAGAAGGGATTCGCCCTCATACCTATAAAATCTAACAGAATAAACTGCATCACTTCGACACTATAATTGCAGCAGAGCGATGCGTAAATGTGTTCACTGGCGCTGCAGTTGCTATTGGGTATCCAACTGCAAGCCAGAGAAATTGTCCGCGCTTACCACTCCTGCTGCTTACGTGCTGATATAAACCGGTAGCACTGCAGAAAGTGCACTAAGCCCTTCGGGCCCCAGCAAAAGCTTCGTTGTTAAACGAGAACATGATCATCCCTCAATCTCGTATTTGGCAATGAAGTCTTTGTCAGGCGTCACGCCGATACCAGGTTCAGTGGGAATTTGCACCTTGCCACCGTTGCGCTTAACCTGACCTTGAATATCCAGCGGTTCGATCAACAGCTGATCACGAAAACGATTGTCAGTCGTATCAAACTCCAGCATCGGCTCCCATGGATTAAGACCACCTGGCAATGCAGGCATAACAGCAAGCAATTGCAAATTGGTGGCGACCGCTACCGCGGAACCCCAGACATGGTTAACCACGGGGGTAAAGTGGGTATGACATAGCGCAAGCACACGCAAATATTCACTGATACCACCTAAAGCGCAGACTTCAGGTTGTGCGATATCAAGACAACGGTTCTCTAACAGTGATTTCCAACCCCATCGACTAAACTCTGCCTCGCCGCCGGAAATATTGACCTTTAAACCCGAACGCAGTTCGCGGTATCCGGCAAGGTCTTCAGGTGCTACCGGCTCTTCAAACCAGTAAGCACCCATCTCGTCGAGCGCTCTACCTACGTAAAACGCATCAGACGTGGTATAGCAATGATTAGCATCCACCATAAACTTGGCATCAGCAACTGCATTTGCTACAGCTTCGCACAGCTTCACATCGTTTTTAGGCCCCAGGCCCGTCTTCATTTTTGTAGCATGAAAACCTGCATCGATAATGGCTACTGCCTCATCTGAAAAACGTGCGACATGATCTTCAACGCTTTCCTGTTTTAGCATCATGCCGTAACCATATACGTTCACCTCTGTCCGATGAGCACCACCGATAAGCTTATGTACAGGTTGACCCATCATTTTGCCGGCGATATCCCAGAGCGCTATATCGACTCCAGATAAGGACTGCATTGGCATACCCTTCTGCCCATGATCCCGCAGCAGGTTATAGACCTTGTGCCAGATAACATCACGATCGATTGGGTCGTCCCCCAGTATCATAGGCTGGATCACCTTCTCGACAATTGCTTTGTTAGCGATAGCCACATTGCCAGGGCCAAAACACTCTCCCCAGCCGGTTATTCCCTCGTCGGTGCTTACCTCAACCAGGTGCGCAGTGCGTTTCTTGTAGTATTGCTGCGAATAGCCTAATTCTTCTGGAAGATCGTACTGAAGCACGTGCGAGCGCACACTAACAATTTTCATTTGAGCTACCTAAAACAGATCCAGAATCTAATTTGGTAGTTTGCCATGTTATTGCAACTTACAAACTGGCTTTGACTAGAATTTCACTCATAGATTTACGTTCGCGAAGGCGCTCATCCCGCTGTGCATAATTCTCATCCAGCTCAGGGTTGGCGCCCGCATAGCCGATTGCCAGCCCTGTGACCGGTTTTAACTGATCAGGAACATTGAATGTTGAACGTACTGCATCAGGTAAAATACCAGACATCTGATGAACACTAAGACCACGCGCGGTGGCCTCAATGGTTAAAAAGGCCGACGATGCGCCCAAATCATGAATGGCCGTTGTATTGGGCTTGCCAGTTTGCTCAAACTCTGTTTGCACAAGACCCAGCGCAAGCACAGGAGCATGTGTTGCCCAGGGTTGGTTGCCATCTACCAACGTGCTGAGTATCTGATTCCATAAAGATTCATCGGTGTTTCGGTTGGCCACAATATAGCGCCAGGGCTGAGCATTGTAGGCAGACATAGCCCATCGTGCGGCTTCGAATAGGCTCTGCAAATCCTCGGTAGATACCGGTTTATTCGAATCAAACGCATACGGGCTCCATCGCTGTGTAAACAGTTCATGTATGGGATGCTGGCTTATATTTTTCATTTAACGCTCCTTTTTATGATTTGATGTTTGGTATTCACACGCCACTCGCACACTACAACATCTCGAACAGCAAGACTTCGGCATCAACCCCGTTGTTCAGTTCGATGGTTCCACCGCCATCAATGGCAACACCATCACCGGTTTGTAGTTGCTGACCATTGAGCATCAGCGTGCCACCGGCTACTTGTACCCAGGCACGAGGTGTCAGTTTAAGATCATGCTTAACCGTTTCACCATCGTTGAGTGTTGCTGCGTACACATTGGCTTTAGCTAATGTCTTGATCGAACCATCACGACCATCGTGCGACAAAAACAACTTCAGCTTGCCTTGTTTTTGTGACGGCTCTATGTTCAAGGTCTCGTAGCGAGGTGCACCACCTCGCGTGTCTGGAATCAACCACACTTGCAGAAAGCGCATTTGTTCGCTAGCAGACGGGTTAAATTCGCTATGTGTTACCCCTGCCCCGGCGCTCATGTATTGCACTCCACCTTCACCTACGATGCTGCCATTGCCCATAGAGTCCTTATGCTCCAAAGCACCTTCCAGTACATAGGAGAATATTTCAGCATCCTGGTGTGGATGAGCCGGGAACCCGCCGCCGCCAGACACCACATCGTCATTGATGACGCGCAGCACCCCATACTGCATGTGTTTTGGATCGTGATAACTACCAAAACTAAAGGTATGTGCACTTTTGAGCCAACCGAAATCCGCCATGCCACGATCGGCCGCTGCTCGAATTGTTAGCGTTTGTTGCGTTGTCATGGCGCACCTCCTAAAAAACTAGTGTTAACTGCTTGTCTACAACTATAGGTGTATTTCCCTAGAGAACAAAGATTGTTAAAATCAATTCTTTGTTCACTTGTGGAGAACAATATGGACCGCTTTGATGACTTAACTACGTTTGCGTTGGTCTCTGAGCTTCAGAGTGTGCGCCAGGCAGCCGACGTGTTGGGGCGCGCACCATCAGCTGTCAGCCGCCGAATCAAGGATCTTGAGCAGCGCCTGCATGTACAACTGCTTACTCGCACCACCAGAAAAATAGCGTTAACCAGCGCTGGTGAGAGATTCTATGCTGACGCGCGCCGAATCCTGGATGAACTTGAAGAAGCCGAAACACGTGTCGCGGCTGACACTCAAGCCGTCAGTGGAGAAATACGGATGACTATGCCACTGAGCTTTGGTTTGGCTCATCTAGCCCCGGCTATCGCAGACTTCATGTCCCTTCATTCCAAGGTCAGATTTGATGCCGATCTGAACGACAGGGCTATCAATCTGATTGAGAATCGAATAGATCTTGCCATTCGTATAGGCACCTTGAGCGATTCCACGCTTAAAGCAAGACGCTTGGCACCTATCCATCAAGTGGTTGTGGCCGCACCGTCTTTTTGGGCCGAGCATGGAATTCCACGCGTACCTGACAAGCTTAGTGGTTTGCCAGCGTTGTGCTATTCGAATCTGACATCTCCCAATGTCTGGTCATGGTCCAATGCACAGGGTAAACAAGGCAAGGTAACTCTGGAGACACGTTATCGAGCCAGCAATGGAGACGCGCTAGTTCAAGCTGCTATTCGGGGTATGGGAATAATCAGGTTGCCTACATTCATTGTTAATGACGCGATTGAAGCGGGAGATCTGCAACCGGTGTTACTGACAACCAACTGGGGCATGTCGGAACTCTACGCGCTATACCCTAACACCGCCTACCTACCTCACCGATGTCGCGTTTTTATTGACTTTCTCACCGAGCGCTTTGGTGGACAACCGGCCTGGGATGATTGCCTTCGGGTGCATTTGCGCAAGCTGGCAAGGTCACCCAAGATAAACTAACCACCCAGTGCACCTTACACCGCATACTCTATACCGCAAGACAAAA
>JBGCEO010000061.1:0-5238 GCA_045106475.1 Granulosicoccus sp.
TTCTAGCATTCCTTCCACAGTTCGTGAAACCGGAGAATGGTGCTGTATGGTTGCAGCTCACTCAGCTTGGAATTCTCTTCGTTTTGATGGGACTGCTTTCCACGATGATAGTAGCTGTAAGTGCAGGACGCATTGGAGTCTTCTTGCGTAGAAATCCATTAATCGCCAAATGGCAGGGCAAGTTCGTTGGCAGCATTTATTGTGCACTCGGACTGCGTGTAGCTTTGCAAGAGCGCTAGATCGGGTGGGTGGCGACCGGCAGCTTTGGGCAGAGCCTGTGTGAAAACTATTTGTTAGAATACCGTTGTTTTTAGCCATTTGTGATTTGCCATGAGCGGATTCATTAAGGGTGAGAATCGTCAACAAGCCACGTTGTTCCCTGAACGCATAGACGACTACATTTCAGAAGAGAACTCGGTGCGAGTGATTGACGTATTCGTTGACTCGCTGAAGTTAAAGAAACTGGGATTTAAAACAAAACCAACGAACAAAGGTCGTCCAGGCTACGAGCCTGCGTTAATGCTCAAGCTTTATGTCTACGGTTACCTGAACCGAGTCCAGTCCTCCAGGCGCTTAGAGCGCGAAGCGCAGCGTAATGTTGAATTGATGTGGCTACTGGGGCGATTAGCCCCAGATTTCAAAACCATTGCAGACTTTCGGCGCGATAACGGGGATGCCATAAAAGAAGTGTGCGCCCAGTTTGTTCTGCTGTGCAAGCAGCTAGATCTATTTTCTGAATCCATGGTTGCGGTTGATGGCAGCAAGTTTAAAGCGGTCAACAACGCTGATCGAGCCTTCTCGAAAGCCAAGATCAAGCGGCGGCGAGAGGTGATCGATGAAAGTATTGATCGCTACTTAGAGAACATCAAAAAAGCCGACCGGCAGAATACGAACGAATCGCGCAATATCAAGACTCACTTGAAAGAGCGCCTGGCTAAGGTTGAAAAAGAAGCCAAGCGGCTGGAATTGCTCGAAAAAAAACTCTTGAAAACGGAAGATAAGCAGATCTCGCTGACTGATCCTGATGCTCGAATCATGGCCACGCGAGGCCGAAGCTCGGTGATGGTGGGCTACAACGTGCAAAGTGCTGTAGACACTAAAAATCACCTGATTATCTCTCACGAGGTGACCAACATAGGAAACGACCGGGCGCAACTGTCGAACATGGCAAAGCAAGCCAAAGCGGTTCTAGGTGCTGAGAAATTGGATGTGCTAGCTGACCGTGGTTATTACAACGGCGAAGAGATACTGGCTTGCGAGGAAGACGGTATAACGCCGTACTTACCAAAGACACAGACCTCTGGGAACAAAGCGCAAGGGCTGTTCGATCGTTCGGATTTTATCTACGACAAGAAAACGGATACTTACCGCTGTCCAGCAGATCAGGTACTCGATTGGCGTTCGAGTATGTATACCGGTGGCAAACAGCACTATCGGTATTACGCCTCGCAGGAAACCTGTGGAAACTGTGCATTGAAATCCAAATGCACCACGGGAAAAGAACGTCGGGTCACTCGCTGGGAACATGAGCAGGTGATTGATGAATTGGATAAGCGAATGGCAAACCATCCAAAGATGATGGCAGTACGCCGTTGTACGGCGGAGCATCCGTTCGGCACGATCAAGTCATGGATGGGGCATACGCATTTTCTGATGAAAACGAAACCCCATGTGTCTACAGAGATGAGCTTGCACGTGCTGTCGTACAACCTAAAGCGAGTAATCAGTTTGATTGGAGCGACGAACTTAATACGAGCGATACAGGCTTAAAGGGGGAGTCTTTGCGATCAGAAAACAGTGCTTCTGAGCGTAAAAGCAAGCTTTATGGCATTGTTTAAAAAACAAGGTTCGTGAGCCTAGTTGGCGTAAAATGAAAAAAAGAGCGGCTTCAGCGCTTACACAAAGTCCACAAGGCTGTTGTACTGCGGGTTAGCGAATGCTGGTTTGATTATTCACACAGGCTCGGCACACTCCAGCGGTTCACTATACAGTCATGTAACCGGGGGCTCGCGGCCCAAAGCGGTCGTAGCCAATCATCAAGAATCCGATCATCAATACCAATATAGACTGTCTGCTGTGTCGGTAAAGGAGACGGATGGAAAATTCAGAACGTCGAGGATTATTCTGAAAAGCGATCGTCTCAATTGTGCATTGCTGACGGTAAAGTTTCAAGGCAATCGTCCGCTTTGGAGATAAGAATTTAGACTGAGCTTGTACTACGTGTTTACTATCCATTCTTTTTTGCGACGAGAAAGTAACTGCTTGCGCCTGCGTAGATGTTTTCAGATTCAACAATTTTGAAGCTTCCAGCTACCAAATCGTCTATATCAGTTTGTCTCAATCTTCTTATTGGTATAGGGATTATTCCAGCTCTTAGTAACACCCGAACAAGCAGAATTTGTAGGCTTACCAGAAATGACATTTTGCCTGCTAAACAGGGGGTTACAGATATAAATAATCCAGCGGGTTTTAGCAGCTCAAGTGTTTTCTGCACTACTCTTCGGGAATCAGGCACTGTGTGCAGCATATTGAACGCCAGAATCACGTCAAAAGATTCATTTTCGTATCTATCATCAAAAATATCTCCTTGTAAGAAGGCTACATTCTCAACTTTAGCAACAACTGCCTTGTTTTTTGCGATTTCAATCATTTTCGACGATATATCAATCGCCTCTATCTTCTTCACGTGGCTAGAAAGTTCACATGATGTTGTGCCTGTCCCACAACCGTAGTCTAAAACAACATCTGTGTCCCTCAGATATCTTTTGGCGTGTTGTCTGCTCGTATTATGAATGATTTCAAATCGTTCCTCGGTTTTGTCGTAATTGTCGGCCGATTTATCCCAAAAGGATTCTGCTTTGTTCATTTTTAAGCCTACGTTGCTAAGATCTTCCGTTTACGTTTTTTGCGTCTGCTATTAGTCGTTTAATGGCCAATACCAGCCGTGTCACTTCTTCTTTCTAAGCCAACTTATTGAAGAAATCAATCCATGTAATTGACCGGTTATATTTCCACTCGTGATGTCAGGATGGAAAGTGAACCCGTACCATTGACAGCCGCAGGATTTTCGAAGGTGCAAGAGTACGGTCAATTATCAAATGGACTGTGCCAGTTAACAAGAGACGTCGCCGCCGCGCGGGCAAGACCCATTGGCAAGTATCTGGAGACATCGCTGTCTTCATTAGAAAGAATGATGACCACTAAATCATCGTCAACAAATCTAAGCATTTGTGCATAGTTAAACCCATTAGCGCCACTATGCCAATGCAGTGACCCAATAGGCGAGTCTGTGGCCCACATTCCATATCCATAAAACCTTGATCCGTGGCCCGAAATTTCAGCGTGCTGACCTTGAAGCACTTCGATGCCGCTTGCACCAAGGAGCTCCGTTCCTGAAAGTGCATCATTCCACTTCAGCAGATCACTTGTAGTTGTTAGCAAACCGCCATTACCGCGTAAATGCCAGTAAGGGCCTTCGTCAGTCCAAGAAGCTTCCTGTGTGGCAAGACTGCCAGTCTCGCTATACTCAATAGAGATCGTCCGGTCTGTCCAATACGTGGCAAGACTACCGGATTCATTGTAACCAATAGCAATCAAGCGTCCTGACCAATCAGGTAGGACATAACCGGTTTCATTGATGCCTGCTGGAGCGAACAAACGTTCAACTAGTGCTGACTCATAGGATTGGCCGGTGACTGTTTCAGCAACCGCCGCTGCAATACTGTATCCAGCGTTAGAATAAGAAAATTGAGCTCCAGGTGAACCCTGCAATGGAATGGACCAGGCCAGAGCCAGATATTCTTCGCGATCAATCGGGTCATCGTCACCACCTAGCCCTACTGCAAAACCAGCAGTGTGAGTAAGCAATTGGTGAATAGTGATATCTGCCTTGTCTTGAGGAACATTGTCAAAGTGATCTGACAATCGGTCCTCAACTTTCAATAATCCGCTTTCCTGCAATGACAAGATCAACGCCCCTGTGTATTGCTTGGTAATTGAACCTATATTAAAAACTGTGTCAGTCATGTTGGCCGTGCCTGCTTCCTTGTCGGCGAAACCGGCGGCAGAGTTCAGCAACATGTCGCCACGATAACGCACCAATGCAGTTCCAGTAAAACCATCTTCAACTGCTCGATGGTACAGAGCCGGCACCGTCCATCCGCCATCAGGGGCAGCCCCAGGTGACCATCCACTGTCGATTTCAGTACACCCGATATTTATGCCGATCGTGGAGACTATCAACACGCCAATCTTTATCGGAGTCCACCTGCGCTTCAGATCTTGGATATGGTTCATCATTGTCCAGAATTATATTCGTTAGATCGTTGAGACATGCCATCGCCGGCATTCGTTGTTTGTTGACTGACGGTTACAAGCAGTCACAGCAGGCATTCATCAATATCTGACATTCGTTACTCGTACGATATCGCTTGCAACGATTTATGGGCTACTCATTTGAAATCAGCGTTTTCATCCAAGAATAAATCGAAAACCTTATAGCATCTATTTCATTTGAAATGCCTATCGATTAACTCGTTTTTTCCTGAGCCGATAGTGGACGTAATTAACTACTCAGCTTGGCCATCATAACCAGCAAATTTCTTACGGGAAAAAAACAGGATTTTTGATATCCAATAAAATGTTGTCATCAATATAAGCATTGTCGGGACAGCGACAATGAGTAGCACCTGTTCTACCGGCAGTTCTTTAACATTAGAACCTAGCATTTTTACAATCTTGTCCGTGAATGCTAACGCAGCCCAGGTCAGAGAAAATCCAATACGCCACACATGTCTAATTACACGTTGAGTGCCTGATAAGCCTGATCGGTATAAATTACGGAAGTCTCCAATTGCACAGAGCACGGCAAAGCCTGCCCAATAGAGGTAGGCATTCGGAGCAATTACTTCACGCCAACCAGCACTTATAGATAATGCCGCTATGGCAATAGCGACTATCCACACCAAAGCCACACGTTCCAGGAAGCCAGATTCATTTTTCTTGTGGTGAGCTGTTAGCCAGGCGGTGAACACGGTATACATCACTACGGCACTCAAAAACATGTCATCAGTGGATTCTTTTAACAATGCCGCTACGAATCCTGAAACCAGCATGATAAGCATTGCAACAGTGAAACAAGTGCCGGCTTTTCGATGAAGAGCGCCTCCTTTACTTGCGAGCAAGGCAACGACGGCAGAAACCAGTCCAACCGTTCCGGCGGGAGTGTGTATTACCCAA
>JBGCEO010000062.1:0-42987 GCA_045106475.1 Granulosicoccus sp.
ATACCACGTTCGGCGGCGATGTCTGCAATCATTGCCAGAGTTTCGCGCTGGGTAATAGGGTCGAGGCGGGACGTTGGCTCATCTGCCAACAATATAGTGGGATTTGCAGTAAGCGCTCGAACAATAGATATTCTTTGTAGCTCTCCACCTGAAACAGCATCGGGGCGCCGATCCAACAGTGAGGGGTGAATGCCAAGTTCGGATAGATAAGCAGATACCACTGACCAGTCAACGCCATGTAATCGCACAACGTCTCTCAGGCTTTTACCCAGAGACACTCTGTTTGGAAATGCTGCAGGTGGGTCTTGATAAAGCTTTTGAATACCCGTGTCGGCCACGGTACTCATACGTGTTACTTGCCCTTGTTCAGGTTGTCTTATCCCTACCAGAACATCCAGCAAAGACGTCTTGCCAACGCCGCTTGGTCCGCTTATGGCAATACGCTCGTTGGCATGTAACGTTAGGTTAAAGTTTTTAAGCAAACACTTGTCACCCCGCCAGATGCACAGGTCGTCGGCGCGAAGTAGAAGTTCTCCGTGTGGAACGGCAGCTTGCTTAGGCCATGCTTGGGGTTCGGCATCCAGCAACTGTTGTGTGTAGGCAGCACCGGGGTTGCTCAATACTTCTTCGGTGGAACCGCTTTCGATCAGTTTGCCGGCTTTCAACACCATTATGTCTCCACCAAGACGTCTTGCAACCGATGCCTCGTGTGTAATGGCAACCAGTGCGCCACCTTTTTTCGGCGGCTCAGCCAGCAACTTAATCACTTTGTTGCTTCGATCAGTATCGAGTCCCTTGGTGGGTTCATCTGCAATCAGTAAAGGGGCATTTGCTGCAGTGGCTGCCGCAAATGCAACACGTTGTGCCATGCCGCCCGATAACGCCCCGGGTAGCCGTTGTTCAGCTCCGTTGAGGTCCAGTTTGTTAAAGTCATATCGGGTGGCGGTCGACGCGCTCTTGTTATCCAGGCCGGCAACAAGGCGATGTGCTTCTTTAACTTGCATAGAAGCACGCATCAAAGGGTCGAGTGCACGCCAGGGTTCTTGCGGTAAAATCGCAACATCCCGACCCCAGAAGTGTGATCGTTCCTGCGCGCTGAGCTGATCAATGCGCTGGCCGTTGAGATGGATAACCCCGCTTGAATGCAAGCCGACTGGCAATGTGCCCAGTATCGCTTGCGCAAGCAAGCTTTTACCTGCTCCCGTCTCGCCCATAATCACCAGGGCTCTGCCGGCAGAGAGATGAAAGTTGATAGGCCCCAGGAGCAGCTTTGCACCAGCGTGCACAGTTAGCCCTTCGGCGGAGATACTGGTTCGACTCATGCCGGTCTTCTCAAGCCGACCGATAAATGCAAGGCCAGCACCGTCAGTACCAGACAAAGCACAGGCTGTAGAATAAGCATAGGTGCTTCACGCCAGAACGGCAGGAGTTGAGTCATCATCACCCCCCACTCAGCAGTAGGCGGTCTGATACCAACACCAACAAATCCAAGTGCGGCAACTGCCGTCACGGCGGAGGCGGCACCAAAGGCCGCAATGGTCAGCAGACCGGGGCCCATCTCTGGTAAGAGATGCCGTTTAATGACATGTGCTGCACCAAAGCCCAGCAGCCGGGAAGCCTCCACGGAAGGTTCGGAAAGCACTACGCGAGAACGCTGTCGAGTGTAACGAAAATATTCAACCCACAACGTAAGTGACAAACCAGCGTATAGCGCCCACCAGGAACCCGGGGAAATGGCGGCTAGCATGAGTACAAGTAACAAACCGGGCAAGGCGAGAACAGCGTCGGCGAACAACGTCAGTAAGCGTTCTATCCAGCCACCACGCCAGCTGGCCAGTATACCCAGTAAGGTGCCGGGTATGGCTGCAGTCAATACTGACAAGGCCGCGAGCGATAACGACAACTGCGCCCCGGAAAGCAGGCGCGCCAGCATGTCGCGACCCAGGTGGTCAGTGCCTAACCAGTATGTGGCACTGGGGCCTTGCAATGTATGCATCAAGGATTGACGTGCGGGATCTTTACCGATGAGATCAGGGCCCATCACCGCACAAAGAACCAAACCCGCCAGTAGGAAGAAACCGAATAAGCGGGCGAACGGCAAACCACGTTGTGGCGGCATGGTCGCGAGGATTTCAGCGTGGCTCATGCCATGGTTCTCCTGCGCGGGTCGATACCGTGGCAGCTTAGATCAATGAGTAAATTGAGTAAGACGTAGAGCAACCCCAACGCGAGTGCCGTACCCTGAACCATGGCAACATCGCGACTAAAGATAGCGTGAACCAGCGCATGACCGATGCCCGGCCAAGAAAAGATACTTTCAACGATCACCACACCTTCGATGACGTAGGCGAGTTGCACACCAACATAGGCAACAACGGGCAAAGCGGCATTGCGCAATACGTGAAGTCTTAGCGTTTGCCCGGACGACAGCCCTTTGGTACGCGAAAACAAGCGCCATTCTGCAGCCATGGCTTCACTGACGGCATCGCGAACGACGCGGCTGGAGACTGCGGCAAGACCAAGCCCCAGCGTAAGTGCCGGCAAGATGATGTATTTTGGACTTTGGAATCCTGCAACGGGCAGTAACTTCATGTGCACGGCAAGGGCTAGCATTAGCAATACACCCAGTGCGAACGCTGGCACCGCACGAAAAACAATGGAGGCACCCAGGCTGATGCGATCCAGTACTCCGCCCGGGCGAAGTCCGGCAGCCACGCCGACTGGCACGGCGATCAACAACGATACTACAAGTCCGGAAGCGGCAAGGATTAGTGAGTGACCGAGTTGCACTTTGAGTTCATCTGTTACCCGGTTACCAGTGACGGCGGATTTTCCAAGATCAAACTGCGCAAGTGAACCCAGCCAATTCATTAACTGCACTGACTTAGGTTTGTCCAGTCCCAGCTCTGCACGTACGACATCCGCAGAAGCTGCATCCATCATGTCGTAACCGTAGCGGCCTGCGGCAATACGATACGCGGAATCACCGGGCAGAGCTTGCATCATGGAGAAGCTGACTACACCAACCACTACAGCAACAAGCACTGCCTGTGAGGCCCGCCCGGCGACGGCGGACCAGAATCCTGATGACAAAATCACTCAGTCGTCCAGGCGATGTCCTTCAGGCGAAATTTGCGCTCTAGCGGATCAATAACATAACCCTCTAAACCCTTGGCAACTGACACCGTATGTTGATACCAGACAATCGGAATCAACGGCAATTCGTCATGAATGGATTTGACAACGGCAGCAATATTCTCGCTGCGCACTGCCTGATCGTCAGTGGCTGCAATCTCTTCCAGAGCCTTAGTTATTGCAGGGTTCCCCCAGTTCATGGCACCCCAGTCGCCACCCCCTGAGCCAAAGTCTTGCAACACCGCGCCGATGGGATCGGGTGTGAGTCCATAGTTGCGAGCATATAGTGCAACCTCTAGCGAGCCGTCTTGGTGGCCAGCTGGAATCTCAGAGTAGCTGCTGACACTGACTTCCAGTTCTACACCGATGGCCAACCACTGATCTTGTAGTGCGGCTGCCATCAAAGGTAGTTCCGGGCGGTCGGGGAAGGTGCGCAGCAACAGTGAAAAGCGCTCGCCGTCACGAACCAGAATGCCGTCGTCTCCGGCTTGCCAACCAAGTTCGGCCAATAGCGCTTTAGCACCGTCGATATCTTGCGACAACGGCGGAAGATTTTCGTTGTGCCATTGATCCAATGCCGGTGGGAATAGCTGAGTGGCACTCGCTTCAGGAAAGCGCGTTATGGCGGTAGCAATACCAACGCGGTCTGCTGCCATACTCAACGCGCGCCGTGCGCGTGGGTCATCAAGAAAGGCGTGCCCTGAGTTTAGTTTAAGCGCAACCACGCGAGGAATCGGTGTGGCTTTTGTGTCAACACTGTCGACCTCAGCCAAACGAGCAAAGCCTGAAGGGTCGAGTGTGAAGACTAGATCGGCATCGCCACTTTCTGCCAGCAGTGCTCGCGTCTCGGCGCGACCTGCGGCTAGATAACTGACGGTTTCCAGTTTGGCCTTGTCTCCCCAATAGTTGTCGAAGCGTTTAACGTCCAAACCTTGCGGTGGAGTGAAGTTATCCACGACAAAAGCGCCAGTGCCGATGGCGGCAATGTGTGTGCCGTCTTTGTCGAATGAAGCGGGGGCCGAAATGACGGTGGTGTTGTGAGTCATTAGAGCAGGCAGAGCAGCAAACGGTTTATCAAGGGTGATGACAACGTCGTTTTGATTTGCGTCAATGGTTGAGATTGGTGCCTTTTTCAGCATGCCAGGGTTACCAAATGCTATTTGCAAGGCGGCCGCTGCAACCTCAGCTGTGAGTAGGCTGCCGTCGTGGAAACTCACGCCTTCGCGTATGTTGAAACGCCAACTCAGGCCGTCTTCACTCATCATCCATTCTGTTGCGAGCCCGGGTATAAGAACGCCTTCTACCGTAGCGTCTACCAGCGTTTCCATCACCCCCAGGCTGTAGAAGGCGAAGCCGGAAACTGCAGGCTCATAGCTGGCAATTTCCCAAGGCGAGGAGATGTTGAGATGGGTTTTGTTAGCAGCATTTGATGGTTGTGAGGCGAGCAAACTTGTCGCGACCAAACTCATCGCAAGAGCTTTTAGCATACGGGGCTCCGAATATATAGGGGGTGGGGAAGTGCAGATGCGGTATTGCATCTGTCTCTAAATGGTATGTTGTAACATAACATTTGTGTCGGTAGTTGTCAGAAGGTATTCGATGACGGAGCTGCAAAACAGGTATGAACTGACTGAACATCGATGCACTTTGCAAGGCGGCCTGCAGACGATAAAACACATTAGGTTTATCCCCGCCGGCAGAAAGATTCGAGATGATCATGCGCAGAAACCTGGCGTCACTCGCTAAGGCAGTGCTTCAGTACAGGATCTAGCCTAAGCCGGATCCAATGCATGCACAAAGCCATACACCGCAGTTACAACGCACGTCGCAACAATCGCAAGACTAGTTTTTATTTTCAAGAGCGATATATTCGCTCATCGGATCACTAGTGGAATGAGTAATTGCGATTGGATGCAGGCTTTATTAAAGACTCATTCGTTATACACAACCAGCTAAGTTCTTGGCGAGCTCGCGCAAGAGCTGGTTATAGAAAGTCGGGCCGACATCAAGATGAGAGCCCAGCGAATCAATCTCAGTTGTCCGTGCATCGGTTCCATCCAGAACAGTGCTCACCAAATCAGGATTAAATTGAGGCTCTGTCAATACGCAGGTGACGTTTGCTTGCGAGACGCGATCACGGATCTCCTGGATGCGAGCAGGGCTCGGTTTGGAGGCGTCACTGACAGAAATAGCGCCCGAAGCAGCGAAGTCGAACGCGTTCTCGAAATATTGATAGGCATCGTGGAAGACGATGAAACTGCGACCGCGAACAGGTGCAAGGGTTTCCTGAATATCGCTTTTTAATTGCTCGAGCTCGGCCTTACCGGATGCAGCATTGGCCTGGTAGGTTTCTGTGTTAGCAGGATCTGCTTTTGATAGTTCATCGGCAATGGCATCCAACCATATTGCCGCGTTCGAAGGGTCTAGCCAAGCGTGGGGGTCGTGTTCACCGTGATCATGTTCGTCATGTTCATCGTGCTCACTTTCGTCATCATGATGTTCTTCACCTTCATGTTCTTCGCCTTCGTGTTCGTCGTGACCTTCACCTTCATGCTCTTCACCTTCATGTTCCTCGTCAGCATGGTCATCATGCTCATGCGCTTCGAACAGAGCATTCTCCCGCATAGCTAATTCAGTGACGCCATCTACTTCGAGTAACTCAACCCGAGTAGCATCGGGCGCGAGTGTGACGATCGTTTCAGAAAGCCACGGCGTCAATCCAGCACTGACCCAGAAAACGATGTCAGCATCTTGGAGTGCGCGCGCCTCTGATGGTCGAAGCGAATAAGCATGCGGCGATGCGCCCGCTGAGATCACTAGCTTCGGCTCGCCAAGCTCACCCATCACCTGCATTACAAGAGAATGTACTGGAGTGATATCGACTGCGACCGAAGGTACATCGGCTTGGCTGAAGCCAGCCGTCATTAACGATGCCAGTGCCAGTGGCAATGCAGCTTTGATCATCCGGACGCCTAAGTGCTTAAATTGAGAAGCCACGGAGTCTAACTTGTTATGTAATAATGTATCAACTAATATTTTGTCTGCGAACGGTCATCAAACTGGCTCAGCAATGTAGAATCGGCAATATGGGAATGCAATGATGGTAAGAGGATTTGAACCACACAAGCATGTTGATTGCATTTCTGATGCTATCTCGGTTGCTGAACAACGCTGTGAGACACGTAGCTTGCGGCTTACGGCCGTGCGGCGGCAGGTACTCGAGATTCTATTGCAAGAGCATGTGGCGTTAGGGGCTTACGACATTCTGGAACACTTGCGCAAGGCCGGTTTCAAGTCGCAGCCGCCGGTAGCCTATAGGGCTCTGGATTTCCTGGTGACCAACGGTTTCGTTCACAAGGTTGAACGGCTTAATGCCTTTATTGCCTGTTCCTATCCGGGCAAATCCCACTCGCCCGCCTTCATGATTTGCCGTAATTGTGATGTGGTAGCAGAGACTTGTTCAACACCCGCTAAAGGTACTCTAGGGGCAGCAGCACGATCCGCAGGATTCAGGATAGAACGAACCGTCGTCGAAGCTGAAGGGCTTTGCCCTGCATGTCAGGATTGAACAAGGAATCGAGCCTGGTATCGGCCAGAGATTTGAGCATTTGGGTTGGCTCACAAGAGATACTGAAACAGGTCGACCTAGAGATCGAGCGCGGTGAGATTGTGACCATTGTCGGTCCCAATGGCTCAGGTAAAACAACTCTACTGCGCGCTATTATCGGTGCTTTAGCGCCTACTTCCGGCGAAATAGTCAGAGCGTCCAATCTAATGATTGGCTATGTGCCGCAGCGATTGCATATCGATGCGACATTACCCATGACCGTTGCGCGTTTCATGAGCATGCCGCGAGCACCGAGTAAGTCCGCGTGCCAAACCGCACTAAATGAAGCTGGAGTACCAGACTTGTCCAGTCGCCAGATGTCTGAGTTGTCGGGTGGCCAGATGCAGCGTGTAATGCTTGCGCGTGCTCTGATCGGTAAGCCTGATCTGTTGATTCTCGATGAAGCAACGCAGGGTCTGGATCAACCAGGGTCGGCGGCATTTTACAAGCAGATAGAAAGTGTGCGGCAGACGCTCGGCTGCGCGATACTAATGGTAAGCCATGAGCTGCATGTTGTTATGAGCGCATCCGATAGAGTGATCTGCCTGAACGGTCATGTAT
Organism: Granulosicoccus sp.; assembly: GCA_045106475.1. GTDB lineage: Bacteria > Pseudomonadota > Gammaproteobacteria > Granulosicoccales > Granulosicoccaceae > Granulosicoccus. The sequence continues at coordinate 7,304 of JBGCEO010000062.1, forward strand.
GTTGCCACGGTACACCTGAGGTCGTTGCATCAGCACCAGAGTACCGTGCGCTGTTTGGCACGGGCACTTTAGGTACGCTTGCACTCTATCGTCATCATCACGATCACAATCATGAGGAACACCAGCATGAACATGAGCCCAACGATACTCACTCGGGCTTGAACTGATGTTGGATGATTTCCTTGTAAGGGCTACACTGGCTGGCATGGGCGTAGCGCTTGCCGCGGCGCCACTCGGTTGCTTTGTAGTTTGGCGGCGTATGGCCTACTTCGGCGATGCTACAGCGCACGCTGCCATTCTCGGTGTAGCGCTATCACTAGCGCTGTCCATGTCGGTCTTTACCGGCGCGCTCATTGTATCGCTGCTAATGGCGCTGACAGTCAACTTCTTAAGTGGTCGTGGGTATGCCATGGACACACTGCTCGGTGTACTGGCTCATTCTGCACTGGCGTTTGGGCTTGTTGCGGTCTCGTTTCTGTCGGGAATTCGCATCGATCTTATGGCCTATCTGTTTGGTGACATTCTCGCAGTATCTCGCACTGATCTGGCCGTTATCTGGTCTGGAGCATTACTGGTGGTGATCCTGATGAGTTGGCGCTGGTCTGCGTTGCTAACATCGACACTTAATGCTGACTTGGCACACGCCAGTGGCATAGACCCCAAGCGAGAACAACTAGTGCTGACGTTGTCGCTGGCGATTGTGGTTGCAGTTGCCATCAAGGTTGTTGGTGTACTGCTTATCGCAGCCTTGTTGATTATTCCCGCTGCAGCTGCTCGCCCCTTGAGTAGCACTCCTGAACGCATGGCAATCGCTGCCGCCGCCATCGGCTGCATAGCGACGTTTTCCGGGTTGCGCGCAGCATGGTTTCTGGATACGCCAGCAGGGCCATCGATCGTCTGTATTGCAGCGCTGATATTTGCATTCACGTCTATATTTAGAGTGAAGAACCGATTGAGCTCCAGGCAATGATTGAATGACAAGCTAATGATGTCCCTTGCATCTTGCCGTGCCGGGTTTTAGCCAGAGAAGCTATGCTTGTTTTCGAATCGAGGATTTCATCGTATTATCTACCGCGGCCAGCGCTGAGGTGTGTATAGGGTGTTCAGATTGAATCAATGCCATAGCAAACCGGAAAACTTTGGCAATTCGGTTGCCTAGCGCTTTCACGATCGTTCGGACTTTAACTGCTGTGCTTTCACCCTCGCTGTATGAACGCGCCGAAAATGCTCATCCGCTTCTGGAGTGCCATCGTGCAAACTGCCGAACCATTTGTCTAACGGTACGTTGCTCTCTCCATAATTGACATTGTGATATCGGTGATGGAGGTAATGCATATAACGATCATTTTTAAGTGCTTTCTCATCGCCGAGCATAATTTCATCGAAGCCGGAATGGCTTAGACCGGGACCGATACCGGTTTGAATGCCGTTAAAAAGCATGTGCGCCGGGTGGCTGGGAACGATGATATGAATCAGCATGCAGCTAAAATAAAGCAGGTGCTCTAAAGGGTGCATGGCCATACCTGACCAAGGGCCAACGTTGACATTTTTATGATGAATAAAATGCACTCTATCGTATAGCGGTTGCCAGTGCAGCAAGCGGTGAATCCAATAGAAATGAAAATTTCGCCAAATAGGAATCAGGAACATACCAACAACAAACCAGATTGGATTAGTAGCTATATCCGAAAACGGCATTAGCTCATTTGCATAACCCCACCACAGTAAACATTCGTATATTGACCAGATTGTTACTCCAGACACGATAGATCGAAAAACATTGTCCCTGACCTGATCTTTAAACATAAAAGTCGGGTTGTTCTTAGCCATCCAGTTGCCATTGTATTTTTTCATTCGTCCCTGTTTCTTCCAGTGGCATAACCATAGATGCAGGCCACCGGTACACAGCAACAAGAGTATGAGATTGCGCAACACAATTTCGCTTACCCAACCGAATTCAAAGCTCTGCATACGAGAGAGAGATGGCGTAAAAAAAAAGTACGACAGGGTGACTATCAGCATGTAGATGCTGAACCACGGAAACAGAAATCCGGGAATACCGAAGAGCCATTTGAATATACGCCTTGGGTTTGTTGGGAAATCCAGTAATGGTTCCAGATAAACCGGCCGGCCAGAGCGCCATTCACCTCTGCGATCTCGGGTTTGCCCATGCTCGTCAGTGGTTGTTTTAGGTCGAGCCATGTGAAATCACTTCCATTAGCGCTTCTTGAATATTCGAATATATATCATATGTTCGAAAATATATAGAATAATCGAATATATATGAGATACAATGGCATTAGCAATCACGTGTTTGGAGCCATAGGCTAGGCCTAATCAAAGGAAGTAGTTAATGAGTACTCGAGTGAGAGTTTGCAGCGTGGAGGACCTTGAAGAAGAGGAGGTGTTACGGTTCGATTTCCAGGACCGAACATTGGCGATTTATCACGGTCCGGATAACAAATTCTATGCAACAGATGGTCTCTGCTCACACGAAAAAGCGCATTTGGATGAGGGCATCGTGGATGAATTTGAAATCGAATGCCCATTGCACTTTGGTGCATTCGATTATCGAACGGGTGAGCCCACTGTAGCCCCGGCATGTATAAAGCTTAAAACATACGCTGTTACAGTTTCAGACGGTGATGTGTTTGTCGATATTCAATAGGCTGCGATGCAGGTGACAATCTCTACTCACACGCGGGTAACTTATGCGGTAATAGAAAATATTGGCGATAGTTATACCTGTCATTCAAATACCATTTATAAACGCGATCTCTTAAATGTCTGATGATACTGTGCTGCCCTATGAGGCGTTGCGACAAGGTCTAATATGGGGACGTTGGAAATCGGGTGAGCGCCTTGCTCCCCAGCGTTTAAAGGAAGAATTTAACTGCTCTAGCAGCGTATTAAGAGAAGCAATGCTTCGCTTAGCCAGTGAAGGGCTGATGGTGTCTGAAAAGAACCTCGGATTTAGTGCTGTTACCCATTCCAAAGACACATTTCGAGAAGCCGCGCATTTACGACTGATTTTAGAGCGCGAAGCAGCAGAGCTTTCATTGAAACAAGGTGATTTTGATTGGGAGCTTGCTCTTACCGCTGCCTATCAAAAACTTGCATACATTGAGCAGCAAATGACGGAGAAGGGAGATATTTCGGGGCTGGTAAGGCATTGGTCGATACATGACTGGGAATTTCACCACACGCTAATGTCTGCCTGTGGTTCGAGTTTGCTTTTGCGCGCCTATAAATCTGCATTTGATGTTTTTCGAATGTACGCAGTGGCCGAGATTGCTGAGTTTGGATTTGGCAGGGAAGTCACAATGAGAGAACACAAATCAATCTACGATGCAGCGATATCCAGAGACATTCCGGGATGTTTATCCGCGATTGAAGCGCATGTCATCATATATCAAGATAAAAACCGTTCGAATAAGCCGCTTCCGCCAAAGGGACAGACAGCAATGAAGCTACAGGGAGTCAAAGGAACGCTTAAGTCTTGAAAACGGGTTGATGTTCAACCGACAATGTCAGGGTCAAACGCATCTCTTGAAAACACTTGACGTAGCATAGGCTCAAAGTGTTCTAGCGGCTTGCTGGGGTAGTTTGGATCAAAGGCTTGTTGATCCCAGTCACGACAGAATCGTACACAGGATTCATACCAAGGGTGATCTTTATAAGCTAAGTGTCCATCGTCGGGTAGTCCCAAGTGCTTGGCATAGTAGGGCATTTGAAACAGACCATGCATCTTGACGACCCATGTCACCTCCTTACGTACGTAAGGTTTTATTATGTCGGCAGCTAATTGTGAGTGATTTTCAGGTGCTAAATCATCCCCAAGATCATGTATCAGTGCCGCTACGATCAGCTCTATATCAGCCCCGTCGTTTTCCGCTCGTGTGGCACTCTGCAACGAGTGATCCAGCCGGGATAGCTGGTATCCTGCCAGCGAATTCTCCAGATTTTTCAGAGCACACAGTAATCTGTCCGGCAGCGCTTTTATGTGTGCTTTTTCATGGCGATCCAACAGCCTATAATCAGCTTGAGTGCCTTCATCCATTCTAGTGAAGCTAACTTGTTCAGTAGTCATGAAAAGTTCTCGCTGTGTGTGAATACAGGTGCAATAGAGTATTGCAAAATTCGATTTTAAATGTACCTGCTTTCAGTAACTATCGTAGCGCTCATGGTAAGGGGCATTTAAGTGCTCCTCAGCGGGAAGTGTTTAGAACTATGTATGAACCGGCTTAAAAGAAGTATGCTATATCCAGTTGCAAGTTGTCTTCGTCATCGAACCCTGAGAAAAAAGCATCCTCATCGACGTTCTGAAACAGAGTCATCAATACGCTTGCTTTGATATTGCTGCCAAACCTTCGACTTCCCTCTAAGGTAAGTAGCTGCCCACCACCATCGAGATCGGCTATGACACCGACCAAGCCCTCAAGCGATTGCTCATCGTTTAATGCTAAGCGAAGACCAATCAAGGCGTCGTTCTGGAAGGGTTGACCTGCCAGCTCTTCGCGTTCATCGTAAAGCCATTCAGTGACTATTCCCAGATCAGCCCCGCTCTCGCGTATGTCATAAAAACTATATTCAAAACCGGTGACCAGTGCTGCATGGTCTTCAATTTCATCAGCGCTTTGGTAGATAAGCTCAGTCTTGAGCAGCCAACTTTCAAGAGTTGCCTGAATATCGAAACCAACCTGAGTGTGTTGATAGTAAAAAGGCACTACGGAGTTACTCAGTGGGTTGAATCTGAACAAGGGCGATCGCGCAGTGCCCTGAAACACATGAAACCCTAGATCCCATTGGTCAACCGCGCCACTTATGCGCGCGGCTACATCAACATGTTTTTCATCATTGTTTGATTCGAATAGTGCGTTGTCTGCATCAATGATGACAGGTGGGCGAGGGCGGCCATCGACTCCTGGAAAGGTTTGCTCTCGCAGCCCCGGGAGAATATATAGATCTATGTCACCCCAGTCTCTGGTCAGCAATAGATTAAGCATAGGCTGGCCGAGCTTGGCTGACGAATCATCATTTTCAACCGTGTCCAGTTGATTAATGACATCGACCAGATTGCTTGATTCTGCGACCCCCCAGAATACTTTGCCCAGACCAATCCTGGCTTCCCAATCATCACCAAGATGCGTATAGATAAACTCTCTGAAATCAAAATGAGTTCGTTCTTCATCGTTCTCATCTAATCTCGCAAAGGGTGTAATAGTCAGTGACCCGTTCTCACCGACATCCCGATAGAGTTCAACTTCTCCAGCGATAGATAGGTTTGTCTGTTGATCGGCCTCATGTATGGAATCATTAGGGAACGTCTGCAGCTGAACACTCACGTTGCCGCGAGTATCCCATTCGGCCATACCGCTAGTGTTTGCAAGTAACAGTACAGTGATCGCAATTGCTCTGCCAAGCACACCAAGTTTCATGGTTAGCGAATTCTCTTTAAGGCCTTGCTGTCGAAATCTCTGCCGGTCAGGCCGGTTTGAAATTTGTAGTCCGACCATTCAAGAATGGTGCTTTTTCCAGTTTGCTCATTTTGCATTTCCATACGGCCGGCACGCCAGAATGAATCAAGATATTTTTCGTAGTTACCGATCACTAGAGTTTTCAATGGCGAGTTTTTTCGGTCGAAGTACTCTACCTTTACCGGCACCATTCTTTCCTGATCGATCCAGTTTATCAAGCGCGTGTAGCCGGAGTGCTTGTATGCAGGTGTTGCTTCAATTTTGTAAACAGGGATGCCTTCAAATTCGTCATCACCCACATATTTGTGTTGATACTTATCCACTTCTTGTGAACTAATGTCTTCAAAGGCAAATTCACTACCCATGAATGGCCCTGATTTATTTTTAGATGATATTCTTTTTACTCGTTTTAGAGCCGGTAAAAAAAGCCACTGCTCATCGGCCTCAGTGGCATGTGAGTGGGTAAGGCTGGCCGTGCCTTTTACATCTGCCGGTTCATCAAATATGGACATGCTCTTGTCCCCATCTCCCTGAACTTCCAGAACCAGCGATCGGATCCGGCGGATGCTTTTCTTACCTGAGCGATTAATCAGAGTCATGGTCATCGCTGATTCAGAATCAACAAAACCATCATCCTGGGCCTGAACTGCTGTGGCAATCTCAAGGCCACGTTCCTCAGGGGTTTGTGCAAGAGCAACCGAACTGAACATTAGGCTTGTAAGAATTAGTGCGAGAGGTGTTTTTGCTGTTCTGTTTAATATATCCATGAATGTATCCTTTAATTCGATTTGTCTAAGTGCAGTAAAGAGAAGGCCAGTCATGCCGATTGCGGTGTTGCGATACTGGTGTCTTGAACACGTTCTTTATCTTTGTCTCCATCAACCAGGAGTAATAGGGCCGGCAGAAAAAGAAAGTCAACAATCAATGCAATAGCGATGGTGATGGCTGTCAGAAGCCCCATTTGCGAGTTCACCTGGAAGTTTGATTGTGCGATAACGAGAAATCCTGCGACTAATACAGCTGTTGTAACCGACAACGCTATACCTACTGTGTTGAACGCATAGCGCAGCGCATCTTCGGTATTCATGCCTCGCTCTCGTCGAGCTCTTATGTATTTGCTTAAAAAGTGGATTGTATCGTCAACAACTATGCCGAGCGTCATTGCTACAACCACTGATACAGCCAACCCCACCTCGCCAACCAGCAGACCCCATACGCCGAAGGCCATCAATGCCGGTGCTATATTCGGGATAAGGCTTACAGCGCCATATTTCACAGATCGTAATGCAAAAACAAGAATCAGAGAAATGAGTACAAGTGCTATTGCAGTGCCAGATAGCATGCTTATGATATTTCTCATACCAATATGCGAGAACATGATCGTGGGGCCGGATGGTACCGAAACAATATTGGGTGTATTGTCTTGCATCCATTGAAGCGCGTCATTTTCGATACGCAACATATCTTGCGTTGATACGGTTTTTAAAGTTGCCGAGAGTCTGGTAGAACTTTTGTCAAAGTTGATCTGGTTGTTTAAGTCCAGACCATAAGGCAGAGACATTTCATAGAGCAGCAAATATTGGGCTGACAGTTCACGGCTCTCTGGTAGTTTGTAATAGGCCTGGTCATCGCCGTGCATGCTTCTATTGAGCCGTCGCATGGTCTCTGTTATGGAACTTACATGTTGTACTTCTGGAAGCTGAGTCAGGTAATTTTCGAATTTTTCCACATCGGCAAGAAAATCCGGATTACTAACCCCTCCCTCTTCTTTTGAGTCGATGGAAAAATCTACCAGGTAGAGCCCAGAGAGTTTTTCGGAAATTTCATCAGTCTGCACGCGAAAGGGTACTGACCTATCGAAATAGTTTACGAATACATCATTGAGTTCGTTTTTGGGTGCAAGCAAAGCAAGGCTAATCATGATCACTCCCATAGACCAGAAAAGTGGCCGTCGCCGCTTTATAACGAAATTTGCCAAGCCATCCATCAGTGTCGCTTTATTTTCTTGACGTTTTTTAGCGCTTACCGGCATGACCGATGCAAATGCCGGCAAAAAAGTAACTGACAGAACAAAGGCAAACATTACCCCTATGGCTGTGATATTTCCCAGGTCACGAAAAGGAGGGGCGTCGCTGGCATTCAAGCTCAGGAATCCTATCGCTGTTGTTATAGAGGTTAGAAAGATAGGTGCGAAATTTATTCTCAGGCTTTCAATAACAGCGGCTGAGCGATCCATGCCTCGTCTCAGGTTCTGATATAGAGTAACCAGATAATGTACACAATCTGCTACTGCCAGAGTAAGTATCAGAGTCGGTGCCGAGGCTGACGGTGGTGTTAGCTTGAACCCCATCCATCCTGCTGTACCCATAGCAGCCAGGATTGACATAAGCACAACCAGTACAGTTGCAATCATGGCAATTGGGCTCGCGATAAGAATCAAGACGCCGACAATAATTACTGCAAAGGCGAGCGGTATGATCGTAGACATGTCCGTAATGCTGGCTTCGGAAAAAGCTTGATTCATAAGAACCAAGCCGGAACTCGTAAACGTTATATCCGGGTATTGTTCGCTCATGTCATTGACCATCGAGCGAACAAACGTCACAGTTTCCTCTAATGCCACCATAGGATCTTTAGTTGCACGGTCTGCTTCGGGGAGCAGTCTGTCTTCGTCAGTGAGCTCTGCAGGCATCTCCATTGTTATGTTGATGCCTGTGACTTGAGAGTTAGGGGAGAGTAGTTTCTTTACGATCGTTGGCTGCGCTAAGGCAATCTTTCGAATGTTCTCTAAGTCGTTTGTGGTTAACTGCTCTAGTTCTTCAACCAGGTCTGCAACAATGAGATCGTCTTCCTCTGCATCCATATGTTGGTAGTTGGTTATGGAATCCACTCGAATCGAGTACGGAACTTGCCAAGCTCGCTCGGTCATGTCCTGGATGGCGGCAAGCGCATCAGATGTAAATACATCGCCCGATTTAGGTTCTAGCATAATCAGAATGTTGTCTGATTTTGTGTAGGATTCCTGTAGCTCTTCAAACGCTAGCAGTTGAGGGTTCTCATCGCTAAAGAACACTCTGTAGTCATTGGTGAATGCTAGGTTTTTGCCCCCGGCAGCCAGTGCTAGAGTTGTAATAATAGTCAGAGCTATCACTAACCATCGATAGCGCACTATCCAGGCGGCATAACGTTCGATCATCCTTTTTCCCTCATTAAAGTGATGCCTTAACGATTAAGGCGCAATGTTTCGATATCTGCTTTGAAAAAATTTGTTTGCAATTCGACTAGTAAGGTGCTGGTTGCTTCGACAGACATGGATGGCTTCCAACCCAGCCCATCAAGAGTTGCTTGAATCAGAGTCGTGATCGTACCGCCAGGATCAAGTACGCCCATTTCTTTAAGCGGAATTTGATAAGAGCGTAAGAGTTGTCCGCCGTAGGTCATCGACCACAATCCATAAACGAGCTCTGCTGCATTAATTCGTCCAGCAGGTAGGTCGCCATCATTGATTGCCTCTTGAATAATGCCGGCTACTAGTTGGAGGATTCCGTTCTGGAGTTTGTTGTGTGTTTCCAGACTTTGCTCGCTAGCCTTATCGAGCACACCGTCGGTGTGCACGTTTTGCATCATGTAGATATCAGCAGGTTCCAGTTCAAGCCAGAGCTCGTGCGCAACTGCAAAGGCAAGCAGTCGTTCTCTATGAGTGCCCGGATAAGTTGCTGCACGTTGGCCAAGGCTGTGCAGGACCAGTATTGTGTGATTGCATATCTGAATCAGGATTTCTTCTTTACAGGAGAAGTGCTGATACAGGGTGCCTTTGGAATACTCAGCCTGCTCCGCTACCACGTCCATGCTCAGCTGATGGAAGCCTTTCTCGTGCACTAGCTTGCGCGCGATGCTCAGGAACAAGTTGTGCCTGTCAGCGATCTCTCGCTGTTTGCGAGATGGCGCTTGATTTGTAGTATCAAATTGAGGGAAACCCGGCAGATTACTCACGGGTAGATACTGTGCAGCAATGAATCATACTGCCGAATATAGACAAGAAGTCAGAAAATGACAACTAGTTTGTCGAAAAATGACTCTTTGTCTAAAACGGAATTGCTTCACACCCCACTGGGCTTCAGCTATCGAATTGATGGGCAGAGTATCGAAATATCTGCCGATCAACCCGGTCGATTGATGCGTTGCGTGCCTGCCGAGTCCTTCTCAGATGCCAAGCCTTGACGTTATGCGGTTATGCGGCATCCTCAAGGCCACCGTCGTCAGATTTAGCCTGACCGGGGGCGTCGTTTGACTCATTTGCGATATCCAGAGCCTGTTCCTTCCACTCGGGCTCGAGATCAAGAACATCCAGGTTTAACAGATACTCTCTATCAAGCTTGTTTTCTATCACCTTAGACTCGTCAGTTTGTACCGCCCAGTGTGCCAGGTAGTTGGCTGCGTGCACTGCACCAACCGCGTCAAATTCTCGCGAGAATACTGATGTGGGCGTGTCATGGAATGTAACCGCCTCAACCACTGCAGTGGGTATGCCCCAAAGATCCAGGAAGTAGCCACCAATTTCGGCATGCGTGCAACCTAGGATTTCTCTTTCCCTGGACGAATCTACCCAAGTGTAGGGAGCGCCTGCTGATGCGTTCATCAATGCTGCGAGGAGATCCGGTTTCTCTATGGCGATGATGATTTTACCGACATCGTGAAGTAGACCGGCTGTAAATGCGGTTGTCGATAATTCAGGTTTGGTGGTGATTTCTTTAGCGATGGTGCCTGTTAGTTTGCTGTGATGATGAATACTTGTTGCGTTGAAATACTGCGATGGCGGAAGGGCTTGTGTCATTTCGAACAGTTGGTTGGCAAGCACAAGAGAACGGATAACATCGACACCAAGGTAAGCAACGGCTTGTTTCGCAGATTCGACTGAGGTCTGCCTCCTAAAGAAGGAAGAATTTGCCAGTTGCAGAATTTTTGCTGTTAGAGCGATGTCCTCTTCAACGATGCTCGCTATATCGTCAATCGAGCCATCACTGCCATTCAACAGATCCATTAATGCTTGTTGTTTGCTATCGCTGCCCGGCAGACGACCTGCGCTGCCTGCAAGTGCTTTGACTGCATCATTATCAAATGCCTCAATCAGCCCCGAATCTCTCGATATCGCTTCTTCAAGTTCATCAATATTGCAAGGTTTTGTCAGGTAGCGTTGCGCAAGTGACGTTAACTGTACAGTGCTCTCACGGTTTGAATATCCAGTCAGGGCTATGCGTATGGTTTGCGGGTATTGCTCTTTTGTGTACTGCAATACTCCCACACCGTCCACTACCGGCATACGAATGTCAGAAACAACGACATCGAATTCGTTACTCAATAGCTCAGCAATTGCAGCCTCTCCACCACAAACAAACGTCATATCCCAGCGTCTTATTTGCTTTCGAAGGGAATCTTGAAGAGCATCCAGAATATCCTGCTCATCATCTACAAATAGTATTCTTTTCATGCAGCTTGATCCCCGTAGTCCGGTGATTCGATTATCGAGTGTTTGGACCCCTGCTCTGATAGGGGTAATTCAATGTTAAAGGTCGTTCCAGTGCCAGGCTCGGTGACGAAAGTCAGTTGGCCGCCGTGGTTTTCTACAATGATCTTGTGCGATATCGACAAACCCTGACCTGTTCCACGTCCTACTTCTTTGGTGGTGAAAAATGGATCGAAGATTCGGTGTTGTATGACATCAGGGATTCCAGAGCCATTATCAGAAATAGATATTTTGACAACACCTTCCTCTTGCCAGGTCTTGATGGTTATTACTCCGTGCTCCTCAGAATTTTCTGAGATGGCGTGCGCCGCATTAACAATCAGATTAAGAAATACCTGATTTAAATCACCCAGATGACATTCGACGTGCTCAATTTCCTGAAAATCAGTTTTTATCTCCGCAACGTATTTGTACTCATTGCTGGCAACCGTCAAGGTTGTGAGAAGAGCTCTATTGATATCTGCACAGGATTTTTCTCGCCTGTCAGGGTGAGAAAACTCATTCATTGCGCCAACTATCTGAGACACACGGCCTATACCCTGCAAAGCACGATCAAGTGCTTTAGGGGCTCTTTCTCGAACATAGTCAAGATCTGCGTCTTGTATAGCCTGTTTGCAGGATTCTAACTCTGTCGTATGTTCTTCTATCAGTGGCATGCATTGTTCCAGCTTGGAGCTTAAGTTTTGCAAATCGGCAAATGCTGATTGTAAAAACTGCAGACTGTCTCCTATGTATTGCATGGGTGTATTGATTTCATGTGCAATACCGGCCGCCAGTTGACCCACTGCCTCAAGTTTTTGCGCATGTCTGAGCTCTATCTCCACACGCTGACGCTCTTTCATCTCTTGTTCAAGAATCAATTTTGATTCCATCAATTTCTGCGAATTTTCGTGAAGTGCATTGGTGCGTCTGGCAACTCGATCTTCCAGTTCGGCATTGAGCTTACTGAGCTCTTCGGACAGGTGTTGGCTGTCATTGAGTGACGTCCTTTGTGCCTGAACTAGAATCAGAAATTCTGACAGAGAATTGTGCAGAGCAAAATCGTTCAGTGTGAAACCAAGATCATCCAGATTGTTTATATCAGTCACCCAAGGGGATACCAGAAAAACGTGATAGGCATTGGAGTCAAAACTGATTAGCTGCCCTCTTAGCAGTAGGTTAGGCTCTGTTGTGGATTGCAATAAAAATAGTTTTTCCTGCAACCCGGAAAACTGCTCTGTGGTGGTTACACCGCCAGGGTGTTGAACAGAGAAGTGTGAGAAAAAATCGGTTTCGTAGAGACTAGCGGGCGGGATTGCGCTCTCTAGTGACTTTCCACAACTAACAATAGTGGCATCTTTGGTAATCACCAGATGGAACGGGAAAGCCTGAGATAGCAGTGTCTCGCATAAAGCGCTGCTGTAGAAATCATAAGTCATGCTCAAGCCGCTTGCTGTTGTTCAAACGACACAAGAAACAATTCAGTGCCTGTATTGTTTTTGTCACTTTCTACATACTTAACGCAGACAGGTGTGGAAAAGCGCTTGCCGAGCCCTTTGACCAAGCCGACTAGCATTGGAGCTAGTCCAGTTCGTTCAGACTGGTAGCTCACCATCAGCTGCCCGTCAGCCTGTGGCTCGCAGCTTATGACTGGTGGTTTTAGCTCGGGAAAACTCAGGCGTATCTGTGCATGCAAACTGTCCATGTTCTGCAGAAATTCAACTACGCTGTCTCCATATAGAGCTATCAGTTTTCCGTACCCTTCATCTACAGTGTACTGAATCCAATGCTCACCGAATGCTTCGAGTATGACTTCTGGAGGAGTATCAAGCACTTCACTAGCTGCCTCAACCAAATCGAATGTAACGTGGTCGGGATATGCATTCATCGATATGAATGGTTGTTTAACATTAGCTTTGTCTGCAATCTCCCGCCACCGTTCTTCGCCAAACTGGCTAACGACGAGTTGTTCAACTGCTTTATTTACGAGTCCATACATAATTGGGAACACACTGTTATTGCAGACGACGTCAATCTTTATTTGCGGCAAATAGCGCTAGTGCATAAGCAGTTGTGTGATCGAACCGTATAGTAAGTTCGTCTCTGAGGGTTACATGGAGGAGGTGTTCGTCACATTGCAAGCGTGGAGTACAACTGGAGGATGGCATAGCTCATATAGAGCGCTTCTTCGAAGCTGCTCCAGGGTGGACTGACGTTCAAACATTCGGGGAATTTTTCACAGGGTAGTGGGCACCGGAGCTTTGCCGGTTTCTGCATCTTTATCTTGATTCACTCATCCACTGCCAGTCAGGTCTCGAAAGTGGCGATAACCCACTCAAAACGTGAAGTAAATCACATAGATAACAGGGTGGCGATGGTACGAAATCTGCGTCTGCAGAGGTGTTCTTTCTTATTAATAACAGGCCCATCCTGTGCCTGCTGAACAACGGTAACCACTGTGCGAGCGTATATTTACTGTCTGCTAATTGCTGTTGTCGCTGCTAACACGGTACATGCAGATCCGCCTCATGCGTATTCTAAGCATCAGGAACCCGAGCTTGGCCGTGGTACCGCTGCCCCCTTGGTACTCGATTCAAATTCAAGCGATACGCATAACGACTCTGCATCGTTGGCCTTACTCGATGCAGAGATACTGTTTGGACTTGGTGACTACGAGCTAACGCAGGAGGGGCAAGATTCTCTTGATCGTCTGATTATCAAGTTACAGCGATTTGATGCGATTCTATCGATTCGAATCATTGGTCATACCGATAATGTGGGCAGCACGGCTTACAATCAGGGCTTGTCCACTCGTCGTGCAGATTGGATTAAGGCGCACTTTAGCCACAAGTACCCTAACGCTCATATGTTGGCTCTGGGTACCGGTGAGACAGCCCCGAAGTTCAGTAACAGCACCGATTATGGTCGAAGCCGTAATCGACGCGTAGAAGTACAAGTGATCGCGACAGGTAAGGCACCGTTCGATCGCTAAGTGATACCTTGTTTTCTAAGCATTCTAAAACTGAGCAGATCTGCATTACTTGCGTTAATGCGCGACGTAGCGCGTTGGTGGATTTTACGACCAGCTCTGTCTTTTGCTCAGCTAGATCGCTAGTTCATCGTGTTGGCGTGATGCGTTATGTGCTTAGCATGCTCCTTCTTCTGGTTATCATGCCCAGCGAAGTTACTATTGCACAGTCTCAACTTTCCTCCATCGAACATCCAGTGATAGGCATCGATGTTCAAATGCCATTTGATCCAGATGATGCCAACGATAGTGAGTTTTTGAAACACCTGCTCTTGTCGCATGGCCTGGAACTTGAACTTGATGAGCAAGGTGTTCTGGGATATCGGAATTATCAACAGCTCGTTGACAGTGCGAGTAATGCGGATGGATTTGATACAAGCATTGCTTGGGATGTGACCGATGAATTCACCTTGTCTCTGTGGTCTGAGCCAAATGAGCCTACTCAGGTTGACGCTCAACAGAGCTCGACAGATTCGAACTTCAGGGTGGTCTGGTGGCAGGTCAGTCCTCGGTATCTAAGCCCTGAAACGCTGGATAGCGCTGCTGTTGGAGAGCTTCCGTTGCGTGAGGATGCCGAACGCTCATTAATGAACAGTCTGGGCAACCCGGTTGTCGAGAGCCTTGCTGATCGGCTGCGTTCGTCCGGGATTGAGGCAGATTTTGGCGAGGGTTGCATGCCCAGTGCCAATCAGGCCATGCGAATTCACGATTGGTTAGAGCGAGGCAAAATTCCACCCTACTATCCGTCGATAAATCGTGCGCCGGAATTGTTGGTGGATGTCTTCGATTCCAATGTCAGCCGAGAATGGCGGGTTATATGGCTTGATTGTCCTGATGGGGTGACATTGGTTCGATTACCCCCTGGCTCCTTTGAACCGGATCCTGCGTCTGCTCAAGCTGCAGAATTAATCGCGCAAAGCAAGCTGGCAATTCCTGGAGCGCCTGAACAAACACAATCGTCTGCACGTGGCCATAGAGTGACAGATTCGGCGCCTGCATCGGATGTTCAGTCACCTGCAGCTGTTAATCAGGCAGCGCCTGCTCCTGATGTTGGTTCACCGTTTATAAATAATCGTACCGAACCAACTGTGAGTGATCGTCCGAACAGTCTCGTTCAACTGAACGATGATGTACCGGCGGGTTTTGAAGCATTAGCAGGGCCGCAGTTTGTTTTTATAGATATTTACTTTAACGATCAGCTTGTGGGCTCCACAGGCGTCATGGCATCGCCGGAGGAGGTAGTGTTTGATAACCCTGCGGAGGTTGCAGAGTTCATTAACGATTCGGTCAGTAGCGATCAGTTGGTTAACTGGCTATCAGAGCCCTTACCCAGCAATGGGCATCTATCCTGTTTTGCCGAAAATGATCCGGAGGGCTGTGGTCAACTCACTGGCGACCCTCTGGCCATAATTTATAACGAGATGTTTTTGCGCATAGATTTGTTTGTTAATCAATCTCAACAAACGGTCAATAAGCAACAGCGTCAACGACATCTACCAAGCCCGGATCGGCGCAATACCGCTATTTTATCGGTCTCTGCATTAGCATCAGAATTTGAAGGTAGCGGCAGCAGTGTTGATCTTTCCGGGCGTGCACTGTTGGGCTATGGTCGTGGACATGTAACTGCCGAAGCAGACTATAGCGAACAGGAGGACAGAAAGAGGCTCAGGGAGCTGAAGCTGACTCACTACCTGAATGATTATGAGCTGGCCATTGGTACTTATGCCTATCACACCGGGGGTGGTCTGCCTGATGTTGATCTGATTGGTGCAGGTTTTGGTACATCCTTCAAGACGCGGGTTGACTTAGAACATGCGTTCAGTTCCCAATTAGTAGTCTATCTAAATAATCGCTCCATCGTGCAGCTGGTTATCGCAGATCGGATCTATGCAGGAGATAGCTACCCAGCTGGCAATCAGGTACTTAATACAGCCGGCCTGCCTGATGGAACCTATGAGGTGGAGTTACGCATAATAGATTCCGTAACAGGGACGCGCTCCGAGCGGCGTATATTCACCAAAAGCACTCAAATTCCCCCTCACGGTGAGCCTGTGGTCAGCTTCACTGCAGGATCTGCACGTCAGGCTGATAATGAATTCTCAATACCTATAGCCTCAGAAGTGAATGTTGCCGGTGTCTCTTATACTCAACGATTAACCGATCAATCTGCCTACAGGCTTGGACTGTTGCAATTTGGTTCTCACGCCTTTGCGCAAACCGAGTTTCTGTATATTGGATCGAGTTTGTCTTATCAGCTAACTGCCAGTGCAGGCGGGGCGGGTACGCTAAGCGCAGGCGTGCAAGCAGGGTTCAAGATCAGTGATATCGCGTTTTCCTTATCTGGAGATCACTATGTCTCCGAATTCCAGGCTGTGGAAGGCAGTGTGCAATCAACCTTTTTCCTGTCAGATTTTTCACAAGTCAGTTTGTCAGTCAATCGCGCATTCGAGTCATTTTCGCTGGGTGCCAGAACCAGTTTTCGACGAGAAACAGAAGAAGACGATAGTGCGCCACTAACAAAACAGCACTCGATTTTCGCCCAGAAACCGCTGTTTAAACGCAGTGGTACGCGTGGCTATGTGGGAACGCGTTATCAGCATTCTGAACAGGAGCAAAGGGCGGAGGTCTCCATGAGTGTGTTTTTTGGTAATCGCTCGTGGAGTGGTTCATTGGGTTCACGATGGGCAGATGCCAACCAGACGGAATCTCAACTTCACTCTAATGCATCACTGGGCTGGCGCTCACCCGTGACCAGTAATGGATCACTGTCATCAGATGCATACATCGAATACAGTGAAGACAGCTCATCGACTGGTGCTCGAATTGAATTGGAACATCCATGGTTTCTCGCTAATGCGACCACGGATAAATCTATGGATCATCGACAGGATGCTTCTACCAGAAATACAGTTGCGTCAGTTTCAGCGCATTTTGGTGTTGATCGTCGCGGCGCAGGAATGGGAGGGTCAGATTATGCGCAGGCCGGAGTCATTATTGATGTCAGTGGTGAACCTGAGGGTGCTGAGTTTGATGTAATGATCGACAACATACTTACCAGTACCGGCAAGGTAGGGCAGCAGCAATTCATTGGTTTGCAGCCATTTCGTCGATATGAACTTAAGCTTGTTCCGAAAACTATGTTGGGCAACGGTCTGGCTGATGGGGTGCACAATTTCACATTGTTCCCTGGCGGGGTACAACGTATAACGATAGAGGCAAGGCGACAGTTGCTGTTGATTGCCTCTATCGTTGACACAGAAGGTGACTATATAGTGGATGCGCTTATACAGTCGGAGCGCAATACGTTGATTGTTGGCGAAGACAGTATCCTGCAGGCTGAAGTTTTTGCAGGTGAAGTGATGTCGGTGCGACTAAGTGACGGTAGCACCTGCAGTATCACCGTGCCTGATGATACCGTTGATGATGTAGTGATTCCTGACGAACCAATGGTCTGCCAGTTAGATCAATAACTGGCTTTCTTGTTTTCCAGGCCTATGGCCTGCCATACGTTAACCGGGTAGTTTGCAGCACTGCCGTTGCGAGGTAGATTGACTTTGTACATCTCACCGGCATACAGTCGGTTGGGCTGCATTTCAATGCAATCATTGCCAGTGCTATCGCATTGCTCGATCTTCCTTAACAAGACATTGGTATTGCCTTTATTATGAAACGCGATACTTGAATTGTCTCTTTTAACAGAAACGTCTGCTTTTGGTTTCACAGGTCTTGATAACAGCAGTAAGTCGTAGCCAACCAGAACTTTTATCGCTGATGACTTTTTATCTCCACCAGTCTCATCGATCTTGACAGACCCGGAATACGGCTTGACTGAAAGGCGAAAAACTCTGTCTTTGTCTGTAGCGCTTTGACGAAGGATAACTCGCATGCGTCGTCTCTCCCCCGGCGGTACCAACAGCTGACGAGGACTAACGATCAGCGGAGAAGTACGTGGGTCAGTTAACTCCACCCGCTCCGGGTTTGCAGTCTCGGGGTTGAGAATCTCAGCTGCTTTTAAATCAAGGTAGACCTTATGATCACCAGAGTTAAGTACCTCTATGTCTTGGATCTTGGCAGATTTTGAGAATTCAATGACAGAGCGGTTTACCGAGATTTGTGAATGCGTCAGTGCGGAGTAGAGTGTACTCAGCAGCGCGAGTGACAGTACCTTTATTGTTTTGTGTTTCATACGGTTGCCGTTGTAGAGTGGTAGCCAGGCTAAAGTGACCAGCGGTTTTCGCCTCGGTGTATGTAACGGTGGTTTCAAACTGTTCTATAGCTGTTAAAGCCTAAAGCTGTGATGTCCTTAGCCCTTTGAATTTAATTAGCGTGATTTATGTCACTCTTAAGCATTACCAGTTGTAAATGGGCTGCCGCGAGACCGCTACCGCATCCACAAGGAAATTGCATCTTTTGTTTAGTTTCTGAATAAACGTTGCAGCACTAAAAGGATTTGTTGAAGACACATTCTTATAACTTAAGGTAAATTCAAAAAAATATGAAAGCTTTAAACAAAACACTTCTGGTAGCGGCTCTTACACTTTCTGGTACTTCTCTCACTGCAATTGCCGCAACTCAAGGTAATCTTGGCGCGAGTTCGACGGGTAGTAGTGACGTCATGATTATCAAAGATAATGTTGTGCAGCTCTCGGGCGTGGGAGACTTGGATCTGGGTCAGCACAACAGTACAGATATAGATCTGACAGCTAACGATGATGTATGTGTCTTCAATTCAACCGCTACTTACTCAGTCACTGTTGAAAGTGCAGGTTCTGCCTTTGAGCTGAGAAACGGTGCAGAAGCCATACCTTACTCGGTGTTGTGGACAACTAGCGCCGCTCCTGCTACCGCAATGACTCACCAGGCTGCGTTGGGCGGAAACGTGGGTGATCGCACCAGTCCGAACTGTAATGGTGGTACCAATGCAAATTTTGCAGTGCAGGTGTCGTCTGTAGATTTTAATGCTGCAGTACCGGGTACTTATACTGACACGCTTACATTGATGATCGAGCCTGAGTAATTGCCTAAGCAACATTGACAGACATTTTGTTCTTCTTAAGCTGTAAGTAAGCTTTTCTTGAAGTGATTTGTTGCCGGGTGTGGTGTACTTCACCACACCCGGTTTACAGTAACGCTCGTTAAGAAAAATTGTGAGATATTAATGATGATAGGGGTTAATCAAACCGTTACCGGGAAGTTCACTAAGCCTTTTCTTAAGGTCTTGGCACTCCTGTGTACTGTGATAACTGCTTACCCTACATCTGTATTGGCAGCAACTGTTGACAGTGAGGTCAGTGTTGTTCGAAGCGAATCTACCAAAATCAGTAATATCGACGACTGGCTCATCGGTGTTTTTGCCTCTGCAGATTCGATTAACAACATTCAATACAATTGGGATTGGCAGTGCGTATACACGTCTACCGGTACTTATAGGGTCGAAGTCACAAGCCAAAATGGCGGTTCAGCGCTTAAGCTGGAAAGTGGTGCAGGCGACCAAATGAACTACTGGATCTACTCTTACGTGCGGCGTGGAAACGCATATGAACTTGAAGGACATACTTCATCAGTGATTAATCTGAACAACCTAAGTGGTAGTCAATCACTTACCTGCGCCGATGAAAACGTCGTAGGAACCAATCTCTGGTTTGCAGCACTGGTACGCCCTGCGGATTTTAATCCAGCTCCACCAGGTGTTTACAGAGATGTGGTAACTCTGGTTGTCAGTCCGGAATAGTGATCTTTGATGTAAGAATAGCCGGAAAGGACTCCGTACCCTCAACCCTTTTATTGATAGGGGGGCAATCGTGTTTTTAAAACGTAAATTTATCGTACAGACGCTGTGTGCATTGCTCTCCAGTGCCAGTATTTACAGCGTATCTGCTAATCAAGTGCTAATAACCGATGACTTTAATTTCGGATCCTGGTCGCCGTTTTTAACACGCTGGCAGAAGACGGTTCCGGTATGTGTTTGGAACTCCTTTGGAGGAGAAACCATTTTTAGAGTTCATGCTAGCGGGCTGGTATCGAATTCAAAGTTCAGGTTAGGTAATGATATTGGTGACACTGTGCCTTATCGCCTTCATTGGCGTGATAGCTCTAACACTAACAGTCGTGAGAAGTTATTTCCTAATATTGAGTCAAGCAGTTATTATAGAGGGAATGACTCCTCTCGATGCGCAAGTGGGCCAACTGGATTGTTGCAGTTAACGATCAATTCAAATGCAATTAGCAAGGCTCCAACGGGTATCTATTCGGATACTATAGTATTAACCATTAGTCCTTTATAATGGTGCGAAAAAGAGCATGTGACGGTGATCATGTTATCGTTGGATTCTAAGAAAAAAATTATATTTCACTGAATTTAACAGTTAGCGTCGCCGATAACTCTTTTAAGCAGGGGCAGCATGTCCCAGTAAGCAGTAAGCAGTAAGCAGTAAGCAGTAAGCAGTAAGCAGTAAGCAGTAAGCAGTAAGCAGTAAGCAGTAAGCAGTAAGCAGTAACTTATTATTGGTTAGATTCTCTTACCGGTAATTTGGCAAAACCATCGAAAGGTGGTGACGCAAAGCTTCCGATCTACGGGATTAAATCCTACGATAGCGGGGCCGCCGGATACACGCTCGTGTATCTGTAAAATCGACGCACAGTCCCGTGCCACGATTTCAGGCAGCTCCCCCCTAGATCAGTCGCTCGAAGAAATGGAGTCCTTCCATTGCATCAAGCAATGAAGGCAACATTCCGCTTCGTCGGATCGGTGTCTGGCAGTTTGTCCAACATTGGCAGTATCATGGAGATAGGCAAAACCATCGAAAGGTGGTGACGCAAAACTTCCGGTCTAAAGGGTCTCGATCCTATGATAGCGGGGTTGCCGAAGCGCATCTACAGGTGCGCCCGTACGTTGAGTATGATTCCGTTTGTCCGGAAATCGGTAGTCTCACTGTTTAGTTCAAAACCCAAACTGGAAGTTGCACAAGCTGTTGGCAAAATCACTGAAAAGTGGTGACGCAAAGCTTCCGGTCTAACGGGTTTCTACCCTAAGATAGCGGGGCCGCCGAGGTTCGATTTATCGAATCCGTAGTGAATGGGTGATACCGTTCACAAACGATGGAAGTTTTCATCGCGCGTGTGTCTTGTCCTCAGTATTGTGTTCCATGGCGCATCTTTGATGCGCTGTCGATTTGGCACAAGAGCTATGAGGCGCGACACGATGATCATTTCAAAAGCTGCAATTGGTAAGGCACGTTTTTCAGCACTGGTATTTGCCGTTATGTTTATTGGGCAACTTACCGCGGCCTTCGCTGTCTCTACTGGCACATCGCGCATCGGTGTCACCAAGCTCGCTACACTCCAGGTAGCTAACATGGAGACTGATCAGTTTTACTCAGATCAGTCTGATCAGTTCATGACAAGCAATACTTGTCTACAAACTGGCGGTGAGCCAGTTCCCTATCGTGTTAGCGCAAGCAGTCTCATGGGTAAGCAGGGGTTTCAGGTCTCTAATTCAGATCAGCATAGCCAGATAAACTATGACGTTGTTTGGGCCGGCGAGAATGATCAATACCTGCTAAACGATAGTTCAGATGTAACAGATGTGATTCAAGCTAGTGCTGGTGTTGGCTGTGACAACCGCACGCTTTCCATTCAGATGGATGATCAGACATTTGCCAGTGCAACTAGCGCTGCTCACACTGATACCCTTTCTTTGATTTTTGTTATTGAGTAAGTTGTAGCCCACTGAATAGGCTTTGAACTAAACAATTTCATCCAGACTTCCTGGCACAAAACCCATTGGTGTCAATCAGATTCTGTTTTTAGCTAACTGTTAGCATATACAGCACATGGATGTTAGACTCTTGTGCATTCAAGCTTACAGTTGCAACGATGCTAGTAACGCTACTCTATAGCCAACAACCGTCCTACAGTCTTTCGACATGCTGAGAACACTCGCAGTCGAGAACTACCGATCTTTGCATTCCCTGGTAGTGCCCCTGGCACCTCTGACGGTAGTTACAGGCGCAAACGGTGTGGGTAAATCCAATCTCTATGGGGCGCTTCGCCTGCTAGTATCTGCCGCACGAGGACAAGCAGTTTCTGCTCTAGCTCGAGAAGGCGGTTTACCTAATATTATGTGGGCTGGGCCTGCAACCGTAAGTCGCGCAATGGAAAAAGGCGACGTCCCTGTGCAGGGTGGGCCACGAAAAGGCCCGGCACGTGTCAGGCTGGGTTTTTGTAGCGATGACTATGGCTACCTGATCGAACTGGGAATGCCAGCACCGTCCAGCTCTGCCTTTGATCTTGATCCCGTCATCAAACGAGAGTGCATCTGGCACGGTGAAGCTTGGCGGGCTTCTGCCACGCTGGTCGATAGAAAAGGCTCTGTTGTTAAACGTCGCAAGGGTCGTAGTTGGGAGCTTGTATCGAGCCATGTGGCTGCCCACGATAGTCTGCTCGACACCGCTGGAGATCCTGGCACAGTGCCTGAAGTTTTTCAGTTACGCGAAACAATGCGTCAATGGCGCTTTTATGCGGATTTTCGCACTGACGCTGATGCGCCGGCTCGACGTTCAATTCCGGCAACGAGAACTCCCATCCTGCATCATGATGGGCGCGATCTGGCTGCAGCGTTGCAAACCATCATCGAAGTTGGCGATCGTGCAGCGTTAGTTGATGCGATAGATGATGCCTTCCCCGGTACAGAGCTGATTGTTGTACCCAATGGCGCTGGTTGGCTCGACGCGACATTAAAGCAACCCGGCTTACTGCGCACTCTAGGGTGTGCCGAGTGGTCTGATGGCACGCTGCGTTTCGTGCTTCTCGTTGCAGCTTTGCTGACGCCCAGACCCCCACCATTGATGGTGCTGAATGAGCCCGAAACCAGTTTGCATCCAGAGCTTATCGCGCCTCTGGCGCGTTTGATCATAGTGGCGAGTCAACGCTCACAAGTGTGGGTGATCAGCCATTCCCAAGAGCTGGTTCGCCGTCTGGAACATGCCGAAGATGTGGCAAATCATGTACTGGAAAAATCATTGGGCCGCACTATGGTGTCTGGGCAGCGAAAGCTTGATATGCCGCCCTGGCGATGGGGTTAACCCCGAGTTAGATTAAACGGCGGCGAGTTTTCCCGCATCGTGCGCATTTTTCAACAGTAACCAGTTTGCCCTGTTTGACATCAAACTGTTGCGATTTTTCAACAAGCCATTTGTGGTGATTGTTTTGACACAAGGTACTTTTTTTGTTGACTGGCCTTTTCTTAAAGGGGAGTAAGTCACCCATATTGGATTCTCATTTTTCGGCCCATCGTCATTGACGACTAGTCATTAATAGCTTGTTTTTATGTTAATACTACGGGTTGAAGTCTGCAATGGTCACAAGCCCAATGGTCATCGATTGGGCATTCAGACCGACTCTATTCTCAATCAATCTGTTTCAGCGGGTTGCACTACAGGGATGGATGAAAATTGAAAGCGCGGTGCCAAAAGAGTAGAGTGGGATGGACGGCGGCCGTGGGAGAAACAGCTTGAGCGAAAGCACAGTGTCACTAATCGTTGCGCAACGACGTCAAGCAGTAGTAGCACTATTGCTTCTGCCGATTATTACTTTTTCTGGCAGTGCTGTTTATGCCCAGCAGACGCAAGCTACAGATACTGATTGTCAGTGTCGCGCTCCCGATGGGCAGATGAAAAATCTAGGCACAGTCGAGTGCGTCGATATCGTAGGCAACAAAAGCCTGGTGAGGTGTGAGATGTCTACCAATACGCCTTATTGGAAAAAGATTGACGGCATCGAAGGCTGTCCTGCTGCTTGAGCTGGCAGAGGAGCCCTAACGTATCGTTGGGCTCTTGCCAGTCAAAAAGTTAATCTTCTATTAGCGTGGTGGTAACGGCATCCAGTCAGGAGTCGCTACATCAGCGTGTGCAAATGCCGGAAGCTTGGCAGCCAGATCCTGCATACTCTTGATGTCGTTGTCCATCAACATAGCTTGCGTAATGAGAGTGGGAGGCACAATCACACTAGCCCCCGGATCTTCGCCCGCCAGCAACATGGCCAACGATCTAACCGATACCTCTCCGACAACGGCAGGGTTGGTTGCGGCCGTGGCTGCCCATGCACTATCAGGCTCGCGCATTGCGGCAATATCAGCGGTCGATACATCTGCTGAATAGATTTTTATGTCTTGATTCATGCCTGCTTCATCAACAGCAATCTTCACGCCTTTCGCAAACTCGTCATAAGGAGCAAACATGACTGTTATATCCGGATTGGCTTGCAGTACAGAGCGTGCCTGATTGGCATTGGAGTTTGCAATGGGATTGTCGAGCGTCCCAAATTGAGCCTTTTCTTTGATACCAGGGTAGCGCTCTTTAAATTCGCGCCAGGTCTCGTCACGTCGATCAAGTGGCGCAATGCCAGGTACATAAACATAGCCAGCGGTAAAGCTCTCGCCGTTATCGCTAACGGCCTGTTCGAGCGCGAGCCGGGCCAGATCTCTGTCGGATTGTTCAACTTGAGGGACGTTCTCGTTTTGTACGTTCACGTCAAAAGCAACGACCTTGATGCCTGCCTCGATGGCACGCTGAACGGCATCTTGCATGGATTCTGTCAAGCCATGTTGAACAATGATTCCATCAACACCCAGTGCAATAGCCTGGTCCACCATGTCAGCTTGTAACGCTGCATCCTGGCGACTGTCGAGAACGCGTAAATCCACCCCTAGTGCTGCGGATTGTTTTTCTACTCCGGAGAGATAGGCCTGAAAAAAGTCTCCGGTTGACAGGTACCTTACCAAAGCAATCTTGACCTCTGACGGATTATCAAATGGCGCTGGCATATCGGCTGCAGCAACGAGCCCTGATCCGAATAGAGAACTGGCGCCGAGTGTCAGACTCGCAGCTATCGCTGAAAAGCATCGTCTACTTACCTTCATTGTGGTGCTCCTATAGTGGTTGTTTTTTTGGGTTATCGGTGTTTTTGACAACATACCCTCAGCCGCGTTGTCGAGCGGATAATGAAAATGTAAACATGAGTGCAAGAACCAGAACAGCGCCCTTAACAAAGTCTTGTGTGTAGTACGGTGCATTCATCATTGTGAGTCCCTGCAGAAGGATTCCGACAAATAGAGCGCCGATTGCCGTGCCAAATGCGTTAGGGCGTGCAGCACCCAACACGGCATAGCCGATCAGGGCAGCCGCTACCGAATCGAGTAACAAATTGTTGCCTGACGCTATGTCTCCTCGTCCAAGTCTTGCTGACATCAACATACCCCCTATGGATGCCAGCACTCCCGAAATCACATAGGCAACTACCTTATATCGCTCTACATGTACGCCCGCCAGGCCAGAGGCACGTTCATTAGAGCCGATGGCATACATAAGTCGACCATGACGGGTGAAATTAAGAAACAGAAAAACCAGTATGGCGATTATGAGCAGTACCACTACGGATACGGGTAGCAATCGCTCGATAAAAAAATCAAAACGGTGTCTGCCCAGGGCCAGGAATGTTGGTGAAAATGTGCCGTTGGCAACACTGCCATCAGGTAAGGTCATACCTGTGGCTATTGATCTACCTTGAGTGGGAATACGTTGTAGTCCTATGAGTAAAAACATCATCCCTAAAGTGGCGAGTAGATCTGGCACGCGCATTCGGACAATGAGCCAACCGTTCACTAGTCCTACGGCTGCGCCCATGAGCAGACACAGCACAATAGCAACGGCTGCGCTTTGTTCCCAAACAACCATGACGTAGGCTGATAGCATCAATGCTGAGGTGGCAACCGAGCCAATTGACAGGTCAAAACCACCCACCACCAGCGTGCAGGTTACACCCAGGGCAAGAATGCCTGTAATAGCAACCGATTGAAAAATGAAAACGGCGCTGTGCGGACCGGCAAAACCGTCTGCAGCAATGGTAAAGAAGACAACCATACCCACCAGTAGAATCAAGAAACCGTAGCGTATGGCAAAGTCGATGCGACGCGTGTTTGCAGGAGATTGTTGACTAGTTGACACGTTTTATCTCAATCTCGATCAGCGGGAAAAAGTATTGTGCAGCATCGAGCTATCATTGGCAGCGCTTTTGTTCCAGGGTTGAGTGTGCTCTTTGCTGGATGATGCAACTTCGGTTAGCAACAGATCCATGTCAATGTCCTTGTTAATATGTTGACCAACAAGCGTGCGCTCTGCAACAACGACAATACGATCAGCAATCTCTAATGCTTCATCCAATTCAGAAACCAGTACCAATGTGGTCCTGCCTTTAGCGGTTCGTCGAAGTTTTTCGCCAATATCGCGTCTCGCTTGAATATCAACACCTTGAAAAGGTTCATCAAGAATCAATACTCTTGCTTGCTCAGCCAACCAGCGCGCTACCATCACTTTTTGCTGATTACCCCCTGATAGAGTTCCTATTGCATCCGAAGGTGATTGGCAGACTATGCCCAGTTCTTCAATGAGCTCTGTACTTCTTTGCTGTTCTTTCTTTTTGCTGAGCCAGGAAAGCGTGCTGTAACGCGAGGAAAAAGGCAGAGTTAGATTGTTGGTAATATTGAAATCAGGGATGGTGGCGTTGCTGCTTCGATCACGTGGACACAAGAAAACGCCTGCTTTGATCGCGTGCGCGGCACTGCCTGGTTCATAGGCCTGATTATCGAGTTGCATAGAGCCGGAGCTCAGTGTTTGCTGACCGAATAGTATATCGGCCAGAGCACCCTTTCCACTACCTACCAAGCCTGTGATGGCGACAATTTCACCTTCGTTGAAAGCCAGATCAAATGCCGTGGCTCCGTGACTGATAACAAACTCTTTTAGCTCAAGTATTGGCTGATTGTTGATGTGGGCAGTGATCGTTGAGTTGTCCACCACGCGTCCCAGCATGGCATTAACAGCTGCTGACAGGTCAATGGGACTCTGCTCGAACAAACCGCTGATCTGGCCGTCACGCATGGTAACGACTCTATCTGCAATTCGACGAATATCTGACATGCGATGCGATATGTACAGAATCGCCACACCCTGTTGGCGTAAGGTATCCAGTAGCGTAAAGAGTCGATCAGCTTCACTTGCAGATAGTGATGATGTGGGCTCATCCAGAATCAGAACCTGTGGTTTATAGGCCATGGCTCGCGCTATTGATACAAGCTGCCTGTCCGCAAGCGATAGAGAATTAACCAAGGTGTGTACGTCAGCCTTTAATCCGACTAATTGCGCAATCTCGGTTGCTCTCTTGCGCATCTGTTTTTTATTTAACCAGAATCCCGTTTCACCATTTGCAAGTTGTTCGAGTAGCAGGTTGGATGCAATATCCAGATCTTGAACAACACCCTCATTGATACTCTGGTGAACTGTGACAACACCACTGGCCATGGCTGCCGAGGGTGTCTGTGGTGAGTAGGGCTGCTCAAACAACTCGATCTCACCGGCGTCTCGTTGATGCACACCACTGAGTATCTTGACCAGTGTGGATTTGCCGGCACCGTTTGCCCCCATCAACACAGTCACCTGTCCGGCAGGCAGCTCAAAACCAACGTCGTCTAGAACGTTATTGCTGCCAAAGGCTTTCTTTACGCCAGTTACTCGAAGCGCTGTATTCATCGGATGAGCATATAACTCAGACAGGTTTGAGTGAGACACTAGGATAGATGCAGTTCAAATGTCAAGATTAATTGACAATCGTCATTTGCTTATTTATCGTGCGGGTTCTGATTCGGTCCGAAGAGCGCTCGTGCCATGAATGATTCGTCAAGTGAATACTTACCTCTGGACACTGACACCTTGGCGAGTCGTCTTGCAGGTGTAGAAGCGGTAAGCGAGAGACTGGGTAGCGATCCCGGCCAGTGGCAGGTCCGCGAAGTAGGGGACGGGAACCTTAATCTTGTTTTTATTGTGGAATCTGCTCAAGGCTCGGTCGTTGTCAAGCAAGCATTGCCCTATGTGCGTCTCGTGGGCGATAGCTGGCCGCTACCCTTAACTCGAAGTTTCTTTGAATTCCACGCCTTAACCCGACAACATCAGAGGGCGCCTGGAACAGTGCCCGAGATTTATTATTTTGACGAAGTACAGGCAATGATTGTGATGGAGTTTCTATCTCCCCATCACATTCTAAGGCACAGCCTGCAGCAGGGTATTACGCATCCGGATCTGGGCAGTGTACTGGGCAATTTTTGTGCTGACACCTTATTCAAAGGGTCTGACTTGCATATGGATGCGGCTGAACGTAAGGAAGATGTAGCGTTGTTTGCGGGTAACGCGGCGCTGTGTGATATCACAGAAGCGCTGGTGTTTACCGACCCCTATTTCGATGCTCCAATGAATCGTCATACCAGCCCACAGCTGGATGATCAGGTTGCACTGTTGCGTGCTGATACAGATGCCAAAATAGCGGTGCAAATGCTAAAGGCTAAATTTTGTTCGCAATCACAGACGATGCTGCATGGTGATTTGCATACCGGTTCTGTGATGGTCAGCGGGGGAAGTACAAAAGTCATTGATCCTGAGTTTGCGTTGTACGGGCCCATGGGGTTCGATATCGGCATGCTAATAGCCAATTTTGTCATGGCTTGGTGTGCACAGCCTGCCTATGCCGGCAATCAGGGTGATAGAGAGGAATATCGTGTTTGGATTCAGTCAGTGATTATTGATATCTGGTTAAGCTTTGAGCAGCGGTTTAGGCAGCTGTGGAATACTCAGCGAACGGGTATTTTGTTTCCTCAGTCATTGTATGAGGATCAGGGTGATCATGCTGCTGCAGAACAAGCATTGCAGCTATTACTCAAGCAGACGTGGGCTGATGCAACGGGATTTTGTGGCGCTGAAATTATTCGACGCACACTGGGCCTTGCACACATAGCAGAATACGACGATATCGAGGATGCGGACGTAAGGGCGGGTTGTGAAGCTGTCGGTCTGAATATTGGTCGCTCATTGCTGGTAGAGCCACAGCTATACAAAGATTGTGATTCGCTGATTGGTCTTATGCAAACCAAAGAGAAGGAGTTAGTGTCATGAAGGTTGATGGAACACACTATCGCTCTATCTGGCATGATCCAAATACATTTGAAGTTAGCATTATCGATCAACGTAGATTGCCCCATACGTTCGAGATAGCTACGCTTAGCAGTACCAGTGATTTTGCCATGGCCATCAGGGATATGTGGGTTCGAGGCGCTCCTTTGATCGGTGCTACGGCTGCCTGGGGGATGGCAAAAGCTGTCGAAAAGGACAACTCCGATGAGGCTATTAATCAAACCTGGGAGGTGTTGCATAATACAAGACCGACTGCGATAAATCTGCGCTGGGCCCTGGATAAGGCACGCACGCTATTGCTCGCACTGCCGCGCAATGAGAGAGCAGAAGCTGCAAGAGGGCTTGCGATTGATATTGCTGATGAAGATGTTGAAATAAACCGACAGATTGGTTTACATGGATTAGCGTTGATCAAAGAAATTGCGGCCAGAAAGGGTAACGCAAATCCAGTCAATATCCTCACCCACTGCAATGCGGGTTGGTTGGCGACGGTTGATTGGGGCACGGCAACATCACCGATGTACCACGCCGCCGAGGCTGGTATCGATGTGCATGTGTGGGTGGATGAGACGCGACCTCGAAATCAAGGTGCGCTAACCGCCTGGGAGTTAGGCGGTCACGGCGTACCGCACACCTACATCGTGGACAATGCAGGTGGGCATCTTATGCAGCATGGCCAAGTCGACTTAGTCATTGTGGGTACAGATCGAACAACGCGAAGCGGTGATGTCTGTAATAAGATTGGTACCTATCTAAAGGCGTTGGCAGCATTTGAAAACAAAGTGCCTTTTTATGTTGCTCTACCCTCTCCAACGATTGATTGGACAGTGGATGATGGCGTACGTGAAATTCCCATAGAAGAGCGGGATGGTGAAGAGGTCAGAGCTCAATTAGGCAGGCTGCATGCAGCAGCAGGGTCAGAGTTGTCGGACAGTAGCGCAAGCGTTGGGCAACTGGCAACGGTTGCCATTCCACCAGATAGTTCAGTCGTGGGTAATCCTGCTTTCGATGTAACACCCTCCCGGTTTGTGACGGGATTGATTACGGAAAGAGGTGTTGTAGAGGCTAGCGAGAAAGCCTTGGTGGCTTTGTTTCCTGATCTTCAAGCATAAGATTCTGCATCTGCAATTAACGCTAATGCCGTGGCTTCACTGGTTACTAAATGAGTGGCATACCTGCCCTCTAAAGCCGATAACATGGGTTGAACCCGCTCAGAGCCGCTCGATACGAGCAATCCGACGTCTAGATCGTGCAGATCCTCAAGCTCTATTGCCATCATGCGCTCTTTTAAAGGGCCATCGAGCTCATTACCTTTGCGATTAATGATTCGCCCGCAGACAACACCTGTAGCACCGCGGGCTTTGTACCATTGAAGTTCTTCGACCGTGGCCACGCCACTTCCGACGATATGGCTGTTCAGCTCAAACGATCCCGCCGCAAACACGGCTTTATTGCAGTGCCTTAGCGCAGCCAGTTGTGCACTGATAATGGGCTCAGACCGCAGACTTTTTGCAAGTTTTGCATCGCTTAATACGGCCGGAGCATGCAGATTGATACAGCTGGCGTTGAGTTTCTTTGCCAGATTTGCAGAACAGATTTCGGCTGTAAAACCATAGGGGGTTGACATAGATCCGACCAGCTGCGAGACGATCAGATCAGGAATCGGGTTTGATTCAAGCGCTTCAGCGAGCTCATAAATAGTGCGCCCCCACGAGACGCCCAGTTTATCCCCGCTATTAAGTAATGAGCTTAGCCACACAGCGGCACCCTTAGCTACTCTCATTAGCACCGCTTCGCTGTTCTCACCAGGCGCTTCTGGAAGAACATACGCAGCCTTCAGCTTAAAGAGTTCGCAAAGCTTTTGTGATAGCCGATGACCTGTGAAAAGTGATTCGTCCAGTGTAATGCGGACATAACCTCTTTCTCGTGCCTGTTGTAGATAGTTAACAACGGATGCGCGTGAGACACCGATGGCGTTAGCGATGCTGTGTTGGTTCAGCCCTTCCTGATAGTACATCCAGGCTGCTTGGATGACATAGTCGTCTGCAGAACGCAGCGGGATTGCTGACGTGTTTGCTTTTCCTTTGCGGGAAACCGGTTTTTGCTTTTTTGACTCAGCCATGCCGGTAATATTACACGAGCATGACTTTGCCTGATCGGTTTGCTGAATCCTGTTTCTGGTTGTTACCTGCGAATTAACAGAATTACACTGTTGAGGATGGATCACGTACATACTCCACAGGCCTGCTTTTAATCAGAGTTTGCAGGCGATTGATTCGATCCATATGGGTTGAGTGGGATTGAGCGGGGTTTACGGACATGAGCAATTCAGCTATACCCAATGCTGTTATTGATCTTTTTCAGGCGCAGCAGTTAAAACGGGTATTCACAGGATCGAATGAGCATTAGTAGGGAACAGGTGTTTGAAGACGCCATATTAGTGTTGCCTGACACCAGTGTCACAGGCAGCATTCAGGTGATCGATGGTCTGATCAGTGATATCAGCGAGCATCCGCTGCGACGATCAACATCATCCTCAACGTCCAACCCTCTGGCTATCGATTGTGGTGGGGATTACCTTATTCCAGGATTGGTCGAACTGCATACTGATCATCTTGAGGTGCATTATTCACCGAGACCCGGTGTCCGTTGGGGCATGATATCGGCAATACAGGCGCACGATGTGCAGGTGGCCGCAGCTGGTATCACAACGGTATTTGATTGTTTGCGCATGGGTGATGTTGGTGAAGATTCCTTTGCACCTGGTGAGATGAAGGAGCTGGCGGCTGCGCTGGCACGGGCACGAGATCAGAATCGTTTGCGCGCTGAGCATTGTTTGCATCTTAGGTGCGAAGTCTCAGTGGCGGACGTGCTGGATGATTTTGAGAGCTTTAGCGCTAGCCCTGATGTCGGGCTGGTTTCCTTGATGGATCACGCCCCCGGCCAACGTCAATTCACATCGATGGAAGCTCACCGTCTGTACCATCAAGTCAGCAAAAAGATGTCTGATGAGGCATATGCCGACTTCATAGCTGATCGGTTGGCCTTGTCAGAGAAGTATTCTGACAAGCACAGACAGGCAATTTCAGAGCGTTGCAGACAATTACAGTTGCCCATGGCAAGTCATGACGATGCAACCGTTGAACATGTCGAGGAATCTATTGGCTGTGGAATCAGTATTGCTGAGTTCCCCACTACCTTGGCTGCTGCGAAAGCCTCTCATGAAGCGGGTATGGGTGTGCTAATGGGAGCACCTAACGTCGTCAGAGGGCAGTCGCATACCGGTAATGTTGCAGCCCGAACGCTGATTGAGAATAATTGCCTGGATATTCTTTCGTCAGATTACGTGCCTGCGAGTCTGTTGCAGGCCGCCTTTATGATTGTAAATGAGTTTGGGCTACTGAGTCTGTCGGAAGCGATAGCACTGATTAGTAGTAACCCCGCAAATAAGCTAGGTTTGTTTGACCGTGGTGCAATAGCCTGTGGGCGTCGGGCCGATCTGGTTCGAGTTGCGCATTATCCGGATCAGGATCAAGCGCCCCTGGTTAAGGGAGTCTGGCGTGAAGGGGTTAAAGTTATATGAGGCAGCCATCAGGTTGCCTGATTGTAGTCGTAGGACCAAGTGGCGCAGGAAAGGACAGTGTGCTTCAGGCCTCCCAGCGTCAGCTCAGTCATACTCAGGATGTACGCTTTGTTCAAAGAGTCATTACCCGTGAAGCTGCTGATGGCTATGAGAACCACAAAGCACTTGACCACGAAGCCTTTATAGCGCGCGAACAGGCGGGCGACTTCTGTCTGACCTGGCAAGCACACGATCTTTACTATGGTGTGCCTTTGTGCGTGGCTGATTGGGTTAATGATGGTTATACGGTGATACTGAATGGGAGTCGTCGTGCCTTGCCTTCAATTCAGAGCGTGTTTCCCGAACTCAGAGTTGTCCATCTGGTGGTGGATGATGAAATTCTAGCGCAGCGGCTGGCCGCCCGTGGACGTGAATCAGCAACTCAAATCAAGCAGCGTCTTTCCAGGCAAGCTCCAGTATCGGCCCGTGAAAAGCTGGATATAGTTATCCATAACAACGATTCTCTGGCCGATACGGTGGCCACTTTTGTGGCCTTCATAGAAGGTATAAGACTGGGTAAAGTGCACCGTCAGCGATCATCAGCACAAACAAGTTGACGACTATTTATAGTACTGACGCGCCTGTTGGTTGGCTGCCTCGCTAGTCAAAGGCGGCAATGTGCATAGTAGCTAGTGGTAGCTGGCCAGTCGGAAAAAACGCCAACGACTCCGACATCTTTTGCCAGTACATCCAGTAATTGCAGTGTGTCGCTGTCGTCATCTATTACCGGTGCAATACTTTGGTAGTACCAGCCTCCATTGCCCTTGTTGAGTGGACCGGATCTTTCCAGTGTCCATGCAATCAGCTTCAGGCCTGCCTGACTTGCAGCCTTGGCATATTCAGAAGGCACAATGTCTTTGTCTTTGTCTTTGTCTTTGTCTTTGTCTTTGTCTTTGTCCAGCGTTACCAGTGCCCACAGTGGAGGTGCCAGGTATTGCACTCCACTTTCTTTGAGATCACTCATGGACGGTTTCCAGCTATCGGACTTCATGGGATCGAAATCTGGACTCTTGTATCGATCATCAAGGTAGACAATCTGCGCGGCAAAGTCGGGGGCCGTGCTCAGCCAGTGGGCAATATCGAATTCTTCAAATGATTGTGGCCATACTCTTGATGGATCTATGCCTGCATCGCGATACTCTTGCAGCAATTGATCAGCCTGATCGTTTCGAGTGTAGTCGCCATCAAATGGCAGTGTAACCAAAGACTCTTTCAATTCGGGCGTCATACCAACGCCAAGTTCATCAAACAGCACGATGCTCTCTGCATGTGTAAGCAATGTGCCTGGTTCCGAGTAAAGGTCGGTGCGCCAACTGGAGGTTGATTGCATGTATTCCTCAACGGTGCTGGCCTCTGGATTGCCCGCATCCATTTTGCCTTTTAGGCTTTTGAATTCGGCGACCGTGATATCGCTGGTGCAGCACTGGACATTGGCAAAAGGCTTGTCTGAGTTAAAGTCAGGCGGTACGGTGCACTGGCTCTGTAGAGGCGTATCCAGAATATTGGTTGAGGTGTGCAGATCGCATTGCGAGTGCCTGCATACAAGCTGCTTGTCTTTGGTAAACGTTACGTCACATTCAATGATGCCGGCACCCATTCTCGCTGCCGCAATGTACGATTCGCGGGTGTGCTCTGGAAATTGCAATGGTGCACCACGGTGCCCGATCGAAAACAGATTGGGCTTGATAGTTTGAACATCGCAATTTTGCAGAGCAGACTTAAGCTCGCCCTCTGGCAAGGTATCACTCAGGTAAAGAGCGCGTGGTCCAAGGCTAATTCCAGTAACGTTGGAGTCCTGGGCAGCGGCTGTGAAAGTTGCTATCAGTAACGAAAGAGATAGCAGTACTGTCGCTGATTTAAGCATCCTGTGTTGCAAAAACGAATTTGATCTCATCGTGTTTCTCCTGATTGCGGGAAAGGAAAGTCCAATAAATGAACAAACGGTGATTGTCTATCTGCTTGTGTAAACAAGGCAATGCGATCCAGTAGTGGTGGATTTTCTACGAGACGATGGTAGGTACTGCTAACCCACTCAACAAAATCGCTATCCTGATCGCGCAATTTACCCGAGAGTGTCATATGGAAGCGAAACTGCTCTGCTACGTACGGGTAGCCATGGCGATCAAGCAACTCTATTTGCCGCTCACTTAACGACTGTTGCAAGCGCCTTTGCCTATCTGCCTCTGATAAGGGCTGGCGGAACGCATCGAAATCCTCCACACAGCGTTGTGCGAACGCACTGAGTGTTTGTGTCTGCTCATCGAGTGTCAGTGCCAGAAAGTGTGATAGCTGCCTTGGTGCCAGTGTCTTGAGTTCGATTGCAGACTCGTTTAAAGCAAAATTCTTTGCACTCTGGATGAGTTGTTCCTCTGAGAATCCCTCGCGTAGCTCAAACGGGGCCTTTAAGGTGGCATGAAAACCGTAATGGGCAGGTTTCTCAGTCAGCGCTAGCCAGCGTTCATTGTCGGAAAAGGTGCTGGATGCATCGGCGTCGCGTACACGTTTCGCTGATCTTCCAAGGCAAGCTTCGCCAAAGGAAGCCAAGTTTGATTGGGAGGCTGGCGAAAAGTATATGGCGTAGCGTGCGGACATGGTGTGAGTGTCCCTGTTGGTCATGACTGTATGATGAAAACTGCCCCAGTATGCTGGGGATAGTCTTTCCTGATAAGCTAAGGCTAACACTACAAACCCAAGAGTTTCACATGGATGTGAACACACGATGCCCGGGCTGCGATGCGCCCAGATCCTTTTTCGTACGCGATGGCTTCTATGCGCGTGCCGACGATGCCAAATCCATTCAACGCTTTAAGTGCAAACGCTGCGCGAAGAAGTTCTCTGCGGCCACCTTCAGCGCAACCTACCGGCAGAAGAGGCGGCGCATTAATTCCACGGTACGATTCTGCTTTGCCAGCAACATGTGCCCCCGGGATATTGCCGAGCTGGTCGGGGTCAACATCAAGACCATTGCAGCCAGGCTGGTGTGGCAGGCCAGGCTCTCACGGGAAAAGAACCGTCGCTATCTCAAGGCCTTTATCAAGCA
>JBGCEO010000063.1:0-17433 GCA_045106475.1 Granulosicoccus sp.
GCAACCTTAAAACTTCCAAGTTCATCACAAGACCAACACCGTAGCCTCCGTATTTGGCTCGAGACACCCAAACTCGATAACTGCCGCACTCAGGTATATGGCGAGATAGACGCTGTATGGATTGGTGCATCCTGCAAATCATCTCAGGGGTTCGTTTCGATACACCCTTTTTACAATATTCACGGGCGATCGCAGCGCTGTTAAAAAGCGTCGGCTTGAGGGCAAAATACAATGAGTTCAAGAAAGAACACGGCATTTCGTAGCCAGCTTGGATTGGGCATGACAGGTATGCTCATCGTGTTAGCTGTGTCGATTTTCCTAGGATTGTTCGCATTCAAGGTTGCCCCGCACTATATGGAAAACTGGACGGTGGTGAAAATTGCCGATGATGTTGCTGCTAATCCGGAACTTCTCAAAAAGCCACGCAGCAAGGTGTACGCCTACATCAACCAGGCTTACCGAACCAATAACCTGTGGGATCTGGATCCCCAAGAAACCATCAAGTTGAAAAAAGACGGTAGTAAAGGTTATTTAGTGACTGTGCAGTATGAGAAACGGGCCAAGCTCTTTCACAATATCGATCTGGTGACAACCTTCGATACTTCGAGCAACGCGGACCAGTAGGTTAACTGCAGACCACTGACGACAGACTTTGCGACGTTTAAGGCAAGGTCTTAACAAACCATCTGCGTAGGTCATAGTAAAAGCACTCAGCAAATACCCGATAGCGCCATTACACTGGTAAAGTGCTCGCCATGGCAGATCTCGGCAATCTTTTAAACAGAATTGGGTATAGCTTCAGCGACGATAGCCTGCTGCATGAAGCCTTGTCACATCGCTCGAGCGGTGCACGAAATTATGAACGTCTGGAATTTCTAGGCGATGGCTTCCTGAACTTCACCATAGCGGCAGAACTTTTTCATCAGCGTCCCGATGAAGATGAAGGTGCGCTAAGCCGGTTACGCGCCAGCCTGGTTCGTCAAAGCACACTGGCGGAGATTGCACGAGAACTAAAGCTGGGCGATTACCTGCAGCTTGGCGTTGGGGAATTGCGTAGTGGCGGATTCAACCGTGACTCTATTCTCTCTGACGTGGTCGAATCCATAATTGGTGCGGTCTTTCTGGATTCAGGCTTTGATGAGGCGAAAGCATTGGTTTTACGCCTTTATGGAAACCGTATTGAGCAACTGCCACCATCGGCTGAACTCAAAGATCCCAAAACTCGACTGCAGGAGTTGCTCCAGGGGCGCTCGTTGGACAGGCCTGATTACGAGGTTGTTCGCACCACAGGTAAATCGCACGATATGCGTTTTACGGTTCGCTGCACCTTGCAGGAGCCTGCAAAAAGTGTCGAAGCAACGGCTACCAGTCGCCGAAAGGCTGAGCAGGCTGCCGCGGCCTTGCTGTTGGCAGAACTATCTGCCGACAAGGCAAGTTGATGTAAACGCGATGGGCTTCGCCTTTGCTGCAAGACAAATCAAGCGTAATGAAGCGCTTAGGCCGCAGAGCGAGTAAACTGGCGGCATTAGAATTACGCAGACTGATTGATGACTTCTTGTGGTGTTGTATCGATAGCTGGCCGACCGAATGTCGGCAAGTCAACTTTGTTAAACAAGCTGATCGGGCAAAAGCTCAGTATTACTGCGCACAAACCCCAGACCACACGACACAGTATCCTTGGCATTCAAACCGATGGTGATCGTCAGGTTATTTATGTTGATACACCCGGCATTCACGTCAGCGGTACACAGAAACTCAATCAGGTGCTCAATCGAACGGCATCTTCCTCGTTGCATGATGTGGATGTGGTCATTCTGCTGATACAGGCCATGGTGTGGAATGATGATGATCAGCGTGCCTACGATCTGGTGAGTAATTCCGGCGTACCGTTTTTCATTGCCATCAACAAGATCGATACCATCAAACACAAAAAAGACCTACTGCCTTTTCTAACCAAGATACCAAGCCATGAGCGTTTACAAGAAGTGATGTTGATATCAGCACGTAAAGGTGCGGGTGTCGATGCGCTGGTGGCAGGTGTTCATAAACATATACCCGAGGGTCCCTGGCAATTTGATGCTGATGAACTGACCGATCGTTCGTCACGATTTTTAGCCGCAGAAGCGGTGCGAGAGCAACTCACCCGCATGCTCTCCGCAGAGCTGCCCTATGCCTTATCGGTTGAGATAGAAACCTTCGAAGAGTCACCGGCTTTGCTTCGCATAGGTGCTGTAATCTGGGTGGATAAGGCGAGCCAGAAAGGTATTGTTATAGGCAAGGGGGGCAGTCAGTTAAAAGAGGTAGGCACACGATCGCGCAGCACTCTGGAGACACTGTTCGATTGCAAAGTATTTTTACAGCTGTGGGTGCGAGTTAAGGAAGGTTGGGCTGATGATGAGCGAGCCTTGCGCAGTCTGGGTTATGAGAGCCCATGAACGCTGAGTCCGGCAGTGTTAGCACATCGCTACAAGCCGGGTACATTCTTCACTATACGCAATGGCAGGAAACGAGCTTTATCGTTGATGCCTTTACTCTGGAGCATGGGCGCATTGCTTTGATGGCCAAGAGTGCGCGAGCATCCAAGCCGCGAGTGCGCGCACTGTATCAGCCCTTTCGACCGTTGCTGCTCTCCTGGGTGGGTGCTGGTGATTTACGCACACTCACAGGGATTGAAGAAAGTGGAAAGCCGATGAACATGGCTGATGCGCCACTGGCCTGTGCCTATTACATCAATGAGCTTGTATTGCGATTGCTTGGCAAGGATCAGCCGCAAGCTATGGTCTTTGCTCACTATGCGCTGGCTTTGTCTGAACTTGATTCGCAGCAAGTGTCCATGGAAGCGGTGTTAAGAACCTTTGAACTGCAGTTGCTTGATGCACTGGGAACACTGCCCAACCTTTCTCGCTGCACGGCGGATGGAAGCGATATTGATCCCGATCTCGAATACAGGTTTCATCCTGCCAATGCCGTTGCTGTACCACAGCATAATGCCGAACAAACTGCCGTATATGGTATTCAAAAAGACAAGACACTGATGGGTGAGGGCGATAGCCGCAATGTGTCTTTGCACCCGGACGGCATGACAGCGGATAAGGGAATACGGGTTAGCGGTGCCACGCTATTAGCCATGGCGAGCCTTGATTTCACTAGCGCTGCTGTATTAGAGGAGGCAAAAGCTATCATGAAACCTCTTATGCGCGTGCAATTGGGCGATAAACCGTTGAAGAGCAGGGAGCTGTTTGAATCTTTTGTGCGTAATAAGCAGCTTGGTTAGATGCCCGAGCAATATAAACAGCTGGGTTTGATGCCTGCGCAATTGTTGTTTTACTGATTGTACTTCCACATTGCCTGCCAGTGCGGTATGTAGTTTGCCCGTGCTTACGTGGGTAGCGGAGGTGCAGTGCTTAGTGGCGTATTCGGGGATTTATTTACTGTGTTAGCCGTGTTTCATGCGGCCAATCAGGTACAACCAGGAAAAGCTAAACAGTAGTCTAGGTTAGCTACGCATCAAAGGTCTAGGTTGTATACAAAGCGGCATTAGTACCATAAAAATATAGAACCCCGGCTCTATGATTGCCGCAGATGGAAATGACTCCATCTTCACACAACCAATCAGGAGCCTCAAATGCGTTTAAAAATTTCTTCACAGGTATTGCTTGCATCAACCCTTGGGCTGTGTGCATCGGGTGCAGCACTTGCGCAAGACAACATACCTAACAACGCGCGTGATCTACAACTATTCGGTGAGGACTGGAAAAATCTGCAATGGATAAGCGAATTCGGAAAGTTTGAAGAGATCAAACGTCCAACACGTAAACCCATCGATACTGAAAAGCTCAATCTATTGCCCAGCGCTCGCTCCGATGGCGAGATAGAGAGTACCAAGCAGGAAGTGATCACGCCGGTTGAGAAATTAAACGGTGTCTCACAATTTGAATTCTTCGATATCAAGTCAAATCGAACGTTTTCTTATACGGCCAAGCAAAGCGATCTGGCGAGCTTTTCGCGTTTGATATCGGAGAGTGTTAATGAGAACGCGCCTGGTCGTGAACCGGCTAGCGAACTGGATATCAGTTTGGAAGATGTGCGAAAAAAATCCTGGAGTAATGCACACGATAGTCGTTCACGTCGGGGTCTATCTGATGGATACAGCGATACTAATAGTATCTATCAAAGTCTGGCCAACTATGGGGGCTGCAGTGCTACCGTTTTAAGTGCTAACAGCACTCGCATGGTGGCCATCACGGCAGGTCATTGTGTATTCAGGGGCGATTATACGTTTAACAATGCCAAGGTCGAACCTCGAAAGGATGGTTCTACCTCTCCTACCTGGGGTACATGGACACCCTATGCATACGGTTACTACCCCGGCTATGTCAATAACGATTGCGAAAATAATTGGAATGGGTCCGTCTGCATCAAGCACGACATTGCATTGATTATTGCAAGCCCGGATGCAGGTGCAAGCGCGCCTCGGGGGATGGGCTGGGGGTATAGAAGTAAGAGCTACCTTGACGGCAATAACAGGAAATACCGTCGTGGCTATCCCAGCTGCAATTTTGGTCATAGCCCTCTGAACTGCAATGGCGATACTTTGTACGGTGACGGGCGCATGTCAGTCGGTGAATTCAGTAAGCTTGATGGTGACAACTGGAACCGTCAGATTAAAATGTCTTCTGATCTGAATCCGGGCGATAGTGGCTCAGGTTTGTACTACTACCGAAACAACCGCCCCTATGTTTTTGCAGTTACATCAGCTGAACAGCAGTGTTTCACTACCTGCACAGGCGATCGACCAAATTTTGCTCGGCGAATTACACCGCAGTTTTTCGATTTCATAAACAGCGTTGTTTTCTAGACCGTCAAAATGAAGCTATGTGATTTACACAAGCGAGCTATTGAGTACGTCATTGTTTTAATGGCTCTGGTATCGGGATCGATCGTGCAGGCGAATGATCCCGATACCGATCCTTATCCTGATGCCGCTTTTGCAGAACGGGTGATGCAGTTTGCGGCTACCAGTGATTCTGCTCCACTGCGTTGCGCCGGTATGCTGCTGACACCTAAACGGTTTATGACAGCGGCACACTGCATTGAAGAAAGCTTAAAATCGATTCGCATTAATTGTCTGCACGGTGCTGACAAGCCGCAAATTGTAGAGCGGCAAATTGTGCAGATTCACACGCCTGTTAATCACGACATATCCATTGTTACTCTGGATGAAGGTACATCTTGTTTTACATCCAACACCGCGATGGCGCTCAGCAACCAATCCGCCACATCACTTTTTACCTTGAATTTGTCAACCAACTCGCGCAATCAGCTGAACATCTTGCAAACCAACCCTGAGACCTACATCGTTGATGACGAGGCGTGTTTGACGCAAGGTGACTCCGGGACTCCTGTATTCACCACGGACATTCAGGGCGATTTGGAACTGGCCGCCATGCTAATTTCAGGCACCGATGAGTGCCCAGCCATTCAGGTGCTGGCCAATGTGTCCGACTTTTATGATTGGATTGAGGCGGTATTGGTGTTACCCATCTCCCGAGACAGATGAGCCGCTTGTTATCCATTTTTCAGCTCTTGGCACAGCTATCCGCTTTGCAGCAGTAATATCACGCTTGCCACGATAGCCGCGACTCCCAGCAGCTCGCGAGCGCTTATTCGTTCTTTAAAGAAAAGCGTGGTGATCAGTAGCGTGAAGATAAACTCTATCTGCCCCAGTGATTTGACCATGGCAGGATTCTGATAGGTCATTGCCGTAAACCAACCGACAGATCCCAGTGCACTAGTCAGACCTACAAAGGTTGCAAGACGCAGTCGTGAGGCGATGGCGGCAAACTGGTCGGGTTCGCGCAGCAGTGTATAGATCAAGCAGACGACTGATTGAAAGGTGACCATAAACACCAGCGTGATGGCGGCACTTTGTAATACCGGCAGGTTTAAGCTCAGGCTAGCTTCGCGAAGCCATAGTGAGGTGAGGGCGAATGCTGTGCCTGACAGTGTTCCAAGGAGCACATTCTGTAACTCCCAACTTTGTGCCTTGGTAGGAATGCTGACAATAAAGATACCGATAAATCCAATGGCCACGGCCAGCCATGCTAAAGGCGCTAGAGTGGAGGCAAAAAGAATGGTTCCGAGCACGGCGGCCTGGATAGCCTCGGTTTTTGCAAAACTGGTTCCGACGGTAAAGTTGCGAAAGCTAAATACCTTGATCAAAAGAAAAGTGGCAGCAATCTGTGCCAACCCTGCCAGAGCGCCATACATCAGAAAACGAGTATTGTGACTAGCATCGAGCAGAAGCGATGGCGTATGTCCTTTACCCAGATAGAGTAGGTAAAGGGCGGCAAAGGGCAGCCCGAATACGTAACGAATCAGTGTGGAGCTCATCGGGCTCACGCTGCTGGTTAGTTGCTTCTGGCCGGCAGTACGCACGGCCTGCATGAAGGCCGCAAGAATCGTAAAGCTTATCCAGCTACTCATTTATCTGAGCCAGGTTAATCCGCGTAATCAAACTATTCTGAAGCATCTTAAACTGCCCCAGTTGTCTGGGGACAGCACAATGAAATTATTCCTAAGCCTTTAAAATCAATCGCCTAGCTAGGTTCGGCAGACGTGAGTTACCGCCATCCCCAGCATACTGGGGCAGTTACATAGGGTAGCAGCTTATTTACTGTTGCCGGTCAATCATCAACGACACACTGCCTACCCGGAGCCCCCAGAACCCAACCGTGGCATCATTCTGTATAACGCCGTTGCTGTGCTTGACCAGCACATCGCGAAAGCGCAGCTTGCGTCCGGGGCTGCCATCGTCATTGGGTATGGCCATGATGTACTCGAGGCGAAAGGCGCTACCGTCTTGATAGCCGCGAGCCGTGCCCACTACATCTTCTCGCACACCGCTGAATTCACCATTGGGTAGTTGAGTGAAGACCCAGGTTTTACGCTCTTGAGTGCCGTCGGAAAATTCGAAGTCCTCTACCAGTGTCATCACTTTGCCATCCCAGCTACCGTTGAGGTAAGCGGTAAAATCGCGGTCTGTGCCATCGATAGCATTGAAATTTCCGACCCCCGTGGTTTTACCCAAAAGGTCGCGTGTCAGATTAAATGACTCAAGTTCGGCATCAGGTGTAGGCGGACGAGTTGCACAAGCGTTCAGAACAAAGGCTACCAGTGTTACGCTTAACAATATGCGGTAGCTGTGTTTTATAGATTGCATAGTGAATGGCTTCAAAGTCAATCAGGATTGTAGCTAAGTATGGACATTGCTGAGTGAGCGATACGTGATCAAACAAGTGAACAATGCATGAACATTGACGACATTTTTATAAAAACGCATGACGTTTTGCTTGATCCCGACCCTGTGCACAAGGCCTTTGCCAGTATCGATCTCTACACACAATGGCAGGCTTTGAGCCAAGAGCAACAGCAGGCTGCTCAAGCGCGTCCCGATGCCAGTGCAATCGACGTGCTGGATGCGCCCGGACGGCCTGAACATCCCAGGCTGGTGGATACCAAGGACTTGCCGCGTCGTGGCTTGGGCAGTACTAAAGGACGTATCGGCTTACTCCATTCATTGGCACATATCGAATTCAATGCCATCAACCTTGCCTTGGACGCAGTCTATCGTTTTCGGCATATGCCGCTTCAGTACATTACTGAATGGCTGCATGTGGCCTCCGATGAAGGCAAGCATTTTTTGTTGCTGCACAAGCGCCTGGGGTCTCTTGATGCAGCCTATGGTGATTTGCCCGCGCATGATGGGTTGTGGGATATGGCCCGCCGCACGAGTCACGACGTGTTGGTACGCATGGCTTTGGTGCCACGTATTCTCGAAGCACGGGGTCTGGATGTGGCGCCGCCGATGATTGATAAGTTAAATCAATTGGGTGATGAAGCCAGTGCAGCGATTTTGCAGCGTATTTATACCGATGAGATTACGCATGTAGAGATCGGAAATCGTTGGTTCCGATATGTCTGTGAATCCAGAGAGCTGGATGGTACGGCTGTGTTCAGGGATTTACTAAAGGGCGAGAATAGCGGGTATCTCAAAAGCCCTTACAACACCGAGGCGCGATTGCAGGCCGGTTTTAACCATGAGGAGCTGGCGTTAATTGCCGAGATGGAAGCGGAATACAAAGCAGCTATGACTCATAGCTAGTTGAGCCGTGTTAACGGCTACTGAAAATCGTGCAGCGACAGCTGTTGTCCATCAAAGCGCAGGTAGCGTGCATGATCGGGATGCCAATCCCCGACAACCCAGCGATCGAGTGAGTCGGTGGCATGATGCGCCGGGCGATGGGTGTGCCCGTGAATCAGCGTGGTGCATTGATAGTGTGCCAGGCGTTGGCTGACCTGATCCTGGTTAACATCCATAATCGTTGCGCTTTTTGCAGCGCTGGCTTCGCCACTGGCCTCTCGGAATTTGGTTGCCATCTGATCACGCTCGCTGGCACTCAGATTCAGGAAGGTCTGCTGCCATTGTGAGTCCCGTACCTGAGCACGAAAAGCCTGGTAATCCGTATCGTCAGTGCACAGGGTATCTCCGTGCATGAGCAGGACGGGTAGCGCGTTCAAATGAATAAGCAGCTCATCGTCCTTAACCAGCGTAGTGCCGGTTTGCTCAGCGAATTGATCGCCTAACAGAAAATCACGGTTACCGTGCATCACGGTGGTGACACAACCTGAGGCCGTTAAATCGCGCAGCTCGTTGATGAAGGGTTTGTACAGTGATAGCCCAATATCATCGCCGAGCCAGTACTCAAACAAATCGCCCAGGATATAGAGCTCTGAGGCCCCTCGTGCTTGTTGTAAAAACCGCAGCGCCAGATCGATCGTGCGCTGCGACTTCGGGTCCAGATGCAAATCCGCAATAAACAGGCAGTGTTTATTCACCTGCTTGTTACGATAAAAGCTGCTTGATACCGAACAGGCTTAGTCTTCGACGACTATAGACTCGATGATGACGGCTTCTGTGGGTACATCCTGGTGACCTTGCGACGAGCCAGTGCTCACAGCGGCGATTGCATTGATAGTGTCCATGCCCTCAACAGTTTTACCGAATACACAGTAGCCAAAACCTGCCTGCGACTCATCACGGAAGTTAAGAAAGTCGTTGTTGGTCAGGTTGATGAAAAACTGTGAGCTGGCAGAGTGCGGATCGGGTGTTCGTGCCATGGCAATCGTGCCCAGATCATTCTTAAGACCATTAGCCGCCTCGTTCTGGATGTTTTCGTGTGTACTTTTCTGAACCATGTCAGCGGTGAAGCCACCGCCTTGAATCATGAAGTTGGGTATGACGCGATGAAAGA
The DNA here is from genome assembly GCA_045106475.1 of Granulosicoccus sp. Lineage (GTDB taxonomy): Bacteria > Pseudomonadota > Gammaproteobacteria > Granulosicoccales > Granulosicoccaceae > Granulosicoccus. Next base: position 9,315 of record JBGCEO010000063.1, read on the forward strand.
TGGTTTGATCAAAGTGCTTCTCATCAGCATAGCGCTTGAAGTTAGCGCAGGTGGCGGGCGCGGCAGTGCTGTCGAGCTCAAGGACAATAACGCCCTTGTTGGTCGTGAGAGTGGCTTTCATTTATGGAGAATTCCCAAAAGCCTGATTGTACCAGTGTCTAGTGCAGCAAGTGATGGATCAACTAATTCTGTTCAATCGGCTGAGCTTTGTCCGCTTTGAGTTTGCCGGCAGACTCTGATTGTATGGTTGTATCCTTCGGGTCAGCCATTTTGGCAGACGGCTGAGCAGCATTGCCTGCGTCTGTGGCGTCTTGCATCGTGTTTATGCGCTCAACTTTAAGAATAACCACAGCCTCTGCGGGAACATCACGGCCGAAAGGTCCACCCGGGCCTGTGCGAACCTGGCTGATGGCTTCGACAATCTCTTCGCCTTTGACCACCTGACCAAATACGGTGTACCCCCAACCTCGCTGAGTGGTGTTGGTGTGATCCAGGTTTCTGTTGGCCACACTGTTGATGAAAAACTGCGAGGTAGCAGAGTGGGGTGCTGTGGTGCGTGCCATGGCAATGCTGTACTGCCTGTTTTTTAAACCGTTGTAGGCTTCGTTGCTGACAGGCGCACGAGTGTTCTTGCGTTTGTAGTCTTGGGTGAATCCACCGCCTTGAATCATGAATCCTTCGATAACGCGATGAAAGATCGTATCGTTGTAAAATCCGTCGTCAGCGTATTGGAGGAAGTTGCGCACCGATTGCGGCGCTCTGTCTTGATCCAGTTCGATGACCATGTCGCCTTTGTTGGTACTCATGAGCACGAGCGTGCCTTCTGCCTGTGCCCAGGACGAGCTCAATAGCGTGATGAGCGCTACGACAAGCGTGCTAAAAGTTGTGCTTGGTGACATGCGTTCTCCTTGAATGCAAGAGATTTAAGATAGTGTGCAATATTAGCTGTATTTCGATCAAGTTCAGAAGCCGGTAACCATCGGGTAATCTGCTAGGCTCCCACCAGCGCACAAAAACACATATTAAAGGCCACGATGCTTCATCTGTACAACACGCTTCACCGGAAAAAACAGCTGTTTGAACCCCTGGAAACCGGGAAAGTAGGACTTTATGTGTGCGGCGTCACGGTTTACGACGTCTGCCACGTTGGCCATGGTCGTGTCATGATTGTTTACGATGTGCTGTACCGACATTTGCTGGCCTCAGGCTACAAAGTAAAGTATGTGCGCAACATCACCGATGTTGATGACAAGATCATCAAGCGCGCCGCGGAGCATTCTGTAAGCCCCGCCGAGTTATCACAGCGCTACATTGATGAGATGCATGACGACGAACGAGCCTTGCATGTACTTCCGCCCACCCATGAGCCTAAAGCGACCGATACGATCGAGAGCATGCAATCGCTCATAACGCGCCTGATTGAGGCCGGGCATGCCTATGCAGCGGACAATGGCGATGTCTATTACTCGGTAAAATCATTCCCCGAATACGGCAAGCTTTCTGGTCGAAAAGTGGATGAGCTTCGAGCGGGAGAGCGTGTTGCCATCGATGAACACAAGCATGACCCCCTTGATTTCGTGCTGTGGAAGGCGGCAAAACCCACCGAGCCCAATTGGCCTTCGCCGTGGGGCCCCGGCCGCCCTGGTTGGCACATCGAGTGTTCTGCCATGTCCAGGGATCTGCTGGGCGATGAGTTTGATATCCATGGTGGCGGCATGGATCTGGAGTTTCCGCATCACGAAAACGAAATTGCGCAAAGTGAGGCCTTAACCAATGGCCGCTTTGCCCGTTACTGGATGCACAATGGTCTGGTACGCATTGACGATGAAAAGATGTCTAAATCGTTGAACAATTTCCTGACGATACGTGACGTGCTTGAGCAATACACCGGCGAGGAGATTCGTACGTTTATCATTGGTAGTCATTACCGCAGTCCGCTCAACTATATGACCGAATCGCTGGATGCAGCGCGGGCATCACTACGGCGTTTTTATACGGCTTTGCGTGGCCGCCCCCTATCAGATATTGAGTGCGATGATTTTTCTGTCGATGAAGATTTCGTGATGCGCTTTGAAGCGGCGATGGATGATGATCTCAACACACCCGAGGCTATGTCCGTCATGCACGAAGTGGCTGGTGCCTTGAACAAGGAAGCCGTGCTCGATAGCGATCGCTCCATTGAACTGGCCAACACGCTGGTCAGCTTAGGTGAGCGTCTGGGAATCCTGGCAGGGGATGCTGAGCAGATTCTGCAGGGCGAGGCTAGTGCCGGTGGCCCGTCAAGTGACGACATCGAGGCGCTTATCGAGCAGCGCAATGCAGCCCGTGCTGCAAAAGACTTTGCTAAAAGTGATCAGATTCGTGACGAATTGGCGGCACTTGGCGTCATACTGGAGGACGCTGGTGGCAAGACGAGCTGGCGACGCGAATAATGCTTGCTACGCCCAGTGTCCAGAGCGATTGACCAGACAGAGATGTAATGAAGAAAATTCCTCAGCCTGATGAATTAGATGATTCAGCCGCCACTGCCGATGAGGCTGGTGCTGATGCTGAGCAGGCGACACCCTTGATGCCGGGTACCGAACAGGCTCGCTCTCTGGGTGACATGATGCGCGAGGCGGAAGCTGTCGAGGCAGCCAAAGCAGAGGCTGCTCCGGCCGCTGCCGCACCCTCGTCAAAATCCAAACGGGTTAAGAAGGTCAGCCGTTCGCAGTCGCGCCGCTTTGCCCGCGAGCGTGCGTTGCAGGCCCTGTATCAATGGGATGTGAGCGTCGGTCAGAGCTCTGATGTTCGAGGTCAGTTTCTCGATGATCAGGACATGAGCCGTGTCGACGTCGACTACTTTACGCACTTGTTCAATGGTGTCAGTCATAACCCGGATGCCGTGGATGAGGTGATGAGCGATGCGCTGGACAGACCCATCGCCGATCTTGATCCGATTGAGCGTGCCGTGCTTCGCATCGCTGCCTTTGAATTGACTCAGTGCCCCGACATACCGGCGCGTGTTGTAATCAATGAAGGCATCGAAATCACCAAACGTTTTGGTGCTGATAAAGGGCATCGTTACGTCAATGGTGTGCTCGATAAGTTGGCTACGGCAGTCAGACCACTGGAAATGAAACGGCGCTAGTGGTCAGCATAAAACCCAGCGACGTCATCGCCAGTCCTGCCAACTTCTTTGCGTTAGGCGCAGGTTTGGGTGTAGCGCCTAAGGCGCCGGGCACGGTGGGCACCGTGTTGGGTATCCCCTTGTTGTTCTTGATGCCCCAATCACTATTTGCCTACCTGCTGGTGGTGTTGGTGCTGTTTGCTTTTGGCGTCTGGTGTTGCGATCGTTGTGCAAAATCCCTGGGTGTTCACGATCACCCGGGTATCGTCTGGGATGAGGTAGTGGGTTATCTGCTGACGATGGTAGCGATGCCGCGCACAGCTTTATGGGTGCTGGCGGGGTTTGTTGTGTTTCGCATTTTCGATGTGTTAAAACCCTGGCCGATCAGTTGGGTGGATAAGCGCATCCATGGAGGGCTGGGCATCATGCTAGATGACATCCTGGCGGCCGTTTTCTCAGTGATCGTTATGCAGCTGGCGTTTCGATTTATTTGACGATCAGTCTCTGATCGATCGGTGTTTGCGCGCTTGGGCGGCGGAAGTCCATTCAGGGAATAGCCAGACCTAGCTGGCGCAGGCCTTGGCACACGGCAATCATCGGCAAGCCGATCAGTGCTGTGGGGTCCTGACTTTCGACCGTGTCGAACAGGCTGATGCCCAAAGACTCAACCTTGAAACTGCCCGCACAATCCAGTGGTTGATCTGCATCGATATACCGTTCGATTTCTGCATCGCTGAGCATGCGCAGCTGCGCAACCGTCTGATCGAGCGCTGCAAATACTGCCTGGCTGTGCGTGTTGAGCATATAGAGGGCTGTTGAAAACACCACACGCTGACCTCGCATCGACGCCAATTGCTCTCTGGCGCGCTCAGCTGTGCCGGGTTTTCCCAGCATTTGTTCACCAACGGCTGCCACCTGGTCAGAGGCAATGATGATGGCGCCTGCATTGCCGGCCGGGTTGTCAGTTGTCTCAACATAGCTTTGAATGGCGGGCGCACAGGCCTTTTGCCGGGCCAGGCGCCGGGCCAGCTCAGGCGGGGCCTCCCCGGGGTGGGCCGATTCATCGATTTGCGGGGAAAACTGAGAAAACGGGCGTTGCACTCGCCGCAGCAGTTCTGCGCGATATTGTGACCCTGAGGCTAAAACAAGCACTTGCAACAATCAGCTCCTTTCTTTATCATTCGCGGGTTATGGTCAAGGCACTTCCCCAGCGTTTCAACCCTGATTTATTGGCCCGCGACGGAACACGGTTTGAGCTGAGCTTGCCACAGAGTCACATGAAACGACTCAGCGGCATTCTCTCATCGGCCGATAATGACGTACAGGTTACCGCTTTGTTTTCACGGCGCAAGGATCACATTCTGATCAGTGGCATGTTGAATACCGAGTTCGCCTTACATTGTCAGCGTTGTCTGGAGCCGATGAGCGTCAAGATTAGTGAGTCGTTTGAGTTGGTGTTTGTTGAAAATGAGGAAAAGGCCAGTGAGTTACCCCAGGAGCTAGACCCGGTTGTATTAGACGAGAACGGCCACATTCATGTCGTCGATCTCTTCGAAGATGAACTAATCTTACATTTACCGAATATACCCAAGCACAGTGATTTAACAGCATGCAAGCTTGGCCAGACAGAGTTTGGCGAGCTAGCTGCTGATGTTGAAGAGGGGAAACCAAACCCCTTTGAAGCACTGAAGAATTTAAACATACATTAAACTTTACCGGATATTGCGTTATGGCCGTCCAAAAGAGCCGTAAGACACCGTCACGTCGTGGCATGCGTCGATCACACGATTCTCTTAAAAAGCCGACTCTGTCGACTGACCCAACCACGGGTGAGTTGCATCGTCGTCACCATGTAACTGCTGACGGTTTCTACCGTGGCAACCAGGTTGTAGAAATTCCAGAAGAGCTGGACGAAGACGAGTAAGCAGCATCATGCGAGCTGGCAGACACCCAGTGATGTTCTCTGGCGTGATCTTGTAATCGCATGCCGTCTAGCAAGCTAACAGTCGCTATTGATGCGATGAGTGGCGACGGTGGCACCGAGGTCATTGTCGATGCAGCACGAGCTGTACTGAGCAAGCGTCAGGATATTCACCTGATGCTTGTTGGTAACTCTGAGCACATTATCAAGTGTATTGGCACTAAACCGCTGCCGGAAGGGGGCTATTCCATTGTGCCTGCCGCTGAAGTCGTCGAAATGGAAGACAGTGCTGCGGTGGCGCTGCGATCCAAGAAAAAGTCATCCATGCGCATTGCCATCAACCTTGTTAAAGAGGGCGAGGCCGATGCCTGCGTGAGTGCCGGCAATACCGGTGCGTTGATGGCTATCAGCAAATTCGTTTTAAAGACGGTCAGAGGTATCGATCGTCCGGCAATCGCTGCGATTATTCCGGCTATTGATGGCCACACTCATATGCTCGATTTGGGGGCTAATGTCGATAGCTCGGCAAGCAATCTCTATCAGTTTGCAATGATGGGATCGATCCTGGCTCAGGCTGTTGACGGTGTTAAGGAGCCACGCATTGGCTTGCTCAATATCGGATCAGAAGACATCAAGGGCAATGAGCAGGTAAAAGAAGCCACGCCGTTGCTGGCGGAAAGCTCACTTAACTATATTGGCTTTGTTGAGGGTAATGAGATTTTTACCGACAAAGCCGATGTTGTCGTCTGCGATGGCTTTGTGGGTAACGTGGCTTTGAAGAGCAGTGAGGGGGTAGCGCGTATTGTTTCGCACTATCTAAAGCAGGAATTTAAGCGAAGTACTTGGAACAAGCTGGTTGGTTTGGTGGCACGACCGATCCTCAAGGCTTTTGGCGCACGCATCGATCCTCGCCGATACAATGGCGCGAGCCTGCTGGGGCTGCAAGGTGTGGTAGTTAAGAGTCATGGCAGTGCTGATGCACTTGCCTTTGCCAATGCTATTGAAATTGCGCTACTTGAGATCGGCACCAATGTGCCATCGATGATTGCCGAGCGCATGAGCGAATCGCTCAACGCAGCATAGTGCAGTATTCACTGGAACAACGTCGCCTTGCTCCATTGCCGGGGGAGAATTGTCCATGAGTTATTTCTCCCGCATTATCGGTACCGGTGGCTATCTGCCCGAACACATCGTCAGCAATGCCGATCTGGAAAAGACGGTAGACACATCCGATGAGTGGATTCGTGAGCGAACGGGTATCGAGCAACGGCATATTGCAGCCGAGGGCGAATACACGCTGGATCTTGCTGAGAATGCCGCCAGGCTGGCTATAGAAGCGGCGGGCATCAAGCACGCTGACATTGACCTGATTATTGTCGCCACGACCACTGCTGATCAGGTTTTTCCCAGTACGGCCTGTTTGCTTCAGAGTCGGCTGGATATTCATGGCTGTCCTGCATTTGATATTCAGGCAGTCTGCACGGGGTTTGTGTATGCCTTGTCAGTGGCTGATCAGTTCATGCGCACCGGTGCTGCCAAAAATGCATTGGTAATCGGTGCAGAGACTTTCTCACGCATCATCGACTGGACCGACAGAAACACCTGCGTCCTGTTTGGCGACGGGGCCGGGGCTGTGGTTTTGCGCCGAGACAATGCACCGGGCATTATGTCCACGCATATCCATGCGGATGGCGATTATGCGTCGATGTTGCAGGTGCCCAAAGGTGTGTCGAACAATCTTGCCGCTGTGCAGCAGGGTACCGCGTACGTGGAGATGGCCGGCAGCGATGTATTTCGTATGGCGGTTAAAACCCTTGGCCGCATAGTGGATGAAACGTTGGCCGCCAACAATATTCAGAAAGCTGATATTGATTGGCTTGTTCCTCATCAGGCAAATCAGCGCATAATTGTGGCGACCGCCAAGAAATTGGGTATGTCTATGGAGAAGGTCGTGCAAACTGTGGCCAAGCATGGTAATACTTCAGCTGCGTCTATCCCTCTTGCACTGGATGTTGCAGTAAGGGATGGTCGTATCCGTGCAGGTGACACATTGCTTATGGAAGGCTTTGGGGGAGGATTTACCTGGGGCTCTGCACTCGTTAAATGGTAGATAGGTAGAAATGAGTGTTCAGCCGACTTTGAATGTCCTGGTGGTAGATGACCATGAACTGGTCAGGGCAGGCATGCGTCGGCTACTAGAAGAAAACCCTCAGATCAAAGAGATATTTGAGGCCAGCTCTGGCGAAGAAGCGCTGGAAATGGCTGATATCCAAACTTTTGATCTTGTGCTCATGGATATCAAGTTGCAGGGTATCAGTGGTCTGGAGGCTTCTGAAAAACTGCTCGCCAAAGCACCTACCAGCAAAATAATCATGGTGACCGGCGGTCTGGAGGGTGGTCACATCCGTAAGCTTCTTAACTCGGGCGTACGCGGCTACATTACTAAGGGCAGTAGCGCTGATGAGATGGACAAGGCCATGCGAAGAGTCATAGCGGGCGAACAGTATTTGTCTCCCGATGTTGCGCAGCAGGTAGCCATGGACATGATCAATGGCGATGAAAACAACCCTTTTGATAAACTGACTGTGCGCGAGTCAGAGGTCATCACACTGCTGCTACGCGGTAATCGCAATCGACAGATCTCCACCAATCTGCATATCAGTGAGAAAACCGTTAGCACCCATAGAACACGTGCGTTTGAAAAACTGAATATCAAAACAACTGCCGAGCTGGTTCGCATGGCAATCCGTTTTGATTTGTGGAACGAAGAGTAACGCGGACTCAGCTAAGGCTTGGTTGACAAACCGACATCTAAAGATCCGCTGAAGAATTCTTCAGCCAGTGCGCGAGTCACTGATCCGTCTACAAAGAGCGTTGCCGGCTCCGATTCAGATACCGATAGACCTGAGTTTGATGCAGCGTCGTTTATGCGCACCGTGACCACACGACCGGGCGTGTATCGCATGTTTAATGCGAATGAAGAAATCATCTATGTCGGTAAAGCCAGTAATCTTAAAAACCGCTTATCCAGCTACTTTCAAAAGACGCTGGATAATCGTAAGACTCAAGCGCTCGTATCGCATATCTGT
>JBGCEO010000064.1:0-17731 GCA_045106475.1 Granulosicoccus sp.
TTAGATCATGGTGGAATCGGGGGTTGGCAAGATCACCGTGCTTCCTGATCGGGCGGATTCCTTAACAGCCTCTATGACCTGCTGATTCTTGAAGCCTTCCAATGCCGTGACCAATGGCGCTTGTTCGCCGCGAATGACGGCTGCAAAATGTTGAATCTGACTAACCAGCGGATCGTCAAAGTCGAAAGTGAGTTTTGTCGAACTGATGGGCTCCCACCAGCTACGAATCCCCGGGTGAGCCCAAAGCGCAAGATTGGGCAGGGATAAAGAACCCAGAGTGCCACCGATTTGATAGCAAAGCTCTGTGGTCGCAGGATACGCCGGGTTCTCGCGTGCGGTGAGTTCCCAGCTCCATGGGGCTGATATCGTATCCGAAACCGAAACGGTGCCTAAGGCACCACTGGCGAATCTGAGTAACAGTACAGCCGTATCCTCAACTTCGTTTCCGCGCGTTTGATTCGACTCCATTGCCTGCACGCTATGGATGTCGCCACACAGATGGCGAAGCATATCTATATCGTGAATCAGATTGATATAAACCGGTCCCGCACCCTTCTTGCGCCGCCAATCAATATCAAAGTAATCATCAGGTTTATAGAACCAGGTTGTCCCCTGCGCCGCCGTAATTTGACCCAGCAAGCCTTCGTCGATAGTCATCTTGGCTTTGGCTATCAGCGAATTGTAGCGTCGATGATGACCAGTGAGTACCGCAATATCGGCACGTTTACTTTCAGTGACGATACGTTTGGCACCTTCCAGATCGGTAGCAAGTGGCTTCTCTACCAACACTGGAATACTTGCATCAATACAAGCTAATGCCTGTTCGACATGCAACTGATTAGGGGTCGCCACAACAATACCGTCAGGCTTATCTTTCTCTATCAGCTCAGCCAGATGGGTGTAATAATTCGCACCATGTTGATCAGCAATGCCCCTACCCGCCTCATTAGGATCGGCCACAGCTGATAGTGACACACCTGGGGCGACACTCAATGCTTGTGCATGACGCCTACCTATCAAACCTGCCCCTGCGACGGCGATTCGAATGCTCATGATTTAATGCGATTGTCTGCAAAGGGAATTGGCCTATCTTACACCCATGTAAAACCACTCAACACAGAATCTGAATCATTTTCGATTTTTACAGCCGGGGTACTGTAGACAAACAGTTAGCATACTAAATCTCTATAACGATGCCTTAAAAGAGATAGAATTTAGAGCCAGCGTTAAGCGCATCCGAGCAACCGCAATGAAAAGCACAAAGATTATTCATACAGTCAGTTGCCATGCTGAAGGTGAGGTCGGCGATGTCATCGTAGGCGGTGTAACTGCTCCGCCGGGCAAAACACTATGGGAACAATCTCGCTGGATTGCTAACGATGAGACGCTGCGCAACTTTATGCTTAACGAACCTCGTGGTGGTGTATTCAGACACGTCAACCTTTTGGTTCCACCAAAGCACCCTGACGCAGATGCCGCCTGGATCATTATGGAACCCGTGCACACGCCACCTATGTCGGGATCAAACTCCATGTGCGTCGTAACGGTACTGTTAGAAACAGGCATACTGCCTATGGAAGAACCTGTGACCGATATTCTTCTGGAAGCACCAGCAGGTTTACTTAAAGTGCAAGCCCATTGCCGTAACGGTTCAGTCGAATCAGTTGAAATAACTAACGTACCAAGTTTTGCGGCTAAATTGGATGCAACTCTTGAAGTAGAGGGGCTGGGTACTCTTACCGTGGACACTGCCTACGGTGGTGATAGTTTTGTCATTGCTGACGCTCATGAGCTTGGGTTTTCCGTTACTCCCGATGAAGCTAAGGACATTGCAAATACCGGGGTGAAAATTACAAAGGCTGCCAATGAACAAATCGGATTCACGCATCCAGTGCATGCTGATTGGTCGCATCTCTCGTTCTGTCAAATAGCGGCACCTGTTTCAACTGTTAATGGAGTAAAACAAGGGAAAAGCGCAGTCACTATCATGCCCGGAAAAATCGATCGATCGCCAACCGGAACCGGTTGTTCTGCCCGCCTGGCGGTTATGCATGCACGAGGTGATATACAAATCGGAGAGGCCTTTACAGGAATATCGATTATCGATTCGACCTTTGATTGCTGCATCGAAAGTACTACCAGCTTACAAGGGCTAACGGCAATCGTACCAAGAGTGCGCGGACGCGCATTTGTCACCGGTACCCATCAACATATGCTGAACCCCGAAGATCCCTGGCCTGAAGGGTACAGGCTCAGCGATACGTGGCCGAGGTTCGAGTAGGCAGACGCTAAGCGTGGCTCTGCTCACATCCATGAACTCCTGAGCCTCTAAACTGCCCCAGTATGCTGGGGATGCCTGAAGTTGACGACTGCGAACTTGGCTAGGTGATTGATTTCAAAGGCCTAGGAATAAGCGTGCAGTACTGTCCCCAGGCAACTGGGGCAGTTAAAGGGGTCTACCATGCGCCTGTATTTTTCTGAGAGCTTAGAGATATCGATATTTGATTCCACAGGCAACAAACTTTCAACCGCCCATGCTTGACGCTAAAAACTCTTAAGATCGTCTTCACCAGTATCAATAAAGGGAGCCCAATAGGCCACCGACTCCGCTATGTGAGGTACGACCAGCCGGTCGTGGGGTTCACGCTCCTTAAACGATAATTCAAGACAGATTTCGTTATCCTTGCCCCCACCAGAGCTAATAGCCGATAAAAGTTTGTCAGGAAAGATACGGCCCTTATCGTTGAACTCGGCAGCGAATGGCCGATGCCCACCCTTATCTTGCAACGACTGTTTAATATGAATTATTGGCGAGTAACGCGGCACCGCTTGCGCCCAGGCATAGGGATCGAAGTCGGCAGGGTTGTTACTGCTAAGATCCCCATGATCAATGTCGGCCATCATCCACATCGGGATGTCAAAATCCGCCGCAGTTAGTCGTTTTTGAAGATCGAGACAGCTATCTATCGTCTCGCCAAACTCTCGTGCAACCGACATGGGCTCCCAAAACACATATTGCAAACCTGCTCTTTTACCGTGTTCTGCCACTTCCGCCCAGCAATCGATTGCAATCGAAATGAGCTCTTCTCGCTTTTGCGGTGTATCGAAATCAGCGTACGTGAATATGGCGAATTGCGTGCCGATGGACTTTCCACCCAGTGCTCCAATAATGTCTGCAAATGTCTTGAACCAGTCCACGTAGTAACGGCGAACTTCTGGATCTGGATGACCAAAATGATTAAGGCGCCCATATGGCCCCGTCATTCCGCTGGTTATGCGTGCGCCTGTTCTGTTGAGAGAATCTGTAAATTCTCCGATCAGGCGATTAATAACTGGGGCAGGCCAACTGGGGTTTATAAATTCGTGTGTTAGTTGTATATCCCGAAGCCTTATATCCCTGGTGATGGTGGTAATTAACTCTTCAGGTTTTGCAAATCGGTTTACCAGCGGATTTGTGTTGAGCGATAGCGAAAACGGCATTTTAAAATCGGCGTATGAGCAATTGGGCACACTAGCTAAACTGACTAGTATCTACCTCATTGTAGACGATAAAGCGAACAGGCATTATTTGACGTCCGCCCCTGCAAGCAAGCAAGTTCTTCAGCCAAGCAAACCACTAAGGCAGTAGGTGAGCGACGGGTTCTTATATAAAAGGTGCGATCGACTTACCCAGTCTGATCCGCATCAACCAAGCCCACACCACCGAACACATATCAGTAGACCTATATCAGTTGGACCATCTCAGTAGACCCATATCAGTAGACCCATATCAGTAGACCCTCATCAGTAGGACAACATCAGTAGGACAACATCAGTAGAACCTCATCAGTAGATCCGCATCAGTAGATCCGTATGAGGAGACCAGTATCAACAGACCTATATCAACACACCTGCATCACCGAATCCACATCAACAGGCCTACCAGTGCATGGTGGTTAAATCTGTTTCCTAAAAGCTACCCACAGGGTAAGGACCGTCTTTATATTTTTCAGAGTGATAACCCTTCGCCCCGACCGCACGCGCCAATTCACTCCGGTGGTCTTGATCTGCTTTGAGTGAATTTATAGCGGCTTGAAAAGTAAACCGGGGTTCCCAACCGAGTTGTTCTCGTGCCAGCGAATTATCATAAACTCGATCAAGTGTCGGGAACATCGTCCAGTTTCGGCGCTCGAACTGTTCTTCAAATTCAGGAACATATCTTCTCAAAACGGCTGAAACATCCTGGCTGAGCAAACTGGCATCACTTTGCGCAAAAGGAGGAGTGCTTGAAATGATAAATCTGCCAAAGCCGATTTCACCCGCTTTACTTATTGCAAGCCTATGGGCGGTTACGATATCAGCCACATCGACCCGACGATTTAGTAACTCGTTGACTTTAAGATTGGCGTCGTCATAGCTGGATCGCTGAACCTCTGCATCATCAGCCTCAGGAAAAAACCTAGAAGTCTTCAGCACAATACAGGGCATATCAGTATTGCGATTAAACAGTTCGCATAGCTCCTCTGCGCAGGTTTTGGTGACACCATAAATATTTTTAGGTTTTGGTCGCAGTTTTTCAGTTACCCAAACTGCTGGCTCACCCTTTGCTGGTTGCATGGCATCACCAAAGGTACTCGTGGTACTGGTGTAGACAAATGCGCTACACCCACTTTGTCCGGCCTCTTCTAATAAATTTAATGTTCCTGAAACATTAGTATCAATAAAGTCTTGCCTGCTATGAGTGCCCACATGTGGTTTATGTAACGTCGCTGTGTGAATAATGGCATCACAGCCCTTAACCTGACTACTAACAAAATCCCTATCGCCGATCGAACCAACACAATCTGTGAAATCAGAAGGTTTTATGTCGATACCAATGACTGAATCGTTGCTTGAGCGAAGCGTGCGCATCAACGCTTCCCCCAAATGACCAGCACTACCTGTAACCAGTATTTTCATACTTATAGGATTTCGCGTAAGTCAATAAATCAATAAATCAATAAGTGAGTGAGTCGGTCAGTCAGTCAGTCAGTCAGTCAGTAAATATGTAACTAAGTAACTAAGTAACTAAGTAACTAAGTAACTAAAATCTTACCACGCTGTTTCAATTACACACGATTGTCAACCACCTGGCCCTTGTCTCAGATTCTGTGGCAACCAGGTGGCTATCTCTGGAAAGGCAATCAAAACAAAACACATCACTACCATAATGGTGAACATAGGCAACGCTGCCTTCGTTATATATCCCATTTCATGATTGGTCATACCCTGTAGCACGAACAGATTGAACCCTATTGGCGGGGTAATTTGTGCCATCTCAACCACAACAACTACGAAGATACCAAACCAGATAAGATCAATTCCCGCTTGCCGAATCATGGGTTCAACAACGGCCATAGTGAGCACAACAGAACTAATACCATCTAAAAACATGCCGAGCACAATGTAGAAAACCAATAATGCCATCAAGAGTTCAAAGCGGCTTAGCTCCATGGCTGCAATAAGATCTGCCAGCCCTCTGGGTAGTCCGGTAAATCCCATTGATAATTTAAGAAATGCCGCACCAGCGAGTATTAATGCAATCATTGCAGATGTGCGAGTAGCGCCCATCAGACTCTCGGAAAAAGAACTCCAGGTCAAAGAACCCTGCCCTGCCGCTAGCACCAACGCTCCAATGACGCCAAAGGCAGCTGCTTCGGTTGCTGTGGCAATACCCATGTACATGGATCCGATCACAACCAGTATCAGGCAAATAACGGGCAGCAAGAAACGTGAGTTAGCGATCTTCTCTGAAAACGACATACCGCGTTCAGTGGTGGGATTCCATTGGCTTGAAAACTTTGAATACAACGCTACATAGCCCATGAACATAAGCGCTAGCACAAGACCTGGCAACACACCCGCAAAGAACAGCTGTGTAATAGACTCATTAACCGTGACGCCATATACAATCAAAGCCAGCGAGGGTGGAATCATCAAACCCAAGGTAGCAGCACCTGCCAATGTACCGATGACGATCTTTTCCGGGTAATTGCGTGCACGCAGCTCAGGGATCGACATTTTGCCAACAGTTGTCAGCGTAGCCGCGGAAGAACCAGACACCGCAGCAAAAACGGTACAGCCCACAATATTAGTGTGTACAAGCCCGCCCGGTAATCGTGCCAACCAGGGTGACAGGCCTTTGAACATGTCCTCAGACAGGCGAGTTCGATATAGAATTTCACCCATCCAGATAAACAACGGCAAGGCCGTTAGCGTCCAGGATGAAGATGTCGCCCACATGGTGGTGATCATGGTATCGCCCACCGGTCGAGTAGTGAATAGCTCCATTCCGACCCACGCGACACCCATAAGCGCAAGGCCCACCCAAACGCCCGTTCCCAATAAGAGAAACAGGACGAACAGGAAAAGTACAATGGCGTAAAGCTCAGTCATTTGCCCTACTCTCCCGATTGTTCATCGACGAGATCACGCTTGATACGATGATCGCCTTTAATTAAAACGTGCAGAAGATTGTCTGTTAACGCTATAGCTAGTAACGCTCCACCCACAACCATGACGGACTGTGGAATCCACAAAGGACTGGCATCCTGAGCTTGACTGACTTCGTTAAATTTCCAGGACCAATAGGTAAAACGGTAGGCGTGGTAAACAAAATACCAAGCTATGGCAGACCCTAAACCAAAACACCAGATCTCCAGGATCCGACGGGGTCCAGGAGATACGGCATTGAGCAATATGGATACCCGGATATGTGCGCCACGATTTAAAGCGCTGGCAAAGGCCATAAAGCTTGCCGCCGCCATTGCATAGCCCGCATAGTTAGCAGCACCAGGAAATATTGCTCCGGTCCAACGTGCCACCATCTGCGCCACTATCAGTAAGAGAATCGCGATCAAACACAACGCTGCTAGTAGAGCGCCCAGCTGATAAAGCTTGTCCAGCAAGCTACGAAATACGTTTAGCGTTTGCGTCATTAATCGCAGATCCTGTCATTGGTGAAGCTTATGATTCTCAGTCTGAATAAACTCAGACTGAGAATCATCTACAAAGCAGACTCCTTTTGATAGGGACTACTTTCGCTTTTTACTATCGGCTAACTACTCAGCGTTGTAAGCGTCAACGATTGCAGAGCCTGCCTCACCGGCGGCTTCCAACCATTCTTTAGTCATGGTTTCACCAATGGTGCGAAGTTCACCCATCAACGTATCACCAGCAGGCTGAACAGTCATACCACCATCACGCAATCCCTGCATGGTAAAGCCTGTGTACTCTTTAGCACGCCAGGTACCCGCGTACTCTGCCAATTTTGCGCAAGCATTGATTACATTCTTGCTTGAATCGGATACATCACCCCAAACACCGGAGTTGACCATAATGTAGTTACGTGGCAGCCAGGCATCCACCTCATAGAAGTGTGTGAGACTTTCCCAAACCTTGCGGTCATATCCAGTAGCGCCTGACGACACCATTGATTCGGCAACGCCAGTGGCGAAGGCCTGACTAATTTCCGCGGCTTCAATCTGCACAGGAAGCATTTCGGTCAGTTCGGCCAAACGATTTGTGGCGTTGTTATACGAACGAAACTTAACGCCTTTCATGTCAGCAACTGAATTGACTTCTTTCTTGAAATACAAGCCCTGTGGAGGCCAGGGCACAGAATACAGCAAGGTCAGATTCTGCTCTGCCAACACTTCTTCCAAAGCAGGTTTGGCCACTTGCCACAACTTGTCGTGATCATCAAACGATGGCGACAGGAAAGGGATGGAGTCAAAACCGAAAAGCGCATTCTCGTTCTGGTGACCAGATAGAAGACGCTCACCAATAGGCACCTGCCCTGTCTGAATCGCACGCTTGATATCTGCTCCAGCAAACAGAGATCCACCAGGGTGTGTGGTGATTTCAATATCGCCACCCGTACCGGTGGTGACACACTCGGCAAATTCAGCACCGGTTACCGAGTGGAAGTTTGAGCCTGAATACGCCATGGGCATATCCCATTTTTCAGCATGGGCTGGCAATGCAGCTACTGCACTGATCGCCGTGGCCGCCAGCAATGTCGTGGCTGCCCTGGTACAAACATTTTTCATAAAACTACTCCTCTTATTGCCTATGGATTACGTGTTTTTTCTTATTTCTAGCTTGTTTTCGTACTTATCTCAATCCTGCGTTAGCCAGGACCATCTTGCACAAAAAAATGCAGTTCGCTATCGCCCATACTAACCGTGATTGCCATTCAACGGAACTGCCTGATTGGCTGCGGCAAGCAATACCCCTCATTTGAGGGGCTCGAAATACCACAATTATCGTCGGTTAGTTGATTTTATAGCGCTCTATTGATTCCCTATTTACTCCAATCCCCAGACCTGGAGACTGCGGCACTACCACGGAGCCATCCACCACCGGAAAAGCGGAATCCAGAATGTCTTCGTGAAGAAAGTAAGTCGCCTGGTAAAACTCGCAACCCAAAGTAATCTCCGGTGTTGCAGCTATCATATGACTACCCGCCAGATGGGCCAGACCTGCTTCGAACATGTCTCCTCCATAGGCAGACATACCGACACTAGCGGCCATACGCGCCACTGTTTGCGCACGAGTCAGACCGCCGGCTTTCATTATTTTGATCGATACTCCATCGCAAATATCCTGAGAAATTGCCTGCTGCATGTCCTCAGGTCCAAACACGCTCTCATCAGCCAGCAAAGGGGTGTCGATTGAATCTCGAATACGAGCCATTAGCGCGTGCAAGTGGGCTTTTACAGGTTGCTCGATAAAAGTCGGGGAAAAACTAGAAACATCTTGCACACAACGCAGGGCATTATCCTGGTGCAAGCCCTGGTTGTAGTCCACACGAAGGTCGAACTCCGGATAGTCTTTACGCAAGCGTTCCAGCCTCATCAGATCGAAGTCGTGTCCCTTAAAACCGGTTTTGAGCTTTATGATTCGCAAGCCATCTGCCTTTATGCGCTCCATCAGACGTAAGTCTTTTTCAAAATCAGGATCCGCAATCGAACAGGACAAAGGAATCTTTGAACGGCAGGAACCACCCAGCAAAGCCCATACTGGAAGTTTGGACAAGCGCCCTTGCAAGTCGAGCAGAGCTGTTTCCAGTGCAGCCTTTGCTTCGGTGCAATGCGCAACAGCAGAAGTAGCTTCTTGCATGATACTAGCTCTTTCACCGACTGCACGGCCAACGACCAGGGGCTTCATATAGCGTTGAAGCGCAGCGTAACTGGCCTCAGCCGATCCGGTAAAAACTGACCATGACGAAGCTTCGCCATAGCCTTGTGTACCGTCCTCACTCGTAAGACACAGAACAACAATATCAACAGAATGTTCAACCGAGCCGATGCCGTGATCTCGCCTTGCATTGACTGGCAACTGCAAGTGCCAGACATCAAATCCGACAATGGATTGCTCTGTCGCGCTCATTAACCCATCCACCTGCGAACCGGCGCCTGACTCTCCTCCAAAGGTTGACAAATGACATCAACCAGACTTGGCCCATCGTGCTCTAACGCGGCTTTTAAAGCGCTGCCCAATCTTTGCGGATCACTGATGCTCCAGGTAGCTAGTCCATAGGCAGAAGCAACGGCAGCCTGATCCACCCTGTTAAAATCCACGTTGTAATAACGCCCCCCTTTGTCATCCTTCTGGCTGGCCTTGATCCAACCAAAGCTTGAGTTGGAAAAAACCACATAAGTAATGGGCGCGCCGGCTCGACAAATGGTTTCAAGCTCACCGCAAGCAAACCCAAAAGACCCATCCCCCATCAAGGCTACAACTTTACTCTCCGGCCTACCGTACCAGGCACCCAAAGCGGCCGATAATGAATACCCTAAGGCACCATGCGCCCGATTGGTTATGAAACGTCTGCCAGGCATCGACTGCTGATAATAAGCCGAGTAGTAAGGACAGCTTGTGCCCGGGTCAGAAAGAACGGTCGCGTCACCAGGTAGATAGTTCTGTAATTCACTAATGACTCTTTCAGGCCGAATAAGACCATCATTTTTATTGGCCAGCAGATCAAACGCTGCAAATTTTCTATGTTTTAAATCCGCCACTCTGGCGGCACCTCCAAAGCTCACACCTGTATTGGCACGTTGATCCAATTCAGCATTGACAGCAGACAATGACAATCGCAAATCCCCCACCACTCCTACTTCAGTGGGGTAGTTCGCACCGATAACCATCGGATCGCTGTCAAAATGAACGATGATCGATCCAGACTTGGGCGCTTCCCAACGAGCTGTTGTGGTGGAACCCACTCGACAACCCATGAATATCACCACATCTGCCTGAGTCATAGCCTCCCAGGTTTCGTCAGTTCCTCCGTTTGAACCTACAACACCGACACAATTGGTATGTGAGTCAGCCAATGAACCTTGCCCAGATATCGATGTAGCCACAGGAATATCCAGCCGCGATGCCAGCCTCTCCAACTCAACCATCGCATCGGCAATAACAACCCCACCACCGCAAACGATTAACGGCGAACGAGCTGCCAGAATGACATCAACGGCAGCCGCAGCTGCTCCCGGTTCCGGCCCGGTACGATAAGCAGGAAAGGAACTCAACTTAGGATCTGCCCAGATATCATCCTGATCTATTTCGTCATACTGAATATCGTACGGCAATCCAATGTGAGCTGATCCCGGTCGACCCGTTGTCATCGCGCGGAACGCCGCTCTCACCATACGCGGAATATGATCTGCTCTGCGAACCACGGTATTCCATTGTGTCAGGGGGCGCATCATGGCCTCCTGATCCACTTCGGTTAAGGGATATTTTCCGTAGCTGGCCACCGAGATATCAGTGGTAATGCCCAGAACCGCATAGGAGCTCTCATTGGCTTCAATCAATCCAGGAAGCAAATAGGTTGCGCCACCGCCCGATGGTCCTTCGCACACACCCGGACGACTAGTCACACGCGCATAAGCATCTGCCATATAGGTTGCGGAGCGTTCATCACGTGTCAACACATGTGTGATTCCATGTTCCAGTCCGCGCATCGAATCGTAAAATGGCAGGCTGGTGTCGCCACAAAGCCCGAAAATATGCTTGACCTTGTGGGCGTCCAGCATTTTGACTACTGCATCTGCACCGGTTACAGAATTCTTCATAGGGTCTGATAGTTCTGGACTTCAGCGAACATTAACATCAGTATTCAGACCTGTATACAATTAGTTTCGACGCAATTTCTCCACCTTCAATATTGACCCGACCCTTGTTCGCCATACCAATGATAAAAACGCTCCAAACTGCCCCAGTTGCCTGGGGATAGAGCAGCACATTATTTCCCAAGCATTTGAGATCAATAACTTAGCCCGCTTCGCAGTCGCCATTTACAGCCATCCCCAGCATACTGGGGCAGTTTAAAGACGTTCAATCAATGCATATGAGTGAAAAACAAAGCAGTGTGAAGCGTGTCTACAATGAAGTTCGTCGTATGGCGATTGATTTCAGCTTCAAACCAGGCCAACGAATTAATGAGAGTGTTCTTGCCAGCCAATTGAACGCTAGCCGTACGCCCTTGCGAGAAGCTTTGAACAGGCTCACCGCTGAAGGGTATCTTTCCTTCGAAGCCGGCGCAGGCTTTTCCTGTCGCTCGCTTAGTGCTGAACGTATTGTTGAGCTATACGAGCTACGCGTAGCCATCGAATGTGAATCACTGCGATGTGCCGTACTACGCGCAAGTGATCATGATATAGCTGCGCTGCATCAATCTCTTGATGAGTCTGAACATTTGTATAACAAGGATAGCAATGCAACACAGTTACTAGAGATGGATGAGGCTTTTCATGAACAACTGGTTGCGCTGTCCGGCAATCAGGAGTTTATCCGATTACTGGTAAATCTTAATGGTCGAATCCGTTTTATCAGGTTGATGGATTTTGAACGCATGCGCAAAAACAGCAATGAAAAATGCACTAATCCGGTTAGATTAGCCGACCATCGAACCATAGTTAGCGCTCTGGAATTGCGTGACGTGGAAGCTGCCCTCAAAGCCATGCGTGGTCATATACAACTGAGACTAGCTGAAGCAACACTTGCTGTTCGTGATGCTTATGCTCAGCTATATGCAGGCAATGAAGTAAGCTGACAGGTCGACCTGATTACATCAACGATGTATAACCCATCCCCACTAATCCTATAAAACATGTCTCAGTTTTCAGAACAAACAGGCGGTAAGACAATTTATGGTGCAACTGTCGGCATACTCATGCTACATACGCACTTCCCACGCATTCCGGGAGATATCGGCAACGCCCTGACGTGGCAGTTTCCCGTGCACTATAAAATCGTTAAAGGTGCAACACCTGACAAAATCGTGCGTAACGATGCACGTCTCATGCTGCCTGAATTCATCGAGGCAGGCCGGGAACTTATAGATATGGGCTGCGATGGCATAACAACAAATTGTGGTTTTTTAAGCCTCATTCAGGACGAACTTAAAAACGCATTGGGTGTGCCCGTCGCTAGTTCCTCATTAATGCAGGTACCCATGATTGCGAATACCTTACCTGCCGGGCAATGTGTTGGAATTCTAACTATATCCGGATCAACCCTAAGCGAGGCTCATCTAAAGGCTGCCGGTGTTCCGCTGAATACGCCGATCATGAGTACCGAATCAGGAAAGGAGTTTACGCACAAAATCCTGAATGACGAGTACGAGATCGACTTTGCTCAATGCCGACTCGATTTGCTTAACGCGACACAGGCATTGTTGGATGAACACAAAGAGCTTGGTGCTATTGTTCTTGAATGTACTAACATGGTGCCCTTCGCTGCCGATATTCGCGCGCTCAGCGGCTTACCAGTTTACTCAATCTACAGCCTCGTCAACTGGTTTCAACAAGGCTTGACACCACAACGATTTTCAACGGTGATTGACGATACTCGCAAAACCTGACCCTTGTGATCGATCACCGAAATCAACTCTAGCACTGGTTGAATTGACAGATCAAAGCGCCAGTAATTTTTTGATGTCTGCCTGGTAAACAACAGATCCGCTAGGCGTAGGCAGCGGTGACCCCCCTGCTGGTTCGAGACTCACTGCCAGGGCTATCGCAGAATCCAGTGTATCGATAACCGCCTCGCTAATGGGAACCGTCACACTGGAACCGGGCTCAGAGGGCAGCAATCCCAAAGAGGCGACACCTTGGTCGTTAGCCTTCACTAACCAGAGTTGGTGAACACTATCGGATGCAATCTCTGGTGGTGACAACGCAATGAGCTGAACCTCTGACGATGAAGACAGTACATTAACAATCCACAGAGGATCAGCCCCGTCGTTTTGAACAATGCTGATCGCATAAAGTGACTGGCTACCAACAGGAGCGACCGTCGTGTAAATTTTTTCAATCAGAACAACTGCCAGTAGAAAGCTTGCCACCATAGCCAACGCAGCAGCTCTTCGCCAACGAGCCAGCTTGTCACTTTGCTGCTGTCGCGATACACGCCCTACTTCTATTGGCGCGATTGGACTTCGAACGTTGTTTGTCGAACCTGATACAACTGTACTATCTAAGCTAGACGGCTGTTCGGTTATATCAAATTCAAGTTGCTGTGCGATGCCTTGCCATACACCAGGAGAAACCACATCCGCTTGATTACTAACCGACAGCGGCTGTAGATGGGCTTCCCACTGTCTTACCTTCTCAACAAGCTCTTTCTCTGATTTAAGAAGCTGTACGAAAACCTTTTGCTCTGTTTCGTCAAGAGTGCCCAGTACATATTCACCCGCCTGTGCATCCCACCAGTCTCTATCGTTATCGGAGTCCATCTAGACACTCCTTCAAGCTAAGCAAACTGCGCCTGATCCAACTCTTGACGGTGCCGACGGGTTTTTCAAGCATGACCCCAAGTTCATCAGCTGTATAGCCCTCACAGTACGCACGGATAACGCACTCGCGCGGCTTTTCTTCGAGCCTATCGAGACAGTGAGTAAGGGCCAGCTGTTGATCCAGCAAAAGTTCCATCGGTCTAACGTCAGACTCAGGGATTATGTCTGAATCCACCGGTGACAAGCTCGATTCTTTAGCTTCACGCAATTTGCGTTTTCTTAGCACATCAATAGCATGATAACGAGCAATACTGGTCATCCAAACGACAGGCTCACCCTTATCTGATTCATACTGCTTAGATCTTTGCCAGATACGCACAAACACTTCCTGGAGCGCCTCCTCTGCCAAGGCATGCTGCTTAACAATACGCAGCAGCACACCAAAAAGTTGCGGTGAACAGTGCTCATATAGCTCTCTAAATGCGAACTGGTCTCCAGACGCGGAGCGTTCCAGTAGCGCAATTAGCTGCTCATTGGAATGTAGCTGACTCATAAAGACACCAATATCAAAAATCAGGACCTACGTCGAGATCGGAATAACATGGTGAATTCTCGAGCCGGCGATTTTTGAAAAGCTCATGAGCGATTGGCAGAGCCATTTACACGATACAGGCACTCTCCTTGAGCAACACATTCAGAATGGAATGATTCAGTGAATAGTCGATCGGCAAATCAATGAGATGGACACCCTTACTGTTGAGTGCAGTAGACAAGATTTCGACAAAGTTCTCGTGACTCTCTGCTCGATGGCCGACTGCACCAAAGCTATTGGCATACTCCACAAAATCCGGGTTATTGAAATCCAATCCATACTCTTTAAAACCCATGCCTTCCTGTTTCCACTTGATCATGCCGTAGGCATTATCGGTGAGGATAATCACAACCAGATCCAATTTCATACGAACAGCGGTTTCTAGCTCCTGGGAGTTCATCAGGAAACCACCATCACCATTGACCGAAACCACTTTTTGCGATGGATTTAGCTGCTTCGCAGCCATCGCTGAGGGCAAGCCTGCTCCCATGGTTGCAAGTGCGTTGTCCAGTAACATGGTGTTTGGTTCATAGCACTTGTAGTTTCGAGCAAACCAGATTTTGTACACACCATTATCCAGCGTGACTATGTCTTTTGCATCAAGGTGTGATCGAAGTAAACTCACAAGACTCTGGGGCAACATCGGAAATCGGGTATCTTCAAAATATTTGGTTATATGTAGATCCACTTCATTTCTAACGCGTTCGAAAAAGCTGAAGTCTTGATCAAGTTTGCCCAATTTTTCTGCGATACCAGTAATTGAGCTGGAAATATCACCAACAACATTGAGTTGAGGAAAATACACATCATCTACATTTGCCGCATCAAAATTGATGTGGATTACCTGCTTGCCTCCCTTTTCCATAAAAAACGGTGGCTTCTCAATGACGTCATGACCTACATTAATAATTAAGTCAGCCCGCTCAATCGCGCAGTGCAAATAGTCATGATCTGATAAGGCCGCGGTTCCTATAAAACGCTCGTGGCGTTCATCAACAACACCTTTACCCATCTGTGTATTAAAAAAGTACAGGCCCGACTCGTCGATCAATGTTCGCAATGCTTCACTGGTTCTTTTGCGATTGGCACCCGCGCCTATCAGCAACAAGGGTAGCTTGGCACTTTTTATCATCCTGACAGCTTCATCAATGGATGGCTTGCTCGCATCCGGGCGACGATGGCCGATCACATCGAATACAGTGGCATCCGTGGGTTCATCGGCAATATCTTCAGGTAACTCGATGTAGGCGGCTCCGGGACGTTCATCCATCGTTATACGAAAGGCTTCGCGAACTATAGATGGCACATTGTTGCCATCAACCACTTGCTCCGAATACTTGGTTACGGGTTTCATCAGATTCACGACATCAACAATCTGAAATCGACCCTGCTTGCTTTTTCTAATGGGTTTTTGACCACCCAGCATGATCATGGGCATGCCGCCTAGCTGCGCGTACGCTGCCGCGGTAACAAAATTGGTAGCGCCTGGGCCCAAGGTTGAAAGACAAACACCCGGCTGACCGGTCAAGCGACCGTAGGTAGCTGCCATAAACCCCGCAGCCTGTTCGTGTCTGGTTAGGATCAGTTCAATACTGGAGCTTTCAAGCGATTCCAGAAAATCCAGATTTTCTTCTCCCGGTATGCCGAAAATATATTTGACGCCTTCATTTTCCAGTGCCTTAACGAACAGATCCGATGTCTTCATTGGGTGTTTCCCTTTTTCTAGCGATTAAGTGCGACTACCAGCGTTCAGAAGTTGCGAACTGCCAGTCGTCTTTCCAAGTTTCAGGCACGGTGCTCTCATCAAGCAAACAATTAGGTTCTATGCCTGGGTACAGTTGGGCGTAAGTCTTGATGTCGGTGCCCTGAATTCTATGATTGATATGCCTGGGTTCCAGTTGGTCCAGACTATCAAGGCCTGCTGCTGCCAGCAGTTCGGCCAGGTTTTCTATGGTAGCTCGATGAAAATTGGCCACTCGAGTGGCCTTGTCACTCACGACCAGGCCTTTGGAGCGTGCAGGATCCTGCGTTGCTATGCCCGTTGGGCAATGGTCAGTATTACAACTCCGAGCCTGAATGCAGCCGAGCGCCATCATCATCCCGCGCGCAGAATTTGCTGTGTCCGCTCCCAAGGCAATCACTCGCAACAGATGAAATGCTGACAGTATCTTGCCTGATGCAATTAATCGGACTTGATCTCTCAAACCAATACCGATTAAAGCCTGGTTTACAAAAATCAACGCATCACGCAGTGGTGTTCCTACCGAGTTAGTCATTTCAGTCGGTGCTGCTCCAGTTCCACCCTCACCACCATCTACGGTTATAAAGTCCGGCACCTTACCGGTTACCAGCATCGCTTTGCAAATGGCGAGGAACTCATCGCGCCTGCCAATACATAGTTTGAACCCTACCGGTTTTCCGCCAGATAGGTCACGCAGCTTTTCCACAAACGCCAGCAGTTCAGTAGGCGTGGAGAAAGCTGAATGTGAAGGAGGTGATACTACATCCTGCCCCATGGGAACGTGTCGGATCCGGGCTATCTCTTCGGTTAGTTTGGCAGCCGGCAAAATGCCACCGTGCCCTGGTTTCGCACCTTGTGACAACTTGATCTCAATCATTTTAACCTCATCCTTGGAGGCGTTTTCTTGAAACAATTCCGGATTAAAACTGCCATCTTCAGTTCGACAGCCAAAATAACCAGTGCCTATTTGCCAGACGATATCGCCACCGGCCTCCAGGTGATACGGGCTAAGACTACCCTCGCCTGTATTATGCGAAAAACCGCCAAGCTTTGCGCCCTTGTTTAGAGCACGGATGGCGTTCCCACTCAGTGCGCCGTAGCTCATGGCAGAAATATTCAACGGCGATGCCAGGTAGGGTTTGGCACATCGATCACCGCCAAACTGCACCCTCGGATCAAGATCGTGAGCGTGTTTTGGCATGAGCGAATGGTTGATCCACTCATAACCCGGACGATTGACATCGAAAATAGTGCCAAATGGACGCGTGTCCCGATCACCCTTGGCGCGTTGATAAACCAGCGAACGGAACTCTCGCGGAATGGGAGAACCACTGATATCCGATTCGACGAAATATTGCTGAATCTCGGGTCTGATAGATTCCAGCATGTAGCGAAATCTGCCTAGAAACGGATATAGCCGCCTTATGGTGTGTTCGGTTTGCCACATATCGATCAAACCCAAACCAATAATGGGCAGCACAATGACCATGAGCCAAAGTGCAGGTGGCCAGAGTAGATAGAGCCCCAGAATTAGTACTGGCGCAGCCATGCTAAAAATCAAAAAGTACTGGCGCAACATCATCTCGATAATTCCTCAATCCTGAGCTCAACAATGAAGTGACTATAGAGCCAC
>JBGCEO010000065.1:0-16941 GCA_045106475.1 Granulosicoccus sp.
AGCCTTTCAGAGCATAGATGGGTTCAAGGGTGCATCAACCGTCAGTACCTGGTTACACAGGATCCTTATCAATTGCTGTCTTATGAAACTTCGTAAATCCAAAACCGCCGTGGAAGTTTCTATAGACAGCTTGCTACCATCATTTCTCGAAGACGGACACCGAGCGAATACCAAGCCTGCCTGGCCAGATGAATTTGCTGAGAAGGGAGAACTGGTCAACATGGTGTCCGACTGTATTCAGAAGCTACCCGACAACTATCGCACTGTTCTGATGCTACGCGATATAGATGGATTCACTGGTGATGAAACAGCCAACTTGTTGGATATATCGCCTAACTTGGTCAAGGTTCGTTTGCATAGGGCACGCCTGGCACTACGCGAAACTATCGACCCTGAAATGCGGAGCGTTCTATGAACACATCCAAGGACTTAAGCTGTAGTGAAATAATCGAATTTTTAGATGATTATACGGATAAGAAACTCCCTGCCGACAGGTACGCCTTATTTGAGGAGCATCTAGCAGTTTGCAGCGACTGTGTGGCCTATCTGGCAAGCTATCGCCGCACCATAGCACTGACACACGATGTGAAAACGTTAGAGAGCGTGGCGGATAATGCTCCCGCTGATCTGGTAGAGGCCATTCTTGCAGCACGGCGCCGAGCTTAGTGCAGCACCCCGTATCATTGAATTTCCGGGCGTCGCCTCGCGATACAACCCTATTGTTAGCCAAAGAACTAGCCAATTTAACTAACTGCGGAGCACCTGCTCGCCACAGTTTCTGTGCTATTTTGCTGATAGAACGGATCAGTAACAGTGATTTGTTTGAGGCTTAGAGCGCCCAACACTCAACGAAGTTTAAAAATGGTGTGCAATATGAACAGCTTTGCGAAAATATTGGTGATTTGTGCGTCGCTACTTCAGATCCAATGCACCCAAACGGCAGATGACAAAGGGGGTGACGAAATTAAAGCATTTTTCGGCACCTATGTAGGCACTTCCTCAAACGTTGCAGAAGGTGAAGCGTCGGAACGAGATCTCTCGGTTACCATTGAACCCTGGAAAGACAATGGGTTCACTGTTCAATGGAAGGCTGTGACCTACCGTGCCGATGGCGGAGAGAAAACGGCTGAAACCTCCATTGATTTTTATCGCTCAGCTCGCCAAGGTATATTCGCATCAGCCATGCGTAAAGATGTGTTCGGTAACATGGTGTCTTATGATCCGACAGGCGTCGACGCCGCTCCCTATGTATGGGCTGGCTTAGAAGGCGATACGCTTACAGTCAGAGCGCTGTATATTGTCGAAACCGGCGAATATGAGATGCACGTATACAGCAGAACACTTCGCGAAGAAGGGCTGGAACTCGATTTTGAACGTTCTCGAAACGGAGAAAAAATCACTCAAGTATCAGCGATGCTGGAACGAGTTGACTAAACCAGGACGAGTTAAGGAACATCCCTTTCGGTATCTGCCTCCGCCATTCGATCATCTGTGTAACGGCGCCCGACAACCGTAGATTCGTTAATCAGATCATCCAGGGCTGCGATTGTTTCACTACTCAAAGTTACCTCGGCAGAGGCTGCATTGTCTTTCATATGCTGGACATTTCGCGTACCCGGTATCGGCACCATCGTACTGTTTTCACGGGCGAGCAACCAGGCTAAGGCCAGCTGCGCCATAGTGCAATCATGCTGTTGTGCGTACTCGTTGAATTTAACCAGTAACAATTTGTTTTGAGCAAAAGCCTCAACTTCGAATCGTGGTCGCGCGATCGTTGCGCGCAAATCGTTGGCAGCAAGTTGCGACACATCGCTCGAAGAACCAGCCAAAAACCCTCGACCCAGCGGTGAGAAAGGTACAAAGGTAATACCCTTTTTGGCACACATGTCGAGGATGCCGTGTTCAGGTGTTCGAGACCATAAAGAGTACTCTGACTGAACCGCTGCAACAGGGTGTGTGGCATGCGCTCGCTCTAGTGTGTTGCAACTCACTTCCGACAAGCCTATTTCTCGAACCTTCCCCGCTTTTACCAACTCGGCCATAGCACCAACAGACTCCTCTATTGGTACATTCGGGTCTACTCTGTGCAGATAGTAAAGATCGATGACATCGGTTTGCAGTCTTTGCAAGCTTGTTTCGCATTGCTGACGAATGGTATCCGGGTGCCCGTTTATACCCTCCGGTGACAGACCACATTTTGTGGCCAACACATACTTTTCCCGATGCGTTGATAGCACTTCACCTACAAATGTCTCGTTGTGCCCTGCACCATACATAAAAGCTGTGTCAAAAAAGCTCACACCCGTTTCCAGAGCTTCAAGCAACACGCGAGTTGATGACTGCTGATCAGCCGGGCCATAGCCGAAGGATACATTCATGCAACCAAGCCCTGTCGGGGATACCTGCAAGGAACCTATTTTTCGACTTTGCAAAACTTGTTAACTCCTTAGCGCTTTGTTTTCAGAATCGTATGGTGATTCTTCAACCACTGTAGCAGAACGCTTGATACCAAGCACACCAATCTCCAGGCTTGTGCCTGCAATTGCAAACTCAGGCTTTACATATCCCAAAGCCACACTTTTACCGATTCGGTGCCCATACCCTCCTGACGTGATGTAGCCAACATTCCGGTCTCCGGAAAAAACAGGGCATCCATATAGGGCATCAGTACTGTTTACAAGCTCCGACTCGCCAACAGTGTCTAGCACGAATGTGGCAAATACATCTGCCAATGGTCTGCTGTTCTCTTCAACCAGGGCAGACTTACCAATGAATTCAGGCTTATCAAGATCTACAAATCGGTTCAGCCCCGATCGCAAAGGAGAATATTCATGATCAAGATCGCTCTTCCAGCCACGATAGCTTTTCTCCAAGCGCATCGACTCCATGGCATACATGCCAAAATCTTTCATGTCAAAGGCCTCACCGGCTTCGCTTAGCGCGTCATACAAAGCCAGGTGGTCCTCAATCTTCACGTGCATCTCCCACCCCAGCTCACCAACAAAATTGACTCGCAGAGCTCGTACCTGTACACCCGCCAGGTTTAAATCCTGGAAGGTCAACCATCGAAAGGATTCGTTTGATAAATCAGTGTTGGTCAGCTGCTGCAGGACTTCTCTGGAGCGGGGCCCAGCAATCACTAAGGTACCGTAGTCGTTGGATACGTCTTTCAATGTGATGGCATGATCATCAGGCAAATGCTCCTCAAGCCACTGAAAATCGTGCCACTTAGCCGCTGCAGCGCTAATGAGAAGGAAATGATCATCGGCGATTCGTGTCAGTGTCATCTCCGACCAGATACCTCCGTCCTCTGCACAAAAATATGACAAAGACAAGCGACCGGTTTTAGGCAGTTTGCCAGCAATCAGACCATCGAGCCAAGCCGCACTGCCCTGTCCCTGAACATCATATTTCGTAAAACCACCCATATCGAGTAAGCCGACATTATCGCGTACATTTCTGCATTCATCGCCTACAGCGCCAAACCAGGTTCCCCGTTGGTAGCTGGGTGACTCATCTACATCATCTTGAGATTGCGCAAACCAGGTTGCTCGTTCCCAACCTCCGCGCGCTCCAAACTGCGCGCCTTTGGCCGCCAGCCGATCATAGGCGGGTGTCACCAAAGCAGGTCGCCCCGCTGGCCTTTCTTCAACCGGAAAATTGATCGCATACTCATGTTGGTACAACTCAATGGCGCGATCGACCACATACGTTTGATTGGCATACTCAGTGTATCGACGCGGATCGAGACTCCAAAGATCCCACTCAGGCTTGCCATCAATAATCCACTCGGCAATGGTCTTACCTGCACCACCACCCTGGCACACTCCAAAGCTGAAAGCGTTCATATGAAACAGGTTCTGCATACCAAATGCAGGGCCGACATAGGGACTTCCATCAGGCGAGTAAGGAATAGGACCATTTATAACTCGCTGTACACCGACTGTTCCCAAAATGGGCATCCGCTCGCACGCTTTCTCGATGTACCATTCCAGACGTTCCAGATCATCGGGGTATAGCTCATAGGCAAAATTATTCGGGATCTTACCGTCATGCCAGCGAGCTGCAGCGTTTGTTTTCTCGTAAGGTCCCAAAATCAAACCGGTCTTTTCCTGCCGAAGATAATACGAATCATCGGGATCACGTACCAAAGGCAGCAGGCCGGTGATTGCCTCAAGTTCCGGTATCGATTCTGTTACAAGATACTGATGCTCGAGAGTGACCATCGGTAGATACTTGCCGCCCATTTCAGTAACTTCAGCACCTCGATAACCACCAGCATTTACTACATATTCTGCGACGATATCTCCCTTATCGGTTTGAACATTCCACTCACCTGAAGCAGTTCTGGCAATGCCAGTGACCTTGGTAAATCGATGAATAGTGGCTCCTGCTTTAC
Source organism: Granulosicoccus sp. (assembly GCA_045106475.1). GTDB lineage: Bacteria > Pseudomonadota > Gammaproteobacteria > Granulosicoccales > Granulosicoccaceae > Granulosicoccus. The sequence goes on from JBGCEO010000065.1 coordinate 4,400, forward strand.
GTGCATGACTCGCCAGGGCCTGAGTCAACTGACTTGGATCGATATCGCCATCATTCGGATCCCACAACGCACCGACTACATCGTGATCCTCAAGAAACGGATGGCGCTTTTTCATCTCTTTAGTGCTCATCATTTCATAGCCCAGACCCATCGCATTGGCCATAGCCGTTATATGCTCAAACTCCTCCATGCGCTGACGATTTTGTGCAAGGCGTATGGAACCGGTTTGGTGGTAGTTAATGGGGTAATCGGGGTTTACGCACAACTTGGCATAAAGCTGCGTGCTGTAATACTGCATTTTGATAATATTTCGAGAGCTCGAAAACGTTGGGATGTTACCCGCAGCGTGCCAGGTTGAACCCGACGTCAGCTCATCCATCTCCAGTAGCACGCAATCAGTCCAGCCTCTCTCTGCCAAATGATAAAGCGCGCTAGTGCCTGCTACACCGCCACCGATAATAACTACACGTGCTTGTGACTTCACACTCATATCTCACTGGTTCTATTCATGGTATCGAGCGCTAACTCAAAGTTAAAGCACTAACGAATGTCGGCATCCAACTCCTCTATTCAATGTTTGCGATAGTGCTCGCCTAAAATTTCATCGACCGGTTTTTTCCTGTTCATTTACCGGTTTCTTTTGCTGTTCAAGTATCAACGTCTCGAAGCAGATGCAGGCTGAACCTTGCGACACTATCCCGAACAAGAACGACAAAAGGGCAAGGACATGGCCCCTCACTCCAGGCGTCAGCGACGTTTTCGCGCTTCTGTGGGTGAGAAACCAATAAATGCACGGAATCTGCGTGAGAAGTAATCTGGCGACGAGAACCCGACCGCTGCAGCAACCTCCAGTACGCTCATCGTTGTCTGTCGAAGCAGCTCGTGCCCTGCCCTGAGTCTGACTTGCTGGTAATACAGTGTAGGTGTAGTCTGCAAATAGGAGCGGAAAAGCCGCTCCAATTGTCGACTTGACACATTAACCATCTCGGCCAACTCGTTGGTGGTGATCGGCTGTTCCAGATTGGATTCCATTAATTCGATACAACTGACAACACCAGCATGATGAACGCCTGTTCGCTCGACTATGCTGCGGCGCTGTGGATCGCTTGCAGAGCGAGGGCTGGTTGATATAAACAGCTCCGCAACCTGAGTAGACAGGGGTACACCATGATCGCGCTCAATGACAGCTAGCATCATATCCAATGCGGCGGTACCACCTGCACAGGTAAAAAGATCCTCATCAACCTCAAACAGTTCTGAGGACACATTGATCTCTGGAAATGCTTCACGAAAACCAGGCAGGTTTTCCCAATGGATTGTGCAGCGACGACGTTTGATCAGATCGGCCTGAGCCAGCATATAACTCCCCGTATCCAACGACCCCATGCGTGTGCCTCTTGCACTGAGCTGTCGAAGTACCTTAAGCACCCTGGGATCATCAAACAAATGCGGTTCGTGCGGGCCGCAAACGATTAGATGGTCGAGTTCCCCGGCATCGTGAATACTGGCGTCCACCGTCAGAGACATCGCATTATTGGCTATGGCATCAGAATCGGTGTCACCCAATAGCTGCCATTGATACAATCTTTTTCCGGTATAACGGTTTGCTGCCCGCAATGGCTCCAGCGCTGATACAAAGGGCAGCATGCCAAACGTATCAGGTAAATAAAAGCCAATCGTCTGCTCGCCCTTTCCGTCCAGGACGCCATAGCGTGAACAATCAATTTCTGAACTTAATTGGGTCATAGCATGACGATGAGAATTGAATTTGAGAAATTTTTCGTGCCCCCTTCCATCCTAGACTACCGTTTTAACGGTCCTAAGCAAACCAGAAGGATACAAATTTGGCTAATACTGGCGTTTTGTTGCGTGCTCAGCGGTTGTACCCGGCTGTTTTTTTATCCGATGAAGCAACATGTCACTGTGCCCTCAGAGCTAGGCTATGAGTATCAGGATCATTTTCTAAGCTCGGCCGACGGCACACGATTACACGCCTGGCAAATCAAGCCCAAAGGACCGGCGATTGGCACCATTCTTTTTCTGCACGGCAATGCAGAAAACATCAGCACACACTTCAAAGCCGTTCTATGGCTGGTCGATAAAGGCTACCGAGTTTTTGCGCTGGACTATCGTGGCTATGGATTATCGCAGGGGAAACCGGATTTGCCGGAAGTCTATGATGATATAAACGCGGCGACGATATGGATAGACAAAAACTACCGAGCCTCCGGAAAGCCGACATCGCATCCTGTCTATCTGTTAGGTCAAAGTCTGGGGGCTAGCCTGGCGATCAAGTACGCAAGCGTAAACAGCAATTTTAATGAACAGTTTGATGCGTTGATTGTAGAAGCGGCGTTTGCTCGATTTGGCAGTATTGCAAAGCATGTTGCGTCCAGGCACTGGCTCACCTGGGGTGCACAATATCCAGCTCAGTGGCTACTTAGCGATCGATTTGATCCACTGGATGCTATCGCTAAGCTCGAAGATACGCCATTGCTACTGATTCATAGCCGGGATGATCAGATAATCCCTTATCATTTCGGCGAATCTCTTTATAAGGCTGCAAACACACCAAAACGCTTCATAACAACACAGGGAGCGCACATCCGGGCGTTTGCACAAGCTGATGTACGGGCGCAACTTTTAGACTTTTTGCAGCAATACTCTCACGCAGCAAATCCAAAGTAAGGAAACAGAATCTACTCGGATCACTCGTTTATTTGCCTAGGTTTTGCTCTGAAGGAACTCAGCTAGTTCGCTCACGGTTGGATAATCAAAAAGATCGGTTATGTCGACTTGATCCGGCCAGCTCTCTTCGATAGCCGCATGTATCTGTGCAAGAGTCAACGAGCTGATACCTAGTTCAAAAAGATTATCATCGGCTGCGACTTTCATATCTACAACCTCCGCGTTACAAATGTTCAGCAACCTTGCCGCTATAGTCTGCTCGACAGTTTCGCTCACGATTGTATGTGGCTCTTCGTCAAAATCAGACGAATCATGCTGCTGCAGGATAGGAGAAAATTCGCCCTGCTCAAGCGCTTTTACCAGCAAATAGCGCTGAATTTTTCCGCTGGTTGTCTTGGGTATTCGGCTAACCGGTACAACTGAATGAGCACGAACACCGGCAGCTTCGCCCAGCAGTCGGGTGATAGCCCTGGCAGTATCAACCAGCTCTGACGATTCCCCACGATGCAGCACGAAAACCAGCAGCGACTCTTCGGCTCGCTCCTCGTTCCATTGACTTGATATCGCAAGCTTACCCCTCTCGACAAGACCAGCTTGAAGCACTATTTCTTCCAGATCATGTGGATAAACGTTTTGCCCATTAACAAAAATTATATCTTTGGCGCGGCCCGTTATAAAAAGCAGCCCGTCGTGAATAAATCCAAGATCTCCCGTGTTCAACCACCCATCAGGAGAAATCACTTCTTTGTTCAGCTCTAATTCGCGGTAGTAGCCCTTTGTTACGTTCTCACCACGAATGCAGATATGGCCGGTAGTACTCTCGGCTAGCTGCTGACCACTCGCCTCTCTTATCTGTACCTCCACATCAGGCACTGGTCTGCCTACCGCTACAAATGCGACCGAAGAATCGCTATCGTTTTGCGCAAGTTGAATCCTCTGACCGACACCCAAGGCTCCTCGACTAATAGTCAATACCGTGAAGCGATTATCCAGCGGCGAGAAGGTAACCGCCAGGCTAGCTTCAGCAAGCCCGTATACCGGGCACATCGCATCTTCGGCTAGTTTGAACGGCACAAGACTGTTCATAAAACGCTCGCACAACTCCACTGATATCGGTTCGGCACCGTTAAATAGCAGGCGAATACTCGACAAGTCCAAATCATCATATTTTTCGGGCTTAAAGGTTTTTAACAGATGCTGATAGCCAAAATTTGGTGAGCACAACAGCGTTATTTTCTGCTCTGCAGCCTCAGTCAACCAAAGTCCCGGACGCCTGACGAAAACATCGGTCGGCATTAGAAAATGACAAATATCATGTATTACCGGCGTCAAGTGAAAACCGATCAAGCCCATGTCATGGGTCAGGGGCATCCAGCTAAGCATGCGATCCCGTTGACTCATCTCACAGGCCTGCACAATTGAGCGCGTATTGACGATCAAGTTTCTATGCGTAAGAACAACACCCTTTGGTGTGCTGGTCGAGCCAGACGAAAACTGTATGAAAGCAACATCATCCGCAGCTGGGTGATGCACGCTTGCCTCCTTTGTGCACTGTGGCGGCAGATTTGCGACCAGTATTTTGTCGGAAACAGCACTCCAGGCTGTCGTTAAATCATTTTCGGTCGCAAATTCGGCGAGCCTTGTTCGAGTCTGCTCATCAATATAAAGGCCAGGGTTGTCGAGCTTTTCGAGGATTCTGAAAAGCTTGTGCCGGTGTTCGATGCTGTTTCCACCCGACACAGGCACTGCCACAATACCACCGAGCAGACAGGCCCAAAAACCTTCCAAAAATAAATCATTGTCGGCAACCTGTATAACCAGTTCGCTACCTGGTTTAAGCCCGCATTCTTGAAATTCTGCCAATCTATTAAGCGCGAGGCCATACAACTCGGCATAGCTTAGAACCTTGTGTTGCCCCTGCCCTTTCACGAAGGTCACTGTCTGGGTACTCTCAGACCGTGCCTGTAATACGGCAGTTAGTGTTGAAAAATTAGATTCTTCGTTCATTGAGTTCGAACTTCGGGTCTCATCAAGATGCTGTTGCGCGCTCTAAGATTTATATGGGGTTCAATATCAACCGGTTTGTCGGGTACGTGGCGCAGACATATATGTTGCGCCAGCAGCCCTAGATGCAATTGCATGTCTACAAGAGAAAAGTACTCGCCAATACAGCGCCTGGAGCCTAGCGAAAAAGGATAGTAGACGTGGCGATTGCGTTCCTTGATATTTTCATCACTAAATCGATCGGGCTGGAATTCGTTCGGGTTTGACCAGTAACGCTTATCGCGATGCAGCAGATAAGGACAAAGAAAGATGTCTGCACCTGCAGGAACATGAAAAGAACCGCCATCGGTCGCCAGGGCATCCACCTCTATCGCTTTTCGGGAAAACAACCACACTGGCGGGTAAAGTCTCAGAGTCTCATCAATTATTTGTCTTGTAAAACGCAATTGGCCCAGATCATCAACGACCGGGCTTCGACGCAAAGCATCAACTTCTGCGTGCAGGATTTTTTCTTGCTCTGCGTGCTGGGACAAAAGATACCAAGCCCAGTTAAGGGTACCAGCGGTGGTCTCATGTCCTGCGACGATGATCGTCATGACCTCATCAACCAAGGCCTTGTCGGCCATAGGCTCACCGGTATCTTTATCTCGTGTTTCCATGAGCAAGGATAAAAAGTCATGCTCTATGCGTCCTTGCGAACGGCGCTTTTGCATAATCGCCAACACATGTCGAGTCAATGCCCGAAACCGCATGGCTAGTTTTAAGTCGCGGGTAACGTCCTCGACCAGCATCGAGAACGGATTAACACCCTCAGACTCAATAAGTTCATCCAGATCAGAGCTAAACAAGGAGCGAAGAATCACCTCCAGAGCTAATTCACTCATTTCCTCTGTAATATCGATATGCGATCCATTGGCGGCTTTTTCTCGCCAGTCAATGAGTTTTCGCTCATTGCAAGCCTGCATCATCCGGGTTTGGGAAGCGATGATCTTACGATGGAAAACGGGTTGGATCATTCGTCGCTGCGAGCGCCAGAATTCACCGTCACTTACGATAATGCCGTTGCCGAGCAGCATTTTTACCCGCTCAAAACCAACGCCCTTGGTGTAGTTTCGATGATTAGCGATCAGTACATGCTTAACATGTTCGGGGTTGTTAAGAACCAGTGCGGCAGATTGGCGCTGCAGCGGTTTTATCCCGATGACATCACCGAACTCAGCTGACCACTGCGCCAGCTTTTCGAAAGAGGCGTCATCGACGTTAATATCAAACTGCTCCTCCGGTCCCGGGGCGAGTCTCTGAGAATTTTGGGGTATAGACAAGGCAACAAAGACCTGAGCTGAAGAAAGCAATGATGCGTTAGAAACTGCCCGATCAGTATATCATTGGGCATAGTCGGATCGCGGATCACGCGGCTAATGCACAAATTTTTGCAAAATAATCTGCCAGCTCATGACAATAAACAAAAGGATTCACCGGAGTTTCGAGGAGCACCCTTGAACATTAAACAATGGCGCCGCCGTGTCGGAGCATATCTTTTTCCGCCCATGGTGTGGTGCCTGATCCGATTCATATGGAAAACCTGCACCATCAAGCTAGTGCTCGGGGAGGAGCATCTCAAGGCTCAAATCAGCACCGGTCAGCCATTCATACCGTGTTACTGGCACCAACAGCAAATTTTCTGTGTGCGTTATCTTCTCGACCAATCAGCTAGCCATAAAGCCCTGAAATTGGGCTACCTCATCAGCCCCTCCAAAGACGGTGACATTGCAACGTCAATGTTTGGGAACCAAGGCGTACACATAATTCGAGGTTCTGCAACTCGCGGAGGTGCGCAGGCTTTGCGCGAGATATACACCGTGATCAGAAAGGACAAGATCTCGCCCATCGTGACCCCTGATGGACCTACGGGCCCCATCTACCAGTGTAAACCTGGAGTCGCGATGCTTGCACAACTCAGTAAAGCGCCACTGCTACCCATGGCTTATGCGGCCTCATCGACCTGGCACCTTAGATCCTGGGACAAATTCATGATTCCCAAACCGTTTTCGACAATCATCGTGGGCGTAGGAGAGCCTTTGAGCATAGACAAAAAGGACGCACTCGATGGCTTTGTCCAATCCTGTGAAACGATGAACAATCGACTCATTCAGCTCTCTGAGCAGTGCAGGATGCAGTTGGAAAAGTAGACTCTCAGCAGCTGCAAGTCACGATAATAAATGCAATGGGATCGGGCCTTAGCCTCACCACCGGGTATTGTGACTTTATGTAACTCGCCGCGCACGGCAACTTACCCTAGGATACAATTATCGCCCGCTGGAACATACTCATTTAGCTAAACAAAACCATGGCCGATGGGCGTTACTGTCCCATTACGATTATCCAGTTCATCGGCCACTGCCAGGCCATTCACCTACAATTTACCTTCACTAGATTGCAGCGTTCAGTAACCCATGCCCAAGACACTTCTGTTAGCTATCACCTTGTTTTTATCGACTGCATCCCTTCATGCCGCTGATACAGGCATACGCTTTGTCAATGATTGGAAGTGGGAAGGTCAAGCCGCACCATTGCTGCTTGCGCTGGATAAGGGTTTTTTTGCCGAAGAATCTCTTGAGGTTAGTTTAGAGATCGGCCAAGGGTCATTGGATGCACTGCCAAAGGTTGCGTCAGGCGAATTCGATATGGGTTCTGCAGATATCAATTCACTCATTACCTGGCGTGAGAAAAACCCAGACGTCGAAATGAAGGCGATATACATCATCTACAACTCCCCGCCGTTTGCAATTATTGGTCGCCCTTCCATGGGAGTCACCGGCCCGCAGGATCTTGAAGGTCACACACTCGGGGCACCTGCCTTCGATGGGGCGTTCGCACAATGGCCTGCGTTTGTAGCTGCTAATGGGATTCTGGAAGATCGCGTGACTATTAAAGACATCGGCTTCCCTGTACGTGAAGCGATGCTGGCAAAAGGCGAAGTTGATGCAATCACCGGATTCTCGTTTACATCCTATATCGGCCTGCAAAGCAACGGTGTACCCGCCAGTGACATTTCGCTGATGCTGATGAGCGACTTTGGTCTGGATCTCTACGGCAACGCCATAATCGTAAATCCGGAGTTCGCCAACGATAATCCCCTGGCAGTCAAGGCCTTTTTGAGGGCCGCCGTTCGCGGCTATCAGAACACAATAGAAAACCCGACTGCAGCCATCGAACATGTGCTTTCACGACTGGACGAACCCAACAAAGAGGTGGAGTTAAAACGCCTGATCATGGCCATTGGACACCATATAGTCACTGATGAAGTGCGCAGTAATGGTTTGGGGGGAGTGATCGTATCGCGCCTGGAAAAATCAATTGCACAACTCGATTCGATTCATAAATTCAGCCAAAAGCCACTTGCCACAGATGTCTTCAGCAGCAGTTTTTTACCTGCGCTGTCGGCCCGACGCGTGCCCGAACAAGAAAAATCGCCGCCCAAACCCGCCATCGATGCGCCTGTACCCACCGACTGAGCGAAAAAGTAAGGCATCAGCTGACGCTCAGTACGCTGCCTCAGCCAAAACATAGACTGTAGCCGGGTTCTGCTCTGGAATACTGCCTGTGGGTACTGCCCAAATGGCGCGAGTTGCGGTAAATTGTGATAAACCGGCTTAAACTATTCAAAAGGCTAAGGTAACGCGATGACTCTCAGCTTCAGCAATTCGACTTTCACGAGCAAACTCTGTTTGTTCAAGTCATGGTGCAAAAGGCACCCACCACGTTTGCTCAGGGGCCTCATTATTTGCCTGCTAGGGCTGGTTTCAAGCCCAGTGACACTTGCCGGAGATATTCCAGCACCCCAAGGAGATGTTCTGTTAGTTATTTCGGGGGAAATGACCAACACAAATGTCAATAATGAGGCACACATTACAAGAGCCATGCTCGAAAGCCTGCCCAGCGTCGAGTTCGATACCACGACACCCTGGGCTGACGGGATTCAGAACTTTGTGGGTGTGAGAATCAGCGATCTATTCGACTTTATAGGAGCATCATCGCAGAGCTATGTTGCGGAAGGCCTGGATGATTACAAATTTACGATCACAGATATTGATGTCGAACGTTATCCGATCATCATCGCCTATCTGCACAACGGCAGCCCGATGTCGGTGCGTAAACTTGGACCGCTGCGAATCATGTTTCCATTTGACGATTATCCCGAGCTACTGACGCCAAAAAATCAATCAAGCGCTGTTTGGCAATTGATCAAATTGGAACTACTTTGAAAAAACAATGGCTAGCCTCCATACCGGGGTTAGCCGCGCTGCTTTGCGCAGCAATCATGCTTTATCTGACAGTAGAGATTGACCAAACACGCAAAGAACTTCAGCAGGATGGTGTACTCGAATTTAACTTTATCCAGCAGGTAGACCATAACTTCGACGAGCTGGCTCAAGCTCTGAATAATTACGTTAATGTAGCTGAAGAGCAAAAAAAACCGGTCTTGCGTGACAAATATATCCTCAAATATGATTTGCTTTATGCCTCTATTTTCAACGTTACTCAGGGCTGGCTAGGACGCCTAAGCAGCCTTGAATCGGCTCAATTGCTGATCTCCGATGCCAAGGCATTTTTGCAGAGCTATGAGCCATTAATGTCCAGCGACGTTGCAATCCAATCCGACACACTCCAACAGATATCCAGCGAGGCTCGAAGTTTGTCGAGCCGCGTTTACAGTTTAGGACTCTACCTATTCCAACAGAAATCCATCATCAGGGATAAGATGTCCAATAGAATGGATGATTTGTATGACGCATTCTGGATTATTGGCGCGTCATTTTTACTGGCTACATTACTAACAATAACGCTGTTGGTAACAGTGTCCAGACGTGCTGCCGATTTGAGCGCTGATGCTCAGCAGACACAATCTAAATTGACAACAGCGCTTGATGAACTCACGTCCGGCGATATTGAACGACAAGCTCAAAACCGATTTATGGCCGCAGCGAGCCATGACCTACGCCAACCGCTACATGCGCTAGGCCTCTACCTCGCCGCTCTGAAGAGTCATGTCAATTCAGAACAAGGCTTGAAAATTCTTGATAACACCTATCAATCAACTGAAGCACTCAACCAGCTACTGAATAGTATGCTGGATTTGTCAAAGCTTGATGCTGGCGTTGTCGATGTCACAAGCGAGCACCTAAGTCTGGATGAGATCTTCGAACGAATCCACCAAACTTTCCTACCTAACGCAAACCTGCAGAATCTGGATCTGGTGGTTAAAAAAAGTGGCGAATGGGTGTATTCCGATAGAGCCCTGTTGGAGCGCGTACTCAGTAACCTGGTCAGCAACGCGCTCAATTACACCGACGAAGGAACAATCACCGTTAGCGCACAGTCTATTGATGATCACGCCAAGATCATCGTTGCAGACACCGGCGCTGGTATCCCCGAAAGTGAGCACGAGGCCATATTTAACGAGTACTACCAACTGCACAATCCAGAACGAGACCGGACGAAAGGCCTAGGTCTTGGCCTGTCTATTGTCAAACGATTGACTCGTCTTTTGAACATAAAACTTAGCATTTCGTCTAAACCGCAAAATGGTACACAGTTCGAACTCCTCGTACCCGCCGGAAAACAAATAGACGGGGTAGCAGATACAGTGCGCATTAGAAGTGGTAGCTACCCCAAAAATCTGGCTGGACTATCCATTCTGGTAATTGACGACGAGCACGATGTGCGTGATGGTATGGACTCACTACTAAGTCAGTATCAATGCAGGGTAGTTTTAGCCGATTCAATAGAAGATGCATGTGCGCAGATAATCGATTTGAATTGGACACCAGACGTAATAATTGCCGACTACCGGCTTCGTGATGAAAAAACCGGCGACACTGCCATACAAAGGGTTCGTGAAGAGGTCAATGAGGATGTACCAGCAATGATTATAACAGGCGACACATCACCCGAACGTTTACGGGAAGCTACGGCCAGCGGATTCCTTCTGTTACATAAACCTGTGATAGGAGAAGAACTGCTGGATGCAATTGTCCAGTTAGCAGGAGAGCCAACATGAATATTCTGATGGTCGAAGATCATCGGCTGGTTGCAGACGCAATGCAAGTCATGCTCAACGAAATAGATTCCGATATTGCTATCACGGCATGCTATTCAACACAGCATGCCTTATCGGTAATAGACGGCGGCAAAAGGTTCGATCTTGTATTAACGGATTTGTTTATGCCGGGAATTGATGGAATCGGATTGATGGTGGGTTTGAAAAACAGGGACAAGCAAGTACCAGTCGTTGTGATTAGTGGCTCTGACGATGAAAAATACATACGTAGCGCTATGGAGCATGGTGCCTCGGGATTTATTCCCAAGACCCTGCCAGCTGCGGAAATGATGTCCGGACTGCGTCAGGTCATGCAGGGGGGACGATTTTTTCCAGAACGCTTTGCCGCCTTAGACAATCAACTCAGCAGAGGTGAGAAAGTCGGAGGTAATCAAAATACTACTGCTTTAAAACCCGGGCAGAAGCAGTTGCAAGTATTGCAATTGATGGCGGACGGCAACTCGAATAAGCAAATTTCGCAAATAGTCGGGATTTCTGAAGCGACGGTGAAATACCACACCTCCCAACTATTTAAATTACTGGGTGTTAAGAATCGAACATCCTGCGTTCGCGAAGCTCAAGAACAAGGACTGATAAGAACCTTTGAAGGCAAGCCAGAGGTATTGTAACTTTAGTTACCGTACCTCTGGCCGTGACCTTAACTGAACCAAGCCGTGGTTTAGGGAGTCTTGTCTGCGTAAATATTTATGCAGGCTGACTTGGCCTAAGGTCGCCCGATACGCGCTTTGCCATGAAGCCGTATACGCCAAGTGATAGTGCGGCGACTGCCCACTTTACTACCAGATCCCCCGTTGCCCATTGCTGCCAAGGCAGTCCAGTACCGGCAAAGGCAATCCCAAAGAATAGAAGCGTATCAACAACAGAGCTGATGCCCGATGAGACGCTGGGCGCTATCCACCAACGACCAATACGAAGACGGTCGAATATTGCAACATCAAGCAATTGGGCGATTAGAAAAGCAGTCCCTGAGGCCAGAGCAACTCGTTGATCAATCGTCTCAACAGATAGAGACAATGCAACACCTACAGCAAAGCCAACATAGACGACGCGACGCGCAGTAGCGGCACCGTAGAATCGATTGACAAGATCATTCACCAGAAAAGCGAGCGGATATGTCAACGCACCCCAAACCAACCAATCATTGATCGGAATTTTAACTAGGTAGTTGGATGCTCCAACTACAACAGCCATCGCTACGACAGCCCACCATGGAAAACGTGAATTCACGCCCCTTGCTCCTAAAAAACGGAAAATTATAGCCGATTATGCGTCCCCTGAGACCTAATTGATCAATCGAAACGATAAAGGAACCGGGAAAACTCGCTTTTGAATAGTCGCCGGAGGTTTGGGCATTGGCGACGACGCCTGCAAAGTATTGATTGCCGCCCTGTCCAACAGGGGTTCACCCGAGGAGCGCAGCAGTCTTGTCGATAACACATTCCCGGCATCATCCAGTTTGAATTCAACTAATGCAGCCCCCTCCAACTTGCGACGCCGGGCACGGGAAGGATAGATATGGTGCTGACGAATCCAACTTTGCAGCTGCTCACGGTAGTTGGCCAGCGCATCGCCCTCTTCTAGCGATGCTATATCACTTAGCAATTCCGCTCCCGCAGCCTCATCCCTAGAGAGTTCGAGGGTTGTGGGCTCTGGCGTGGGCTCTGTTGTGGGCTCTGTTGTGGGCTCTGTTGTGGGCTCTGGCGTGGGCTCTGGTGTGGGCTCTGGTGTG
>JBGCEO010000066.1:0-32082 GCA_045106475.1 Granulosicoccus sp.
ATCGTAGAAAGACCTAGTAGAGGCCTTTTTCATGAGGGTAGAGGCACTGACTACAGAAAGCAGATGATAGAGATGCATATCTCTGAAATCGGATTTTGTTCCGGTCATTCTGCTTCAGGTGTTTTTGTTGATGAAAACGCCAGGACATCCGTTGCCGGTTTGTACGCAGCTGGTGATATGGCCAATGTGCCGCACAATTACATGCTGGGTGCGTTTACAAACGGTTGTTTCGCCGGTAACGATGCTGCCAAATATGCAAGGGATCTTGATTTTGCCAAATCTGACGAAGAGCAGGTAATCAGGGAAAAGGAGAGGGTGCTTGCCCCCACTAAACGAGATGATGGCATACCGCCAAATCAGATCGAATACAAGATACGTCGACTGGTTAATGATTATCTTCAACCTCCCAAAGTCACTAGGAAAATGGAACTGGGTATGACCCGGTTACAAGAGGCGCGTGATGATATGGAGAATTCGATGATGGTAAGCAACTCGCATGAGTTGATGAGAGCACTTGAGGTTTCATCCATTATTGATTGTGCCGAAATGGCTGCCGTATCGTCGCTTTACCGAACAGAGAGTCGATGGGGTTTGTATCACAATCGAGTTGAATACGCCGGTAAAAACAATGACGAATGGTTTTGCCACACGCTGCTGTCAAAAAATGAAAAAGGTGACTACAGCATGCGTAAGAAGGACATAAAACCATACATCGTAGACATTGAAGAAGATGAGCTAGGTGCATACGACAATCAACGTGTAGCAAGCACGGATGTCGAAGACACAGCCGAAGCCACAGCCCAAACTAACTAGAGACAATAACTTATGCCATTAGCCGAAACCCTCACCAGTGTTCCAGTCGTGATTGATGATGACAAGTGTATCGCCAACAAAGGCTGTACCGTGTGTGTCGATGTTTGTCCTCTCGATGTTCTTCGTATCGTAGATCTTGCTGACGGAACAAAAACTGCGCGCATGACCTATGACGAATGCTGGTATTGCATGCCATGCCAGGCAGATTGCCCGACAAGTGCAGTGACTGTATCTATACCCTATTTGCTCAAATGATGAATATTCAGCGAACGACGGTGTTTCTATCCCTTTCAAAAATAGTCGTGTGGAGTCTTTAGCATGAGCGCTATTTTCGAGTCGTTCTCGGAGTTGGACGAACTGGCGGAGCAGCTTAAGGACCCGGATCCCGGCTTAAGGCACGTGACAATACTGCAGCTGGCAGAGACCTCCGATAATGATGCAATCCCTCTGTTGCATGATGCAATCCAGGATGAAGATGAAAATGTCAGGCAGCAAGCGGCTATAGCGCTAGGCAATTTTGATGGCGTAGAAGCTGCGGCCGCTCTCGTGATTGGCCTTCTTGATACGTCCAGTGCAGTGGCGCAGGCATCTGCTACGAGCTTATGTGAGTTGAAGGACATGGATGCAGCTGATGCTATCTATGATCTGCTGCAAAACGAGAGTGCTTTCGTGCGTGCCGCCGCCTTCAGAGGGTTAAAAGAACTGCGTAACCCAAAATCCCTTGAACCAGCAGTGGCTGCACTTGACGATCCTGATTCTGGCGTCCGTGAATCTGCAGTAGCTGTGATCGGTTGGCTTCAGGACGAAACGTCAGTGCCAGCGTTGGTGAGCGCGATGAAGGATGAAGACGCGGAAGTCAGACGTGTTGCCTGTAGTGCTTTAGGCTTCAGTCGCAGCAAACTGGCAGGTGATGCGGTTATCTCCGGTTTAATTGATGAAGCATGGCAAGTGAGAGAATGCGCCGCCGAAACAGTGGCTAAAGCGAGTGTCATGACAGCTGTACCTGAACTGTTGAAATGCACTCTTGATGAGTATTGGCAAGTCAGACTCAAGGCGATCAGAAGTCTGGGTAAGCTGGGCGACTCAACGGTTATAGAGTCTATTGGTGCGTCGATTGAAAGCCCGATTCCAAATTTACGCAAAGAATGTGCAGCAGCACTGGGTGAAATAGGAGACCCTGCTGCGATTGCCTATTTAACGTTGATTGAGAATGACCCTGATCCTGATGTTCGGAAAAATGCCCGCTGGGCTATCCAACGCATTACACACTGATGCACTGCGTATCCAGAATACACGACAAGTGAATATAGGCGTTTTATCAATTGTGCGATAGGTTCAAATTGCACAAGCAAATCTTAACTAACCAGGAGTACTAATGATGAGATTCAGTACCAAGCTTGCCTCCACGTTGACCCTGTCGATGGGTCTTTGCATGGCTGTTAGCTCTAATGTCCATGCTGAAAAAATCAAGATTGGCATTGGTCATCAAAGCATGTGTACCGATACCTATACCGCAGGGATTGTTGTTAAAGAGTTAAAGTTACTCGAAAAATACTTACCCACAACGGGTAAGTATGCAGATGCTGAGTTTGAAATATCCTGGGCTGACTACAGCTCTGGTGGTCCGATCACGAACCAGATGCTGGCAAACAAGCTCAATATTGGTGTAATGGGTGATTACCCTCTGATTGTAAACGGCGCCAAGTTCCAGGAAACAGACAGCCTGAGAACGCTCTACGTCGCTGGAACAGGCTATAACCTGAAAGGTTCAGGTAATGCGATAGTTGTTCCGGTCGAAAGCGATATATTCTCGATTGACCAGTTGAAAGGTAAAGAAGTCAGTACGCCAGTTGGATCAGCCGCCTGGGGAATGTTGTTGAAAGCAATGCAAGACAATGACATCCCAAGCTCAGAGTACACACTGAAGAATCAAAGCCCCGCGGTCGGTGCTGCCAATATTGCAGCTGGAAAAATCGATGCACATTCTGATTTTTGCCCCTGGTCAGAGTTAATGGAGTATCGAGGCACAGGTAGAAAAATCTATGATGGTTCTGAAACAGGCATACCTTACCTGCACGGCGTGGTCGTACGACAAGATTTCTCTGATGAATATCCGGAATTAGTTACTGCATTCTTAAAGGCCGTATACGAAGCAGGCGAGTGGATTCGCGAAGATCCAATGCAAGCAGTTAGCTTAATGGAAGGTTGGACAGGCGTAGAAAAGGAAGTTCTTTATCTATATTTCTCTGTAGGCGGACACCTAACATTGGATCCAACCATCAAGGACGAGTGGGTTGATGCGCTTGAATTTAACCACACGGTGCTGGAAAAAGAAAAAGCCATACCGCCCCTGGATTTTCAAGAGTGGATTACTGAAGATTTCGTCAAGACTGCCTACGCCGAGTTAGGCAAGGACTACGAAGCTGAAAAAATGACCACAGTTGATCCGCTCATTGCAAACAAAGACCTGCCAAATGAAATCTGGCATTCAAGAGATGGTGTTTTAACGTATCCGGATGTTTCAAACTTTTTGAGTGCAATGGCAGAATTGCAAGGAACAGGTGCATTACTCAACGCTACCTATGTTTACGATAACGAAACGGGTCTAAAGCTATTTGGTAAAACAGCATTTTGGGTGAAGACAACAGACACTTACGCAACGTTCCTACGTAAGGGGCAGGCTGAGTCGTATGCTGCCGAAATGGGCGGCGAGGTAATCGATTTTGATGCTGCCATAGCAAACTTCATTAAGGAAGGTTAGATACTGTGAGAGGGACACGTGCATGTAGGGCGTGTCCCACACTCCACCATCAAGTTTCAGATAAACAAGGCGTCACCATGGTTAGGTTGTTAAAAAGATGAGCACAACGGCAGTCGATGCGCAGGAGTCAGCGGATTCTGCGACTTCTTCATCATCCAAGGTTGTGAGTATTGCAACTAAAGACTTGCCGGAATCACTACAGGCTGAGTCAGTAAATTCAGCGTACCCGGATAACGGCATAGCTGAATTGGAGAACGATCGACAAACAGCTACAACGAAAGGCGGTAATTTGCTTTTGAGTTGGATATCCGCTCAGGATTGGCAGAGCAAGACCTTAGCGATGCTCTCTATACTGGCAGGTTTACTCATCTGGCACTGGGCGACGGCTGTTAATCTGAATGCGTACATTAATTTTGAGAATGTGCCCTCTCCCGGTAAGGTATTTGGAGCGTTCGTTGAACATTTAAAAACCGTTGTCTTCTACCAGCATATTGGCGTATCCATGCGCCGAATTTTGATTAGCTACACATTGGCTGCGGTCATAGGCGTGTTGTTAGGGCTGTTGATGGGGCGTTCTAAGATAGTTCGCGCCTTTGTTGTCCCATACATAGAGATAGTCAGGCCTATTCCAGCAGTTGCCTGGATACCCCTTGCCATTTTGATGTGGCCGACTGAAGAAGCCTCCATCATCTACATCACTTATCTGGGCGCATTGTTTCCCATCGTAATTAACACCATGCACGGTGTGCAACAGACGCCAGAAGTTCTAGTGCGTGCTTCACGCTCGCTTGGTGCATCATCGTTGAGTATTTTCTGGCATGTCGTGTTTCCAGCGGCGTTACCTTCGATTTCTGCAGGATTGGCCATCGGCATGGGAGTATCCTGGTTTTCCCTGTTGGCAGGTGAAATTATATCTGGTCAATATGGCATTGGTTACTTTACCTGGAATGCCTATTCCCTGATCAATTATCAAGATATTGTCGTAGGCATGCTCGTGATCGGATTTTTAGGAACTGCATCCACCCTGTTTGTTAAAAGTCTAACCAGGCCTTTTCTACGTTGGCAGGACAAAAGCAGATAATGAATACCCTCAGACCAATTATCTCGATATTAAAGTCTTCTGGTTGGTCTCTTATTGTATGGGCATGCTTATTTGCAGTTGCTTTTCAGGCCTTGCAACTGTTGATGCTGATGTTGCGCTTCGGCGCAGTTCCCAATTATGCCGTGTCCTATGATTGGATCAGTAACGTAGCGGTCATAGTAAATTCAACTCCGTCTTTTTCAGACATTGTCCCGATAGTGATAGAAGAATGGTGGATCGAAATAGGTTATATGAACTACGACTACGGAAACGGCATCTCTGAATGGAGTTTGAATGTAATGCCTTCGCGCTTATTCATTCTTGGCTTTGTAGGTTTGATGATAGGTGTTTTTATCCGCCTGAGACAGCAGTCAGCGTGTCGTGGGGCGCTCAACTCAGCGGCAATGGCTAGCGTCGGTTTCGGCGGCCTGTTTGTAGGAATGACCACAGTGGCGATGAGCTGGGTAGTTTGTTGTGCAGCGCCAAGTTGGGTGGTTGGATTGGCGATGCTGGGCCTCAGTGTGTCGGCTTCATTGGCACTAGAGGATCTTGGTCCGACGTTGTTCTTTCTTGGCATAACACTACTTGCATTCGCAATAGCTTTGTTAGCAAGAAACATTTCTATTATGAATGCTGAGTTTGACTCAACCCGACGCTCTTTCAGTTTTGACAATTCCGAAACTTTACACACATGAATATGCAAGAAGCGGTGGCGAGAAAACATCCCTCTTTAAAAGCTTCAGAAAAGGCGAGTAAAAGTGGACGCATAGAAATAGATAATGTATCTGTTCGCTTCGGCACTGGAGACCAACAACATCTTGCGGTCAATGAGACTAGTCTGGTCATCGAAGCAGGGGAGTTTGTTTGTATTCTGGGGCCTTCAGGATGCGGTAAATCTACCCTACTCAATACTGTTGCCGGCTACGTACAACCCACCAGCGGCCAGGTCACGGTGGATGGTGTGACTGTCACTAAGCCTGGTCCAGACCGAGGAATGGTGTTTCAGCAATATTCACTCCTTCCCTGGAAGTCTGTATTCGATAACATTGCGTTTGGCCCGCGCATGGCTGGTAAAAGCAAAGATGAAGCTAGTGCGCTTGCCAATACGTTTCTCTCACTCGTTGGTCTTACCAAATTTTCAGATCGTTACCCAGCTGAGTTGTCAGGTGGAATGCAACAACGAGTGGGTATAGCTCGTGCCCTGGCCAATTATCCATCGGTACTGCTGATGGATGAACCCTTTGGTGCACTGGACTCTCAGACAAGGCTCATGATGCAGGAAAACCTATTGTCAATATGGAAGGAATTCGGTACGACAGTCCTGTTTGTTACGCACGATGTGGATGAGGCAGTATTTCTCGCGGATCGCGTGTTGGTAATGAGTGCGAGTCCCGGCCAGATTATCGGTGACCTTGCCATACCCTTGCCTCGGCCTCGTGCGCCTGAAGTCGTCTCTGAAAAAATCTATGTTGATAAGAGAACGCAATGTCTTTCATTGATAAGAAAGGAAAGTCTGCGAGCGTTTGAGGAGCAAAACGCATGATACGAATTTCGTTCTTTCTAATGATCTGCCTTCTGTCCAGTGCAACGTTTGCTGCCAAGTCCAGTGTTGTAGATAATCCGCCGGCAATGCCTGACTTTAAGCTGACAGATCACCACAACGCACCATTCAATCAAGACAATTTGCTGGGGCAGTGGACATTAGTGCTAGTGGGGTTCACCAGCTGTCCTGATGTATGCCCATATACACTTGGAAATCTTGAGCATGTACTCGCCGCGACATCCAGTAAAATCAGACCCGATAATTTACCCAAGGTTGTGTTTCTAGCCGTAGATCCGGATAGAGACAGCAGCTCACTATCAGCCTATGTGCAACACTTTCATCCGGATTTTTTAGGTGTTACGGGCGATGCGATGGACATCGATGCGTTTGTGGAAGGTCTCGATGCTTTCTACGAAATTGAGAAACCTGATTCAAGGGGATTTTATGACGTCAGACATTCGGCTGATGTTCGACTCATTGATCCTACTGGCAGCTTGTATGCCACTCTGCAGACGCCGATGAATGCTCAAGAAACATCAGACTTTTTGCTACGGATGCAAATCGAATATCGAAAAAGTATTCAGTAGCCAGTGCGCCTGCCAAGATCAATAGCCTTTTCCGTCGTCTTTTTCGGAACGCTGCACAGCTCATCGGCATTGTCGGATGGCGGATTTGGCGAGGATATGCAACCTTGGGAGATTTGCGCGCTGTGCCATGCGTTGGATGGCAATTCGCATATGGCAAAATTCCCCAAGCTAGCTGGGCAAAAGCCGGCTTATATCGAAAAACAGATCAGGGATTTTCTTTCGGGGAAGCGTACCAACGATGGTGGACAAATGGTGGCTATCGTTACTGAAATAACCGAAACAGAAATCCCGGCCATTGCAGCATGGTTTGCATCCCAGTCAGCACCCGCTCCCCTGGATACGTTAATCGATTCTCAGCGGGGCAAAGAGATCTATGTCTCGGCTGGCTGTGGAGATTGCCATTCAACCTCAAGCACGAGTGAGGATGCTATGCTTATTCCTCACTTGAGTGCTCAACATGCGAACTACCTGGCAAAGCAGATGCGTGATTTTCAAGCCGGTAACCGGCTGCATTTAACCTCAAAGCATTCCAGCGATCCGGTTGCCGTTTTGTCACTGCCTGACATCGAAGCAGTCGCGCAATTTCTGCATGGCCAATTGCGCTAACTGAAGCTATTGATATCGTGCAATTACAACCGCCATGCGCCATATTCCTAACTGAACAGGTTGGCGATCTCAATGCCGGTGCGGGATTTCTGACTAAACTTAGCGATGTTGAACAGAATCGAGTCCGGGAGCTGGGTACTACCAAACTCCTGGAGCGTCACGATACGTTGTTTACCCAGGGAGAAAAACACTCCGGCGTCTGGATCATAGAACGTGGCCGGGTGCGAACTTTCTATGCAGGTCCAAATGGGAAAGAAGTGACCCTGGCCTACTGGACTCCAGGTCATTTCGTTGGTGGGCCGGAAGTGTTTGGTGAAGGTCGGCATATCTGGTCTGGAGATGCATTGGAGCCCACTCAGGTTTTGTTCCTTTCCGGCCGAACCATGCGTGCCTTGGTTGAAGAGATTCCTGCTGTGGCTATAAGCGTTATCGAAGGGCTTGTTGCAAAAGGCAAGTGTTACTCTGCCCTGATACAAATGTTTGGTACACGAACAGCCACTGCACGTTTAGAGCATTTGTTAGTAATCCTGGCGACTCACCAAGGGCGGGAGGAAGATGGCAGGATAGTTGTGGATCGAACCATTACTTATGAACAACTTGCCACCATGGTTGGGGCCACTCGACAATGGGTTTCAACTACGCTGGATTCGCTGCACGCTAAGGGTATATTGACGATATCACGTCATCAAATGCACATAGCCAGCGTAGAATCCTTGCGCGAGCAACTAGGCATGGCCGAAGTTGATGTCGCGCAGTGACTATTCTGTTGCCATCTTTTTAAGTGCTTAGCTACTCATCAAAAGCCAACTGCGCTGCCATCACTTCGTGGATCGCTTCCGGCCTCTATCAAGCCATCCCCGTGGCGTAACAAAGCACCTGCGTGCCCCATAAATTCTTCATAGGCACCGACCACTTCCACATCATGACCCATTGCTTTCATCTGGTCATAGAGGGCGGGTTCGAAACGATTTTCAATACGTAGATTGGTGGCCTCGCTGCCCCATGTTTTACCTAGAAGCCAGCGTGGCGCTGTTATGGCCTGTTGCACTGGCATGTTGTTCATCGCTATTCGAGAGAACACCATAGCCTGTGTTTGTGGTTGTCCCTCGCCACCCATCGTGCCGTATGACAAAACACGCCCGTCTGAGAGTTCGGCCAATGCAGGCTGAATAGTGTGGAAGGGTCGGCGAAAGGGTTCTAGAGTGTTGTGATGAGATTCATCGAGCGAAAAACTCGTCCCTCTGTTCTGCCAGGTTATACCGCTTTCTGGAAGGATGACTCCTGAACCAAATTCCCAGAATACGCTTTGTATAAAGCTCACCGTATTGCCGTACTTGTCCATTGCACCAAGCCAAACCGTGTCACCCTGCTGCGAAGGTTCGGGCCAGGGTGCCGCTTTTTTCATGTCGACCTGTTGCGCCAATTCATCAATGATCCCATCGTTCAGAAATGAGCTAGCGTCCTTTTGCATATAAGCTGGATCGGTAACGTATCGATCGCGGATTCGAAAAGCGCATTTGGTTGCTTCTACGATGGCATGCACGTACTCGGTTGTTTCACCTTTGGTGATTCCCAGGCGCTCATACACCCCTAGTAGTAACAAGGAGGCAAGGCCCTGAGTCGGAGGCGGCATATTATAGATTTTGTGTCCGGCAACATTGAGCGACAGGGGTTCCGGGGTTAAAGCCTGGTGCCGATTGAAATCATCCAGACGAAGAGGGCTGCCAACACTTTCAAGATCCGCAGCCATCGATGAAGCAAGCTCGCCATTGTAAAAATCGTCTAGACCGTTTCGGGCTAAGGCGTCCAGCGTATTGGCTAGATTTTGCTGTTTTAGGCATGCGCCTTCCAATATGACCTTGCCATCTGGCATATAGCGTTCCGCAAAACCAGGCTGGTCCTTTAGTTGATCCAGTTTTCCAGCAGCGTTAATGGCCAGCGTGTCGGTCACTGCTACACCTTCGCGGGCGTAGTAAATGGCATCTTCCAGCAAGCGAGACAAGGGCAGTTTTCCACCCAGCACCTTATTACTATGCTGGTAGGCCTGTTGCCATCCGCTGACGGCACCAGCCATGGTCAAGGCCGCTAATGGACCGCGACTGGGTATGGCGCTGCATTGCTGTTGTTTGTAGAAATCCCGGTTGGCTATTGCTGCCGCGCCGCCGCAGGCGTCTATCGCACTCACCGGTTTACCCGCGCTATGCACAAGCCAGAAGTTGTCACCACCAAGACCATTCATGTGTGGATAAGCCACGGCAATGGTGCTGGCAGCGCTTATCATGGCTTCAACCGCGTTGCCTCCTTCCTGCAGGACGCGCAAGCCGGCCTGAGAGGCGAGGTGGTGTGGAGCGACAACCATAGCGTTGTATGAGCGCGTTGACTTGAGCATAGCTGATTGAGTTCCTGCTTATAGATGTACCGCTGGTTTGCCGCGGCACTCGAAGTCGTAATGGGTTCGGTGTAAACTGCGGCATTGTAATAGCACACGCCGTCCAGAGCGCCTCGTTTTTAGACCAATCTGGATAAACACAGTGTAACCACTATAGGGTTGCTTGTCGGGTTGTGCGCTATAGAGCATAAAAATCAGAGGAGTGAAGATTGGACAAAGTGACCCCATTCGACAGCGACAACGCCTTATTCGAGCAAAAGCTGGAAGTACTCAATATTGGCCTCGAAGGATTTGCTGTCGAGCTTGGCGAGCTGGGAACAGCCGTCACGCAGCTGGACTGGCGACCACCGGCTGGTGGCGATCCAGAGCTAGCTGACCTGCTCTCGAAGCTTGGCAGTTAGATAGTCGAAAAAGGAATATACAACAGCTCATGTCGTCACAATTGACATTAGAACAGAAAATCGAAAAGGCCAATTCACAAGCCGTTGCCACGATGTTAGGCGGTGATCCCGTGCTGGTTGATGTGGCACGCGCCGGGGATGTTATCCCGGCACTGGATGACGCTAAACTGATATTGCACGCAGGGCCTCCTATTGAATGGGCGCGCATGTGCGGTCCGATGCGTGGCGCAGTCACTGGTATCGCTGTATTTGAGGGCTGGGCAAGCGATCTGGATGATGCTGCACAAAAAGCGGCCAACGGGGAATTTGAGTTTCACCCTAATCACCATTTTGATGCTGTTGGGCCAATGACTGGCATGACAACATGTAGCCAGCCTGTGTTGGTGGTCAACAATCTCACCCATGCCAATAACGCTTACTGCGCCATCAATGAAGGGCTGGGTAAGGTCATGCGTTTTGGTGGAAACGATGCCTCGGTGCTAAGTCGCCTTGCCTGGCTGCGTGATGTGCTAGGCCCGATGCTGGCTACAGCACTACGCAGCACGGAGGGCATCAACCTAAAGAATATAATTGCGCGTGGTCTGACCATGGGCGACGAGATGCATCAGCGCAATGTGGCTTGCTCCGGCCTGCTGCTGCGCGAATTATCTCCTGCAATGGCTAGAACCTGCACCGATAATCATGCTTTGGCCGAAGCACTGGCGTTCATGGGTGGCAACGATCAGTTCTTTCTTAATGTAGGCATGGCCACGGGTAAGGCAGTTATGGACCCGGTACGCAATATCAAACACTCCAGTATCGTTACTGCTATGTCGCGCAACGGCACCGATTTTGGCATACGCGTCAGTGGTCTGAATGATCGCTGGTTCACTGCACCCGTCGAAATGCCGGAGGGTCTTTACTTTCCCGGCTTCACAGAAGCAGATGCTAATCCTGATATGGGTGATTCCACCATTGTAGAAACAATTGGTCTGGGTGGTTTTGCGATGGGGGCGTCCCCGGCTGTTGCAGGTTTTGTTGGCGCTGGTGCAGCATCAGAGGCTGGAAATTTTACCCGCGATATGGCCGAAATAACGTTTGGCGAAAACCCGGAGTGGAGCATACCCGCCATGGACTATCTGGGTGTGCCTACCGGCATTGATATTCGTCGTGTTGTGGAGACCGGCATTGCACCAACGATCAACACCGGCATAGCGCACAAGGAGCCTGGTATAGGTCAGGTTGGCGCCGGTGTTGTGCGTGCGCCCATGAGCTGCTTCACAGAAGCATTACGAGCTTTTGCCACCGCGGAGGGCATACAGTGAGTACCGTTAATCGCACTGTCATTCGTCGAAAATTCTACCTGGACTCAGTAGCCTTGATGCGCTCGTCCAAGACGCTGGCGGCGTTACCGGACGTGGTAGAAGCTGCAATGATGATGGGTACGCCAGCCAATACCGAGATCATGCAGAATGCGGGGTTGCTACTAGCTGAGCAGATCATCGAAGAATCCATCAGTGCGGGCGATCTGATTATCAGTATTCGCGCAAATAATTCCGACGCTGCTGAAGCCGCATTGCTGCAGGCCAATGTACTTCTCGATTCCGGTTCAAGTGCTGTCGATGCTCAGCAATGGAGGCCGCGTAGTATTCGCAGTGCAGTGGCTGCCAAACCTGAAACCAATCTGGCTTTGATATCGGTCCCTGGGGAGTTTGCCGTTAGCGAGGCGCGTAAAGCTATTCGCCGTGGTTTGCACGCAATGATCTTTAGTGACAATGTGCCGCTGGAACAAGAGGTGTCCTTGAAGCAAGAGGCAACGGCTTTAAACAAGCTCGTGATGGGGCCGGATTGCGGAACCGCGATTATAAATGGAGTGCCATTGGCATTTGCCAACAAGGTGCCACGCGGTCCGATTGGCATCGTGGGAGCCTCTGGTACGGGTATGCAGGAAGTGACTTGTTTGCTTGCTCAACAGGGTGTCGGTATTTCCCAGGCCATTGGTGTGGGTGGTCGTGATCTGAAAGATGCTGTGGGTGGCCTGATGAGTATCATGGCTTTAAAGATGCTTATTAATGATGACGATACTCAGCATATCGTGTTGATATCAAAACCTGCATCTAACGTGATCATCGACAAGCTGCTCACATTGCTAGCCACTACCAAAAAAACTGCCACTCTATGTGTGCTGGGTGGGAACAATGAAAAAGCTATCCCCGACAATTGCCAGTGGGCAAGCACACTGCAGGAAGCGGCTACCTCAGCAATGCAGACACTCGGCCTGACATCTGCTGTGTCTGCAAGCGGTAATTCTGGTTTCTCTGTAAAAAAGCATCCAGGTAAGTTGGTGCGCGGTTTATTTTGTGGCGGCACTCTTTGTGCCGAGGCTCAAGTTTTATTAGCCCATGCCGGCATAGCCAGCACATCCAATGTACCTTTGGAAGGTAAGCCGAGCCTTGATCCAGCTGCTCATACCTTAATTGATCTTGGTGACGATGAATACACACGTGGCAAACCTCATCCGATGATCGACCCATCGAGTCGAGATGCACCCGTGCTGGATGCTTTGCAAGATGACAGAGTCGGTGTTTTACTGGTTGATATGGTCATTGGATACGGTGCACACGCGGATCCTGCCGGACAATTTGTAAATTCGCTGCGTCAGCTTGAGTCAACTGAAACAGTGATCGTTGCCTCAGTTACCGGCACGGAAGATGATCCTCAGTGTTTAAGTGCACAACGTGCAACGCTGATAGCCGCGGGTGTATGCGTCGCCAGCAGCAATGCAGAAGCCGTGTCTATGGCTTTAAACGTGGTCAGCAACGACAGTTAATTATCGTGAATAGGAGCCTCTAAGCCATGACCCGATCTGGTGAGCTACCGGCTCGCTTACTTGTCGCTGTTGGCGGCAATGCAACCCATCCGGAGGATATTGAGGGCACATCTGCTGAACAGGCTGCCATGGCGGCTCGTACCGCAGCTGCGCTGCTTCCACTTACCTCACTCGAAAACGAGTTGATTATTACGCATGGTAATGGACCGGTTGTAGGCAAAATACTCATGCGGCAGGTGCTTACTCGAGATCGTATCGCCCCTATGCCTCTTGATATCTGTGTGGCTCATAGCCAGGGCGGGATTGCCTATTTACTGATGCAGGCAATAGAGAATTCCTTGCGTGAGATCGATAATGGTCGGCACGTAGCGGTTCTTTTAACGCAGGTAGAGGTGGATGCTGATGATCCGGCCTTTGAGAATCCGAGCAAACCCATCGGTGCTTTTTATACAGAAGAACAAGCTGAGAAAATAGCTCAGGAGTTGGGCTGGTTGATGAAAGAGGAAGCTGGCCGTGGCTGGCGCCATGTCGTTCCTTCACCTAAACCAAGGCATATATGTGATGTGTCTTTGGTGCAGGTGCTTGCTCGCCGGGGCACGATTGTTATCGCCGGGGGTGGTGGCGGGATTCCTGTGATCAGACAAGCTAAAGGAGTTCGAAAAGGCGTTGCTGCCGTTATAGATAAGGATCTTACATCTGCACACATGGCAAATGTAATTGGTATTCCGGTCATGATGATCCTAACGGCTGTGTCAAAAGTAGCGATCGATTTCGGAACGCCGCAGCAACAGGATCTCAGCCTGGTATCACTCAATGATATCAAGCGCTATAAACGAGAAGGGCAATTCCCGGAAGGTAGTATGGGTCCTAAGGTGGATGCGGCCATACGCTTTATCGAAGGCGGTGGGCAGCGTGTCATTATTTGTCACCTGGAAGAAGCTTTGCCGGCATTACACGGCGAGACAGGAACTCATATAGTCACTGACAACTCGTTAATCGGATGAATTCTGTTGCTTTTGTCGGTGAGGCAGCGTGCGAGTGCCTTAAGCAAGATCAATCAGGTGTTGTTGACTGTGTATTTGAACGAAGTGCCTACCTTGATTTTACTGATACTTACTTATGTATAGCACTTTCAGAGATAGGTAGAGGGCCGCTAAATATCGTATACGATAGCGATACCGAGTCATTGCCCCCGGCATTTATCAAGGATGTACCGATTACTTTCAGTGCTGATGATCAAACGCTTCGAATCAATGATCAAGTAGTCGCTGTGATGCACCATGCCAGCGTGTGCCACAACACCATCAAGATCACCGATCCAGATCTCAGTGTTTTGGCTGATCAACAACGATCTATGGTTTTTATGCGCGCACCCAAGAGTGGGTTGATGCCCATTGTGGCGGCACTGATAGACAATACACATCATCGATCTGGCGCTATAGGTGAGAACGTCGAAGTTCTCGATAAGGATTCTATCGATTGCGCGTTTAAGCGATTCGCCACACCGTTACTTCAAGATCTCATGATGTGGATAGATCAGACGATGTGTGGTGACCATCTTAAGCCAGGGTCGGCAGAGGGCATCAGCAAATTGCTGGGAGCGGGCCCTGGCTTGACACCATCTGGCGACGATTTGCTTGCAGGTGTTCTGCTAACGCTAAGAGTCTGTAATCAGGAAAACGCTGCACAAGATTTGTGGAAGCAACTGGAGCCAGAAATTTTACAACGTACCAATAGGGTCTCGGCTGCACTGTTAGCGGAGGCAGCCGAGGGTAGAGCTGGTGAATACGCCTTAGCCGCTATACGGATGTACATCAGTACCAACGACCTGGACGAAAGTGATTTAAGCGGAGTGCTCGCATGCATCGGCGAAACATCAGGTTGGGATATGTTTGCCGGCGTGTTGCTGGTATTGAATGCCAAAGTCAATATCAGCTTTTCAAACCCGGTTCGCGTTTGTAAACAAGAGCTCACCATCGAATGCTTAAGCTGACAGCGGTGAGTGAGACGTGGTTTGGACTTCGTGTAGTTCAATTGTATGAGCGAAGGTATACTGTCGCGAGAAGCCCGGTAGATGGTTGAGAAAGTGCAAAAGATAGTTTTATCAGACAAAGTGAAGCTTCAGCTGATGCAGCGCATCGATGAATTAGCTGCTATCAGTGAGGCACCTGATAACCTGACCAGGCGCTTTGCCACTGCTGAGCATCGCAAGGCAAATGATCTTGCGACACAGTGGATGCTCGAATTGGGTATGAGCGTTCACGAAGATGCCATCGGTAATGTTCGCGGTCGATATGAAGGGCAAGTGCCAGGCGGCAAAGCCATCTTGGTAGGATCTCATCTAGACACGGTTATAGATGCCGGTCGATTTGATGGCATGCTGGGAGTCCTCAGTGCCATTGCTTGTGTGCAAACGTTGTACGAACAAGACATTAGGTTACCTTATGCCATTGAAGTAGTCTGTTTTGCTGATGAAGAAGGTGTTCGTTATCAGTCTACGTTTTTGGGTAGCCGTGCAATGGCCGGGACATTCGATCCTGCGCTACTCGATAAAGTCGATAAGGATGGTATATCGATGGCCAGTGCCATCGAGCAGTTTGGTCATAGCACTTCGCAATTACAGCTAGCCGCTTGCTCAGCAGAAGAATTCGTGGGTTATCTAGAGCTACATATTGAACAGGGTCCTGTACTCGAACAGAAAAATATTCCAGTGGGCGTTGTGAAAGCAATATCCGGTGCCACGCGACTCATGATCAAACTTAGAGGTGTGGCCGGCCATGCAGGCACAGTGCCCATGTCATCACGTCAGGACGCTTTGGTGGCTGCATCACAGTGCGTTCTAGCTGTACGGGAAACCTGTTCGGGCAAAGAGGATCTAGTGGGCACAGTGGGTGCCATGGATGTCAGTCCAGGCGCTGGTAACGTGATACCCGGATCTGTCAATTTCAGTGTTGATATCCGCGCAGCTGACGATCCCGTGCGTATTGAAGCTGTGGACTCTGTGCTTGAACAGATTCAACAGATCGCTAGCGCTCAGAAGGTCGAGATAGAGATACTGCGAACACATGATGCGGAGTCTGTGCACTGTGACGCGCATCTGATTGCGCAGGTGAGCGCAGCCATAGAGGGGCAAGGTCATCCTCTTGTCGTATTGTCCAGCGGCGCAGGCCATGATGCTGCGGCTATGGCACACATTACCCCGGTCTGCATGATTTTCGTAAGATGCAAGGGTGGCGTGAGCCACAATCCTGCTGAATCCGTAACAACCGAGGATGCAGGCTGTGGAGCCCAGCTGATGTTGGATAGCCTGGTGCGCATTGCATCTGAACACAACGCCTTACCTGCTTAAAGGAAATTTTGTGAGTACAGAAAAGAGTAACAATGTCCTGTTTGAAGAACTGGATCCCACGCCGCGTTTATTGATGGGGCCCGGGCCCGTTGATGTCTATCCGCGTGTGCTCAGAGCTATGTCCACACCTTTGCAGGGCCAGTTTGATCCGCAGTTTACTGAGTACATGAATCAGGTACAGGTGTTGTACCGCCAGGTGTTCGAAACACAAAACACCCAGACCTTCTTGATCAACGGTACCGCTAGAGCGGGTATTGAGGCTTGTCTGGCGTCAATTATCGAACCTGGCGATACTGTACTTGCTCCAATCTATGGTCGTTTTGGGCATCTACTCAAAGAGATTGCCATGCGTTCGGGTGCCAACGCCGTCAGCATTGATACTGAATGGGGTACTGTATTCGATCCTCAACACATCGAGGACGCAGTCAAGCAGTACAAGCCAAAAGTACTCGCCATAAGCCATGGCGATACATCGGTCACTGTTAAGCAACCTCTAAAGGAGATCGGTGAGATTTGCAAAGCCCACGGCGTTCTGTTTTATGTTGACGCCACTGCCACGCTTGGAGGCAACGCTTTACCGGTTGATGAATTACAGATAGATATAGTTAGTGCAGGCTTGCAGAAGTGTTTGTCTGGTCCGCCAGGTTCATCACCGATTACTTTCAATGACACAGTGGCTGAGAAGATACTGTCTCGTAAACACACCGAAGCAGGTATCCGGCCCGCAGGTGTGGTTGATGCAGACGGCCCGATTATTCAATCCAACTATTTTGATCTTGCGATGCTGATGGATTACTGGAGCCCGTTGCGGCTCAATCATCACACTGAATCTGCCTCTATGCTGTATGCATCCAGAGAATGCGCACGAGTGCTGCTCGAAGAAGGTCTTGAGCAGTGTCAACAGCGCCATCAACTAACCAGTCGTGCCCTAAGAGCGGGTTTACAGGCCATGGGCTTAGAGCTGTTTGCTGATCAGGACAACTTGATGGATAACGTCACAGGCGTCTATATACCTTCAGCTTGTGGCAACGGTGCGGCTTTGCGTTCTGATATGCTCGAGGACTTTGGTATCGAAATAGGTACATCGTTCGGACCACTGGATGGCATTATCTGGCGCATTGGCACGATGGGTTATGTGTGCCGCAAAGCGAATGTTCTAAGATGCCTAAGCGCGCTCGAGATGTGCTTAACGCGACACGGGTTCAAGACACCACAGTGCGCTGGTGTGGATGCCGCCTGTTTGGAGTACGAAAAACACGTTTAGAGCATTCATGGACTGATCCTGCTCAAGCAGAAGTGTCAGAGCATTGACATGCAAGGTGAGTTGATTGCCGCCTTAAAGCATTCCCCTGTTTTGATTACATAGAACTCATCTATACTTCGTCCGTCAGGTCTGTTAAAACCTGACTCGACTGTTGACTCTGAACAGTAATAGGGTGAGTTGTAATCAAGGGAAATGCACCATGGCCGTGTATGAAAAGGACCTTTTCATCAGTTACGCGCATATCGATAACCAGCCTTTAAAAGAGGA
This sequence comes from Granulosicoccus sp., assembly GCA_045106475.1. Taxonomy (GTDB): domain Bacteria; phylum Pseudomonadota; class Gammaproteobacteria; order Granulosicoccales; family Granulosicoccaceae; genus Granulosicoccus. Next base: position 17,871 of record JBGCEO010000066.1, read on the forward strand.
TTTGTCGGGTTGGATTAGTCGATTTCATGCATCGCTTGAGGCGTTGTTGAGCATGCGCATGGGTAAATCAGTCAACATCTGGCGTGACGACAAACTACAAGGCAATGATCATTTTGCCGACGAAATCGTTAGTCAATTCAGCAAAACAGCAGCGCTTGTTTCTGTACTTTCGCCTCGCTATCTAAATTCGGAATGGTGTGCCCGCGAGGTTAATGCCTTCTGTGAACATGCTGACCGATCTGGCGGCTTGTTGGTTAAAAACAAAGCTCGTATTTTCAAGGTACTTAAATCTCCTGTTGATTCAGAAGAGCCGCTGCCCTCCATTATGCAGGAGCTATTGGGTTACGAATTTTATAAAACCGAAGATGGTGTACCGGTGGAAATGGATGAATTCTATGGCAAGCAGTATGGCCAGGATTTCAATCGGATGCTTAATAAGCTGGCCTTTGAAATTGCCGTTTTATTAAGTGAGCTGGGTGAGGAATCCAACACGGGTTCAGAACATTCTAACAAACCCGTTATCTATCTGGCTGAATGCAGTTTTGATTTAAAGAAGTACAGAGAGGTTCTAGAGGCCGAACTCCGGCGGCTGGGTTATCGAGTGCTACCAGACAGGCAATTGCCCAGAACCGAATCCAACTACCTGGAAAGCGTAGATGCTCTTGTGGGCCAATGTCAGTTGTCGCTACACCTGATCGGCAGTAAATACGGCGTGGTTCCGGATGGTCCTAGCGATAAATCAACGGCTGATCTGCAAAACGATGTTGCAGCTAAACACAGCGAGTCGCGCGGGCTGAGACGTGTGGTATGGATTGCAGAACATGGCCTATCCGAGCAAATGCGCCAACGCAATTTCATTGAATCTCTGCAATCCGATCCGGAGGCGCAAAAGGGGGCTGAACTAATTGAAGGTAGCTTTGAAGATTTCCGTTCGGCGGCAGAATCTGCAATCAGTTTAATAGAACGTGAACACGCAGAGGCCGAATCTGGAAGCCCGGACAGCGATGAAGAGGTAGTCAATACTCAGCCTCAGCATGCCATCTATCTAATCTGCACTGAAGAAGATCGAAAAGCAACGGTTGCACTTCGTAAGCAGTGCAGAGATAGCGGACTAAATGTATCGCTACCGGCCTTTAAAGGTGATGCTGCTGAGGTGCGGGCCATCAATGAGCATCAACTGGCCAATGCCGATACGATTTTGGTTTTCTATGGCATGGGTGATGAGGCCTGGAAACGATCAATCGACAGTGAGATTCGTAAATTACCCGGATATCGTAGCAACAACAAACCCTTTCAAACGTACACCTACCTGGCTGCACCTTCGAGCTGTGACAAGCAAGATATGATCGATATGGATGAGCCAAATCTGATCGATGCCATGAGTGGATTTGATCAATCACAGGTTGATAACTTGCTCCAGTCGATTGGGACTGAGGCTGTAGTGGTATGAGCAGCGTGCTTGAAAAAACAGGAGTTCGTTTTCCCTTTCCCGGATTAAGACCATTCAGAGAGGGTGAAGAGCACTTGTTCTTTGGCCGTGAATGCCAGACTGATGCGATGATAGACAAGCTGGCAGCGACCCGATTTCTGACGGTCATCGGCACCTCTGGCAGTGGTAAGTCTTCACTGGTCAACTGTGGCTTGTGCCTGGGTTTGCACAGCGGCCTGATGCCGGAAGCCGGGACAAAGTGGCGTATTGCCACTTGCAGGCCCGGAGAAAACCCGATTGCATCGCTTGCCCAGGCGCTTGCTCAAAACGGTGTGTTGTTTGATGAATACACGGCTCAGGGAATGTCCTTGTCCGACATCATTGAGACCAATTTGCGCATGAGCAAAATGGGTCTCATAGATGCTTATGATCAAGCTCGCCTAAGCGAGAGTACCAATCTACTGATCATCGTTGATCAGTTTGAGGAACTGTTTCGTTTTCGTCGGTTGAGCGAGATTGACAGTGCAGCTAGCGAGCAATCACGAGATGAGGCGACGGCATTTGTAAAGCTCTTGCTGAGTGTCACTGAGCGAACAAATAAACGCGTTTATGTAGTGCTTACGATGCGCTCAGATTTTCTTGGAGACTGTACTGAGTTCGAAGGCTTAGCTGAAGCGATTAATCAGGGTCAGTATCTTGTGCCGCGGATGACCAGAGAGCAGCGCAGACTGGCGATAACCGGGCCCATTGGCGTGGCAGGAGCGCGTATAGATGATGTTCTGTTGACCAGACTGATTAACGATCCGGGTGATAACCCCGACCAGCTTTCTATATTGCAGCATGCACTCAATAGAATCTGGGCACACTGGAGTGCAAACAACGAAGTAGGGCAGCCTCTGGGCACGCAAAACTACCATGCTATTGGCAGTATGTCACACGCCCTGGACAGGCATGCAGAGAAAGCCTATGCAGAGCTTCAATCACCGCGACAAAGGCAACTGGCAGAGAATCTTTTCAAATCTCTGACCGACAAAACCCTCAGTATCGAGGGTATTCGTCGCCCAACTTCACTACAAACACTCTGTGATCTTGCCCCGTGTACTCAGGACGAGATGATTCAGGTTATAGATGTTTTCAGAAAGCCTAGTCGCTCATTCCTTATGCCTCCAATCACTGACGAGCTCTCAGCCGATACGGTTATAGATATTTCGCACGAAAGCCTCATGCGTATGTGGCAGCGTCTTTTGACTTGGTCTGATGAAGAGGCTGCCTCAACGCAAATCTATCGCAGGCTAGCTGCGACGGCTGAGTTGTATGAAGACAATAAAGCAGGATTATGGCGAGATCCGGATTTACAATTAGCCTTGCAATGGCGGCAACGGAATGAACCCAATGCTATCTGGGCATCGCAAATCGCGCCCGGATTTGATCAAGCCATGCGATTTCTGGATGCAAGTCGCGTTAAAAATGACGAGGAAAAAGATGAGCAACTTCGGGCTGCTGAGCAGTCCAGAGAGCTAGAGCATACTCGCGCCATCGCCTATGAACAGGAACAACGCATGAAGGCACAGAAAAGTGCCAGCAAGCGTCAGCGTAGCTTCTTGACATCGGTGATAGCCGGACTGGTTGCAACTATTGGTTTAGGTGTGGGTTTTTGGCAAAAGGATAAAGCTTTAGTATCACTTGGTCAGGATTTAGAAAAAAGAGATAAGACAATAGAAGCGCAAAAAACAGACCTTAATGGGGAGTTTAATAGGTTTGTAATTCTAGCCGAGCAGGTGAGCAAGAAGGATGATCTTCTCGACGAAAAGGAAAAGGAAATAGAAGAGCAAAAATTTCAACTCACTGAAGAAGCTGATAGATCTTCCGCCTTAAGCTACTCGATCGGCGAAAAGCAGAAACTACTCGCTAAATCACAAGAAATGAATGACGTTTTCATTGATGCGATTCGTTATCACCAAAGTAAGGCGTCGGTTAAACAGAGTTTTGACAAGCAGGCTTTGCAGGAATATGTCTCTAATAGTCAAAAGATTAATGACCAAGTCTGGCAGCTTGTAAAGAGCAAGATCCAAACGGACGATCAGGTTGCGGTTAAGCAAACCTTTATAAACCAATCGGATCAGGATTATCAGATTTACAGACTCAACGATTCACAAGGGCTACAGTCTGATCCCGTCGTTGTAGCCTCCGGTGCCACTGTGGTGGTTGAAGGGATAGTAAATCAGATCTGGATTGCGCGAGCATTGCCAGACTTTACCGTGACAGCGACCGGTATCTGGCGTGAAAATGCCAAGCCTCAAACGCTGCAATAGTGGTTTTATACACATCGTGATAGATATCAACTGAATAAACAGTATTTAACTTTTTATAGCAACCACAGAGTTCCATTGTCATGAGCGCAAAAAAACGAGCTGATAGCCCAGGTCCTCACAAGATACTCACATTGGATGGTGGCGGAATTCGCGGTGCCTTAACCATCGAGGTGCTGGCTAAAATTGAGAAAATCGTCAACAAAAAAGGGCACGAGACTCTCGCGGACTATTTTGATTATATAGCCGGTACCAGCACAGGTGCCATTCTTGCCACTGGCCTATCACTGGGTTGGTCCGTCGATAAACTACGTGCTTTTTACGAGGCACAAGGCGAGGAGATGTTTGACAGGACATTTCTGCTTAATAAGTTCCACTACAAATACGATGATGATCATTTACGCAAGACGCTGCAGAAGGAAATAGGTACGCAAACTCTGGGAAGCAACAAACTGAAAACACTGTTGATGCTGGTCATGCGTAACGCAAGCACAGACTCACCATGGCCGCTGTCGAACAATCCGTATGCGCTATTCAACGATAAAAAACTACCAGACAACAATCTGAATCTGCCGCTTTGGCAGCTGGTTCGGGCCAGCACTGCGGCACCTACTTTTTTCCCACCGGAATGTGTTCGTGTTGGAAAACAGGAATTCATATTTGTTGATGGAGGTGTCACCAGTTATAACAATCCTTCGTTTCAGTGCTTTCTGATGGCAACGTCAGAGCCCTATAGGCTTAATTGGGCCACTGGAGAGGATCAATTGTTAGTGGTGTCGGTGGGTACCGGATCCAGTCCAATAGCCAATGAAGGCCTTGCACCAGGTGATATGAACCTGCTCTACAATGCCACGACTATTCCATCGGCATTAATGTTTGCTGCGGCAAATGAACAGGATCTACTATGCCGTATGTTTGGAAAGTGCCTGGCAGGGGATAGCATCGATAGTGAGGTAGGAGATCTTCGTAGTGACAACAACTCGCTCTGTGCCGGGCCGGTTAATCCAAAGCTGTTCACCTATATGCGTTACAACGCCGAACTAACAGACGAAGGTTTACAGCGCTTGGGTGTGAAGAAGATTGATGCAAAGCAGATGCAAAAAATGGATTGCGCAGCCAACGTCAAAGGACTACAAAAAATAGGCAAGGCTGTCGCGGCTAAACAGGTTCATGCAAAAGATTTCAGTGGTTTCTAGCCATTTAACATTCCATGTATGACAAGCAACGTCCGTGCTGGATTGTTGATCAATCCTGATTCACACCAGGTGATGCAATAAACAGGGAGAACATGTGAGTAGCATAGTAGAAGAGGCAGGTTTTCTGGTGGCAGCTAAAGCCAATTCCAGACTGACACCCAACTTTAAAGCCAAAGAGTATTTTTCAAGCGATGGCTCCTTGTTCATCCACCGAGATGTGATCTCGGGTGTACAAATGCTTCGAGATATTGTGGGTCCGCTATCTGTGGATTCCGTAAGACCGCGCTCCATCGATAAAGGTCTGGGTGTGTCGTTAGTGGCAAAGGATGCGGATAACTTATGGGCATCGGCTAAACGGTTAAAAAAAGAAGGGCTATTTAACAAGGTTGTACAACTCAGCTCTTCTGCAGTGGTCGTCAGTGTGAGCAAACCATCTCGAAAAAGCACATTAAAACCTGTATTTGCTTTTGATTGCGGTCTACAGGTGGTTGCCAGCTATGAGACCCGAGGGAATCCCTACGAGCAAGTAACCGGCAACTTTGACGGAGCCGGTCTTTCGTTTGGCGTTATACAGTTCAACTTCAAAAGCGGTACGCTGCAGCGGCTCTTTGAATTGTTCTATCTAGCTGATCCAGATGCCCTGCAAGCGTGCTTTGACACGCCTGAGAGATTTGATGAGCTATCAAGAATAGTAAAGGGTAGTCAATCAAAAGCGATCAAGTGGGGAGACAGTATATCCATAGGTGCCGGTAAGTCTAAGGTAACAGCGCCCTGGAATAAGTGTTTTCGGGCTATGGGACGAGTTGAGCAGTTCAAACAAATACAGATGAATTTTGCCTATGAAAAATACGGACAACTGATGCTATCAACTCTAGCCTTCCTTGAGGGCTTGAGTGATGTCCAAATCCGAAATCATCGTTGCTTAACCGCTATTTTTGATATGTGCATACAACAGGGTGGACATGGTCGCGCAAGAAATGAAATAAAAAAGCGTGTCATTGACGAGAATCCACGGGATGAGATAACGCTTACCCACATCACCGTTGAAGAACGTGCAAAAAAAGCCAATGTTGTCTACCGGGCCGATTGTCTAAGCAGACGTTTGGGTATCTTGTACAGAGAACCTAGGTCAATCACTCTGGAAGGCCATACCGCACGACGCTCAAACAACAAACTCTATCTAGTGCGTGACGTAGCCGTTAGCGGAGTCGATGGCTATTTGTCGCCTCTACCGTTACGAGATACGGATTAAACGACAGTTTAGGCAAGTTAAACACAAGGTACTTCAACTTTATAAAAACAGAGATTCCCATTCTACATCATGAATCTAGAACCGCTTTCTCCAGAAAAGTATCTTGCAGAACGAGTTGATGATCAGCTCGATTGGTACAATCAGAAAAGTACGACCAACAAAAACCTGTACATGCGTTTGCAGTGTTTTTCATTAGTGGCAGGCTCATTGATTCCATTGATTGCATTGAGCTTTGACACAGTAGAAGCCAGGATTGCCGTGGCTATTATTGGTGCATTAACGGCAATAGTTAGCGGTTTATTGTCATTGTTCCAATACCGGGATCTTTGGGTAGACTATCGATCAACAGCTGAGTTGCTTAAACGTGAAAAATACCTGTTTCTAGCAAAAGCAGCACCTTATGACGCAAGCAGTGCATTCCCTGTGTTTGTAAACAACGTGGAGTCCATCCTGCTGAGTGAAAACAGCCAATGGCGTGAACGCGTGCTGACAGATGAGCCGGAGCCCTCGCTAAACAAAACGCCGGATCAGGCAGAAACATAAGTAAAGTGCGCGAGGCACTATTGAATTCTTACCAATGTCTCATACTGTTGCTGGCCATTAATGATCATCCAGCCCATCGCTTTATCATTGGTAGCAGAGACTGAGTATTCTCCTCGACCAATTCCAAAAATTTCTACTTCGAATTTTCGTGGTAGTTTAGTAAAAAAACGTCCCTTTCCTGTGCCATAGCCCGGACTATCTATAATGAAAGTACCGTCATTATACTGTTGCACATACACAACATTGCCGGCTTGACCTAACCACTTTCCGCTGATGTCTGGAAATGTTTGATTAGTTGTATTAGCCGAGGCGCTTGTTGGTTTTTCTGCAGCTGCTTGGCTTACGTTAGCAGCGGTTTGCTCCGCGGGAATTCTCTCATGTTGAGCCTTATTAGCGATCAAAACCTCTTTTAGAGGATCAGACGGGTCATCTTTGGCGACTGGAACATCTATGTCAGCATCGCGCCCAAACCAAACAACTGTGATAATAACCAGGGCGGCACAGGCTGCTACCCATTTTAAGGTGGATTTACCGCTTTTTTTAGGAATTTTAGGCAAAGCAGCGCCTTGGGATTGAGCCGATCCCATGCCTGGAACCGTTTCCAGTTGCCTAACTAGTTGATCAAAGTCACCGCTCCAGCGTCCCTGTCTGTCCGAGATATCATGGAACTGGTTTTCGTAAATAAAATTGATGCTGCCAAGATCCAAACCTTTTGATAATTGGGTTCCGCCCAAAGTCACTGGAAAAATGGGTATACCCAGCTCCTGTGCACGCATTATTTCCAGAGCAATGTAATTAACTTCATCGTTGATGCGATCGTGCCAGATCGATTCCCATCGCGGACCAACAATCAAGAGCAGTACCGCTGAGTTATTCAGGTTGGCATCGATAACGTTTTTCCATTTCGTGCCCCCGGGTATATCGGTGGTATCCCGAAATACCCGACCTTTACCAAAAGCGCCCTCAAGCTCCTGCTCTAAGCGGCTGACATATCCAGGGCTATCATCACGCCTGTAACTTAAGAATATCCGGTTCTTATTCATGGAAACCACGTAGAGTAAAGGACTCGGGGTAGCAACTTTAGTTTGTTGTGCCTATGCTAGCTGTCACTGCAGTATCGCATAAAGAAAGCTTGCTCAAACGCATTCAACAAGTACTTACACTTTAGTAGTAACACTCAACATGCTGCAAAACGATAACAGTCGTTTGTAATAGCTTATGAGGCGCCGATATCGTTTAAGACAGCGACCTGAAAGTATAGTAAGTAGAGAAAATACGGCCCATTGCTAACTGCTTTTTAGGTATTTTTCCCGTTTTTTAAGTTCTTCAATGTACTGTTCTATTTCTTTAGGGTGATCATTTTGCTGATTGAACGCCTGTTGTAGTAATACCAGATTGTCGCTGGTGGTTTTGATTTTCCACGAAACTTTGGTCGTTGAGAGGACACGTGGAAGTAGGCTGGTTGCACGAACCCAGTCCTTACCAACACAAGCCAACTCAAAGGCGGTTGCTACCACCCAATAATCACTGGAAGTCGCGCCTCCGCTTCTGGTTACTGCAAAACTTACCAATGGTAAGAGATCATTTGCCTCCTTCATGGCGTCTGCATCGCCTTTTTGCACGAGCAGGTTGATTGCATTGACTCCTGGATAGTAGTCACGCGGATCAGACTCAAAACCTTGTCTGTAAGTGGCAATCGCATCATCCAAGGCCGCTGAGGCCATTATGCTGCCTGCTTGCTGAGCTTCTTGATATTGATCCTTATAAATTCGACCCAGAATACCCAGTGTTTCTGGATCGGGTCCTTGTTCTTTTTTTAGATTCAGCATCAACTCGATTGCTCTGTTGCGATCAGTTCCGTTATTGCGTCGGTTCAGAGCCAGCGCCCATTGCTGACGAACAAATGCCAGGTTCTGATCATGATCTGCCATCAATTCCACCAAAGCGATCATTTCATTCCAGGCTTCAACATCACGATAGGACAGCATCAGGGTAACCACCACATTGCGCTGAGCAACATTTATCGCGCCTAATTGTTCCTGCACTGCCAATAGCCCCTGACGGCGTTTCTCATTGGTTTTGTGGTTTGCCAATATTTCGTCTAGTTGCATCGCAAAAGCAGCTTGGGCCTTTACTCGATCCTGAAACGCTTCTGTAGCTTCATGCTCCAGATTGATACCGGGGAACTGTGGTAACAGTTGGAATAGCGGACTGTCGTTCGTAGCCGAGCCGTCGATGGCCTGTTTAAGTCGATCGGCTATTGATTTTTCAAGCTTCTGAGCGCTTTGATTTGAAAGGATACCGTTCTCAAGTTCGTAAGGCACTGCTCGAATCAAAGCAACATCAAAAGGCAGCGCATGAGTCGTTGCAAAAATGGGCACCGTTGTAAACGGCATCGCTGTATGACGAATGCCCAATTCGTAAAAAACATTGGGATTGGCCAGTGTAAGATCTGCTACAACATACTCAGCCAAGAGAAGTCGGGCAAACATGGCAGCATGAATTATCCCGCCTGACGTTTCTTCATCACCGCGCAGCGACTCCAGACCAACAGACTCTATAGCAGGCTTAATGGCTTGCGTGTAGATTCGATCAAAATCGATTTCCACACCACTGGCTAAATCCGTTTTTTTCCCGAAAGGCATATCGATAAAACACAGTGCCGCTGGCATTTAGCTTTACTCCTGTATTGAGGTCTTGTCACCTATACAGCGCAACACAGACGTTAATTGACCTGCAGGCTATAGTACCTACAATTGTGTCAAAATCTCGCGCTGTTAAAAATTCTCTGACCGTAGCTTGATTTTCAGGGGCTGATACAACATTCTGGGTTCAGGGCGATGCTGGTATAGGCACAAAACTTCTGTCTTTTATACATCAACGTGTTATTCGTCTACTGGAGATAGGTACAAATAGTGGATAACAAGTATGTTCTGGCGCTCGATGCAAGCACAACCGGGGTATGCGCGATTGTTTTCGGGTCTGACGGTCAGGCTATTGCGTCCGTTAGCGAAGAAATCACTCAGTATTATCCTAATCCAGGTTGGGTGGAACACGACCCAATTGAAATCTGGACTAAGCAGTTGTGTGTGGCTCGAGATGCGATTAATAAAGCCAGGTTGGTTGCGCAACAGATATCGTGTATCGGGATTACAAACCAACGAGAAACAACCATCATCTGGGATCGTGTTTCGGGGGAGCCGATTCATAATGCTATTGTGTGGCAGGATCGCCGAACCACTGAGTACTGCGAAAAGTTAGCGCCTGAAATAGCTGACTACGTCGCCACCAATACGGGTTTAGTGGTAGACGCATACTTTTCAGCATCGAAGATCAATTGGTTGCTCAATAACATACCCGATGCTCGCGCTCGAGCCAATAAAGGAGAGCTTGCATTTGGGACTGTTGATTCCTGGCTTATCTGGAATTTAACCAATGGCAAGAGCCATATCACCGATCGCACGAACGCATCGCGAACACTGGTATACAACATAAAAGAGTTATCGTGGGATCAACACTTACTGGATAAATTTGACATTCCAGAAAGTCTGTTGCCAGAGGTTAAGAGATCTTCAGAGTACTATGCCCATACCTGTGAAGAGCATTTAGGCGCTCAAATTGACCTGTGTGCAGCAGTGGGAGATCAACAGGCATCCTTGTTTGGACAAGCTTGTTTTAGCAAAGGAATGGCCAAATGCAGCTACGGTACATCGGCAGTGATAATGATGAATACCGGTGATGTGCTGGCAAAACCTGACAGCGGCCTTGCTACTACCTTAGCTGCCTCTATAGGAGACAATCCACAGTACGCGGTGGAGGGTGTGATTTTTAACTGCGGATCTGCCGTTCAATGGTTGCGTGATGAGCTGCAGATTATTTCAAGCACTCAAGAAGCGGTTGTGTCCACCGAGAATACCAATGGTGTTTACTTCGTGCCTGCTTTTAGTGGTCTTCTGGCACCTGTCTGGGATCCTCATGCACGAGGCGCCATTGTAGGTTTGACCCGGGGGGCAAACAAAGCCCATCTGATACGCGCAACCTTAGAAGCACTTGCTTTCCAGGTACACGATATGGCCGCAGCGATTGCCGATGTATCCGGCCTGCCCTTGAATTACCTGCGTGTTGATGGCGGCGCGAGTACAAACGATTTTGTTATGCAGTTCCAGGCTGACATTACGGATGTAACTATAGTGCGTTCCTCTGAAACTGAATCAGCTGCCCGCGGCGCGGCCTTTCTGGCTGGTTTGGCATCGGGTGTCTGGACGGATCTACCTTCACTGGCAAAGCTCTATGAGTCAGAGCAGGAGTTTAAGCCGCGTATGCCACGTAGCGACGCTCAGGCGCGCTACAAAGAATGGCTAAAGGCTGTAAAGCGCTCTCTGGAGTGGGCAAAGGTAGATTGAGCGTCGATCTGATCAACAAAAATATTAGGCCGTCAATGTTCGTTTGTAGCAGACACATGCCGGCCAAAAGGCGTTAAAGCTTGCTTTAGATGTACTTTCAACCACCCATTGGGACAAAGACCATGCATCGGCGTGAATATTTCACATACCTATCGATGGTGCTTGCGTAATCTATACCTAACGAGAGATTAGTGACTTTCGTTTTCCTCCTCCAAGTGGTGTTAAGGCAGGAAGCCGGTTAGGGCCAGGGAAGGCTCTTTTTTAACCACAGCCACAACCTATACCTTGTCCAGTTATCGGAGCATACCAGCAGGCTCGTTACTCGCTGTCCATTGTCGAGCTGTTCGTAAACGCTAGCGATCCGCTCAAGGTGACATCCTTATTTTGCTGTAAGCCGGTGGCTCAGACCTAAGCTATACTAAAAGATCGAGCCCACGACCTTCACAACGTCATGGCCTTGCTCGTTTTTAGAGTGTTGAACATGAAATCCTTGACCCCTGAGCCGCTAACCGCAGAACAATTTAGAGCTTACGGTAGCGTTATTGAAACAGCCAACGCTGAATCAATCAGTATCAACAACGGTAATTGCCTTCGCTACAGCAATCTGGCTAATCTGGATGTGGATGACAGCGGAGTTACCGGTATCAGCTTGTTTGAGGCTAAGCCCATTTCGAACCCTTATCAGCTGTCATACGTCGAACGCCATCCATTGGGCTCACAAGCATTTATTCCGATGACACAGGAGAAATTTCTCGTCATCGTAGCGGATGAGCTAAATGGTGTTGCAAAAGAGCCCCGGGTTTTTATCACTGATGGTCGGCAGGGTGTAAATTATCGAAGGAATGTCTGGCATGGCGTATTAGCGCCAATGGTGGCTTCAGCGCTATTTGCTGTAGTGGACTATATCGGTGCAAGGGAAAACCTTGAAGAGTATGAATACCAGCTGCCGTACGACATCGAGTTCTAGAGCAATTTCTCCAAGAAACGCTCTAAATTTCTGCAGAGACTCACATGATTAGCAGCACTGGAAAATGCAGCAAATCCCCAACCAATGGCATACGTCATTGCTGGGAATCACTTGATATGCGAGGCTCCGTCAGGTCGGATTGCAATCATTGCTGGACCACAAAGCGCTTTGTTGCTAAAACGGACATGATTTACCGTCACAGCAACGCTTTTTGAGGCAAATGAATTGAGCGCGTACTTACTCGAATGGGCAAATCTACTCGGCCGTTGGGTCCATATGATCACAGGCATTGCGTGGATAGGCGCTTCTTTTTACTTCATATGGCTAGACAACCATTTGGAAGCTCCAAAAGCCTCAGAAGATTCAGAGAAGGGCGTTTCAGGTGAGCTGTGGTCAGTGCATGGCGGTGGCATGTATCACGCCCAGAAGTATCAGCTGGCACCAGTGTTGATGCCGGAAACACTTCACTGGTTCAAGTGGGAGGCCTATACAACCTGGATCACCGGGATGTTTATGCTCGCACTAATGTATTGGTATGGGGCTGAGCTATACCTGATTGACCCGGGGGTAGCGGATTTATCTAAACCGGTAGCAATACTCATAGGAATCGCTGTGATAGCTCTCGGGTGGATTGCCTATGATTGGCTGTGTAAAAGTGAGATGGGCAAAAATGAACGAAATCTCTCCCTGATAATTTTTGCTGCACTGACCTTGCTGGCATTTGCGTTGTGCCAGATATTCAGTGGTAGAGGTGCTTATATGCATTTTGGAGCGATGCTTGGCACGATCATGGTGGGCAATGTTTTCTTCATTATCATCCCCGGGCAAAAAGATCTGGTGCAGGCGAAAGCTGAAGGAAGGCTGCCTGATCCGATTCACGGCATTCGCGGAAAACAGCGCTCGGTTCATAACACCTATTTCACGTTGCCTGTTTTATTCGTCATGATCAGTAATCACTATGCGATGACATACGGGCATAAGCTGAATTGGTTGATACTGATTGCAATAACTCTTATCGGCGCTCTTATAAGGGTCTACTTTGTTGCCAGACATAAGGGCAATGCGTCACTAATGCCAATTTATGCAGCTGGTGCCATTTTAATTGCGATTATTGCATTGATGGCCCCGTCGAAGCCATCTCAAGCAGAACTCGCCAATACCGAAAGCGTGGACATAAGCATCGTTCAAAATATTATTAGCGAGCGCTGTAGCTCTTGTCATGCCAGAGCCCCAACGCAACCGGGATTTACAGCTGCACCCTTGGGAATTGTATTTGATACCCGGGAGGACATCGTTCGACAAGCAGCATTAATACATCAGCAAACAGTGGTTACCAAAGCAATGCCCATAGGCAACTTAACAGGCATTACGGACGAAGAAAGAAGCTTGATTGATCAGTGGTATTTGCTTCTTGTAGAGTAAGCCTATAACCCTGTATCTTAAAATAATTACTTGGTCCTAGAATGGAAGAGATATTTTTTGCCGGTGGATGTTTATGGGGTGTTCAGGAATTCTTGCGATATGTGCCCGGGGTTATAGAGACAGAAGCAGGGCGTGCCAACGGATCTGGTCAGACTACGCAAGGCCCGTACGATGGATACTCTGAATGTGTGCGTACCCGTTTTGATTGCGCCAGGCAGAATGTTACCGGTCTGATGACTTGCTTCTTTGAAGTTATTGATCCTTACAGTATCAATCGCCAGGGAGAAGACGTAGGTGAAAAATACCGAACCGGTGTATACAGTCGAATACCAGAGCATCTTATCGAGGCACGCGAATACATCAACGCACGTCCAGATCATGCCAGTATTGTGGTGGAGTTGTTGCCATTAGAAAACTTTGTTAGCAGTGAGCCTGAACATCAGGATCGCTTGTTACGCTCTCCTGATGACTACTGTCATATAGACAAAGCTCTGCTGTATAAATATAAGTGATCTGCCTTTAGTTCACTTAGGGTTTTAGGTTATTCACTCTCTACAGATTTCGTAGGCTCTTCTGCAAATACGGTGGAATTCTCCGTTCCCTGTAGCGGTGCAAACACATAAGGTGATTGGCTTTGATCAGGCAGGGCAGCGCGTTGCATCATCCGCCAGAGTGCGTAGGCAGCCAACGT